>DXMU01000032.1 GCA_019414025.1 Collinsella sp.
ACGGAGAAGTACTTCTTGCCAGCCTCGAGGCGCTCCTTCTTGTAGGTGCCAGCGACGGGGTGCTGGAAGCGGGTGGGGTTGGTGGAGTTACCGGTGATCGAGATGTCGACGTTCTCGTGCCACATGATGGCAACGCCCTCGCGGACGTCGTCGGAGCCGTAGCAGTTAACGGCAGCGCGGGGACCATCGGAGTAGGGGATGGTCTCGACGACCTTGAGCTCGCCCGTGTAGTAGTCGAACTGGGTCTTCACGTAGGTGAAGCCGTTGATGCGGGCGATGATCTGAGCGGCGTCCTTGCCCAGACCATTGAGGATAACACGCAGCGGCTTCTTACGAGCCTTGTTGGCGTTCAGAGCCAGACCGATAGCGCCCTCAGCGGCAGCGAAGGACTCGTGGCCAGCCAGGAAGGCGAAGCACTCGGTGTCGTCGGAGAGCAGCATAGCGCCCAGGTTGCCGTGGCCCAGACCGACCTTGCGGTCCTCGGCGACGGAGCCGGGAACGGTGAAGGCCTGGATGCCCTCGCCGATGATGGCGGCAGCCTCGGAAGCGGTCTTGGCGCCACGCTTGACAGCGAGAGCGCAACCGAGGGTGTAAGCCCACTCGGCGTTCTGGAAGGCGATGGACTGGGTGTTGTTGACGATCTCACGCGGGTTGAAGCCCTTGTCGGTGCAGATCTGCAGAGCTTCCTCGAGGGAGGCGATGCCGTTGTCGGCGAGGCACTTGTTGATCTTGTCAGCGCGGCGCTCGTAACCTTCGAACGTAACAGTCATAGTTATTTCCCTCCCTTTCTACTCGTGAACCGGGAACACGCTGGCGACGGAGTGAGTCTCCTCGTCGGTGCGCGGATCGATGTACTTGGCAGCGTTGTCCCACTGACCATAGTGGCCCATAGCGCCAGCGATGGCCTCCTCGGGGGTCTTGCCGGCCTTGACAGCGTCGGTGAACTTGCCGAGGTTCAGGAACTCGAATGCGATAATCTCGTTCTTGTCGTTGAGAGCCATGCGGGTGACGTAGCCCTGAGCGAGCTCGAGGTAACGAGCGCCCTTGGCCTTGGTGCCGAACATGGTGCCGACCTGAGAGCGAAGGCCCTTGCCGAGGTCGTCGAGGGAGGCGCCCACGGGCAGGCCGCCCTCGGAGAACGCGGTCTGGCTGCGGCCGTAAACGATCTGCAGGAAGATCTCGCGCATAGCAACGTTGATGGCGTCGCAGACGAGGTCGGTGTTGAGGGCCTCGAGGATGGTCTTACCGGGAAGGATCTCGGAAGCCATGGCGGCAGAGTGGGTCATGCCCGAGCAGCCGATGGTCTCAACGAGGGCCTCCTCGATGATGCCGTCCTTGACGTTCAGCGTGAGCTTGCAGGCGCCCTGCTGAGGTGCGCACCAACCCACACCGTGCGTAAGACCGGAGATGTCGGAAATCTCCTTAGCCTGGACCCACTTGCCCTCCTCGGGGATGGGTGCGGGGCCGTGGTATGCACCCTTGGCAACGGGGCACATGTTCTCCACTTCCTGTGAGTACTGCATGCCTCTCCTCTCTATCGTGTTGGCGTCCCGTCTGGGGGTCGTGGCTGGCGATTGCCGGGCGACCCTTCGAAAGGGACATGACATGCAGCCCCTATAATACCGCGAAATGCACGGAATATTCGGCGAACGGCTCAGTTTTCGTAGCGAGAAGTCCGGAAGTTTTAATTGAAACGGTTTAACTCTATGTTCTATGGTCGCGAACTTCCGTAGAGGGGGTTCGTCTTGGGCAAGCTTTTGGTCAGCTCTTGTATGCGTTGCGGGGGCTGACCTGTTGCAACGGTGCCGTTCGCCGCCTATTTACTGCCTTTGGCCGCGCGAGTCTATTGTTTTGCGTGGATGTTTTGATGGCACGCTTCAATCGTGCTGTATTGGATGGCAAGCAGATCCCGGCGAAGGGAGCGCCATGCAGCGCGTTTGGAGAACGGTTACCGGCTTTTACCATGTCTGTGCCCGCGGTACGGGCAAGCAGCTCATCTTTGAGGGCGATGAAGACCGGTGGGAGTTTTTGGAGTTGATGCGCGACTGCTGCCGGGAGGCAGGCGTCACGGTTATCGCTTGGTGTCTTATGGGCAATCACGTGCATCTGGTGCTGGCAGATTACGAGGACGCGATGAGCGCGGCGATGCACCGGCTGCTTTTGACGTACGCGCGGCGGTTCAATAAACGCACGGGGCGCACAGGTCATCTGTTCCAGAACCGTTTTGACCGGCGCTCGCTCGATACCGACCGTTATCTAATGGCCGCCATTCGCTATGTTCACGCTAATCCGCAGGAGGCGGGCATCGCCCTGATCGAGCGCTATCCGTGGAGCAGCTTTGCCGAGTATCTGCGAGCGTATGACAACGATATGACGAGGGGATTTTCCGACCCTTCTTGCGTGCTCGAGCTCTTTGAGTCTGCCAAGGGGTTTCTTGATTATTCCCTGTCGATGCCCGATGGTTCCGATCCGGTGATTCACGATATGGATGAGACGGAGTGGGAGCGGCGTGCGTTTGCCGACAAGATGGCGAATCGCCTGGGCGTGCCGCTCAACGAACTCAAGACCGTAGCACCGTCGCGGCGAGACGGAATCATTTTCGCCCTGCACGATGGCGGCTACACGGTGCGCGAGATTGAACGCTATACGGGAATCAGCAAGAGTACCGTCTCTCGTATCGTGCGCGCTTATGCGCGGGTGAAGGCTCAGGCTGAGGGCTCGGAATAGAGCATGGCCGAACCGCTCTTGTCAAGCGATTCGGCCAACAAAATTCTTAAGATTTGGGACAAATACTACTGATTATTTTGTCCCGTGAGCATGCCGTCGAGGGTGCGCCAGGCGAGCTCGGCGCATTTGACGCGGGCGGGCATGTGCGAGATGTCCTGGAGCTGGGCGGCTTCGTCCAGGTCTTCCAGGTCGTCCTCGGAGAGCTTCTCGCCGCGGATCATGGCGAGGAAGAGTCCCGCCAAGCGACGCGCCTCCTCGACGGTCTCGCCGGTGATGAGGTCGGCCATGATGTCGGCGCTGGCCTGGCTTATGGCGCAGCCGTGCCCGGTAAACGAGGCTTCCTCGATTACATCGTTCTCGACACGCAGCTGCAAGGTGAGCTCGTCTCCGCAGCTGGGGTTGATACCGTCGTGCTCGTGCGTGGGAGCATCCATCTCGTACTTATAGTCGGGGTGCGAGTTGTGCTCCATAAACGTGGTGGAGGTGTACAGATTACCCATTGAACGTGCTCCAAACGTGATGCAGGCCGGCGACGAACTTGTCGATGTCGGCCTTGTCGTTGTAGAAGGCCACGCTGGCGCGGCAGCAGGCAAGGTTCTCGACGCCCAGCCAGGTGAGCAGCGGCTGCGCGCAGTGGTGGCCGGCGCGGATGCAGACGCCGTCCATGTCCATGATGCTCGCGACGTCGTGCGGGTGAATTCCCTTGACGTTAAAGCTCACAACGCCGTGGTGGTTGTCCCAGTAGATGGAACCGATGATTTGGACAAAGTCGAGCTGCATGAGCTCGCCCATCAGATAGTGGACGAGTGCCTGCTCGCGGGCCTGGATGTTCTCGTAACCCACGGTGTTGACCAGGTAGTCGAGTGCCGCACCCGTGGCGAAGATGCCGGCGGCGTCCTGCGTGCCGGCCTCGAACTTCTCGGGGACGGGAGCCCAGACGGCGTCCTGCTCAGTAACCGAGTCGATCATCTCACCGCCGGTAAGCATGGGCGGCATGGCGTTGAGCAGGTCCATCTTGCCCCACAGCACGCCGATGCCCATGGGGCCCATGGCCTTGTGCGCACTAAAGGCAAAGAAGTCGGCGCCCAGGTCGGCCACATCGACCGGCATGTGCGGCAGCGACTGCGCGCCGTCGACGACCAGGTAGCCGCCGTACTTGTGCACGAGTTTGCCGAGGTTCTTGACCGGGTTCTCGACGCCCAGCACGTTGGAGACCTGTCCCACGGCTAGGATCTTGGTCTTGGGACCCACCTTGGCAAGAACCTCCTCGGTGGTGAGCTGGCCGGTCTTGGTGGGGTAGAGGTAGACGAGCTTGGCGCCGGTTTCGCGGCAGACCTGCTGCCACGGAATCAGGTTGGAGTGGTGCTCCATAATGGTGATGACGACCTCGTCGCCCGGTTCGAGCACTGTGGGCGCAAAGCTCTTAGCGACCAGGTTGAGCGACTCGCTCGTGTTGCGGGTGAAGACGACCTCGTTGGCCTGTGAGGCGCCGATGAGGTCAGCGATCTGCTGGCGGACCTTCGCGATGGCGTCGGTGGCCTCGACGGACAGCGAGTACAGGCCGCGCAGGGGGTTGGCGTTCATGCGCTGGTAGAAGTCGCGTTCGGCGTCGAGCACACAGGCAGGGCGCTGCGCGGTGGCGGCGCTATCGAGGAAGGCGATCTCGGGGTGCTGCTGGAACAGCGGGAACTGGCCCTTGTAGGGGTTGGTCTCGATGTCCACGGTGGGCCAGCAGCGCGAAGCCTCGTCGCTGGCGTCGAGCTCCATGGGCTCGGGGGCAGTACAGGTATCGCATTTAACGTGCTCGGTGTCGATCATGCGAGCTCCTCTTCAAAGTTGTCGATCAGGTTGTTGCCTAGGCGGACGACGGCGGCGCGGGTGCGCTCGTCGGTGGCGGAAAGCGCGGCGTCCTCCAGCTTGGCGCGGATGAACAGGTCCTCGGCGGCGTTTTGGTCAAGGCCACGGCAGGCGAGGTAGAACAGCTGCTCGTCGCGGACGTGACCGATGGTGGCGCCGTGGTTGCCGGCGACGTCGTCCTCGTCGCAGAGGATGACGGGGACGGTCTTGTTGTCGACGCCCTTGTTGGCCAAAAGCACCGTTTCGCGCTCGGTGCCGGTTGCACCCTTGCAGCCGTGCACGAGGTCGATGGTGCCACGGTAGACCTTCTTGGACGTGCCGGTCAGCACGCCGTTGGCGTCGATTTCGCACTCGGTCTTGCGACCGCGGTGGCGCAGCTCGTAGTTAAAGTCGCGCACCTGCTCGCGGGCGCCCAGGTAATCGGTATCGATGGTGACCTTGGCGGTATCGCCCAGCAGGTCGCCGGCAAGGCCGGTGGCGCTGGCGCCAGCACCCAAGACGGTGTGCTGCACGTTGACGCGCGCGCCCTCGTCCAGGAACAGGCCGGTGTCGTCGAGCGCGATCCAGCTATCGTCGAGCGTCTGCGTGCAGGCCACGTTGACGGTGGCGTACTCGTGGGCGCACACGCGTAGCACGGAACCCACGACGCCCTCGCCGGCAACGGGGGAGTCCAGGGCGATCTGCAGGTCGAGCGTCGACTGGGGACGGGCGACGACGTCGATGGCGGCGATGGCCGCGGCGGCATCGACACCGCTCACACGCACGGCAACCGTCGCGTGCTTGTATGCGGGCACATCGATGACGACGCGCTTGGTGGCGTGGTCGGCCAGGTAGGTGTAGGCAGCCTCGCCCATGCCAGTCTCGAAGGCCTCAGCGGGGGAGAGCTCCTCCTCCAGCTTAATGGCACCGGCCTGGTAGACGGAGGTGGCGGGCACGTCGAGCTCGGTTTCGGGCGTGATACGGGCGCGGTCGGCGGCATCACCCGGGGCGGAGGCGCGGCGCTCGGGGAAGCGCTCGGCCATGGCGTCCATGGCGGCGTCGAACGCGTCTGCCACGCCAGCAAACTGCTCGTCCAAGCCCTCAACCTTAACGGTCTCGGCGGGAGCGGCGGCAAGCTCGTCAGAGAGCTCGAGCTTGGTCTGGTTCATTTTCAACCAGCCCCAGGTTGCTGCGGGCATCGCGTTGACCTGCTCGAGTGTGGTGGCAGCGGTGTTGGTTTCCTGTTTCATTATCCGATCGCTCCTTCCATCTCGAGCTTGATCAGGTTGTTCATCTCGACGGCGTACTCAAGCGGCAGCTCCTTGGAGACCGGGTTGGCAAAGCCGTTGACGATCATGGTGCGGGCCTCTTCCTCCGAGATGCCGCGGCTCATCAGGTAGAACACCTTATCGTCGCCGATACGGCCGATAGTGGCCTCGTGGCCGATGTCGACGTACTTGGCGCGGATGTCCATGGCGGGGATGGTGTCGGAGCGGCTTTGGTCGTCGAGCATGAGCGACTGGCAGCTTACGGTTGCCTTGGAACCCTCGGCCTTAGGCGTGGCCACGATGGAGCTGCGGAAGGTCTGGATGCCACCGCTCTTGGAGATGCCCTTGGTCTCGACGGTTGCCGAGGTATCGGGCGCGTTGAGCACGACCTTGCAGCCGGTATCGAGGTTCTGACCGGCGCCGGCAAAGGTGATGCCGGTAAAGCTCGACCGGGCGCGGCGGCCGTTGAGCACGCTCATGGGGTAGAGGTAGCCCACGTGGCTGCCGAAGGAGCCGCTGATCCACTCGATGTCGCCGTCCTCGTCCACGCGCGCACGCTTGGTGTTGAGGTTGTACATGTTCTTGGACCAGTTCTCGATGGTCGAGTAGCGCAGGTGCGCACGCTTGCCCACAAAGAGCTCGACGGCGCCGGCGTGGAGGTTGGCCACGTTGTACTTGGGCGCGGAGCAACCCTCAATGAAGTGCAGGTCGGCATCGTCCTCGACGATGATGAGCGTGTGCTCAAACTGGCCGGCACCCTTGGCGTTGAGGCGGAAGTAGCTCTGCAGCGGGAAATCGAGCTTGGTGCCCTTGGGCACGTAGACAAACGAGCCGCCCGACCATACGGCGCCGTGCAGGGCCGCAAACTTGTGGTCGGTGGGCGGGATGAGCGTCATAAACTTCTCGTGGATGAGCGGTTCCCACTGCGGATCGTGCAGGGCCTCCTCGATGCCGGAGTAGACGATGCCCATCTTGGACGCGGTGTCCTGCATGTTGTGGTAGACGAGTTCGGAGTCGTACTGCGCGCCGACGCCTGCCAGGTAGCTGCGCTCGGCCTCGGGGATGCCCAGGCGCTCAAAGGTGTTCTTGATGTCGTCGGGCACCGACTCCCAGTCGTGCTTTTGGTCGGTGTTGGGCTTGACGTAGGTGACGATGTTGTCCATGTCCAAGCCCTCGATGGAGGGGCCCCACGTCGGATCCGGGAAGCGGTTGAAGATCTCGAGGGACTTTAAGCGCAGGTCGAGCATCCACTGCGGCTCGTCCTTCTTGGCGCTGATCTCGCGCACGATGTCGGGCGTGATGCCGGCGTCGAGGCGCTCGAATCCCTCCTCGCCATAGGTGAAGTCGTAGAGGCTGCGGTCGATGTCCGCGACCTCGGTGCGGTTCTTGGTCATTGCGTCGCCCCTTTACGCCTGCTGCTCGGCAGCGGCGGCCTCGGCCTGGGCGCGCTGCTCGGCTGCCTCGCGCTCGAAGGTTTCAAAGCCGTTCTTGTCGATCCAGGGGATGAGCGATGCGTCGTCCTCGCGCACGATGTGGCCCTTTACCATCACGTGGACGCGGTCGACATCAAGGTGCTCCAGGATGCGCGTGTTGTGCGTGATGATGAGCATAGAGCCGTCGCAGCTCTTGCGGTAGGCGTCCATGCCGTGGCTGACGGTGGAAAGCGCGTCGACGTCCAGACCCGAGTCGGTCTCGTCCAGAATGGCGAGCTTGGGCTGCAGCAGCAGAAGCTGGAGCATCTCGACCTTCTTCTTCTCGCCGCCCGAGAAGCCCACGCCCAGCTCGCGGTTGAGATAGGCGGTATCCATGTTGAGCTCGGCCGCGAGCTCCTTGACGCGGCGGCGGAACTCCTTGCCCTTCATCTCCAGGCCGGGGCGGCCGGCGATGCTGGCGCGCAAAAAGCTCGACAGCGGCACGCCCGGGATCTCGACCGGGGCCTGGAAGCTCAGGAACAGGCCGGCGCGCGAGCGCTTGTCGGTGGTGAGCTCGGTGATGTCCTGGCCGTCAAAGACGATGCGGCCGTCGTTGACCGTGTAGACGGGGTCGCCCATGACCAGGTGACCAAGGGTGGACTTGCCGGCGCCGTTGGGTCCCATCAGCACGTGGGTCTCGCCGGCGGCGACGTTGAGGTTGACGTTGTGGAGGATGGTCTTCTCGTCCACGGAGGCGGTCAGACCTTCGATGGAAAGCAGCGGATTTGCGCTCATGCTGTCCCTCTCTGTATATGGTGTACTCATGGGTGTGCGAAACCCTAGGAATCTTCTCGGAATAAAGTTACTATGGGTTCGGCGTTAGTCAAGGGAAAACCCGACTAATCCACTCGACTTTTCAAATTCTGGGACAAAATAACCTGTTGTGTTTGTCCCACTTACTTAAGATTTGGGACAAACAAACCTGGTTATGTTGTCCAAGATGCGATGGGAGGGTAGGTATGCTCATTTCTTCTAAGGGCCGCTATGCCCTCCGACTGATGATCTATATCGCGGCGCTGGGCGACGCCGAGGGCAAGATTGCCCTGCGCGAGGTCGCCGACCGCGAACATATCTCGCAAAAGTATTTGGAGCAGCTGGTTCGTCCGCTTATGAAGGCGGGCCTGCTTAAGAGCGTGCGCGGCAAGGGCGGCGGCTACATGATGGCCAAGGAACCGGCCGAGGTGCGTGCTGGCGACATCCTGCGCGCCGTCGAGGGCAGCACGGCTCCGGTGGCGTGCGATGGCATCGACAACAGCTGCGCCCGCAGCGATCTTTGCTCGACCGTCAAATTCTGGCGCGGTCTGGACGACGTGATCGAAAAGTACGTCGACGGCGTGACGTTAGCCGACCTTGCTGCCGTCCCCGAGATTAACTTTGACATCAAACTGTAGGTTGAGCGCAATTCCTTAAGATCTCGCGGAGGGTTGTTGCCGTTTACCGAGGGGTTGTTGTGCAACAACGGGCGAGCTGCAATACTTACTCTTATCTTTGCAAACTGCACTTTAACTACACCAATGCAGGGAGGATCTTATGCAGCGCAAGCATTCTGCTATTGTCGCGGGCCTGACGCTAGCGCTTTCGTTTGGCGCCGTTTCCGTGCCGGCACCCGCCGCTGCCGAGGAGCCCACGCCGGGCGTTGCCTCGGATGCCACCGATATCGATAAGGGTCTCTATACCCAGCAGTCCTTCTCGGGCGTGCTGAGGTCGGTCCAGGGCGTTTCGTTTGTTAACGTGACCCCCGAGATGAAGTACTTTACCAAGTACGAGAGCCATGGCAACTATAACCAGGGCTTTTCGTATGGCGACGGCTATAACGCGCTGGGCTATTACCAGTTCGACCGTCGATGGTCGCTCATTCCGTTTATGAAGCAGGCCTACAACTACAACCCCGAAAAATACAGCATGCTCAAGGATGCGATTGATCGCGGCAGCGAGATCTCCAACGCGAGCAATGCCATGTACGAGAACGGCCAGCTCACCGAGCTGGGCCATATCGCGCAAGATGCCTTCCAAGGTGCGTACAATACCGATTCTGTTGAGTTCTCAGCACTTCAAGATGCCTATGCGTACAACTCGTACTATGCGGTGACCGAGGCGTGGCTCAAGAGCGGCTTGGGCATTGATGTTTCGGGCCGCGCCGATTGCGTTAAGGGCATGGTGTGGAGTATCACCAACATGTGCGGCACCGGTGGTTGCAGGGACTTCTTCCGCTGGGCAAACCTTTCTAACAGTATGACCGATCGCGAGTTTGTGACGGCGCTTTCCAATAGCGTGGTCAACAATGTCGCCACCAAGTATTCGAGTCAGCCCCAGTATCATGAGGGCTGGAAGAATCGTTATAAGAATGAGCTGAAGGACTGCTTGGTTTATATCGCTGAGGACGAGGCTGCCGCTGCGACGCCTGTGCAGCCCGAGCCTACGCCGGCGCCCTCGCCGACACCTGATTCGAATGACGACTCGAGTGACGATGCCAACGATGACAGGATGGATGCGCCCTCGACCGATGCTGACGGTAATGGCTCTGCTGGTGGCACTACCAACGACGGCTCTACTTCGAACGGCTCTGCTGCGGGCGATTCGTCTTCAAGCTCTTCCGGCAATACGGGCAGCGACGCTTCTGTTTCGACCGACGCTGACACATCTAACTCATCCACCGGCTCGAGCGATTCGTCCGCTGACACCGGCTCTAACAACGGCTCTGGCTCTGCCGCAACCCCTGATTCCGATGCTTCCAAGGACAACTCGAATAAGGCGCCGGACGCTCCCGTTGCTTCGCCGGACAAGAAGCCTTCTTTCTCCGTGCAGCTTGGTTCTACGCTGGGCTCTTCGCTGATGGCTGGTGTCAATAACGGCTCGACCCAGAACAAGGACAACTCTGATCAGGTTTCCACGGAAAAGACCGAGGCTGCAAAGGGCGACTCCAAGGACAAGGCTTCCGAGAAGACCGAATCTGATAAGGGTTCTAGCTCTGATGAGAAGGGCGACAAGTCCGCTCAGGAGAAGGACGAGGGCAAGACCGAGGGCGAAAAGAAACAGTCCGGAGACGGCGACAAGAGCGGTGCCGACAACCAGAGCCAAGAGCAAAATGACTCCAAGACGGTGACCACTACTACCACGACGACTACAACTACCAAGTCATCTGGCGGCAATATGCCCAAGACGGGCGATCTGATTGTGATGGCGAGCCTTGCTAGTGCAAGCTTGGCCACGCTGGGTGCCACGTCTATTGTGAGTGGTAAACATAAGCTCGATCAGCAGAAGAAGGCTTCTGGGGAGGACGGCTCGGAGGAGTAGCCTCTTGGTTGCTAGATAACTAAAGAGTTGGGACGGGGTCCGGTGCGAATGCGTCGGGCTCCGTTTTGTTGTGCAACGATTAGTTGTGCCCCCTCACACCTCTTGTTGCTACCGTTGCCCGATATGTTTGCGCGGCGTCGTCGGTACGCGCGAGGCGGTCATTACAATTGGCATCGTGCTGCGATTTAGGGGGAACGTTTTGGTGTCTGAACAGGCAAATGTTGATTGTGCTGCTGGCTTTGGCGTGCGCTTGATCGGCTGTGCCGACGATGCGGTTTTGCCCATTGGCATGCACGACTATGCGGAGGCCCTTGGTTGCTGCATGCTGGTTGACAAGACCATGTTTATTGCTGATGTGTTGGACTGCGACGCGTCCGTTGTGGTGTGCTGTCGACCCGAGGGTTTTGGCAAGAGCATGAACTTGTCGATGCTCAGGGCTTTTCTGGAGCGTCCGGCGGTCGGTCGCGCCGGTCGGATTTCGTTTGCCGATGCTCAGATTTGGGATGCGAACGGCGGGCGCTATCGGGATGAGCATGCTTGCTATCCGGTGATATCGCTGGACTTTTCTGGCGCTGCGAGGTGTGGCCCCGCTGTTGCCGGCGTCGTGCGCGATGCCCTTTCGGGCGAGTGCGCTCGCTTGTTGGCGCTCTTGGAGGCTCCGGATTTAGCTCGAGATAAGGTGCGTCACATCGAACGTGTCGCGCGTGGCGTGGCGAGCGCGGACGAGGTTGACTCGGTGCTCGGTGTGCTCATAGAACTGCTGGAGATTGCCTGCGATGAGCAGGTTGTATTGCTCGTTGATGGGTACGATGCGGCGTGGTCTCGCCGTGCGAGCGCGAGGGACGCTTCCGACGCCGATCCGGCAGAACTACTTGACCGTGTGCTGTTTGACGCCATTGCCACTGCGCGCGATTCGTTGCGGCTGACGTGTCTGATGGGGGAGTGTCCCGGTCCTGCCGAAGCGGCGCTTTCTTCGCGCGGCTGCTCGTATTGTCTGACGACGCCGCTGTCGGCGTGGTGTGACCGATGTTTCGGTTTTTCGGATGCTGAGGTCGAGGCTCTTTTGAATCATGCTGGGCGCGAGGAATACCTGGATGATGCGCGTGACTGGCTCGAGGGGTATCGGTTTGGCAGGGCCTATTGCTCGAGTCCAGAGCGTGTGATCGGTTTTCTGGGCCGAGGCTGTACGGCGCCTGTGCGTGCCGATCTGTATGGATATGCCGATTGCCTGAGTAGGGTAGTTGCCGGGTGGAATCTCGACCGCCTTTCGGTCTTGTTTGATTTGCTCGAGGCCCATGGGTGCGCTGAGGTCCCGCTTTGTTTGGGCACTGCGGAGCCAGATGTCTCGCCTGACGATGGCATGTGGACAGCGCTGTATCTGTCCGGTTTTCTCACGACGGATATGACTGAGGAGCCAGAGCATGGCGATCGCCTCCGTGCTTTGCGATTGCCCAATAACGAGCTTCGCCAGGCCTTGCGTCTAGTGATTATTGAGTGGTTTGAGTGCGCTGCAGAAGACATTCGAGACGTCGATGCGTTTCGCGACGGGCTGTGCCATGGGAACGAGGATACCGTGAGGCGGACGCTAAGCCGCATCTTGGGAGATGCGGGAATCGGTGCGACCGACCCAGATGCTCCGCTGCCATATCACATACTCTTGCAAGGACTCTGCTTTGGATTGCCGGGCTATGCCAATCCTGCTTCGAGGCGAAAGTGTGGCGCGGATCGCTGGGACATCCAGGTTTTTCCCACGGGCGCCGTGTTCGACATAGCCGATACGATCGGTATGCTCGATGAACGTCCGCTGATAACGATCAACATGATGTATGACCCCGGTGTGGATGCGCTGGGCCTGGAATTGCTGGCCGTGCAGGCGCTGCTCGACATAGAGCGCGACGGCATCGACGAAATCCGTGTGCCGCGACCCGGCGTGGGTCGCATGCGCTGGGGGTTTGGATTTGACGGGCAGCATGTGGCTGCGGTGTGCCAACGGCTTTAAGCGCCGAGGTGTTTCCGTCTTCCGTTACTCGGTATCCTTCATGGGCGGCATGGGCTTCCAGTTGGGATCCTTTACGATCTTGCGGGCGTCCTTCATGCCACGGCGCAGCGCCGGAATGCCGGTCTTAAAGCATTTGTCGACTGCTGCCAGACGAATGAATTCCTTGCAGAAGGTCGCGGCATTGCCCAGGCGGAACAGCATGGGGTGGTAGTCACCGTAGATCTGCATATAGCGAGCGAGGAAGCCTCGGTTGCGCATGATGTAGTAGCGGTTGGTGTCGCTCGTGGAGTTGAGCTGTCGTTTGCCGGCGATATCCCAGTTAGAGACGGCGCGGGCGCGCTTGAGCACCACGTCGGCGACCACGGCGGCAGGGAAGTGCTGGCTGGCTACGTAGCCGTAGCAGGCATCGTCGCCGTAGATAAAGAAGCGCGCGTCGGGCAGGCCAATCTTGTCGACCACACGGCGCGAGAACATGCCGCCCTCAAAGCACAGTTGGTTCATGGTGCGGTAGCCCTCGGGACCCAGATCCCACTTGGCGATGGGGTTAGGGATGCCGAGCGAAAGGATGAGCTGGTACTGCCAAAAGAAGGCGCCGCCGTCAAAGTCCAGGCGCGAACCCTGGATAACATCGTAGCGGTCGGTCCACTTGGCCAAGCGCTCGATGCCTTCGGGGATGACGAGCACGTCGTCGTCCATGACCCAGAACCACTGGGCTCCCAGATCGTAGGCGCATTTAGTGCCAGCGGAGAAGCCACCCGCACCGCCGCCGTTTTCGAGCTGCGGGGCGTAGATGACACGGTCGGTGCCGCCCTTTGCGTCGGGCAGATCGGTGTCGACGCCCCACAGGTTGGCCAGGCGCTCGTTGAATGCGGTGCACATGGCCTCGGTCTCGCGCGAATTTTCGTTATCGACGATCACGATGCGCCAGGGCGCTGCCGTAAGCTCGGTCATGGAGTCGAACAAGTTGGCCAGGAGTTCCTGGCGCTTGTACGTAACGACGACAATGGCGAGCTTATCGATGGGAGCGGGAAGGGTTGAAGTCATGAACGAGAATATCCTTTCGCGTGGGCAGCGTATCGGCCCTGCGGAATTAACAACGTGTCCCATGGGACACGACTATTGTAAGCGTAGGCGGGCGCCCGCGGGTAATGTTCCGCTAATCACCAAGAACGTTTGCTACAAGCCTGGTTGACGTGTGGGCGTAGCGAGATTGCATGCGCGCATTGTGGTATTACATAGGTGCCGATTCCTGTGGACGCAATCTTTCTGTTTGGATGACCCGTGAATAAAACTCGTTTAACCTCCTTTGCCGATAGCCTCCCCATCAAGGCCATGTTGCTGTTTTTGGTTCTTCAGGTCGCATTTGTCTTGAGCAATACGGTGGCAAATTGTCTTCCGCGGTCCGTTATCGAGTCGCATGCGCAGGGTTCGGAGTCCTCGGCTCTGTTGTCTGACATGTATGTCTACGACCACCGTGTTGCAGCTGGTCCTGTTTGCTTTGATAACAATCGCTTTATCATTGAAGTCACACAGCAAAAGGACCAAGGTTCTCCGTTTAAGACGATGACCGTTGCCGAGATTGATGACGTTACGAAAGCCGGCGGGATTACGCATCAGCAGTACTACCGGTATTGGCATGGATGGCAGCTACTTACGAATGTCTGCCTGTATATTGGCGGTATCGATGTGGTCGTGGTGCCTGCGGCTGCTCTGGCGATTGTCGGCTCCGCTTGCGCTTACGTTGCCTTGCGGAAGCGGTTTTCAAAGCCAGTGACGTTGGGTTTCCTTGTAATCCTGTTGTTCTCGACCAATCTGTTTTTCAATTTTATCGGTGATCTACTGCTGTGCATCTCGTTCTTTGTGGCGCTCATCATGATGTCTTGTATGAGCCTTCGTTTGGAATCGGCTCCGAACGCACGGGCTTTTACAAGCCGCCTCGTCCTTTGGTCGATAGCGACGGGCGCCGTGTTTTCGTTTCTTGACTTTTTAACGATTCCTGCCGCAGTTGTCGCCCTGCATTGCTTTTTCGCCTTCATTGCGCTCCCCGAGGGTGAGCGCCCCAAGCGCTGCGTCGTCACGATGATGCAGGCGCTCTTTGGGTTTGGGCTTTCGTTTGTGTTTACCTGGGCGATGAAATGGGTTGTCGCGGCATTTGTACTGGGTTGGAACGAGGTCTTTTCGAACGTTCTGGGCGAGATGGGCCTTTGGTCTGCGCATGGGGCTTCGTCACTGTTGCCCCAAGCTGACTGGCCTCAGATTTTGAAGGAGTTTTATTGCATGAGCCCGCAGCTGTTCGCCATTTGCTCAACTGCTGGTTATGCGATGATCTCGAACGTCGTTTGTCTTGTTTCGTTTGCTGCCGTATTGGTGATCTGGATTGCCGTATTCGTATGCTCAATACGGGGTGGCGCGCAAGACGGTCGCCGTCATTAGGTGTTGATCCAGTCGCTGCTCATGGTACTGCCTCTGGTGGTTGTTCTGGGTTATTTCGTTGTTATGCATGACCATGCGATCGTTCATATTCCGGTATTTGGCTGCAAGAACTGGGCGATTGTCTTTGCGATTCTATTTGCTTCGGGTGTAAGTGCACTTCGTGGCTTGCGGAGTCGGAAGGCCGCCTAGCTGCTCATGCGGGCCTTGATGGCCTCGACTACGGCTCTGCGTACGATATCCATGAGGAGCAGGGCAAGCGCGAGGCAAAGGCTCATAAGGATCCCGGCAAAATGGCGCCGGCTGGATGAGGCTCTCCCGTTTGGATGCCTGTCGCCATGGTGTAGATTGCTTTGTCAAAGATGGGTCGCCAGACATTGCAGGTAAACGACTGTACGGCGTAGAAAGCGAGCGTTCCTGCGGCGAGGGACATGATTGTCTTGTCTGCAGCTGAGACTTCGTGGCGCGGCTGATGGAGCGCTGCGGCGGCAACGGATGCGGCGGCCAAGATAAAGGATATGACGGAAGTGGACTTGTAGGAGAGCTTCCAGAGCGCGTCGTATTGGCTGTTTGCCGATAGCAGAAGCTCGAGCGCGATGGTGACGGCAACGAGTCCGATGAGTGCGATCTTGGATTTTTGAGCGCCGGATGCGTTGCCGTGGCATTCGAGGACAAAGCGCATTTCTCCGGCTGCAATAAACGCGACCAGGTAAGTAACGGCGCTCATGAGCTTGTGCCACAAAACGATGCCGGCCGCTTTGTTTGCCGTCGCCGCGATGTAGCAGTTGATTCCAAATGTTGTGAGCACGAGGAGTGCTACGACAAACGGGGCCCTTATGCTGCCGATTTGCTGTCGTAACAACGCAATAACCGGGACGAGTAATACAGATGCCGCGTAGACCCAGATAAACTCGATGCCCAGCGTAAGCCAGCCAATCTCGTGCAGTGAGATTTCGGGCAGGGGATAGACGTACATCGAGACAAACAGACAAGCTGCGCAATAAAAGAGCGTGGGCAAGACGATCTTCTTGAGGCGCTCAAGTGATTTGAGCGTGAGGCCCCGCGCGGACGAACCGTTTTGGAGGGCGCGTACCGCCGAGGGAATAAGGAAGTACCCCGAGATCATAAAAAAGATCTCGTTGGCCCAACAGCCCAGCAGGTTAATGAATCCCGGTAGTCCCGAATAGGGGAAAGCCGCAAGCGATGCGTATTCCGGCACGCCGGTGCAGACGGCTTGGAAGGTCCATTGAAACGTGTGGAATATCGCAATCCCGGCGACCGCGACCAAGCGCAGCGCCTCGATGGAGGTATTTCTGCTTGCTTTGCTGCCCATCAGGCTATTTTCCAGCGCGTGCGTTGTACGAACCAAAGTGCGATGTGATCATTTTTAGAGTTTGCTTGGGCCCCTTGTTCCATACGTTATACAAGCCCTCTCCCACGAGGTCCTTGGCGTATGCGCAGTAGCTGATTTTAGGATTGGCAATGCCCATATACTCGGCATAGAGCCTTTTGGCCGCAGGGGTAACGCGAGGATTGGCAAATACCAGCTCTTGCGGCATGCGTTCGAACATCTTGTGGATGGCCCGCTCAATTTCGGGGTGACCGTCAATTCCTGTGTGCTCAATCATGATGCCCATATAGGTGAAGCCGCGTGTGATTTGCGGTGTCCAGACGACGGGGTCGGTGACGTTGAGCCTCTCAAGAATATCGACCATGTCGTTCCAGCGATTAAACGGCATCAAGGGGTCACGCTTTGCCAGGGCGGCCGCCTTTTCGGGTGTTTCCTCGCGGTAGCAATAATACGGCTTGGGCCAGTAAGCGATGGCCTTTGCCTGGCAGAGCGTTTCGACGAGGAATGGATTGTCGGCCCAGCCCGCACCGGGGATTTCCTTAAACCAGATATTGTTTTGCATCAGGAAGTCGCGACGATAGATTGCCGTCCAAATGGACGGATGGTGGGCCAGCAGGTGTGGAGCGTCGTGAATGGTGAACGGTTGCCGAGGCGGTTTAATGCGACCGCGATATGCGCAATGTAGTTTGACCTCTTGGGGGGTATCGGGCTTGCGAATGATCCAATACGGGGTTTCAATAATATCGAGCTTGTTCGGATCGCCAAATTCGCGCTTGGCAAAGGCAAACATGTCGGAGTACATTCCGGGCTCGATCCAGTCATCGGGCTCGAGGATGGCAATCCAGTCGCCCTTTGCCTCGCGAATGCCCAGATTGCAGGTTGCGCCGTAACCCTGGTTTGCCTTATCAATCACTCGAACGCGTGAGTCGCGCGCAGCGAAATCTTCCATAATGGCGCGCGAGTTGTCGGTGGATCCGTCGTTGATGGCGAGGATTTCCAGTTCGATATTTTTTTCGTTTAATAGGCTGCCTATAGCCTGAGAAAGATACGGCTCGGCATTGTAAGTAGGCACGATTACGGTCAGCATTCAAACACTTTCTCTAGGCGACTTGGAAGAATTATACCCTATTGCAAAGCAACGATTTTGGTTGCATATGCTCTGAAGAAACTAAAACCGTTGCAAATGAATGAAAGCAACTAAATTAGTTGCTATAATCGCCATGAGGAAAGGAAGCCTGATGAACAATAGCTATTCGGCTCTCATGGTCGACATGAGGCATTCGAGATGTCTTTCGGACAATAGAAGGCAAAGCGCGCAGGAGGATCTTGCAAACGCAATGGAATGCACAAACGAGCTGTTCAAAACTGAGCTCGAAATGCCGCTAATGTTTAGTGCGGGCGATGAATTGCAGGGCCTTTTCCGTAGTACGGCTGGCGCATTCTTGGCATACAGATTTATTAAGATACTCGTCCAGACGGTTGATCTTAGGGGCGGTATTGGAGTGGGAGAATGGAAAACTCGGATGCAGTCCGCATTGTCGACGGAACAAGACGGGTCAGCATACCATCGTGCGCGTAGAGCAATTGCTGAGTCTGAAAAGGATAAGTACAGCGATTTAAAGATCATTGATGTTTCGGGCGTTTCGCGCGAGAAGGAACTGTGCGCGGCGGGTTGTCTAGAAATAATTGATCGCAGAAACGAGTCGCAGCGTAATTACTGTGAGGTTGTTGAATTACTGCGACCGCTTATGCTGCATGATGACAGAGACGCGACTTTGAGCAAAAGGTATGCTGAGCTAATCGAGGCGCGTATAGGCAAAAAGTACGGCGCTAAAAGCAATCCGAGCGATTGCGCGCCAGTGGCGTTGGGCAGCTCGCTCAACCTCAACGTAGATAGCATCAGGGCTAGCCATGTAGGGCTTGCGGGACAAATGGGTGTTGCGATGGGGAAGACGAGGCAGGGGCTCGAGAAAAGCCTTAGACTCGCGAATGTTGTAAGAGAAAGAGAGCTGGCTGCTTTCGCCGTTCATTTCCTTAATGAGCTGGAGATGTCATGAGGGTATTCGGGTGTTTCCTTCTGTTTCATATGCTGTTCGACTTTTATTTTCAGTCGAATAAGATGGCAGGCGAGAAGGAATACAGCGGAATTGCCCTTGCCATGCATTGCTTAGTTTACTCGGTCGGCGCCGCAGCAACAGTAGCTCTTCTGTTTGAGGCGAGTGCAACCGCCATTGCTGCGTCCTTTACAGTATTTGCCCTTTCACATTGGATTATCGATGGCAGCCTGAGAAGAGCGTTTGCAGGACTTGACCTTTCGCCGGTCGGTAGTTTTCTGGCCGATCAAGTGCTGCACATTATAATTCTGCTCATATTGAGCGTTCTATGTTGCCATTTGTGGGCCATGCGGCCAATTGCTTTGAATCTCTTGGGCGCCCGTGGAGCGGAGCTCTCTTGGATTTCGACACTGTGTTTTTGTGGACGCCCTTGTAGCATTGTTATTGCAAAGGTGCTCCAATTTCTTCGAAACCCGGGTGTTGAGCAGTCGGCGGATACGACAACCGCACATTCAGGCAAGTGGATTGGAATATTTGAAAGGCTGATTGTCGCGGCGCTTTCTCTGATGAGCCAATATTCGGCTATAGCATTTATTTTCACCGCAAAAAGTATCGCACGCTTTAAGCAGTTGGAAAGCGATAAGGATTTTGCTGAGGTTTATTTGCTGGGCTCATTGGCAAGCGTGTTCTTGGCAATGGCTTCTGCGGTCTTATTTAGCTATTTGTTTAGTGACGCCGGTTGCTGATGTTATTAGAAATGTTAGATAGGTGAAGGATTGAGAGGTCGTCCATGAATGTCACGTCGAATGATTCCGGGCCGGAGTTTATCAAGAAATTAATGCCGTGTATTCATCATTTGACAATGCGACCGGGTTTATTTCGCGGCGAGTATTGTGAATCTTCTGATAGGTTTGTTGCAGCAGGGGCTGTGTCGTATTTTAACGTGCGAGATCCGGGCCCGTTGCAGAACATGCAGGATGCTGATTTTATCGACGTCTTTCTTCACGGGAACAATATTCGTAACTGTTTTTATTTCATTAGAAGCTCTGAAAATCCAGCGGTACGAGAAGAGAATGAAGATCTGTATTTCGATAAAAGCCTAACGAAGAGGGAATTTCTTGACAGTATTTATGAGCAACTGAAGCAGATGGAAGACATTGGCTGCTTCTCAAAAGACGAGATAAAAGATCTTGTTTATGCGGTTGGGAACAGCTTGATTGACATTGAAATTCCTGGCTTCAAAACGATCATAGGTAGCGGCAGATTTTAGAAGGACCCCTCCTTCGTTTGCCTGATTAAATAGTCCACCCGGCTTGGCCCCCGTCCCCCCCAATCTAGTAGACTCTAAACCGTTGCTAGATTAGGGGGATTTTCCATGAAACGCTCCATGAAACGAGTTTCCGGGGCCGCCGCCGTCCTCGCGGTCGCGGCCGCCCTGGCCCTGTGCGGGCCCGCGGCCTACGCCGCCCCCGCCGCCCCGGGGGACGCGCAGGCCACGGCCGGCGAGGCCCAGCCCGCCGACGGGGGTTCCGGCGCCCAGCCCGCGCAGCCCGATTCCGCCCAGCCCGCCCAGGCCGACGCCTCCCAGCCCGAGGCCTGTCTCTTATACA
>DXMU01000033.1 GCA_019414025.1 Collinsella sp.
CGTTTGTCTCCACCCGCGTAGCGGGTGGTTTAAAGCTGGCCGCTGCGCGGCCAGCGGACTAAAGTCTTGAACAAAAAGGGTCCCGCACTTGCGGGACCCTTTTCAAGTATTTATGCGGCTCGTGATTAGTAGCCCACGATGCCCTGCGGGAAGAAGAACATGCACAGCACGACGCACACGGCAAACACGACAGCCATGATGACGGTCAGGCGGTCAAGGTTCTGCTCCATAACGCCCGTGGCAGAGCTGGAGTTATACAGCGAGCTGGCAATCATATCCGAAACGCCGGTACCCTTACCGGAATGCATCAGGACGAGAATCGTCAGCGCCACGGCAGAAACAGCCCAAACGACAAACAGAAGAATCTGGAACGGACCCATAGATAAGCTCCTTAATAGAACAGTTCAAACTCCAGTACTGTACCACAATCCCCCGCTCTCCCCTATCTGCCACTCAAGGACGGGGTGGAAATGGCAGAAATACCAAAAAGGGGGTTGTCCGGTTGTGGACAACCCCCTTGCTAGAAAACGGTATTTGTTTTCTATTAGGCCTCGGTAGCGAGCACGCGGCCCGTCATCTCGGCGGAAGGCTCAATACCAGCCATGGTGAGCATGGTCGGAGCGATATCGGAAAGACGGCCGTCCTCGATACCGGTGAGCTTGGCCTTCTCATCAACGATGATGAACGGCACGCGGTTGGTGGTGTGAGCCGTAAACGGATGCTTGGAGCCGTCGGAAGCAACGTCAAACATGTGATCGGCGTTGCCGTGGTCGGCGGTAATCAGTGCAAAGCCGCCCTTGGCGAGAATCGCCGGGACAACCTTGGACAGGGCATCGTCAACAGCCTCAACGGCCTTAACGGCAGCGTCGAAGACACCGGTGTGACCAACCATGTCGCAGTTCGCGAAGTTCACGATGTAGAAATCAGCGCGATCCTCGTTGATGGCGGCGACGAGCTTCTCGGTAACCTCGGGAGCGCTCATCTCGGGCTGCAGATCGTAGGTAGCAACCTTGGGGGAAGCGACGAGCACGCGCTCCTCGCCCTCCTTGGGCTCCTCGATGCCACCGTTGAGGAAGAACGTCACGTGGGCGTACTTCTCGGTCTCGGCGGTGTGCAGCTGCTTCAGGCCATTGGCGGCGATAACGTCGGCCAGGACGTTCTCGGGGAACGTCTTGGGGAAGGCGACCTCGACATCAAACGTCGGATCATACTCGGTCATCGTCACAAAGTGCGAAAGCTTGATCTGCTCGCGCTCAAAGCCGTCGAACTCCTTGTCCGTGAACACGCGGGTCATCTGACGAGCGCGGTCGGGACGGAAGTTGAAGAAGATGGCCGCGTCGCCCTCGTGAATGCCCTCGTTGTGGGCAGCGAAGGGCTCGACGAACTCGTCGCCGCGCGGGTCCTTCTCGTAGTAGGCCTTGATACCGGCAACGGGGTCGGTATCAGCATCGGACGCGTTGACCATGACGTCGTAGGCGCGCTGGATGCGCTCCCAACGATTATCGCGGTCCATGGCCCAATAACGGCCCGAGACGGTGGCAACGCGAGCGTCGCAACCGGTCTCCTCGGAGATCTTAGCCAGGAAGGCGCAGAACTCACTCATGTAGCCGGCACCGGACTGCGGGTCAACGTCGCGGCCATCCATGAAGGCGTGGACGCGAACGGTCTTGACACCGTGCTCGGCAGCCATCTTGACCAGAGCCTCGACGTGGTTCATGTGGGAGTGAACGCCGCCAGGGCTCATAAGGCCCATGAGGTGGAGAGTCTTGCCGTCAGCCTTGACATCGTCCATGGCCTTGACGAAAACCTCGTTCTTGGCGATGGAGCCGTCCTTGATGGCATTGTTGATGCGCGAAAGCTCCTGGAACACGATGCGACCGGCACCGATGTTGAGGTGACCCACCTCGGAGTTGCCCATCTGGCCGTCGGGAAGGCCCACGTCCTCGCCCGAAGCACCGAGCGTGGTGTGAGGATACTTCTCGTACAGGCCATCAAGGAAGGGCGTCTTGGCAGCGGCGACGGCGTTCTCGCCATCAGCCGGAGCCAGGCCGCAGCCGTCCATGATAATCAGGAGTGCAGGAAGATGACGTTGTGCCATATGTCCTACTCGCCTGCCTTGACGACCATAGAGGCGAAGTCGGCAGCCTTGAGCGAAGCGCCGCCCACGAGGGCGCCGTCAACGTCGGGCTTGGCGACGAGCTCGGCGATGTTACCGGGCTTGGCGGAACCACCGTAGAGAACGCGGATGCCGTTGGCGAGCTCCTCGCCGAACATCTCCTTGAGGGTCTCACGGATAGCGCCGCAGACCTCCTGAGCATCCTCGGCGGTAGCGGTCTTGCCGGTGCCGATGGCCCAGATGGGCTCATAGGCGACGACGACCTGCTTGGGGCAGGTGATCTCAAGACCAGCAAGGCCAGCCTTGACCTGGTTCACGACGTGCTCGACATAGGTGCCGGCCTCGCGGACCTCAAGGGACTCGCCGCAGCAGAAGACGGGAACAAGGCCGGCGGCAACGAGAGCCTTGGCCTTCTTGTTCTGGTCCTCGTCGGTCTCGTGGAAGTAGTCGCGACGCTCGGAGTGACCGATGATGCAGTAGGTGCAGCCAGCGGACTTGAGCATGTCGCAAGAGGACTCACCCGTGAAGGCACCCTTGGCCTCCCAGTACACGTTCTGTGCACCGAGGGCGATGGGGGCAGCCTGAATACGGTCATGAACCGTGGTGATGTCGATGGTCGGAGGGCAGACGAGCACCTCGACGCCGGCCGGAACCTCGGGCAGAGCCTGAGCCAGCTCGTCGGCGAGCTTGGCGGCCTCGGCGACGTCGTTGTTCATCTTCCAGTTACCAGCGATAAGAAGGGTGCGATTAGGCATCGAGAAGCGCCTCCACTCCGGGCAGGGCCTTACCCTCGACGAGCTCCATGGAAGCGCCACCACCGGTGGAGATCCAGCTCATCTTGTCGGCCAGGTTGAACTTGTTGACAGCTGCGACAGAGTCGCCACCGCCGATGATCGAGGTGCAGTCGGCCTCGGCGACAGCCTCGGCGATAGCCTGGGTGCCGTGAGCGAAGTTGTCGAACTCGAAGACGCCCATGGGACCATTCCAGAACACAGTCTTGGCGCCCTTGACGGCCTCGGCGTAAAGCTCCTCGGTCTTGGGGCCGATGTCCATACCCTCACGATCGTCGGGGATAGCGTCGGAAGCGACAACCTCGGGGACAGCGTCCTCGCCAAAGTGATCGGCAACGCGGTTGTCGATGGGGAGCAGGATCTTGACGCCCTTCTCCTCGGCCTTCTTGAGCATCTCGCCAGCGCGCTCGACCCAGTCCTCTTCCTTGAGGGACTGACCGACGGACAGGCCCTGAGCCAGGAAGAAGGTGTAGGCCATACCGCCACCGATGATCAGGGTGTCAGCAGAGTCGATGAGGTGATCGAGAACGCCGATCTTGGAGGAAACCTTGGAACCGCCGACGATGGCGACGAAGGGGCGCTCGGGCTCGGCGAAGATGCCGGTCAGCGTGTCGACCTCCTTCTCGAGCAGGAAGCCGGCGACGGCAGGCAGGTAAGCGGCGGGGCCCACGACGGAACCCTGGGCGCGGTGAGCGGTGCCGAAGGCATCGAGAACGAAGACGTCACCATAGGAAGCGAGCTTCTTGGCGATCTCGGGATCGTTCTTCTTCTCACGCTTATCGAAGCGGACGTTCTCGAGAACGAGAACCTTGCCCGGCTCGACGGCGGCGACAGCCTCGGCAGCCTTCTCGCCGTAGGTGTCGGCAACAAAGGCAACGTCAAGACCAGAGAGCTCGGCGAGCTTCTTGGCGACGGGCTCGAGGGACAGCTCGGGCTGGAAGCCGGTGCCATCGGGACGGCCGAGGTGGCTCATGAGGATGACGCGAGCATTGTGCTCAACGAGATAGTTGATGGTGGGCAGGGCAGCCTTGATACGGGTGGTGTCGCCAACGACGCCATCCTTGATAGGCACGTTAAAGTCAACGCGGACGAGAACGCGCTTGCCGTCGACATCGATGTCGCGGACGGTCTTCTTGGTAAAGGCCATGTTTGCTTCTACCTTTCGTACGTGTCTGCCTCCCATTACGGCAGACGATTTCTTATAAAAAGGGCGCGACCCTAGGGTGTAAGCCCTATAAGGCCGCGCCCTTCTTTAGACGCTCAACGAGCTATTCGCTAAAAGCTAAATTAAGCAACGAACTTCTCGAAGTACTTGATGGTGCGGACCATCTGAGAGGTGTAGGAGTTCTCGTTGTCGTACCAAGAGGTGACCTGAACGAGGGTCTGGCCGTTGCCGAGGTCAGAGCACATGGTCTGAGTGGCGTCGAAGATGGAGCCGTGGGTCTCGCCGATGATGTCGGTGGAGACGATGTCGTCCTCGTTGTAACCGAAGGTCTCGGAGATGGTGGCAGCGTAGGCCTTCATAGCAGCGTTGACCTCGTCGACGGTGACCTTCTTGTCAACGACAGCGTAGAGGTTGGTGATGGAGCCGGTCGGCGTCGGGACGCGCTGGGCGGCACCGATGAGCTTACCGTTGAGCTCGGGGAGAACCAGGCCGATAGCCTTGGCGGCACCGGTGGTGTTGGGGACGATGTTGACGGCGCAGGCGCGGCTACGACGCTTGTTGCCCTTGCGCTGCGGGCCGTCGAGCGGCATCTGGTCGCCAGTCCAAGCGTGAATGGTGGTCATGATGCCGGACACGATGGGAGCGAAGTCGTTCAGACCCTTGGCCATCGGGGCGAGGCAGTTGGTGGTGCAGGAAGCAGCGGAGATGATGTTGTCCTCAGCGGTCAGCGTCTCATGGTTGACGTTGTACACGATGGTGGGCAGATCGCTGCCAGCCGGAGCGGAGATGACGACCTTCTTGGCGCCAGCGTTGATGTGGGCCTGAGCCTTAGCCTTGCTGGTGTAGAAGCCGGTGCACTCGAGAACGACGTCGACGTCGAGGTCGCCCCAAGGCAGGTTGTTGGCGTCGGCCTCCTTGTAGATCTTGATCTCCTTGCCGTCAACGGTGATGGAATCCTCGCCAGCAACGACCTCGTGATCGCGAGCGTAGTTGCCCTGCGTGGAGTCGTACTTCAGCAGGTAAGCGAGCATATCGGGAGAGGTGAGGTCGTTGATAGCGACGATCTCGGAGCCCTCATGACCGAACATCTGACGGAAAGCCAGACGACCGATGCGACCGAAGCCGTTAATAGCAACCTTTACTGCCATTGTGTCTCCTTTCGTAAGGCCCCCGCGAGCTACAGCGCCCGCCGTTGAGGCCCACAAACTAACCACTCGCCTAATATACCTTTTTTTTGACTTGAATTTCACGAGAATGCTCGAAATTGAAAATCAAATTTGCGTTAAAACGCTTTAAAGAATAAAATAGCAGCTAAATCCGTATATAAGTCGATACTTTAACCTACCTGTTTGCTTCAATGAGCTTTTCAAGCCGTAAAACACGATGGTAGAGGGCCGACTTCGACAAGGGAGGGTCAGCCATCTCCCCTAAATCACGCAGCGAAAGATCGGGATAGCGCTCGCGCAGGTCGCAAAAGACCGCCAAGGCATCCGGAAGCGCATCGCGAAGGCCTCGCTGCTCGAGCTCATCGATAAGCGCAAGCTGATGCTGGGCGGCACCCGCACTTCTGGTCTGGTTGGCGAGCTCGGCGTTCACGCGACGGTTTACATCGTTCTTAACCAACTTGACCGCGCGCGCCTCCTCAATCTCGGCAACGCTGCGCTTGGCGCCAATCAGCTTTAATAGATGCTCGATTTCCTCGGCGCTCTTAATGTACACGGCATATGACCCCCGCCGTGCATTAACACGAGCATGGACCCCAATCTGCTCCAACAGATCGCAAAGCCCCTTGGCATATTGCTCGCCCTGCACAGCGATCTCCAAATGAAAATCGCCGCGTGGATCGGCCACGAAGCCGCCCGCGATGAGCGCGCCGCGGATATAGGCAAGTCTACAGCAAGGACGGGCAACGATATGTCGGGGTACGCCGGCGACAAGTCCTCCCCTACGGTCGAGGATACCCAGCAGAACCAAGGCCTTATCCAGGTCTGGCTGATCAGGCAAGGTGATGAGGTAGTTTCGAACCTTATGCAAGACAGATTTACGGACGGTGAGCTCCGTTTTGAGCTTAAGGATACGATGCGTCAGCGTGATCATCGTGCGCGCGACGGCTCCCGTCTCAGTCGCAACCGTCAAACGATACCGCCCAGAGCCGGTAAGCGAGAGCGTACCGCTCACGCGCGTGAGGGCGGCAAGCGTCGACAAGTCGCAGTATTCACATTCGGGTTCACAGCGCGCGAGCTCGTCACGCACCTCGGCGGTAAACGACATGCAGGCCTATGCCTTCGCGTTGGCGCGCGACAGGTCGCGGTGGGAGATGCTCACATGATACTGAGCGCCTTCCAGGTAACGGGCCGTGGCCTCGGCAATGGCAACGCTGCGGTGCTGGCCGCCCGTGCAGCCGATGGCGATAGAAAGCTGCGGCTTACCCTCCGCGATATAGCCCGGCATCACCGTATCGAGCAGCTGTGTCCAAGCCTTCCAAAACTCCTGCGTCTTGGGATGGTCCAGAACAAAATCGGAGACCTTTTTATCGAGACCGGTCATCGTGCGCATCTCGGGATCGTAGAACGGATTAGGCAGGAAGCGGACGTCGATCATAATGTCCGCTTCGACGGGCATGCCGTGCTTAAAGCCAAACGAGAACACGTGGACGTCCATGAGCTGCTGGTCGGACAGCTCGGAAAATGCCATACGTAGCTTGTTGCGCAGCGCAGAGGTGCGCAGACGGCTCGTGTCGATAATCATATCGGCTCGGTCGCGCACGCCCTGAAGCTGAAGGCGCTCGCGCTGAATGGCATCGGCCGTAGTCTCCCCCGGCTTGGCAATGGGATGACGGCGGCGATTTTCGCTGTAGCGACGAATCAACACCTCGTCAGAAGCCTCCAGGAACACGATGTCGCAGCTCATCTCGCGCTCTTCGAGCGCGGCGACCGCATCGAGCAACTCGTCAAACAGCCCCTGGCTACGCAAATCGCAGGTGACGGCGAGATGCCTGCCCACGCCCGTATTGATGCCGACGAGCTCGGCAAGCTGGGCGATGAGACGCGGAGGCAGGTTATCGATGCAAAAATAGCCCATGTCCTCGAACACGTGCATGGCCTGTGTGCGGCCCGATCCGGACATTCCGGTGATGATGACGATATCGGGGATGCGCTCCGAGCGCTCCGCCGCATCCATGGCATCTCCCTTTTGCATGTGCTGCCTCCCGAAAACAAGCGCGGGACCCAGCAACCCGGATCCCGCGCGGTCAATTGCCTAAATTGAGTATACCGCCCCGAGCGGATACGAGGCCTGTCTTACGCCTCAAGCGCAGCCTTGAACCAACTCGTAATACTCGTGGGGTGCGTGATGGCGGTGCCGACGACAACGGCCCAGGCGCCAGCATCGATCGCAGCGCGAGCCTCCTCGGGCGTATGCACGCGACCCTCGCAAATGATGGGAAGGCCGGGGAATTCCTCAGTCGCCTGGCGCAGGAGCGGCAGATCGGGACCGTCGGCCATGGTGCAATCGATAGCGGCAACACCATGAGACAGCGTGGTGGACACCAGGTCGAAGCCCATGTCAACAGCACGACGAATATCCTCGATGGTGGCACAGTCGGCCATCAGGAGCACGCCCTCCTCGTGCAGCGGACGGAAAGTATCCTCGACCGACTTGCCGTCGGGACGCGGACGATCGGTGGCGTCGATCGCCACGATATCGGCACCCGCAGCAACGCAGGCGCGAGCGTGACGCAGCGTCGGCGTGATGTAAACGCCCTCGTGCCCATCCTTCCACAGGCCGATAACAGGAACCTCACAGCGACCCTTAATGGCGGCAATGTCGGCAAGGCCCTGGCAGCGAATGGCGGCGGCGCCGCCGAGCTCGCAAGCACGAGACATTTGAGCCATGGTCTCGGGCGTACGAAGCGGCTCGCCCATATACGCCTGAACGCTCACGACGAGCTTACCCTTCAGGGACTGGATCAAAGGATCAACGGTCATGTTCGACTCAACCTTTCTCAAAACAGCCTTCTGAGACGCCGCACCTTGACGTTCAAACCGTCGCTCGCGTACCGAAGTACGCTTCGCTCCTCTTTCACGTCAATCTGCGGCACCTCAGAAGGCACACTTGGTAGTTATGTTTACTTCAACGAAGCAAGAAGGTGTTCGGCGGCACCGATGAGCGGAGCATCGCCCTCCAGAGAACCGATGAGGATCGGCGTGTCCTGAAGCGGATCGAGCGCCTGGCTGGCATAGCCCTCGTGCACCGAATCCTTCCACGTCTGCGAACGCCAATCGGGACCTTGGTGAATCACGCCGCCCGAAAGCACGATGACCTCAGGGTCCAGGATGTTAGCGAGCGAGCCCAAGCTGGCCCCCAGCGCAAAGCCGGCGTCATGGATGACCTCGGTTGCCTTTGCGTCGCCCGCACGGCACAGGTCGTTCACATCGCGACCGACCGAAGGACGGCTGGGGTCGACGCGACCAAAGCGCTCATCGTACATACGACCAATGGAAGTGCCCGAAGCAACCGACTCCAGATGGCCGGAACGCCCGCAGGCGCAGGGAATGCCGGCGGCAGCCGAGCACTCGATGTGGCCCATATGACCGGCAGCACCATGGAAGCCCTGCATCACGCGGCCGTTCTCGACATATGCGCCGCCGATGCCCGTACCGATGCCAAGACACAAGACGGAGAACTTGCCCTTGCCGACGCCCCAGTGGGCCTCACCCAGAGCATGAGCCTGCACGTCGCCTACGACGGCAACGGGAAGACCGAGGTCCTCGCGCAGGCGCGGCCCCAACTGAACGCCGGACCAGCCGGGCATGATCTCGTTGGCATACGCGATGGCGCCCGTCTTGGGATCGACGACGCCGGCGGCACCGATGCCGACGCCAAGGACCTCGACATCGGGATTCGCCTCGAGAGCAGCCTTGATGGACGCCTCGATACGCTGGAAGACGGCCTCGCCGCCCTCTTGGGCCTCAGTGGGAACCTCGGCCTCAAAAACGGGATGAGGCACGCTGCCGTCAGCCGGGTACTCCATGATGGCAGTCGCGATCTTAGTTCCGCCGATATCGACAGAGCAGACGTACTTGTTCTCCATGTCGCTCTCCTTAGGAGATAAAAACAACTACAGGAAATGAAGGCGGTGTTATCGCCGCAACTCAGTAAAGGTTTCCCAGGTGCCCGAGGTTGGGGTGAAAGTGGTCGGGCGTTGACCTAATGGGTCACGCCCGACCACTTGAGCCCCAAGATCGGGTGCCTGGGGAAGCTTTACAGGAGACCGTTGTCCTGGAGGACCTTCTTAATCGCCTCGACGTTCTCGCCGGTCATGGCCTTCACCGGGCGCGGCATGGTCGGGCTGTCGAAGATGCCCATGAGGTTCATAGCGGTCTTGAAGGCGCCGACGCCACCGGCATAGCCCTGGACGCCCGAGGTGACATCCCAGATGTGCGAAATCTCATTGAGGCGATCCTGCTCGGCCTTGACGGTAGCCCAGTCACCAGCCTGAGCGGCCTTCCACTGACGCACGTAGCCCTCGGGCTCAACGTTGGCGAGACCCGGGACGGAACCGTCGGCGCCACCGAGGTAGGCGCCGTCGACAACAACCTCGTGACCGGTGAGAATGCTCATCGGATGGCCGTTCTTCTCGTTCTCCTGAACGAGGTAGCGGAACGAGATGTCATCACCCGAGGAATCCTTGACGCCAGCAAGGACGCCCTCGGCGCCGAGCTTGGCAAGGAGCTTCCAGGGGAGCTTGGTGTGAACGCAGACGGGAATGTCATAGGCGAAGATGGGCAGGTCAAGCTCCTCGTGCAGGATACGGAAGTGCTCCTCGACCTCGGTCATGCCCTGCAGGGCATAGAACGGGCAGGTGGCGACGAGGGCATCGGCGCCCAGCTCCTGGGCGACCTTGCCGTGCTCAATCATGCGCTCGGTCTCGGTATCGATGATGCCGACCAGAACAGGCACACGGTGGTCGACGATACGAACGGCCTCGGCGATAATCTGGCGACGGCGCTCGTCGGTGGAGAAGACGACCTCGCCCGAGGATCCCAAGAAGAACAGGCCATCGACGCCGGCATCGATCATGCGGTTGATGCTGCGCTCAAAGGAGGCAACGTCGAGCTGGTGATCTTCGGTATCGGGAACAACGACGGGAGGGATAACGCCGGTGAATTTCTGAGTTGCCACAAGAATCTCCTTAGTTGTCTGGCGGGCGGCCCTATGCCACCCACTCTTGTTGGCAGTGTCCAGGCCGTCTAGGCCAAAGAACACGAGTAGAACGTTTGGTTAAAAAAGTCGACGACTTCGTTTTCGAACGCATTGATGCGCTCGTGAGCGTATTTTGCATAGATGATATGCCTCCGGTCACACTCAAGACCGTTGAATACGGCAAACTGATCCTTAGGATCGCTCACGGTATCCATAAGCGATGTGCCCATGAGCACCGATCCGCGCACCCGAGACGACAGCGCCTCGAGGCCACCAGGAAACGGATTGGCAACCGCCGTGCAGGCGAGGCCCCGCTCGTCCAGAGCAGAAACCGCCAGCGCGACTCCGCCGCCAAGGCCCTCGCCCCATGCAAAGATGCGGTCGGGGTCCATGCCATCAAGATTGCGCGCCACCTTCGCCAGCGCGCAACCCCAACGGACGCGCTCGACAAAAGCGGGCGAAGCAATCCCCCGCCGCAGGTCGTCCGCACCAGCAACATCGTCATCCAGCGCAAGAACGGCATACCCCATGGCGGCAAATCTCGTCATGTGATGCCAGCCGCGCACAGGCCGATCGATGTCGTGGAACATCAGGCACAACGGCACGCGCTCAGATACTCGGGCACGACCGACAGGCTCGATCAAACGAGCGTGAATCGCATCGTCACCGAGCTCAAAGGAGACCTCCGAGTAACGGGCGCAGGGGTTAACAAAGTCAATCGCCGTTATGGCCAGGCCTTGAATCTCAAGATTCGAAGCGCATGTCTCTAAATCAGAAACATCTGCTTGGACATCACCGCGCCAGTCCCGATATTCTGCGAGCCTTGACGAAACCGTTCCAGGAATTCCCACGAGTCCGGGGACAATCAGCTCGTCAACATTGCTCTCGCACTTAGACATGAGCCTCCCCTCCCTTGCAGAAAAACGGAATGATCAGATCGTCAAAATCCTGAATCTCCTCGTGGCCAAAGTCTTCAAAGAACTCATGACGCTTTTCGCAGGTCAGGTTGTTATAGACCGCAAACTGCGTCGCTGGCGGACAGACGATATCGGCTGTGCCAGTGCCAAACAGCACGGGGCATTCGACCATAGGGGCAAAGTTCTTGGAATCGAAGTACGCCAGCTTGGCATAGGCTTCGTCAATACGAGTCGAGTCCTCGTCAAACCAGCGAGACCAATAGCGCAGGCCCTCGTAGGCAATGTCGTCGGCATCCAAATCCCAGACCAGGCGGAAATCTGACAGGAAGGGATAGAGGATGGCGGCACGATTGATAAGCTCGCTGTTAAGCGCACAGGTCGCAATGCCCAAACCGCCGCCCTGCGACGCACCGTTCACAAACACACGCGCAAGATCGATGCCCTCGAGCTTGCGAACGATGCGGCACAGGATGCGAATATCTTGGTGCAAGCGGACATAGTAGAGGTTGACCGGGTCGCCGTCGATACCGGCGACGATATGACCGGCAACCGTTGTGCCCTCAAATCCACCAATGTCCTCGGAGGGACCTCCTTGACCGGGGCAGTCGAGGGCGATGAGTGCCATGCCCATGCCCGCAAACGACGCCTGCTCAAACCAGCTGCGGCTTGCACCCGGATACCCATGGAACTGAAGTACCAATGGCACGGGCTCGTCCGAGACGGGTTTAAGGTACTTGGCATGCAGGCGCGCGCCACACATGCCGGTATACCAGAGGTCGAAAAGCTGGCAGGTCGCGGCATCGGCGACCGATGCCGTCTCGATCGCATAGTCAAGCCCGACGGCGTCGGCCTCGGCCATGCGATCCTTCCAAAAGAGATCGAAATCTGATGGACGGGGCATGGCGCCTCGGTATTCACCAAATTGATGTTGTAGCTCCTGAGCACTTGGCATGGCTCGTGAACCCAACCTTTCGAAATCGCAACGGAGGTGCGCCCGGCAAGGGAACCGGGCGCACGGGAGGGAAAGCGAGGCTACTCGCCGAGCTTGGGATGCAGCAGCGACGGCGCAGCGCCGAGCAGCATCTTGGTGTAGGGGTCCTGGGGGTGCTGGAAGACCTGCTTGGCCTCGCCCTGCTCGACGATCCTGCCGCCATTCATAACGATGATGTCGTCAGAGATATAGCGGACCGTCTGGATGTCATGGCTGATGAACACCATGGCCAGGCCGAGCTCCTTCTTAAGGTCGGTCAACAGGTTCAGAATCTGTGCGCGGACCGAAACGTCCAGAGCCGAGGTGGGCTCGTCGGCGATGATGGCATCGGGGTTCAGCGACAGGGCACGGGCAATTGCGACGCGCTGACGCTGGCCGCCCGAAAGCTGACCGGGAAGAACCTCGGCAGCGGAGCTGGGCAGACCGGTGAGCTCCAGGAGCTCCTTGACGCGCTTCTCCTGCTCGGCCTCGGTACCCAGGTTGTGGACGCGCATGGGGTCGAGCAGCTGCTCGCGAACGACCATGCGGGGATTGAGCGCCGTGGCCGGGTTCTGGAACACGACCGAGATGACGCGACCCATGTGGCGACGGTCCTCGGCGGTACGTTTGGTAACGTCCTTGCCCTTAAAGTAGACCTTGCCGCTCGTGGGGGCCTGCAGGCCGCACATGACGTTGGCGGTGGTGGACTTACCGCAACCGGACTCGCCGACGATGCCGATCGTCTGACCGGGCATGAGCTTAATCGTTACACCCTGGACGGCGTGAACCAGGTTGGGGTGCAGAATCGAGCCGGTACGGGTCCTAAAGGTGACGTGGACGTCATCAAGGAAGATGATCGGCTCGACGCCGTTGACTGCGGTCTCGCTCATCTACATCACCTCCGCGTGAGGGGTCAAACCATTTGCCTTGAGCACCTCGTCGGGGAGCTCGGAATAGAAGTGCTCGGTGCCGGGCACGCGCTTGAAGACCGGACGGGTGTCCAGGCCAATACGCGGATGGCTCGAGCGGGGCGCGAAGCGATCGCCCTTGGGGAAATCGCGCGGGCTCGGAACGGCGCCGGGCACCTGGTGCAGGCGACCCGAACCGCTCTCGATGGACAGAACGGAACCCAGAAGACCGCGGGTGTACTCGTGGATCGGGTTGGTAAGCAGCTCCTTGGTGGGTGCCTGCTCGATAACCTGGCCAGCGTACATAACCGTGATGTTATGGGCAACCTCGGCGACCAGAGCCAGGTCATGCGAAACAAAGATCATGGCAAAGCCGAGCTTGGCCTGAAGATCGTTGAGCAGCTTGATGACCTGCTTCTGGACGGTAACGTCCAGAGCGGTCGTGGGCTCGTCGCAGATGACCAGCTTGGGGTCGCGGGTAAGGGCCATAGCGATCAGGACACGCTGACGCTGGCCGCCGGAAAGCTCGTGCGGATAGCTCTCGAGCGTGCGCTTGGGATCGAGGCCGACGAGCTCCAGGAGCTCCTCGGCGCTGCGGGTTCCGCCGCGCTTGGTGAGCTGCTTCATCTGGGCAGAGATGAGCATGGAGGGATTAAGCGAGGACAGGGCGTCCTGATAGACCATAGCGATATCGGTACCGCGCAGGCCGAACCACTCCTTCTTGCTCATCTTGAGCAGGTCGCGACCCTCCCAGAGAACCTCGCCGGAAAGATGCTCGTCATCGTCGGTCAGGCCCATGATGGCCAGCGTGGTGATGGACTTACCGCAACCGGACTCGCCCACCAGGCCCATGGTCTGACCAGGACGAACGTCAAAGTTGACATGGTCGACGACGTTGATATCACCGTGATGCTCAAACTGGATGCAGAAGTCACGGACCGAGAGAATCGGCTCAACGGACTCGTCGGGCACGTGGCGATCGTCACGCTTGAGCTCGACATCGCGCAGGGCGCCAAGGCGAGCGGAGAGGGACTGGGCCTGCTCCTTGTAGGCGCGAACGGGGTCGGAGACCAGCAGGTCGGCCTCGCGACGCTTGGAGGAATCGGTAGGATCCAGGGCAGCGGAGGGAGCAGCGGCCATGGCGTCGGTAATGCCCTCGGAGAGGATGTTGAGCGCCAGGCAGGTGATCATGATGGCTAGGCCCGGGAACAGCGCCTGCCACCAACGGCCGGCGAGCACGCCGCCGCGGGCGTCGGCGAGGATGTTGCCCCAGGTAGCGGTGGGCTCCTGGATACCAGCGCCGATGAAGGTCAGCGAGGCCTCGAAGATGATGGCGTCGGCGACCAGGGTAACGGTGAAGACCATGATCGGGGCGATGCAGTTACGCAGAACATGCTTGATCAAAATCCACGGAGCCTTGGCGCCGGAAACGATGACCGCGCGGACATAGTCCTCGCCGTACTCGGACACGATATTGGCGCGTACGATACGGGCAATCTGCGGAGTGTACATAAAGCCGATGGCGAAGATGATCGACGGCACGGAGTTGCCCAGGATGGAGACGAAGACGGCCGCGAGGGCGATGCCCGGGATGGACATGATGATGTCCAAGATACGCATGATCGTCTCGGAGACGGCCTTGCGCGAAACCGCTGCAAGGGCGCCCACGACCGAGCCGCAGACCAGAGCCATGGCGGTGGCGCCAAAGCCGATAATCAGCGAGTAACGACCACCGTAGAGCATACGCGACAGAATGTCGCGACCCTTATCGTCGGTACCGAAGATAAATCCGTTGCCGGGAGCCTGGCGAGCCGTAAAGATCTCGACCGGGCTATAGGGGGCAAGAAGGGGCGCCAGAATCGCAGTCAGGGCGACCAGCACCAGCACGACGGCGGCAATCTTAGAAGACAGCGTCATCTTCTTCCAGCCACCGAGCTTGAGCCCCTTGGAGGCAGCCTTCTCGAGCTGCTCGGTTTGCTTCTCTCGAATCTTTACCATAATCTACACCGTCCTGATGCGCGGGTTGATGAGCAGGTAGAGCATGTCAACCACGATGTTGATGATGATGAAGGCAAGAGCAACGACGATGACGACGCCCTGAACCAGGTTCGCCTCGTTGCCCTGAACGCCCTGCAGAATCGCGGTGCCCATGCCGGGGAGGTTGAAGATAACCTCGATGACGACGGCGCCGCCCATGAGGTAACCTATCTTAAGACCGAGGGTGGTGACCGGGGTGATCAGCGCATTGCGAAGAACGTTGATGCCGACGACGACCTTCTCGGGAACGCCGGCGCCGCGAGCCATACGGACATAATCCTTGTCGAGCTCCTCGACCATGGCGGTACGCACGATACGAGTCATCTGGCCCGTCAGCGGAAATGCCAAGGCGATAGCGGGCATGATCATACGCCCCAGATAGCCAACCGGATTCGTGGTGAAGTGAGGCAGAGCGCCCGATGCCGGGAGCACCTTAAGGTAGGAAGAGAACAGCAGGATCAACAGAACGGCAAGCCAGAACGACGGGGTTGCCAAGCCGGCGATGGAAAAGACACGGATTACTTGGTCCGGCCATTTGTCGCGATACAGTGCCGCGATGACGCCGAGCAAAAACGAAACGACCGCACCGATGGCAAGACCGATGAAGGTCAGCTGCATCGTGACGGGCAGGGCCGTGGAGATGCGCTTGGCAACGGAGTTGCGAGCAGCACCATAGGTGCCCATGTCGCCATGGATCAAATCGCCCATATAGCGCACGTAGCGCACGGGCCAGGGGTCGTCCAGACCATACTTCTCATGGTACTCGGCAACCGCCTCGGGCGAGGCACCGTCACCCAACGCCGTGTAGGCGGGGTCGGTCTTGGAGAACGACATAAGGAAGAACACCAGGACGGTGACGCCCAATGCCATGATCGGCAGCGCCACAAGACGCCTTCCAATCAAACGTAGCAAGTTGTTCACGTTCTCTCCCCTTTCTTTTGTCGGTAGGACCAACTGGCATATGAGTACGGATACTCATTACAAGACCCGAGCGACATCGTTGCCGCCCGGGTCTTTGTTTCAACTATGAGGATACGGTCCCAACGACCGACATCCTGCATATAGACTCAAGCGAGTCTTACGCCTTGACGGTCGCAACGCCCCTGAAGGACATGCTCGTCGTGCCGATGCCCTTGAAACCATCGAGGGCCTCGCCATTGGGCGCAGTGGACGGATCGTCCCAAGAAGCGGAGACGGTCTTGACGTGGACAACGGGGTACAGAACGGCGTTGTCGGCAATGATGTCGAAACACTCGTTCCACTTCTTCTGCTGCTCGTCGCCCTCGGCGGCAAGAGCCTCGTCCATGAGACCGTGGAGCTTCTGCCACTCAGCGGACTCCTTCCACGGGCAACGGGTCTGCATCCAGACGTTGTCGCCGTACCACCAGTTGAGCAGCAGGTCGGGGTCGGCGCCGAAGCAGGAAGGATCGCCAGGGGCAAGGAGGATATCGTAGGCCTCGCCGCCGTCGATGGCGGCGTAGGTGGCCGGCGAGGTATCGGTCTGGATGGTCACATCGAAGCCGAGAGCGTCGAGGTCGTTCTTGACCTGGGCGGCCATGCCCTTAATCTGCTCGTTGTCGGTGGTGCGCAGGGTGATGGCACCCGGGGTGATGCCAGACTCCTCGATGAGCTTCTTAGCCTTCTTGGTGTCGGTCTTGTACACCGTGGAAGCCTCATGATAGTTGGTGAAGCTCTTGGGCAGGTAGCAGCTGGCAGCGGTGGCAAGGCCGGCGAAGGTGTTGCTGACCATCTTCTCGGTGTCGAGCGCATACATGACAGCCTGACGGACCTTGACGTTGTTCCAAGGCTCCTTGGCGACGTTGAACATGATGAAGCGGGTGCCGAAACCCTGAACGTTATCGATCTTGCAGCCGGCGCTCTCGAGCTGGTCGACGGCGTCAGCGGTAACGAGCTCCATAACGAGCGTGGAGCCCTCCTGCTGAGCGGTAACGCGAGCGGTGGGGTCGGTCAGGATGCTGTACTGGATCTTCTTATCCTCGGCAGCATACTCACCGTTGTACTCGGGGTTGGGAACCAGGGTGATCTCGGTATCGGAGATAGAGTCGTACATCCAGGGGCCGGAACCGATCGGCTGCTTGGCGCGATCCTCCTCGGTCTGGGTGGCCGGGGTAACGCGGACGATGGCCAGACGATCCTTGAGCAGGGAGAAGTTGGGGACCTTAGTCTTGACCGTCACGGTGCTGGCGTCCTTGGCCTCGATGGACTCGAAGGGCTGGAAGAACGGAGCATAGGTAGCGGAAGCGGCGCAAGCGGTGTAGGAGGCAACGACATCGTCAGCGGTGACCTCGGTGCCATCGGAGAACTTGGCGCCCTTGCGGATGGTGACCTCGAAAGTGGTGTCGTCCACAGACTTGGGATCGTCGGTGGCGAGCTCGTTGAAGGTGCTGTAGTCGTGGTAATCGATGCCGTAGAGGCCCTCGACGACGTGCCAGTTAGCACCCAGGCCCACAGCGGAGCCGGTGCTGGCGGGATCGAAGCTGGACGGAGCGTAAGCGGAACCAGCGGTGATCACGCCGCCGCCACGGTTGGCGGAATCGGTGGAGCCGGAAGCGGAACCCTCGTCGCTAGAGCTGCCACCGCAGCCAGTGAGACCAAGGCCGGCGACAGCAGCGACGCTGCCGGTGAGGCCGAGGAACGAACGCCTGGACATACCCTTGTTGATGATGGCCATGTCTTCTCCTATCAATAGAGAATCTTACTCGGGAGCACCTAGACGTGCCCCCGCGCAACTTGCGGACGATATATACCTTACCTACCGACGAACCCAACTGAGGTGCCGCGCTCGGCGACCGATACATACATACGCTTGAACGGTATTTACTACCGTTCACCGAATTCATTGACAAACGATTCGCCAGACAGTATGTATCGACGAGGTGAGATATCAGTCTTCGTCAACCCGCAGGATAGCAGGGTTGTTCACCATGGCTAGTCAAACGTTTTAGCGTTAATAGAACCCGAAATCGGCTGGTAATCGCCGCGAAATAAATGGTTGAAAATCGCGCAATCATGTATATCAGTTGTTTAGGCTCGTGTTTAGCTATCGGAATGGCCAGCCGCCGCCTCGGCGCGCTCGGCATTCCATGCAACGAGCGCCTCGTGGACCGCCTTGGCAACATCGGCAGGTATGCCGCGAACTTTCGCGATCTCTTGCTCGCTCGCCGCGCGCAAACGCTTCATCGAGCCAAAATGGCGCATAAGGGCACGTTTTCTGGTGGGTCCCACGCCTGGAACGTCATCGAGCACCGAAACCGTCATGGCTTTATCGCGCAACTCACGGTGGAACGTGATGGCAAATCGGTGGGACTCATCGCGTACCTGTTTAATTAGATAGAGCGAAGCAGACCCGGTCGGCAGCACGACAGGAGTCTCGTCCCAAGGCACAAAAACTTCCTCGTCGGCCTTCGCCAAGCCACAAACTGGTATATCGAGCCCAAGAGCCTCAAGTTGCTTGATCGCAGCGGTCAATTGCGGCTTACCGCCATCGACAACGAGCAAATCGGGGCGCGAGCCAAAGCGCTCGTCGGCCATGCGCTCGGGAGCATAGCGTCGTCCCAAAACCTCGGACATCGACACGAAGTCGTTTGCCTCGTCCAATTCGGCCTGAATTTTAAAACGACGGTACTGGCTCTTGTCGGCGCGCCCGTTGGTAAACACCACCATCGAGGCGACCGTAAAGGTGCCATGCAGTGTAGAGATATCGAAGCACTCGATACGCAACGGCGGCGATGGCAGCGCCAACGCACTTTCGAGCTCCAGGAGCGCTTGATTGGTGCGGTCGTCAGCGTACCCCGTTCGCATCATGTAGCGCATGAGGGCATGGCGCGCATTTTTGGATGCCATATCGAGCAGACGGTGCTTTTCGCCACGCTGCGGCCTATGGAGATGGCAGGAACGCTCACGCTTGCCCGCAAGCCACTCCCCCAGCGCCTCCGCATCCTCAAGCTCGACGGAAAGGTTGACCTCAGCTGGAATATCAGCCGTCTCGTCGTAATAGCGCTTAAGAAAGCCCGACTGGAGCTCTTCCTCGTCAACATCAAGACCCTTGTCGAGAATGAACTCGCAGGTGCGAACTGTTCGGCCCTCGCGAACGACGAAGACGCAAGCGGCGGAGATGGTCTCCTCGCGATAGAACCCGATGACATCGATATCGACACTGGAGGGAAAAACGACTTGCTGACGATCGTCCAGACCCCTGATGACCTCCAAACGACGTTTGACGCGTGCCGCGCGCTCAAAGTCGAGCGCCTCGGCGGCATCCGTCATCTCGGAGGTCAGCTCATCGACGACATCCTTGCGATGGCCCGACAAAAAGCGCTCGACACGCTTGACGTTCTTGGCATAGTCTGCCGGGGAAATCGCGCCGACACACGCACCCGGGCCGCGCCCGACATGGTAGTCAAAGCAGGGACGCCCGTTTTGTGCGCAAATCATATTGACGATGTCTTCCTCGCCCTTGTGGGACTCGATGGTACGGCGACAACGACGCCACTCCGCACAGGATGCAGAGCAGATGGGGATAACCTTGCGCAGCGTATCTATCGTCTCACGTGCCGCACGGCTATCGGTATAGGGTCCAAAATAGCGCGTTCCCGGCTTATGACGCTCACGCGTGTATTTGATCGCGGGATACAGGTCGCCCTTTGTAATGGCGATAAAGGGGTAGCTCTTGTCATCCTTGAGGTCGACGTTAAAGTACGGATGGTACTGGCCGATCAGGTTGCGCTCGAGCACAAGCGCCTCATGCTCGGTTTCGACAACGATGTAGTCAAAGCTCGCCACCAGCTGCATCATCAGCGGGATCTTTTGACGCTCATCCTGCAGTGTCACGTATTGACGCATGCGGGCGCGCAGGTTTTTCGCCTTGCCCACGTAGATGACATCGCCCTTGGCATCCTTCCAAAGGTAGCATCCGGGCTGTGTGGGAACGCGCGAAACCTGCTCGGCAAGCGTTGGTATGTTGTCGTGACCGGCCACGCGCACCTACTTGCGACGAAGCAGCGCCGAGACCTCGGGCATCTTAAGGACGACGGCAAGGCCAAAGGTAACAACAAGCGAGGCGACACCCGCAACGCAAACGTAGCCAAGAGTAATCAGAATCGAGCCGCCAAGTGCCCCGACAAAGTGTTCAAGCGCCCACATGACGCCGGCGCCTGCGGCAGCACCTAGGCCACCGAGCAAAAGGCCAAAGAAACCGCCATGTAGGATAGATTTGACCTGAAGGCCACGCAGGCGACGACGCAGCCACCACAGCGAACAGCCGACCAAGATCACGTAGTCGACGACATACGAAAGCGCGATTGCCGGCATACCGAAGCCCAGCACAACGCCAAACAGCAGAACCGAGCCGGCCTGGCCGATGGCGGAATACAGGCAATAGCGGCTATAGGGCTTCATGTCGAGCAAGGCAGAGAAGCTCTTCTGCATCAACACGACCACGCCGTAGAGCGGCAGCGAGAGCGCCAGGTAGACAAGGTACTCGGACACCAGAGCCACGCCGGATTCATCGAACTTGCCAGCACAGTAGATCATATTGAGCGGACGTGCGAAGACAATCAGGTACAGTGCGAACGGAATCAGGAAGAACAGCATCTGGGCGACGCCACGCGAAATGCCCGTGCGAACGCTGTCGTAATCCTTCTCCTGTGCGTCATGAGAGAGCTCGGTATAGAGCGCCGTCGAAAGCGAGGCGGCAATCAGCGCGTAGGGCAGCGTGTACCACAGGCGCGCATAGGCGATGACGGAAGGACCCGTCTCGGGCTGGACCACCAGCGCGGCAGCGTTGGTGATAGAAGTCGAGACAAACATGCACACCGTGGCGAGCAGCGTCGGGATACCGAGCGCAATCGTCTGGCGCAGTGCGGGGTCCTTAAAGTCGATATGGATATGGGGATGCACGCCGTGCTTGCCAAGCGCAGGGATCTGACATGCCATCTGAACAAAGACACCGAGGGTCGTACCGGCCGCAATCAAGATGATGCCGGCACGTTCGCCAAACTGTGCGGACACGGGCGCAAAACCCATAAAGCTCGCAATGACGATCACATTGTTGAGGACCGGGGCAAACGTCGACCAGAAGTAGTCGCGGTGTGCGTTGAGAACCCCCGAAAACACCGAGCCCAAACCATAAAACAGAATCTGGATGGCAAAGAAACGGAACATGAACGCAGCGGTATCCATGCTGCCGCCGTCACCCGAAAGGAACGATTGCGTCCAAATAAAGCCCGGGGCGAACACGGTCCCCAGCAACGAAATGCCACCCAGCACCAAAAGCAGAATGCCGAGCAGGTTGCCCACGTACTCGTTCGAGGCCTCGCGACCCTGCTCACGCCTCACGCCCATGTACACGGGCAAAAACGCCGTCACGAGCATGCCGCCCATCACGAGTTCGTAGAGCATATTGGGCAGGTTGTTGGCGACCTGATAGGAGGACGAGAGCAGCGACATGCCGATAGCGGCCGCCATTGCCCACGTGCGGATAAAACCGGTGACGCGAGACACGATGGTCAGGATGGTCATAAGCCCGGCGGAACGACCAACCGTGGAGTAGTCCGACGAGCCCATGTCGTCAGTGTCATCTCGCGACGAAGAGGCTTCGGATGAGGGTGCCTGAGACGCAGATTCTTTTGCAAAATGAGCTCCGCGCTTCAATTCTTCCTGCGGCATCGCTCAGTCCTCTCTCGTAATCGCGGCAACCGTCGCCCCGCAAAATGCAATTAAATCATCGGGTGCAAGCTCGAGCTGATAACCACGCTTGCCTCCCGAAATAAAAATGGTATCCCAAAGGACACATGTCTCATCAATGAGCGTCCGGTAGCGTTTTTTCATACCGACCGGGCTGCAGCCGCCGCGAACGTAGCCAGTCGCCGCAAGCAAATCCTTCACATGCATCATGGCCAAGGACTTCTCCCCCGCGGCACGCGCGGCGGACTTTAGATCGAGCTCGTCGGCAACAGGGATGCAGCACACGACATAGTCGTTGGACGGAGTCACGCAGACCAAGGTCTTAAATCCTTGACCGGGCTCCTCGCCAAGCTGCTCCGAAATCGCGACCCCCAGGCCCACCGACTCATCGCCATCGTCTTCGTACGTATGTAGAACATAGGAAATGCCGGCGCTTTCCAGCTCGCGCATCGCATTGGTTTTTGGCGTCTTTACAGCCTTTGCCATGACATATCCTTTCCCTCGCATTCGGACGCAATATTTAAGTATATGTCCAATTTGGCTGCATACGTCACTTCGACACAGCAAGCGCCATCGAATCACAAGGAGTCGATGGCGCCCATAAACTGAATCGCCTATTTATTGAGCATCAAGTTGAGCCTGGCGCTCCCGATCACGCCTAAGCAACGGCGCCAAAAACTTGCCCGTATAACTCTGCGGACAGTCCGCAACCTGCTCCGGTGTACCCGAAACCACGACGGTTCCGCCGCCGTTACCGCCCTCGGGACCCATATCGATCAGGCGGTCGGCAACCTTGATGACATCAAGGTTGTGTTCAATCACCAGCACCGTGTTGCCCGCATCGACCAAGCGCTGCAGCACATCGAGCAGCTGGCGGACGTCCTCAAAATGAAGGCCGGTCGTCGGCTCGTCCAAAATATAGAACGTCTTGCCCGTCTGGCGTCGATGAAGCTCCTTGGCGAGCTTCACACGCTGCGCCTCGCCGCCCGAGAGCGTCGTGGCGGGCTGGCCCAGGCTCACGTAGCCCAAGCCTACATCGTACAGCGTCTGGAGCTTGCGCTTAATCTGCGGGATATTCCCAAAGAAGGCCAGTGCCTCGGTGACGCTCATGTCGAGCACGTCCGAGATGGTCTTACCACGGTAGGTGACCTCAAGCGTCTCGCGGTTATAGCGTTTGCCGCCGCAGACCTCACAGGGGACATAGATATCGGGAAGGAAGTGCATCTCGATCTTAATTTGTCCGTCGCCCTTGCATGCTTCGCAGCGACCGCCGCTCACGTTAAAGGAGAAACGTCCCGGCGAGTAGCCGCGCGCCTTCGACTCCGGCGTACTCGCAAACAGCGCGCGAAGATCATCCCACAGGCCAATGTACGTAGCAGGGTTGGAACGCGGCGTGCGGCCAATCGGCGACTGGTCGATATCGATAACCTTATCGATACACTCGATGCCCTCGATTTTCTTATACGGACCCACAGGGCGCGTCGAACGGTGAATGGCATTCGTAAGGGCAGGTGCGATAGTGTCGGTAACCAGGGAGCTCTTACCCGATCCCGACACGCCGGTAACGACCGTAAGCGTACCAAACTCGATCTTGGCGGTAACGTTTTTGAGGTTGTTGGCGCGGGCGCCCGTGATCTTAAGGCAGCCGCGACCGGGCTTGCGGCGTTCATCGGGAACCCGGATCATTCGTTTGCCGGTCAGATAAGCGCCCGTCATCGACTCGGGACACGCCATGATATCGGCAGGCGTTCCCGCCGCGACTACGTGTCCGCCGTTCACGCCCGCGCCGGGGCCCATGTCGATCACATAGTCGGCAGCACGAATCGTATCCTCATCATGCTCGACGACGATGACGGTATTGCCGATATCGCGTAGGCGCTCAAGCGTCTTGATCAGGCGCTCGTTATCGCGCTGATGGAGGCCAATTGATGGCTCGTCCAAAATGTACAGGACACCCATGAGGCCGGCGCCGATCTGCGTTGCCAGGCGAATGCGCTGGGCCTCGCCTCCGGAAAGCGTCGCCGAGGCACGATCGAGGGTCAGATAGTCGAGTCCGACATCGACCAGAAAACGCAAGCGCTCCAGGATTTCCTTGACGATGCGCCCGCCGATAAACTGTTGGCGCTCGGTGAGTTCCAGGCCCTCAAAAAACTCGAGCGACTCACGACACGATAGGCAGCAGACCTCGTAAATGGACTTGCCGCCCACGGTGACGGCGAGCATCTCGGGGCGCAAACGAGCGCCGTGGCAGCTCGAGCACGGCTCCTCGCGGATGTACTTCTCCAAGCGCGCCTTGGTGTTCTCATTCGTCGTCTCGGTATAGCGCTCGTACAGGATATTGCGCACGCCCGAGAACTTGGTGTCCCACTGGCTGCGGCGCCCATCGAGCTTTTGATAGTCGACCGAAATCTTCTGGTCGCCCATGCCGTCTAAAAACGCGCGACGCACCCGCGGAGGCAGATCCTCCCACGGCGTATCGACGCTCACCTTAAAGTGTTTGCAGACCGCAGCGAAAATCTGCGGATAGTAGTTAGAGTTGCCAAACAGGCTGCCAAAGACCCCGTCGGCGATCGACTTCGAGGGGTCTTCGATTAGGGCCTCGGCATCGACCGTCTTCTTAAAGCCCAGGCCATCGCACTCTGGGCACGCGCCGTAGGGCGCGTTGAACGAGAAATCACGCGGCTGCAGGTCATCGATGGAGTGCCCATGCTCCGGGCACGCTAACGCCAGCGAATACTCCAGCAACTCGCCTTCGGTCCCCTCGGGAGCGTCGCGGTCGGGCAGCAAGTATACGTTCACATTGCCGTGCGCCAGCGCGGTCGCCTGCTCAACAGACTCGGCGATACGGCCCAGAGAGTTCTCACGGATCACGATGCGGTCGACCACGACCTCGATATCGTGCTTGAACTTCTTGTCCAGATCGATCGGATCGTCGAGCGAGCGCACTTCACCGTCGACACGCACGCGGCTAAAGCCCTCGGCGCGAAGATCCTCAAACAGTTTGGTGTACTCGCCTTTTCGCCCGCGCACCACCGGTGCCAGCACAAACGCGCGGCGGCCCTCCCCCGCCGTCAAGACCTTGTCGGCAACCTGGTCGGTCGTCTGGCGCTCAATGACACGGCCGCATTCGGGACAGTGCGGGGTGCCCACACGGGCGAACAGCAGGCGCAGATAGTCATAAATCTCGGTTACGGTGCCAACCGTCGAGCGAGGGTTTTTAGACGTCGTCTTTTGGTCGATCGACACCGCCGGCGAAAGGCCGTCGATTGAATCCAAGTCGGGTTTGTCCATCTGTCCCAAGAACTGGCGCGCATAGCTCGAAAGACTCTCGACGTATCGACGCTGGCCCTCGGCATAGATAGTGTCAAATGCCAGCGAACTCTTGCCCGAGCCAGAAAGACCGGTAATGACCACGAGTTGGTCACGCGGAATGGAAACATCGATATCACGGAGGTTGTGCTCACGGGCGCCGCGAATAACGATAGAAGAATCAGACATGGAAGCTCCTTGCCTCCTATTGCATCGAATCATACTGCCGATGAGTTTAGCGCACTCGACGCGCACAGGTGTTCGTAATACAAGATTCGCAGACCTTTAGCTTTGCGTATCGGGCGCTTTGTTTCTCGAAATGCCGTGGAAAGGTTACAGTAATCTAATACTGAACTTAATTTGCTGTACCAAAGGAACGTCCATGACCGAAGATATCCCCCTTGAAATCACTTCGAGCGACATGGCCAATCTGCCCATATTCATCGCCGTCCTTATCGTGGCCGCCGTCGTCGTGCGCGTGTATTTTTCAATCAAACGCAACGAAAAGCCACCCATTGCCCGCGTCTTTTGGTGCGCGACACTCCTCATCCCGCTCGGCGTGGCAGCTGCATGGGTTACGAATCAATTGCTCGTAAATGAGGGCAGCTCCCTATGGGTCCTTTCTTATTCGGCGCTCGGTGCTGCCGCCGTCATGCTTCTTGTCGAGCCCTTGGTTTCGGGACTTATCGACCAAACCGACCTTGCGACGGGAACGGTTGCCTGTATTTGCCGTGACATCCTTGTCATCGCCGCTGTTTCAGCGCTCTCGTTCGTTTCACTCGAAATTGCCTGCAACGAAACGTTCTATCGCATTCCCGCCAACTCATTCGGGTTTTCCGTCGGGCTGCTCGCGACGGTTCTGCTCTCCCTTTATTTGCTGGGACAGCGTCATGGAGGCGTCATGGCTCTCGTGCCCGTCGTCTGCTGCATCCTTGGCATTGCCGAGCACTTCGTCATAACGTTTAAAGGCGAAGCCATCCTGCCAAGCGATATCTTGGCCCTTGGCACCGCAATGGAAGTGAGCGAGGGATACGAGTTTACCTTTACCGCCGGAATCGTAACCTCTCTCGCCCTGCTGGAGATTTCCCTGGGGCTTCTTTCGCTCATCCGACCGCGAAAGCTCCGTACGCCCACCCATGTCTTCCCCGCTATCGCCGCTAACCTCTGTGCTTTTCTGCTAGTGACCGTTGTGGGGCTCTCAGGCTTTTCCAACATCGACTTGGAGCAGGCGCTGGATTTTGGATTTGACCGTTGGCAGCCCATCACCACGTATGCGTCTCAGGGTTTTATCACTTCGTTCACCGAAATGGTCAACGAGTTGCCCATTGAGAAGCCCGAAGACTATACGCCCGATGAGGCGCAGAGCATCGAGCAGGAGCTCGCCACCGTCTACGACAGCACATATGGCTCGAGCGAACAGCGCGCGGCGGCCGTTGCCCAGTTCAATGAAATCAAGCCGACGATTGTTGCCGTCATGAACGAGAGTTTTAGCGACCTTTCGTGCTTTGAGCAGCTCCAGGCGGCCGGGTACACCGGCCCCGCATTCTACAACTCGCTTCCCGACACACTTGTTCGCGGCACCATGCTCGCTTCGGTCGCCGGTGGCGGAACGGCGAACTCCGAATTCGATTTTTTGACCGGAGCGACAACGGCCTTTGTCGGATTAGGCAAAATCCCCTATCAGCTGTATCAGATGAATGGCGTCAACAGCCTGGCAAAGGACCTTAAAGAGCTTGGGTATACCGCTACCGCTATGCACCCGCAAAACCCCGTCAACTACCATCGAGATAAAATCTATCAGCAGCTGGGCTTTGGAGACTTTCTTTCAATCGGCGATTTCGAAGGTGCGCCCTATTACCATGCCGGCGTATGCGACTACGCCACCTACGACAAGATACTCGACCTGCTTAGAACCGACGAAGCGCCGCAGTTCATCTTTGACGTCACGATGCAAAATCACGGCGGCTACGACTATGGCACCGTTCCCGCCGAAGAGCTGACAAACTATTGGGTCGAGGGAGCCAGCGAAGGCGCCAACAGCGCGCTCAACACCTATCTCACCTGCATCAACGCATCCGACCGGGACCTCGAGTACTTTATCAACGAGCTCCGCAATATCGGCAGACCGGTTGTTCTTGTCTTTTTTGGCGACCATCAGCCGAGCGCCGCAACGACTCTCAACGACGAGCTGTACCCTCAGGAAGATACGGCAAGCCACGCCTTCCGTATCTATCAGTCGACATATCTCGTCTGGGCTAACTATGAGATCGCCGGCAATACCGAGCTCAACGTCTACGACACCGTCGGGGCAAACGAGATTGCAGCCATTACCCTTAATAAGATCGGCGCTCCGCTCACCAATTACCAAAAGGCCCTGCTTGCAACAAGGTCAGATGTGCCCACCATCAATGTCGCCGGCTATCTCGGTGCCGACGGGCTGCGCTACGACTTGGAATCGGAAGACAGCCCATACGCCTCGACGATCGACAAGCTGCAGCGCATGCAGTACCTCGAGTTCGCCAGCAAAGTTCAGTAAGCCCGCCCATTCGCTTGGGCCCATCGTATTGCAAGCACGCTCGGCCCAAACGCATCGCAAATGACTCCCACTCGCAAACGAGGGTACAATGACGCTCGTGTCACATCGCGGGGCCCCGGCCCCATCATATACAAAGGAGTCATACATGGGTTGCGAACACGCACAGGCCGCCGGCGGACAAACGTCGCCGTCGCAATTTGAGGAGAACACGCTGTCCGAGGTCAAGCGCGTCATCGCCGTGCTTTCCGGCAAGGGCGGTGTCGGCAAGTCATTTGTCACCGGTGCCATCGCCACCGAGCTTGCCCGTCACGGCCACAAAGTCGGCGTCCTCGATGCCGACATCACCGGTCCCTCTATCCCCAAGATGTTCGGTATGAGTGGACGCCACGTCCATGCCCTTGGCAACCTTATGCTGCCCGAAATCTCCGAGCACGGCGTCAAGGTCATGAGCTCCAACCTGCTGCTCCAAAACGAGACCGACCCCGTCCTTTGGCGCGGTCCGGTCATCGCAGGCGCCATTAGGCAGTTCTGGAGCGAGACCTCGTGGGGCCCCATCGACTACCTGCTGGTCGACATGCCTCCGGGAACAGGCGACGTCGCGCTCACCGTCTTCCAGTCGCTGCCGGTCGACGGAATCGTCATCGTCACGAGCCCGCAGGATCTGGTCTCGATGATCGTCGCCAAGGCGGTCAACATGGCCGAGAAGATGAACGTCCCCATTCTGGGCATTGTCGAGAACATGAGCTATATTGAGTGCCCCGACTGCGGCAAGAAGATCGAGGTCTTTGGCAAGAGCAAGCTCCCCGAGGTCGCAGAGCGCTATAACCTCGACATCTTGGGCCAGCTTCCCATTAATCCGGCACTCGCCGAGGCCTGCGATAAGGGCGAGGTCGAGACCGCGCTGCCCGATGGCATGTTGCCCAAGGCAGTCTCTGCCGTCGAGGCCATTACCCCGCACGAGACCGACGAGGCCTAAGTGAACGCGAGCGCCCTCTATGACGTCTTGGTAATCGGCGGCGGGGCTTCAGGCCTCGCCGCCGCCATTACGGCCGCACGCGCTGGCAAAAGCGTCTGCATCGTTGAGCGCGATGTCGCGTGCGGCCTCAAGCTCCTTGCGACCGGTAACGGCCGTTGCAACCTCTCCAACGAATCGATTGATCCTCAGCGGTATAACCACCCCGCATTCGTCGAATCCGTCATGGGCCCCCAGCCCGAACAAGAGCTTATGGGTTTCTTCTCCTCGCTGGGCATCATGACAACCTCCGAGGAAGGCCGGCTGTACCCGCGCTCCCTTCGCGCCGAATCGGTGCGCGACGCACTTCTCAACGCTTGCGACCGCCTAGGTATCACCTTAATCTGCGGAGCCAACGTTGCCTCGGCGCACAAAGCTTCCGAAGGCTGGGCACTCCAAATAGACCGTCCAGCGCGGGCGCTCAAGGCAAAAAAGCACGACGACCGAAAATCGGAGCTCCGCTCGCTTCGGAAGGCGCTCGCCGATGTCCCTCGCAAGAACGAGGCCCTGCAGGCACATGCCGTAATTCTCGCTACGGGCGGCAACCCCACCGGTATCGCCGATACGTTTCGCCTTCCCCTCACTTCGCTGCGCCCCATCCTCTGCCCCGTATCGGCAACGGTCGTTGGCAATCGAGCGGCACTCAAGACGTTGGATGGCCTGCGCGTCCGCGCCTGCTTGACGCTCGCCCGCAATCATAATGAGCTCTGGCACGAAGACGGTGAAGTGCTGTTTCGAACCTTCGGTATCTCGGGCGTCGCTGTCTTCAACCTCTCTCGTCGTATCCAGCACGGCGATACGATCCTGCTCGACGTTTTCCCCGACCTCTCCAAAGACGAGCTGCTCGATACGCTCAACCGACGCGTTGAACTGCTCGGCCGCTTTTCACCCCGCGATCCCCGTTGGCTCGACGGCATGCTCGCCCCGCAACTCTCCCGCGTCGTCTGCACAGCGTTCGAGCAGTGCCATCCAGGCTCCAACGATGTCATCCATCTGGTCTCGATCCTCAAGCACTTTAAGCTGTTTGCCGAGGGGACGACCGATGAGCGCTCGGCGCAGGTCACGCGTGGTGGCGTATCTGTCGAGAGCATCTCAACACCCAGTCTACGCGCGCGCAGCGTTGTCGACGCCCCGCTTTACGTCTGCGGCGAAGCGCTCGACATCGACGCCGATTGCGGAGGCTTTAACCTTGCGTGGGCCTGGCTCTCGGGCATTCGCGCTGCAAGCAGCCTGTAGCCGCGCAGTCTATAATCAAAAACACATTCGGGCCGTCTGGGATACCGGACGGCCTCTTTCTTGCCTCTAAGGAGACCTCGATGATCGAAATCACCCAAGTCAACGCGTCGCTCGATGAAGCCGGCGATGAAAATGCCTGTCTCATTGTTGGCAAGCGAGTCGCCAAGCGCGTCCTACGTTGCAAGGACCCCGAGATCAAGTCCATCGAGCTCCACCGCAAGTCAATCGACGCTCGCAAAAAACGAGACGTCCATTTTATCCTGAGCTTTCGTGTTGAGCTGACTAGTCCCCACCTCGAGCGAGAAGCGGTCGACAGCGTTGCCGAGCGTGACCGCTCGCGCGTACGCGCGATAGAAGACGATGAGCCTTCATTCCCCTCCCCCGCCTCCGACGCGCCTCAAGAACGCCCTGTCGTTGTCGGCGCCGGATGCGCCGGCCTTTTCGCTGCGCTTACGCTCGCCGAAGCAGGTCTTAAGCCCTTGCTCATCGAGCGCGGCGACCCGGCATTTCGCCGCTCGCAGGCGATCGACCTCTTTCTAAAGGAGCGCATCCTCGACCCCGAGAGCAATATCCAGTTTGGCCTGGGCGGCGCGGGAACCTTCTCGGACGGCAAACTCAATACGGGAACCAAAAATCCCGCCCATCGCCTTATCCTCGAAACCTTCGTCGAGGCGGGCGCGCCCCGCGATATTCTGTGGGATGCCAAGCCGCACATTGGCTCCGACATCCTTCCCACGGTCGTCACCGCTATATCCCAGCGCATCGAGCAGCTCGGAGGTGTCGTCCGCTATCGAACGAAGCTCGTCGACATTCGCATCGACGCGTCTGGCGCCATCACCGGTATTGATGTCCAATCGTCCCAAGACGCCGCTTGCGAGCCAATCGAGACAAAGCACCTCATCCTCGCCTGCGGGCATTCTGCTCGCGATATTTTTGAGCTCCTTAAGGGCCACAACGTGGCCCTCGCACAAAAGACCTTTGCCATGGGCGTTCGCATCGAGCATCCGCAGCGCGACATCGACCGAGTCCAATACGGAGCCTCGGCGGGACATCCTGCCCTCGGAGCAGCCCCTTACAAGCTCGTCGCCCATCTTCCCAACGGCCGCAGCGTGTTCTCGTTTTGCATGTGCCCCGGCGGGCAGGTTGTCGCCGCCTCTTCCGAGCAGGGCCACCTGTGCGTCAACGGCGCCAGTCTCAATGCCCGCGACGAACGCAATGCAAATGCCGCCCTGCTCGTTAACGTCACGCCAGAGGACCTTCCCAACGATGACCCACTCGCCGGCATCGAGCTCCAGCGCGCCTGCGAGGCGGCCGCCTACCGCCTGGGCGGTTCCAACTGGAACGCACCGGCACAGCTCGTCGGAGATTTCCTCGCAGGACGCGCCAGCAAGGCGCCCGGAAAGGTAAAGCCCACCTATCCGCTCGGTGTGACCTGGACGGCAATTGACGAAGCCCTGCCGCAGCATATCGTCGAGTCGCTCCGCCTGGGACTTCCCCTACTCGGAAAAAAGCTACGAGGCTACGACCGCCCCGACGCCGTTCTTACCGGCGTGGAGACTCGTTCGAGCTCACCGGTCACTGTCACCCGAGACCGAACGTGCCATGCCGTGTCGACCCCGGGCCTCTATCCTTGTGGTGAGGGAGCTGGATATGCCGGCGGCATCATGAGCGCGGCCACCGACGGCATACGTTGTGCCGAAGCCCTGATCGCAGACCTCTAACGCACGAATTCCAGCGCGCAAAAGACACAGGCCCCAAGCTCCACAGGGAACTCGGGGCCTGTTCACTATTTCTTAAACCGTGCACCCTGGCGTTTTCTGCCCGATGCGAACGTGGAACCCTTGCGGGCCTGCGAACGTAAGCGCTCAATCGTCTCGTCCTCAGACGCACCCTCGAGCATCGCCCGAATCTGAACGACGGCATCGCGCAGGCGCGCCGCCTCCTCAAAGTCCATGGCGGCAGAAGCGTTACGCATATCCTCTTCCATGGTTTCGACGATCCGCACAAGCTCGTCATGCGGCAGTTCTTCCAACTGCTCCGCAAGTGTCTGCTCGGGCGCCACCGTTTCCGGCACGCCACCCTCGCCCGACTCATCGGGCGTATAGAATGCGCCATGTCCAAGAGAGTCGCCCTTCGAGCGCCCCTTGGAACCCACGGTTTTTTCGGCCTCGGCAATAAAACTTGAGATGTCGTTGATGGCCTTGCGCACCGTCTTGGGCACAATGCCATGCTCTTCGTTATATGCCATCTGAATCTCGCGACGGCGCTGCGTCTCCTCGATGGCCTCTTTCATCGAATCGGTCACAACGTCCGCATACATGATGACTTCGCCATCGGCGTTACGGGCCGCGCGGCCAATCGTCTGAATCAGCGAACGGCGGTTGCGCAAGAAGCCTTCCTTATCGGCATCGAGAATTGCCACCAGTGAGACCTCGGGAAGGTCTAGGCCCTCGCGAAGCAGGTTGATGCCAACGAGAACATCGATCTTGCCCTCGCGCAGCGTTCGCAGGATCTCGACACGGTCCATCGTCGCTGTATCGGAGTGCATGTAATTGACCTTAATGCCGGCATCAAGCAGATGGTCGGTCAGGTCCTCGGCCATGCGCTTGGTGAGCGTGGTCACCAGCACGCGCTCCTTGCGGGCAACGCGCTCGCGAATCTCGTCCTCAAGATCGTCAATCTGCCCACGAACCGGACGCACATCGATCTTGGGGTCGAGCAGACCGGTTGGACGAATAATCTGCTCAACGTCGTTTTGGCTCACCCGCAGCTCGTAGTCGCCCGGTGTGGCCGAAACATAGATAAACTGGGGTATCCTTGCCTCAAACTCATCGAAACGAAGCGGGCGGTTATCGAGTGCCGAAGGAAGGCGAAAACCATGCTCCACCAGCGTCACCTTACGCGAGCGGTCACCTTCGTGCATGCCGCGAATCTGCGGCACCGTCACATGGCTCTCATCGATGATGCAGAGCATATCCTTGGGAAAGTAATCGATTAGGGTAAACGGCGGCTCACCCGGCTTGCGACCGTCCAGATGACGCGAGTAGTTCTCGATGCCGTTGCAAAAACCCATCGTCTCGAGCATCTCAAGATCATAATCGGTGCGCTGCTGCAGACGCTGCGCCTCGAGCAACTTATCAGTCGCCTTGAGCTCCGCCACGCGCTTCTCGCACTCTTCGCTGATCGATTTCAGAGCCGCCTTGACCTTCGGCTTCTCGGTCACGTAGTGCGATGCCGGCCATACGGGGATGGCCTCGTACTCACGAAGCATCTCACCGGTAACCTCATCGATCTCGGCAATCAGCTCGACCTCGTCGCCAAAGAACTCAAACCGCAACGGATGCTCGGCATAAGGCGGATACACGTCGACAACATCGCCGCGCACGCGGAACGTGCCGCGCGCCAGGTCATAGTCATTGCGATCATATTGAATGTCGATAAGTGCATGGATAAAGTCATCGCGCTCGAGCGGCACCTTCTTGTCGACGTTTGGAGCCAGACCCGCATAGTCCTCAGGAGAGCCAATGCCATAGATACACGAGACCGATGCGACAACGATCACATCGCGTCGAGAGAGCAGTGACGCGGTCGCCTGATGGCGCAGCATCTCGACCTCTTCGTTAATCGAGGAGTCTTTCTCGATATATGTATCGCTTTGCGGCACATACGCCTCGGGCTGATAGTAGTCGTAGTACGAGACAAAGTAGACCACAGCGTTGTTGGGAAAGAACTCTTTGAGCTCGCTCGCAAGCTGAGCGGCGAGCGTTTTATTGGGAGCCATGACCAGCGTCGGCTTCCCCAGGGCCTCAATAGTCTTAGCCATCGTGAAGGTCTTGCCCGAACCAGTCACGCCCAGCAAAACCTGATAGCGATCTCCGTCCCTCACACCCTGCACAAGCGACTCAATGGCCTTAGGCTGAGAACCTGCAGGCTCATAGGGAGAAACGACTTCAAACGGCACCTCAGCGCCCTCAACGCCAAAGCGCTTAAGTTCACCACCAACGCGTTCTACTTCAAATTCCGCCATGGATACTCCTAACTCATACATCTGCAGTATACGCAGGAGGTGGGCTTAGTCCTATACGAACCGATCGGGATAGAGCGTCTTATAGCGAACCCAGGCATTATTGACGCGAATCAGATAAGCCTGCGTCTCGGGGAAGGTAATCGCATTGTGAAGCGAGGTGCTCTGCTGCGCCCAACCATCCACATTGCCCATGCCGGCGTTATATGCGGCAATAGCGCTATCCGTCGACCCGTTGAAATACGTTAAGAGATACGAGAGGTACGCGCAGCCAAACTCGATATTCGTAGCAGGATCGTTAAGGTTGTCGGCCGAATACTCCCCACCGTCGACAAGACCCTTGGCGATCATATCCTGGGCAGTCTCGGGCATCAGCTGCATCAATCCCTGAGCACCCTGATTCGACTCAGCCTCGGGATCCCAATTCGATTCCGACTTAATGACAGCGCACACCAGATACGGATCCAGATTATGCGAAATACTAGATTGCTTTACATACGCCTCGTAGTCAATGGGATACAGCGGCTTAAAGAAAGCCGCAGGAGCACACGAGTAAACGAATGAGATAAGGCCGAAGGCAAAAACGGCAGCCAGCGGTATAAGGCGATACCACGCAAAGAAACGTGTCCTAGGCATCGGCATCCTCCTTATTCGCAGTGTCTATAAACCCATGGCATGCAAGCCATGAGTCAAGCTGCTCAAAGAGAGAATTATCGCCTGCGGCATTATCAATCACCGTTGTAGCGAGATTGCACAGCGCAGACTCATCGGGCTGGCAAGCAGAACGGGCATCGAAATCAGATGGCTCCATGCCACGCTGAATAGCACGCTCGCGACGAACTGACAAAGGGGCGCTGATGACCAGAATTTCATCAGCCAAGCCAAATGCATCCTCAAAACCAGTCGGAGCAGAAACCTCGACAACCGCAAAGGGATAACGGGGAGATGAAACCGTACAACAAACCGGATCGAGAATCCTAAGCGAAAGCTGTTCAATGAGAACGGGGTGCACAAGGTCATTGAGCCGTGCGACCGAATCAGGAGAAGCGAAAGCTCGAGAAGCGAGGATGCTGCGGCGAATGCCGCCCTCCTCATCCAAAATATCCCAGCCAAATTCTTCCGCGAGGGCATTGACGATATCGGAGCCTGGCACATACAGCGATTTGGCAAGCTCGTCCAGATCGATAAGCATAGCGCCACGAGATTCGAGATAGCGGCAGGCAGTCGACTTACCCGAAGCAATATTGCCCAAGACAAAAACGGTAAACATCAAGTCCTCCCTAACGCCAATGGGAGTTATTATCGCGCAAATACAAAAGAAGGACTCAAAATACAGCCAAACAGTAAGACAAGCTAAAAGAAGGCGAGTTCTTGTATTACAGCTCTTTATAAAACGCAAAAAAGGGGGAGGCCGCGAGGCCTCCCCCTTCTAAGTTCGCTGACGGCTCGGTGCCGTCCACCGGTCAGCGGCGCCCTGGCCTCCCACGGGCTGGCCC
>DXMU01000034.1 GCA_019414025.1 Collinsella sp.
GTGCTGGACACCGAGCCCACCGACGGACAGATCCAGGTGGCGCACAAGGGGCGTACGTGGTTCGAGATTGAAATGACTGGCGTGACGGCGCATGCGAGCCAGCCCTGGAAGGGCGCGGATGCCGTCGCTGCCATGGCCGAGGTCGTGTGTTCGCTCCGTCGCGCGTTTATGGCGCTGCCCGCGCACGATGAGCTGGGGCCTTCGACCATCACGTTTGGCCAAATCGAGGGCGGATATCGCCCCTACGTCGTACCCGACCGCGCCAAAGTCTGGGTCGACATGCGCCTGACCCCGCCGACCGATACGGCCGCCGCGACGCGCATGGTAGAGCAGGCCATCGCCGTCGCCGAAGCCGCCGTTCCCGGTTGCCATGGCAGCTACACCGTAACGGGCGACCGCCCCGCCATCGAGCGCGACCCGAACTCTCCCCTTCTAGCAGCGCTCAAGCGTGCCGCCGATGACGTGACGGACGCGGACACGACCGTCGGCTTCTTTACCGGCTACACCGACACCGCCGTCATTGCCGGCAAGACAGGTAACCGCAATTGCATGAGCTACGGTCCCGGGTCGCTCGCGCTCGCGCACAAGCCCAACGAATATGTGCCCCACGCCGATATCGTTCGTTGTCAGCAGGTGCTAATCGCGCTCGCCGATAACGTGCTCTGGGACGCGAGCGGCCAAGTTGGGGCATAATAAGCCGCGAACAAACCGACTCGTGCGTTAGGACCGCCCATGAAAGCACTTCCGTTTCCCTGCATCCGCCCGGCTCAGGACCGCGTGCTCGAGGCGCTGCCTGCAATGGGCAGCATCCTGAGCGGCAACGATGCTCTGCGCGGAGCCCTTGCCGATGGTCTGATGCTCAAGGACCCGGGTGCGGCGTATTACGTGTACGAATGCTCGGGCGAGCCGGGACGTGTGACGGGTGTGGGGGCGATCGGCCGGGTTGGTGCGCGGGGGGGCGGCGCGGCGGTGGCCGCCGATACGACCGCCGCTGCGCGCGCAATCGCCGACCTCAAGGTACAGCCCCGTCCCGTAACGCTTGTCTACGAAGCCTCTCCCGTCATGGATATCATCCTCGGCGCCGCAAAAGAGGGCGCTTCACTCTATGCCGTCACCGACCCCGCCGGCATTACGCACCGCGTGTGGGAGGTCAAGCGCGAGGACGCCGTCGGGGCCATCCGCGCCATGCTCGACCAGGCGCCGGAGCCGGCACTGGCCGACGACCCTGCCTACGCTGTCGCACTAGTCGAGGCATCACAGCTCCTGGCCGACGATGCACGTGCCGCCGGCACCTACACGGGCAAAGAGCCGTTCAACTTTGCCGTAGCTGCGCTCTTCCCCGCCGCGCAGGTCAGCGGCGGCGCGGCGCAGGTTCCGACGGGTCTGCTCACGCACCAGGTCGCGCGGTTCTAGCAAGACCAGACCGTCCAGCACAAAAATCGGCAGCCCAACAAACAGGGGGCGGAGATGCAGCAGGTACATGCATCTCCGCCCCTTTTGCGTCGAGAAGTTATGCCGACGACCCGTGCCGCCGCGCTCGCGTTATCCGCGCTGCGGACCCGCAGTAGCCACGAGCGGTTCAAGCCCCAGCTCGCGCGCGTAGTCTTCCTGCGTAAAGACTTCGACCAGTTCAAACGTATCGGCCGCATCGTCAAACGCAAAATGCAGCACTGAGCAGTTGCCCGGCACGCGTTCGCGCTCGTCGGCCGCCGCGCCCCGCACGTGGTCCAAAAACTCCTTGATAGCCGAACCGTGGCTCACCGCGAGCACGCACTCGTGGTCCGGACGTCGCATAAGATCGGTTATCGTCGCCGCCATGCGCTCGCGCACCTGCATCTGGCCCTCGCCGCCAAACTGACGATAGAAATCTCGCCACGGGCGCTCGGGCATAAGCATCACGCGCTCGGCCTCAAAGTCGCCAAAGAACCACTCACGCAGACCGTCCAGGCGCTCGTACGCCAAGCCCGGCCACAGGTTGGCGATAGTCTGCTCGGTGCGATGAAGTGTGGAGGTGTAGGCATGATCGGGTTCAATGCCGCGCGCACGTAAGAACATGCCGGCACGCGCCGCCTGGTCGCATCCCAGCTGCGTGAGCGGCGAGTCACTCCAACCCTGAATAATGCGCTTAAGGTTGAATATTGTCTGCCCATGACGAACCAGATACAGGTCTTTATTCATAGGGGTCCTTTCGTTCGTTACCAATCAAGGAGCGAAAACGCACCGTCGCAATAGCCAAAATGAAGCACGGCACCGTTGTCGGGTAGCTCTCCCCTGCCAGTCACATACTCAAGAAACTCCTGGCAGGAAGAGCCGTGGGAGACTGCCAGCACACAGTCGTGCTGCGGCCTGGCCATGATGTGGGACAGCGCCGCGACCATGCGCGACTGGAGCTCGCCTTCAGACTCGCCACCAAAGGCCACCGGATAATCACCCCAGGGCTGCGGCGGCATCTCGCGATTTGATGTACCCTCCAGCGAGCCCAAATGCCACTCGCGCAGGTCATCGACCAGCTCTATCGAGCGGCCCTCACCAGCAATTAGCTCAGCCGTATGCCGCGCCCGGCCCAACGGCGAGGAATACACACGGTCAAAGGTCACGCCACGCGCCTCAAACGCCGCGCGCGTCGCCAGCGCCTGCTCGCGCCCGCGCGCCGTAAGCGGCGAATCGTGCCCACCCTGCAAAATGTTCTGCACATTGAGCTCAGTCTGCCCATGCCGCACCAAATACAAATCTGCCACACGTCCTCCCCTCGCACCACCGCAAAGGGGACAGGTACCTTTGTGGTGGTTTACCGCCGGATCACACCGCGGTGACGCTCAGCTACACCAGTACGTCGGCAAGCGGGCGCTTGGGTACGTGGTGCACCTGCGCCTCGTCGCGCCAGTAATTAATTGAGCCGTCGGGGTTGGAATCGATCGCATCGATCACCTGCGTCTCGGCCGGAACGCCAAACGCCATGATCAGCTTGAGCTCATACTTGTCGCTATCGAGCCCCATGGCATCGATCGCGTGGGGCGTAAAGGCCTTGAACATGCAGGCAGCCACCTCGGGCGTGGCGCTGCGGGCGGCGAGCATCATCGTCTGCGCGGCAATGCCCGTGTCGACCTCAGTAATAGGAGCGGCGGGCTTACCCGGAACGGCGCGCTCGGCAAGAATCGCGATGTAGCCGGTCGGGCGCTCGCCCTCATCGGGACCCGGCCAATCCTTGAGCGCACCGGCCCATGCAAGCTCGTCAAATACACGCGCGCAGTCCTCTGCACCGCTTACCACATGAAAACGCAGACGCTGAGCATTGGCACCACAGGGAGTCAGGTGCGCCAGCTCCGCCAGCTCAAGCAAAAGCTCACGCGGCACGCGCATGGACTCGTCAAAGCGACGGCACGTGCGGGCGCAGCGAACCAACGCATCAAACGCGTCCAAGCCGAGCTTTTCGCAACCCTGCTTTGCCATCGACTCAGCGCTTACCGGCGCTGCGGGAACTGCTTCGTTCATAGGGACCCCCAATTTCGGGCAATTGTTCTTAGGAAAATCTAACCTAAAACGTAGGCAATAACGAACAGGGCTGCAATGTTCTACACCTGTTGAATAGAAAATCGCGACGTGGGGAACAACGGAAACAATTCGGGGCCTTTGGGTTACGTTTCGCCCTCCCCGACCCATACGCCAGCGCCTTTAGGCGATACTGGTTGTAACGATCAAGGCTTACGCCGCACGGAAAGGAGACATTATGGGCATCTTTAAGAACGATGACCAAAAATCGAGCCAGTTTGGATTTGACGAGAAAAGCATGGCAGGCAAGGCCGTCAAGGCCGTGCGCTGGATTTACGCCATCACGGGCGTCTTGGCGCTCGTCGCCGGCATCGCACTGCTGTTTGCGCCCGCCAAGTCCCTCGTCTTCCTAACGACCGTCTTGGGCTTCTACTTTGTGATCACGGCCGCGATCAGGCTGTTTACCGCTGTTTTCGAGCCACTGCTGCCCACCGGCTGGCGCGTGACGAGCATCATCTCCAACCTACTCATTATCTTGGGCGGCGTCATAATCCTGCGCAACCAGGCCTTCTCGACCGCGACGCTCACCACGATGGTGGTTATCGTGGCCGGCTTTGGCTGGATCGTCGAAGGTGTCATGTCCATTCTGGAGTCCGAGCTTTCGTCCAACCGTGCCCTCGCCATCCTGAGCGGCGCGCTCTCCATCATCGCCGGCATGTTCGTGTTTATCTATCCGCTGTGGTCGGCCAAGATGCTCGTCATCTTTAGCGGCGCCGCACTGCTGGTGTTTGGCGTAACGCTGATTGTTCGCGCTATTCAATTTGGCAAACTGGTGCACTAGATGCCGCGAACGCTCTTTATTGATGCAGACGCCTGCCCGGTCACGCGCGAGTCGATTGACTGCGCGCGGCGGGCGGGCGTCGCCGTCGTTATCGCCGGCAACAGCACACAGAACCTGGAACGCCACATTCGCCGCGACGATCCGCGCGACGTCGAGCATGCGCGACGCGGATTTTGGGTCACGACGCTCGATGTGAGCGTGGGCGCCGACAGCGCCGACTTTGCCATTGTCGAACGCCTGCAGGCGGGCGATGTAGTCGTGACGCAGGACATTGGCTTGGCGAGCATGGTGCTCGGGCGCGATGCCGCCGCCATCGGCGTGCGCGGGCGCGTCTACGATAAGGCGACCATCGACATGCAACTGTTTATTCGCCACGAGGAAAAGAAGGTGCGCCGCGCCGGCGGTCGCACTCGCGGTCCGGCGGCATTTACCAGCGAAGACCGGGCCCTCTTTAAGCGCAACCTCACCGAGCTGCTGCGCTAACCAAGGTAGATTTTCGGGACATGCCCGGAAATCTACCTTTTTGTTTTGCGCGGTGTGAGCGCTCGGAATCCATGGCTCAACAAAAAACGGGCTTCAAAATGCCATGCGTCGCCGCATTGCGCAGGCGCCGAGCATGGCTATTTGAAGCCCATTTTTTAGGCCTACTTAGAGGCCGAAGGCGGATAGGATAAGGCCCCAGCCGGCGCCAATGACGTACATCATGACCAGGAACACGGCGTTTTCACGAGCGCTGCGGTTGGTGCGGAACAGGACAAGATAGCCGGCGCCGGCGGAAATGAGCGTGCCGGCGAGCATCGGCGCCAGCTGTAGCGCGCCCTCCAGGTACAGCTGCGTAATGACCACGCTGGCCGAGCAGTTGGGGATCAGGCCGACGAGTGCCGAGCCCAAGACGGCGAGCGTCTCGTTGCCACGCAGGAACTGCTCGATCGCGGACTCTCCGAAGGTCTCGAGCACGGCAACTAGAATCAGCGTCACCAGGAAAATAAAAACCGAAACCTGCACAGTGTGCGAGATCGCGCTGCGGATAATCGACAGGACGGGCGCACCTTCGTGGGAGTGACCGTGGTCGTGCCCATGGCCGTGGTGGTGCTCATGCTCGCCTGCGTGACCGTGGTCATGGCTGTGTCCGTGGTCGCGCTCGTGTTCATCTTCATCATCATCGCAACCGCAATGGTCGCGCTCGCACAACTCGTGGATGTGGTCGGCGCTCACGCCCGCCTCGGCCACTTCATCAATGATGTCGCCCCCGGTATGGTCGTCGTGCGCGCAGTTCACATGAGCCGGATTGGCAGCGGTCCCCAGCACGGTACGGCGAATCGCCGCATGCGCGCGGGAATTACGACGAAGGCCGCGGATAGCCGCGTCCACGATAAAGCCCGTGACCAGCGCGATCAGTGCCTTCGAAGCCAAAAGCATCGCCATGGTCTGCACGGGCACCTGCTCGGCGAGCAACAGCGGCAGCATCTCATCGGAGGTCGAGAGGAACACGGCGACCAGCGTGCCCAGCGTCACGACACGGCCGGCGTACAGCGTTGCTGCCATGGCCGAAAATCCGCACTGCGGCACAATGCCCAGCAGCGAGCCAGCCACGGGACCCGCAGCGCCGGCGCGCTTGATAGCGCCGTTGACGCGGTCGCCCGCAACGTGCTCAAGTGTCTCGAGAGCAAGATACGTCACCAACAAAAACGGCGCCAGCGAGAGCGTGTCCTTGCCGGCGTCGAGCAGAATATCAATCAGCAAATCCATGACGGATGGAACCTTTCATGTCTTTCGGCAGCATTGTAAAAGTCCTAGCGGTCAACTAGGGTATTGTAGTTGTCCTAGGCGCGATGCCAATAGTTGCCCATGGTAAACTATCATCTCGCCATAACTCAATGCCACCGAGCCGCGCGACACGGCCCGTCCAAGGAGCAGTTATATGAACGTTTCACAAGCACTCGAATACGAGCGCCAGCCGTTTATTCCCATGTTTATCTATGGCGATCACGGCGCCATGGAGTCCGAGCGCCAGAAGGGCGAGGAGGCCCTTAAGGTGCTCGAAACCGAGTACTTTACCGCCGAGGGCGACCCCAGCTTCGACTTTGCCACCGTGCGCGACCTGGCTGACCGCAACCGCGACCTGTGCGACCAGATTGGCGAGGCGCGCCTGCGCAACGTGACGCCCGCGACGCTTTCGCGCGGCCTGTCCGATGCCGACACCTGCGCCGCCATCGGCAAGATGCAAAAGCGCACCGCCGCGTCGGTCATGCGCGAGATCCGCGGCGACCGCGACGCGCTCGGCGTGGCCTACGCCCGCAAGCCCATCCAGGGCACCGTGCTCGGTATCGACATCGAGACCACCGGCCGTGCACCCGAGCGCGGTTATATCATCAATGTGGGTTGGGAAATCATGGAGCTCACCAGCGACGCCGTCCCGCACGACGCCGAGGCGCACTACTGCGGTCTGCCCGACATCTACCGCGGCGAGGATGTGCCGTTGTCGAATATCCACCACATCACCTGGGACGACATCGACGGCAAAAAGCCATTCCGCGAGAACAAGGAACTGCAGAAGCAGCTGCTCAAGCTTATGAAGAAGTACCCGTACATGGCGCACAACGCCGCCTTTGAGGACAGTTGGTTCAAGATCCACCTGGACGGTTACGCCGAGGCACGCCGCGCCGGCAAGATCATCGTCATCGACTCGCGCCAGATCTGCCGCAGCCTGGATGCCGACGTCCGCTCGCTCCCCCGCGAATCCGCGCCCGCCGCGCTCGAGAACTGGGCGCGCCGCCGTGGAACCCTCGCCGCCGACGCCAACGAGCAGCACCTGGGCCTCGACGACACCGACCTCATGCTCCGCACGGTTCAGGCCGAGTTCAACCTCAAGAACCTATTCGCGAAATAACCGATCCATCTGCGGGAGCGCCTGCCAGGCACAGCGCAATCCGTCTGGGCACACCGACACGCAGTAAACTAGGGCGCAGCCTTATGGCTGCACCCTAGTTTTCATCAAAACGAGCAAATACGCGTGCTTCACATAGTCGGCAGGTTGGCCCACCTACATTTTTCGAGTTGTTCGGCCAGCTGAACCACTAGTCAAGGCCCCTTGAACCGCAATCGAAGCTAAAATCGCCTTAATTTCGCAACCAAGCCCCATAAATCTACCTGAATCAATTCGAATAGGACGTTGCGATCGCACCATTTGTATAGGATAAGGCCGAATAACTCAAATTATGTTGGTGAGGCATCTGAGCGGTCGGCAAAAACGCTTAGAAGCTACGAATCCGCAACTAAAGTTCATCAAAAAGGGGCAGCCGGCAGAAACCTCCCCAGCCAAAGCTGCTCCCTCAATACGACAGCTCAAAAACCCACCGTTCGCAGAAGATAAGCCGCGCCCCAATACCGTTGCCCGAAGTTTCGGGCGTATGCGGCGTCCGCTATGCCATCATGCGCGTATGGGAATCATTCTGTCACATACCACGGCACGCGCTGTATACCAAACAGCCAACTCGCTCGCAAGCTACGCGACCGGTCCCATACCTATGGAAAAGATCAGGGTGTCTGCGCCGACCACGTCCGACCTGGAAGCGGCACGAGCATGGCTCAACAGAAAGAATGTCGATTCTGAACGTATCCATGTGCTGACGTTTTCCAATAATGCCAAAAGGCACCGCAAGGGCTGCATCTGCCACTGCACGCGCTATACGTTTGATGCAGAAAGCTACCTAGAACTCGAGCCGAACGTCTACATCGTCGATATCAAGCTGTGCGCGTTAGAAGCAACAGCCGACCTCAACCTTTCGGAGCTCGTTGAGTATTACTTTGAAATCTGCGGCTCCTACGCGCTTGGAACGTCCGACGAAACTCAATATCGCGAGCGCCCAGCCCTAACCAGCGTTGAAGAGCTCAGAGCCTTCTTTTCAGAGGCACCGGGGTATCGTGGATCTAATAAAGCACTTAAGGCACTTTCTTATGTACACGAAGGCTGTCGCTCCCCACTCGAAACGGCGTTTGTCATGATGCTGACAATGCCCAAGTCAATGGGTGGCTTAGCCATACGCGCTATCAAAACGGATTATCCGATCCCAGTCCCCAAAAGATACGCCGCCCTAACGCGACGGACGGTTTTCTACCTCGACGCGCTGCTCGAAAATTCGATGACCGATATCGAATACAACGGCTTTTACCACGACGAACCCGAGCAGCAATCAATTGACGAGGAGCGCCGAAACACGCTGCGAAACATGGGATATGCCGTTATCACGGTTAATCGTCATTCGTTTTTCAAGCAGTCCGCTTTTAAACGGGTCATGGAAGCGATTCGCATTCGCGAGAAGATATGGCCCGGTCGACTCCCGGATAACTTCGCCATCCTGCAAGAAACTCTTCGTCAATTTGTCTTGCGGCGCTACTTCGAATACGGTCGCCGCGTCCTGGAGACACTCAAAGAAGAAGAGGCCGCCAAGCGCGAAATTGCAAGCCAATATCCGCAAGCTGATGACCCGAGCATCAACGATGTGCCCGAACCCGACGACATGCAACACGTCGGGGCCCTTGCTGAGGAAATCAATGGGGCTTGGGAATGCGACATGTTCGCAAAAATCGATGAAAACCGCACGGAAGACGACACGATTATTGATCTAATTGAGAATTCGCTCTTCTAAAGGCGATCTCTGCGGATGTCCACCTACATTTTTCGACTTATTCGGCCACCGATGTGCCAGATTGGCTGCAGCAATGCTCAATATAACTTTAGATAAAACTGATTCTGCAGAAACTCCCGTAGAGGAAGAACTGATTCTCGCGGTATTTGACACGATAAAGTACAAATATGAACAGTTCTAATGCTTCTCAAGGTGGCTTTCTTAGCATGCTAGCCGAACATCTCGAAATATGTTGGCGAGCATTGCGTCGATGTCTCCCAACCCACAGAAAATCGCAGAAGCGGCAAGCAGTCATCGAAATTAACGCAAATTGTATTGACATATGAACATACACTCATATAATCGAAAGCAAGTTATATGAGCGCATGTTCATATGAAAGGATATTGCAATGAGCATTCGCGTTGATGAAACGAAACCCGACATCGAGGCCACCGAACCCGCGATCCCCACCACCTGCTCGCCCGAGGACCTTCCCGACGAGGAACTTCTCTACGACCTCGCCGACCTGTTCAAGGTCTTCAGCGACACCACGCGTATCAAGATCCTTTACGCCCTCATGGGCCGCGAGCTCTGCGTGGCAGACATCGCCGAAGCGACCGAAACCTCGCAGTCGGCAGTATCGCACCAGCTGCGCACACTCAAGCAGTCGCACCTGGTTAAATTCCGGCGCGACGGGCGCAATATCCTCTACTCGCTCGCCGACGACCACGTCTACACCATGCTCAACCAGGGCATGAGCCACATCTGCGAATAGCAGCCAACCACGGTACCAGCGCGGCCTGCACCCAAGCCGCAAATACAGGGAAAGGAACCCACCATGAAAAAGCAGTTTAAGCTCGATGAGATCGACTGCGCCAACTGTGCGCGCGAGCTTCAGGACGAGCTGGCCAAGCTCGATGGCGTCAAGTCCGTTTCGGTCAACTTTATGACCCAGAAGCTGACGCTCGAGGCCGATGAAGCCGAGTTCGACGAGGTCCTCGACCGCGTTGTGGAGTTCACCGCCGACGCCGAGCCGGACTGCGAGATCATTCTCTAGCCCAAGTTTACGCCAACCCGCAAGGCCGCGCTTGCCGCGGCCTTTGCTCGCGAAATTATATGAGCGGGTGTTCATACATTCAAATGGGAGGATACGAGTCATGGCCACCGCCGACCCCAAAAAGAAAAAGAAGAAGCGCAAGAAAAAAGAATCACTCGAGCATAAGCGCAACCGCATCCTGGTAGCACTGGGCATTTTTGCGGTGGTGTATGCCCTCGACGAACTCGGTGCCCTTACCGCCGCATTCGGCACCCCGGGCGACATCTACGCCAGCTTCGTACTGTTCCTCGTGCCGTTTTTGATTGCCGGCTACGACGTGCTCCAAAAGGCATACAACAACATCCGCCGCGGCAAGGCGTTCGACGAGAGCTTCCTCATGGCCGTCGCGACCATCGGCGCGTTTGCCATGGTGCTCTTCCCCGACACCGATCCGCACATGGCCGAAGGCGCCGCCGTCATGCTGTTCTACCAGGTCGGCGAGCTGTTTCAGGCGTACGCCGTGGGCAAGAGCCGCAAGTCGATCAGTGCCATGATGGACATCGCGCCCGACTACGCTAACGTCGAGCAGCCCGACGGCACACTCGAGCAGGTCTTCCCCGATGACATCGCGGTCGGCACCGTGATCGTGGTCAAGCCCGGCGAGCGCGTGCCTATCGACGGCGTCATCGTCGAGGGCGAAACCCAGCTCGACACCGCCGCCCTTACCGGTGAGTCGGTCCCCCGCCCGGCCAAAACCGGAGACGATATCATCAGCGGCTGCATCAACATGACGGGGCTCATCCACGTGCGCACCACCAAGCCCTTTGGCGAGTCCACCGTCGCACGCGTCCTGGAGCTCGTGGAGAATGCCAGCGAAAAGAAGGCACGCACCGAGAACTTCATCACGCGCTTTGCCCGCATCTACACGCCCGCCGTCACCGGCGCTGCCGCGGTGCTCGCGCTCGGCGGTGGCCTGGTCACCGGTGCCTGGTCCGACTGGATTCTGCGCGGCCTGACCTTCTTGGTCGTCAGCTGCCCGTGCGCGTTGGTGATCAGCGTGCCGCTCAGCTTTTTTGGCGGCATCGGTGGCGCATCCAAGCTGGGCGTCCTCATCAAGGGCTCTAACTACCTCGAGACGCTCGCGGATGTGGACACCGTCGTCTTTGACAAGACCGGCACGCTCACCAACGGCACGTTTTCGGTCGTGGCGGTACACCCCGAGGCAGGCTATACCGAGCAGTCGCTGCTCGAAGTCGCGGCCCTTGCCGAGTCATTCTCCGACCATCCCATCGCGCAGTCGGTACGCACCGCCTTCCAGGGCGAGCTCGATCCCAAACGCGTAAGCGACTCCACCAATGACGCGGGCCATGGCGTGACGGCGATTATCGACGGCAAGCGCGTCATCGTCGGCAATGCCAAGATGCTTGCTGTGGCCGGTATCGAAGCGCCCAATTGCGAGATCGTCGGCACCATCCTCCACGTGCTGGTCGATGATACGTACGCCGGCCACATCGTAATTGCCGACACCATAAAGACCGATGCCGAGCAAACGATTCGCGACCTGCACGCCGCCGGCGTCAAGCGCACCGTCATGCTCACGGGCGACCGTGAGGAGGTTGCGGCGTCTGTAGCCAAGCAACTCGGTCTCGACGAGTTCCACGCGCAGCTGTTACCGGGTGATAAGGTCGAGCGTGTCGAGGCGCTGCTTGCAGCAGAATCGGGCAAGGGCAAGCTCGCCTTTGTAGGCGACGGTATCAACGACGCACCCGTGCTTACCCGCGCAGACGTTGGCATCGCCATGGGCGCTATGGGCTCGGACGCCGCAATTGAGGCGGCGGACGTCGTGCTCATGGATGACAAGCCGTCCAACATCTCCCGCGCGATCCGCGTGGCGCGCAAGACCATGTCGATTGTTTGGCAGAACATCATCTTTGCGCTGGGCATTAAGTTGCTGATTCTGGTGCTTGCGGCACTGGGCATCGCCAACATGTGGCTTGCTGTGTTCGGCGACGTGGGCGTGGCGATTATCGCCATCCTGAATGCCATGCGCGCGATGGGTGTCAAGAACCTGTAGCGTTCGTGGGCTGTCCGGCCGGGACCGGGCTTGGTTTTGAAAACGTCCTCGCGCATGAGGCCCGTCTTTCCTGCTCCTGCGGAGCAACGGAAAGGCGGGCCTCGCGCTGTGGAGTGTTTTCAAAACCAAACCCGGCCCCGGCCTGCGGTGACGTAGGTGGCAGTTCTTGGGCATCGCTTGCTGGCGGGGTTCCTTTGCTGAAATGGACTTGGCCGAAAGGACCGCTGGTCCCGGTCGCTGGTTCGCGCTTTGCGCGAACTCCGCGCTACTGGGGGTTCGTTAGGATTCCGCCGCTTGGCCCGTCGCCTCGCCCCGGTTCAGCATCGCCCTCAGTTTCTCGAAGCTTTCCTCGCTCAGGCAGTGCTCCATGTGGCAGCCCTCTTGCGACGCGACCTCAGCCGAAACACCCGCATCCTCTAGCAGCCCCACGAAAAAGCAGTGACGCTCCCACATTTGGCGCGCGACCTCCAGACCACGCTCCGTCAGATGAACGTCGCGCTTGCCCATTTCGACATAGCCGTTGCTTTCCAACGTCGCCATGGCCTTGGAAACGCTCGCCTTGGTTACGCCGAGGTGCTCCGCAACGTCGATCGAGCGCACGATGCCCTGACGTTCCGACAGAACGTAGATCGATTCGAGATAGTCTTCTCCGGATTCACGTAGGGCCATGGGCCGCCTTTCGCGATGATTGCTAGTTAGCCTTTGGATACTTTCCACGGCTAACTTTACCGCAAAAGTTGCCCATGTCTTACTACTTTGTCTAAAAGTTAGCCGTGTTTCACAAAACGTGCGGGACGAAAACAAAATGGGGACGCCCCGCAAGGAGTGTCCCCAGGCGCCGGGTGCCGCCCCGCAGTTACATCAATCCAAAGTGCTTCGCGGCGTTGCAGATGCCGTCGTCGTCCACGGCAGTCGTCACATAGGTCGCCGCAGCTTTCACCGTGTCCTGTGCGTTGCCCATGGCCACGCTCGTGCCCACGGCGGCAAACATCGACAGGTCGTTCTCGCCGTCGCCAAAGGCAATCGCCTCGCTCGCGTCGATACCAAGCCGCTCGAGCGTCGCCGCCACGCCCAGGTCCTTGCCGCCGTTAGCGGGAATAATGTCGCAGAACAGGTCGCACCAGCGCGTGGTGAGCGAATGCGACACCGCATCGGTCACGATATGCTCGTCGGCCGGATCCACAAACGCGCAAAACTGGTAGACCGGCGCGTCGAAGGCGTGGTCAAACGGCTCCTCGTGGTAGACGATTCCCGCGTTGTTGCCGGCCGCCACCACGCGCTCGGACAGGCGGTTCACAAACGAGTTCTCGCCCTGCATGCACAGCGAGTCGTAGCGCCCCTGAGCCACCTGGTCCACGATCACCGCAACATCGTCCGAATCGATCGGGCAGCTGCGGTAAACACCACTGGCATCAAAGCAATGCTGACCCGAAAGCGTAATGTACGCATCCCAGCCAAGGTCGAACAGCCAGTCCGGCATCTGGTAGGTCGGACGGCCCGTAGCGATCACGCACGCAATCCCCTGCTCGTGAAAGCTGTCGAGCACCTGCTGCGCCGACGCCGGAATCCGGTGGGTCTTAAAGCTCAGCAGCGTGCCGTCGATATCGAAAAACGCGGCCCCGATCATCCTCGTCTACTCCTCGCCCTCGAGCTTTTCGCTCGCCTCGAGCCACGCCATCTCCAGCTCGTCCATGGCGGCGTGGGCCTCGTCGATCTTTGCCTGCTGCTCGCCCAGCGCCGTGTAGTTGGTGGGATCGACCTGGGCCATGGCGGCCTCGGCCTCCTCCACGCGAGCGCGCTGCGTCTCCATCTTGCGCTCGAGCGAACTCACCTCGCGGCGAAGCTTCTGGCGTTCGGCGTTGGAAAGGCCATTGGGCTGCCCGCTCGTCTTGGGCTTTTCGGCCGCAACCGCTGCGGCGCCGGTGTCGAACGTGCCGGTCTTGGCGCTCGGCGCGCCCACGGGCTCGCCCTCGGCGGTGGCGTTGCACAGGCGCAGGTACTGATCCACGCCGCCGGGCATATGCGTCAGGTGGCCGTCGAGCAGCGCCCACTGCTGGTCGGTCACGCGCTCCATGAGGAAACGGTCGTGCGTCACTAGGATCAGCGTGCCAGGCCAGCCGTCGAGCAGATCCTCGACAATCGCCAGCATGTCGGTATCGAGGTCGTTGCCGGGCTCGTCCAGGATGAGCACGTTGGGCTCGTCCAGGATTGTCAGCAGCAGCGACAGGCGACGGCGCTGGCCGCCCGAAAGATCGCCGATGCGGCTCCAGAGCTGCTGCGTCGTAAAGCCCAGACGCTCGCAGAGCTTCTCGGGCGAAGTCTCCTTGCCGTCGATGACGTAGTACTTCTTATAGTTGCTGAGCACCTCGCGGATCGTGTCGCCCATGTAGGGCTCGAGCTCTTCGAGCTGCTGCGACAGCACGCCAAAGCGCACCGTCTGGCCAATCTTCACGCGACCGCGCAGGGGCGCGATCTTGCCCTGGATCACGTCGAGCAGCGTCGACTTGCCGGCGCCGTTCTCGCCCAAAAGACCATAGCGGTCGCCCGCACCAATGAGCCAGGTCACGTCGGAGAGCACCTGCTTGGGCGCGCCGTCGGTATCCGCATAGCCGGCGTCCACGTCGACCACGTCGATAACCTGCTTGCCCAGACGGCTCACCGCCAGGCGCTTGAGCTCCAGCTCGTCGCGCACAGGCGGCACGTCGGCAATCAGCTCGCGAGCGGCATCCACGCGAAACTTGGGCTTGGTGGAACGCGCCTGGGCGCCGCGGCTCAGCCACGCGAGCTCCTTGCGCGCCATGTTGCGACGGCGCTCCTCGGTAACCGCGGCCATGCGATCGCGCTCCACGCGCTGCAGGATGTAGGCCGAGTAGCCGCCCTCGAAGGGGTCGACTTGGCCGTCGTGGACCTCCCACATGCTGGTGCAGACCTCGTCCAAGAACCAGCGGTCATGCGTGACCACGAGCATGGCGCCCTGACCGCGCTGCCAGCGGGCCTTTAAGTGACGCGCAAGCCAGTTGATGGTACGCATGTCCAGGTGGTTGGTGGGCTCGTCGAGCATGAGCACGTCGTAGTTGCCGATCAGCAGGCGCGCAAGGTCCACGCGACGGCGCTGACCGCCCGAAAGCTCGCCAACCGTGCCCTCCCAGGGCACATCGCTAATAAGACCGGCGAGAATCTGGCGCGTGCGGGGGCTCGACGCCCACTCGTACTCAGGCGTGTCGCCCACAACGGCATGATGCACGGTATCGGTGTCGACAAGCTGGTCCTTTTGGCCGAGCAGTCCGATCGTGGTGCCGCGGCGGTGCGTCACGCGTCCGTCGTCGGGTTCCAGCGTGCCGGCGAGCACGCTCAGCAGCGTCGACTTGCCGTCGCCGTTTTTACCGACAATACCAATGCGGTCGCCCTCGCCCACGCCGAGCGTCACGCTATCGAAAATATGCTTGGTGGGAAACTCTAGGCTGATGGAATCGCATCCCAAAAGAATCGCCATATGCCCTGCTCCTTCGTAGAAATTCAACGTTGTCCATGATAGCAGCGAGCCCCACCCCAAACCACCACGAAGGTGCCTGTCCCCTTTGTGGTGGTCGTTTCGGTCGCAGAGCAAAAAGGCGGGCCATCTCGCAAAAGAGATGACCCGCCTCTCCAATCAGTCCCGCGGGGGCCGTGGCCGCCGCGGGCCTCAAGCATGTCCCGGACTAGGAGAACATGCCGGTGAGGTAATCATTCAGCCGCTTATCCTTGGGCCGTTGGAAAATCTCGTCGGTCTCGTCGTACTCGACCATATCGCCCATGTAGAAGAACGCCGTGCGGTTGGACACGCGCGACGCCTGCTCCATGTTGTGCGTCACGATGACGATGGCGCGCTCGGCAACGATCGACGACATGAGGTCCTCGATCGCCAGCGTCGAGATGGGGTCGAGCGCCGAACAGGGCTCATCAAACAGGATCACGTCGGGGTTGAGCGCCAGCGTGCGCGCGATGCACAGGCGCTGCTGCTGACCGCCCGAAAGCGCGTAGGCGCTCTTGTCGAGTTTGTCTTTGACCTCGTCCCACAGCGCCGCGCCGCGCAAGCTCTCCTCGACCATGCGATCGAGCTCGTCGCGGTCGGTGATGCCGTGACGCTTGGGCGCAAACGTGATGTTGTCGCGAATGGACTTGCGGAACGGGTTGGGCTGCTGGAACACCATGCCGATGGAACGGCGCAGCTCGTAGGTGTTTTCGGTCTTGGTGTTCACGTTGCGGCCGCGGTAGTTGATCTCGCCCTCCACGCGACAGCCGCGAATCTCGCGATTCATGAGGTTGAGGCTGCGCAAGAAGGTCGACTTGCCGCAGCCCGAAGGCCCGATGAGCGCCGTGATCTCGCCCTTGTGAAAGTCGAGCGACGTATTGTGCAGCGCATGGTGATCGCCATAGTACACGTTGACGTCCTTGGTAGAGAGTACGACCTCGTCGCTCACGGCCTTGCCGCTCACACGCACGTGCTTTTCGCTTTGCCCCACGCTCGACAGAAAGTCCTGGGTCTCGGACGTGGCCGCTTCGGTTGCGGGCGTTGTATTCATCTCGCTCATTCGGCCGTCATCCTCCTTGCCAGTTGCTTGCCCACGATACGGGCGACTACGTTAAACAGCAGCACGCAAATCATCAGCAGTGCCGCGGTGCCCCAGACGATCTGCTGGGCCTCGGGGCTGCCCTCGCCATAGATCTTGTAGATATGAACGGCGAGCGACTCGCCGGGACGGAACACGTTCCAGGCGCAGGTGGGGCTCGACAGGTTAAAACTCAAGAAGTTCAGGCGAACCGGCGAGCTCATGCCCGAGGTAAAGAGCAGCGCCGCGGCCTCGCCAAACACGCGGCCGGCCGAAAGCACGATGCCGGTCACGATGGCGGGCATGGCCTCGGGAATCAGGATGTGCAGTGTGGCCTCCCAGCGAGTGAGGCCCATGGCCAGGCACGCATCGCGCTGGGCCTGCGGCACGTCCTCGAGCGCCTGCTGAATCACGCGCACCAGGATGGGGATGTTGAACATGGTGAGCGCGACGGCGCCGGAGATGATGGAGTACTTCCAGCCCAGCTGCACCGAGAACACCAGAAAGCCGAACATGCCCACGACAATGGAGGGCAGCGAGGACAGCGTCTCGATGGCGGTGGAGGCGATGTCGCGGATGGGTCCGTCCGGCGCGTACTCAACCAAGAACACCGCGCCGCCCAGGCTGATGGGCACCGATATACCTAAGGTGATCAGCAGCAGGTAGAACGAGTCGAACAGCTGGTAGAGCACGCCGCCCTGGGTTCCGTTGGCGCGCGCGGGCTGCGTGAGGAAGCCCGGTTGGAACAGCGTCGAGATGCCCTCGAACAGGATGTAGGCCACCATGGAGACGACGATGAGCATGACGATGGCGACAATTGCCGTCAGCACGCCCGTGGCGATGCGGTCCTGCTTTTGGACACGCCCGAGTCTTGCCTCGTCGATATGGATGCGCATGCTAGCCACGAGCCTTCGCCCCCTTGCGGCCAATGAGATGGATGATCAGGATGAAGATGAGGCTCATGCCCATCAGCAGCAAACCGAGCGCCCACAGGACATCGTCCTGGGCCGAGCCCTCGGCATAGACCGCCATGGACGTGGTGAGCGTGGTGGTGATGGTGGACGCCGGCGACAGCAGCGACGTCGGCATGGCCTCGATGCCGCCGATAACCATGCGCACGGCGAGCGTTTCGCCAAAGGCGCGGGTCATGCCAAGGATGACCGCGGTCATGAGCGACGGCATGGCGGACTTGAGCACCACGTGCCAGATGGTCTGCCAGCGGGTGTAGCCCAGCGCGAGCGAGCCCTGACGGTAGCTGTCGGGCACAGCGCGCAGGCCATCGACCGAAAGCGTGGTCATCGTCGGCAGAATCATGACTGCCAGCACGATAGCGCCGGGCAAGATACCCAGACCCGTGCTCACGTGGAAAACGCTCTTCATAAGACCGACGACCACGTGAAAGCCGATCAGGCCAAAGACGACCGAGGGAATGCCGGTCAAAAGCTCAATAAGCGGCTGAAAGATCTTGGAACCAAACTTAGGCTGGATCTCGACCGCAAAGATGGCAGAGCCGATGGCGATGGGCAGCGCGATAAGCGTGGAGAGCACCATGACCGCAAACGAGGTGACGATCAGGGGCAGGGCGCCGGTATAAGGCAGGCCGTTTTCGGCTGTGTTGGCCAGGTCCCACTTGGTGCCGGCAAAGAACTCGACGACCGAGACGCCGTCCTTGACAAAAGCCGAGAGGCCCTTTTGGGCGACCATAAAGATGAGCGCGGCAACGACAAGCGTCACGAGCGCTACGCACGCACCCGTGACGCCCAGGCCCACGTTCTCAAGGTCGCGCTTTGGCAGCTGTTTTGCCATTGCAAACCTTTCCGGGGCGGTTACTTATTTAGAGGAGACCTTGCCGCTGGCGTCCTTGACGACCTTCATGGCAGAGACGGGAATGAAGCCCTGCTCCTCGACGAGCTTGCCCTGGACGTCGTCGGAGAGCATGAACTCCAGGAAGGCCTTGGTGGCCTCGTCGGCGTCCTTTGCGCAGTACATGTGCTCGGTAGCCCAGATCTTGAAGGAGTCGTCGGTGACGTTTGCGCTCTTGGGCTCGACGCCCTCGACCTTGATGGCGTTGAACTTGGAGTCATCGAAGTGCGAGAAGTCGAGGTAGGAGATGGCGTTGTCGGTGCTGCCCATCTGAGTCTGGACATCGCCGGACTTGTCGAGCTCGGCGTCGCCCTTAAAGTCGACGGCCTCATCGCCAAAGACGGCGGCCTCGAAGGTGGCGCGGGTGCCGGAGCCGGCCTTGCGGTTGAGGACGACGATGGTAGCGTCGTCACCGCCGACCTCCTTCCAGTTGGTGATCTGGCCGGAGAAGATGCCCTTGAGCTGCTCGAGGGACAGGTCGTCGACCTTCACGTTCTTGGAGACGACGGGACCCATACCCACAACGGCGACCTCGTGGTCAACGAGGTTCTTGACCTGATCGGCCTCGAGCTTGGTCTCGGCAAAGACGTCGGAGTTACCGATGGTAACGGTGCCGGCGGCGACAGCGGTCAGGCCCTTGCCCGAACCGTTGCCCGAACCGGAGACGGAGACGTCGGGGTTGGCATCCATGAACTTCTCGGCAGCGGCCTCGACGAGAGCTTGGAACGAGGAGGCGCCGTCGTAGGTCACCTCGCCGGAGACGGACTCGGCGGCGGCGCTACCCTTGGCGGCGGCGTCGGATGCGCCGGAGCCGCCACAACCAACGAGACCGAGACCGACGATGCTGGCAAGACCACCAGCGAGGCCGAGGAACTGACGACGAGAATAAGCCTGATCGAGCATGATCTTCCTTTCATACATGCGACTCGCGGGCACCCTGCCCGCTTTGCTGTTTGGAAAGATACGGTCTCGATCGGGCGACGACCGCCTTATCTGCGGTTTCTTACGGACATTTGATAGACCCTTACCGCAAGCTCTGCCCAGCCTTTACAAACGGATAACAAACCCGCCACCAAGCATGACCCGCCTTTTACACCAATAAAAACAAAGTTGCGGTGAAATAGTTCCTGCTTGGCCATCAAATGGCCCATTCTAGGAACTATTCCACCGCAACTTAAAAAGCCCGGACGAAAGGGGTGCTAAGTTGTTAAAACGCCGCAGCCTTAAAGCTCAAGCTCGTTCAAACGTAAGATCGCCACGATATAAATCTTGAGCGCCTGCTTGAGCTGTTCCTCGTTGGCGCACTCATTGGGGCCGTGCATCTGGCCGCCCCATGCGGGCAGCTCCAGGCCGGTCTCCTCGGGGCCAAACGAGACGGCGCGGGCAAAGTTGCGTGCGTACGTGCCGCCGCCCATGGCAAAGGGCTCAGCATGCTTGCCCGTAAACTCGTTATAGGTATCAATAAGCGCCTTCACGGCCGGATCGTCGGCAGAGACCGAGAACGGCACCTTCGCACGACCCACACGGCACGTCACGCCAAAACGGCCCACGAGCGGATCGAGCTGCTCGCGGATGGTATCGGCACTCGTGCTGTCGGGGAAGCGCACGTCGATGACCTGCTCAATATGGCCATCCGCCACGCGGGTGACGCCAGCGTTGCAGGTAAGCGGGCCAAACGCCGGACTCGTCGCATCGATACCTAGGCCGCGGCCATAGGCGTCCGCATGCACAAAAGCCAGGAACTTGACGAACTCGTGCTCGGCAGGTCTCAGCAGGCGCTCGTCGCGCGCACCAAACGCATCCTCGGCCTCGCGCAGATACGCCACGATGAGGCCGACGGCATTGATCGTTCCCTCGGGCATCGAGGCATGACCGCCAATGCCGTGGGCGAAAATCTGGGCATGTCCGTTGTCGAGTGCTGTGATCTCCAGGCGGTCGGCGTTCTCGACCGGTGCCGGCAGCTCATCGGCGTCAATCGCAAGCTCGCAGATAGACTGCGACGGAATGGCGTTGCTCGCCTCGGCACCGCTCCAGGACACAATACGACCGCCGTCGATCTTGGAGCTCACAAATGTCGCCCCAAACTGGCCCTTCTCGGCATTGCAGACCGGGAACTCGGCATCGGGCGTAAACAGAAAGTCGGGGTCTGCGTGGTTCTCCAGATAATGGTGAACGTCGGACATGCCCACTTCCTCATCGCAGCCCAGCAGCGCGCGGAAGGTATAGCGCGGCACAATGCCGTGTTTGAGCAGATAAGCGCCAGCGTAGAGCGACAGCACCGCCGGGCCCTTGTCGTCGATCACGCCGCGGCCGAGCAGCCAGCCCTCGCGACGCTCCATCGCAAATGGGTCGGTATTCCAGCCGGGGCCGGCAGGCACCACGTCCACATGGCAGATAGTCGCGAGCTGCTTATCGCCGCGACCCGGAATATCGGCGATGCCCACAAAGCCCTCGTCATCGCTCGTCTGGTAGCCGAGCTTTTGCGCAATGCCGAGCGCGCAATCGAGCGCATCACGGACCGGGCGGCCAAACGGCGCACCGGGCTCCGCATCGGCAGCAACGGCCACAGACGGATAGCTCACCAGCTGCTCGATATCGGCGACGACATCTTCCCAGACCTCGTCGACATATTCGGCAACGCTCTGCTCCACCTGATTCATGGACGACCTCCTTACCAATGAGCGGCGAGCGCGCTCGCC
>DXMU01000035.1 GCA_019414025.1 Collinsella sp.
CGCCCTGCAGGGCGAGCTCACCCATCACATGGTCGTCACTCTCGTCCGCGGCATCCGGATAGGTGGTATGGATCTTGTTGAGCAGGCGCGTCGTATGCGCATCGTTGGGCGCCAGGCGCAGCGCCAGACGCGCGCAGCCCACGGCAGCCGAAATGTTCTCGGTCTCGGGCTCCAAGAAGTACTGACCCAAGTTGGTGTAGGCGCGTGCGGCGCACTTACCGTCGCTCGCGCGCTCCAGCACCGAGAACGAGAGCGATGCCCACTCCTGCTTGTCCTCGAGCGCGCGGAACAGCTCGGCCAAGTCCAAGCGATAGTTGCAGTTCATGGGATCCCAACGCACGGCCTGCATCAGGGCATTCCGAGCACTCACATAATCCTGCTGGCGGATGTAGGCAAACGCCATGTCGGAGTACAGGCGGTCAAAGGGAACCTCGACCTGCACCAGCTCGCGCGGATCCTTCTCCACGCGGCGATAGGCCAGGCGCTCAAACTTGCTGTCGAAGCTAAAGTACTGGCGCTTCTCCTCCGTCTTGCACTCAGCGTCGATATACTCCTCGGCGAGCTCCACCAGACGCTCAAGCAGCGGCGTCGCCGTAGCCAGGTCGCCCTGCGCCAGATAGTTCTCGGCATACGTGATGTCTTCCAAGCTGATAGGCAGGTCCATGACAACTCCTCGGTCCGGGCGGCAGACTCAACGCGCGCCTTAAATATCGGTCAATACACAAAACCCGGGTCTCTTACGAGGCCCGGGCGTTCAATTTTGGTAGCCCGTACCAGATTCGAACTGGTGATCTCCGCCTTGAGAGGGCGGCGTCCTAAACCGCTAGACGAACGGGCCATATGTAGCAAATGCAATGGCTGGGATGGAGGGAGTCGAACCCCCATTGACGGAACCAGAATCCGCTGTCCTGCCATTAGACGACATCCCAATGACTGCATCGCTGCGCTCGGCTGTGCCTTTGCGCAAGAAAGAAATATACGGGAAGTCCGGCCGTGACGCAAGCCCCAATTTTGAATTTTTTGAAATTCAGTCAAATACGGCCGACACGTGAAGGACCTGTGAAGTCGACCGCTGCACACGAAGGGCAAAACGCCGCGAGCGGTAGCCGTCAACCGTTGGCAGATTCTACCGCGAAAACGATAGCACCAGGCAACACAATCGAAGTATCAATGATCACGTAGATATCGAGGCGCCATGGACGAAGAGCTTGATTACCTATGGGAGACCCTGGGCCTCGAGATCACTGCTGACCTTTGGCCCGAACGGGACAAAATCCATCCCACCCTGCGCCCCGCCATCACGGTGATGCAGGCAAAATACCGCCGTGCATCCTTTTTGATCATGCGGATGTCATGGCACGCGGGACTCCCCGACCTTAAGCGAATCCAGGCAAGCCTCGTCGAGCTGTCCGGTATGCCGACTGTCATATCCGAGGCGCACCTGGAGCAGCGACAGCGCGAGCGACTGCAACAGCAGCGGATTCCCTTTATCTGCCCCGGTGTTCAGGCATATCTGCCCTTTATGGACGAGGAGTACTGGAGCAGCAAGCCCAACAAGCACGTAAAGGTCTACAATCCGCACGAATGGGCACAGCTCGAGGATTGAGCCGAGCGAGCCCGCCGATGGAAAACACGTCCCACCCTGAGCACTCAAAACGGGTCGCGCTTTCCGCAGCCGCTACAGCAACGCCTCGGCCCAAGCCGATTCCCTAAAGCCGGGAATCGCAAAGTCGTCGCCCACCAGCAGTGGGCGCTTAACCAGCATGCCGTCGGTCGCCAGCAGCTCGTAGCACTCCTGATCCGTCATGCCCGCATCCAGACGCGCCTTCAGACCCAGCTCTCGATATTTCATGCCCGACGAATTAAAGAAGCGCCGCACCGGCAGCCCCGAACGAGCAATCCAGGTCGCAAGCTCATCAGCCGTGGGATTGTCCAAAACGATATCGCGGTCGATATACTCTACCCCGTGTTCGTCCAGCCATGCCTTGGCCTTCTTGCAGGTCGAGCACTTGGGATATTCAACAAACAGTACGGTCATGGGAATCCTCCGAATATAGATCGGCCAACGCAGGCACACGCCACACGAGGCGCCTTCGTATGATGGGCCAATTGTAGCCCACGGGTCACACGCTAAACGAACCGTACCCCGAATCCGCGTTTGATGAACGGCAGCAGCTCCATTGCCTCGGGCGTGATATGGCCCGCAACGTTCATGCGCTCGCCACCGGGAAGATCGACCCGCGCAATCTCAAGCTCGCCTTCGTAGCGCCCATAGCCGCTATTACTCACAGCGATCGACCCCGCCTTTCGCGGCAGGCCGGCTCCGGCATCCGTCGGCACGGAATCCGGCTTAAGCGTCGTGCGCGACTCCTGAGACCTAAAGATGAGGACGCTCGAATCGGGCCGGTCGTGATGAATCTGCCCACGTACATAGGCATAACCGGACTCAAGCTCGCATTGCAGGTCCACGTATCCGGCGGAAACTTGAGCAAACTGCGCCCAGCCCGCATCGGAAAGATCGGGGTCGCCGACCAACACAATGTCGCAATCGGCGCCATGTGCGAGCTCAAGCATGTTGAGGGCAACCTTTGACGCGCGACCGCGATGTGCCTCGACCGTCGGAAGTCCCTCGAATACCGGCCCGCGAACGTTGGCATCACCCGGCACAAAAGCCATGATTTCGAATCCAAGCGCCGCAAGACGAAGATTCGTCCGAGCAATGTCCTCCAGAGCTAAACCGGTATAAGGCTTAGGGTAAAAATTGTGGCAGGCGGCAAAACGAGTCACATCGGCACCGGCCTCACGCCACGATGCGATTTCATCAGAACTCACCGTCGATGCATTGACCACAATGCGAAATACACCGGACAGCTCCGCGACCCGCCGGGCGCTAAAGCCATAGTCCAAACGAAGGTATTCCAACCCCAGATCGCGCAGGTCCTCGATGCGCTCAAGCCCGAGCAAATCGCACGTGCGCGGTCCCACATCGGCAATGAGCGCAATGCCGCGGGCGGAAAGCAGCGACAGTACATGACGGACCTTATCGGCATACGCCGCTCCCCCATCCTCGGGAATATGCAGCGAGGTGAACGCATAGCGTGCACCCGCCGCGGCGCCACGCTCAATCGTTCGCTCAATATCCTGCAGAGGGCTGGAAAGATAAATCGAAATACCCGTTTTCACGCTTCAACGCTCCTTTAAAAAAGGCCGGCGGAGCAGTTAGCCCCGCCGGCACAACCATAGCATCAAGAAATCTGCTGCGCGCCGCGAGCTCTGAGCAACACGGCTCGCGATATCAAACTACTCGCCAAAGAACTCGTTGATCTTCTGCTCGTCGACGCCAAAGAACCACGTCAGGACAAAGCCGGCGGCATAGGCAAGCAGCATAGCGGCAACGTAGCCGAGCTGCTGGCCAGGAACGACGATCAGCAAGCCAAACAGACCGGAAACGCCCTGAGAAACCGTGCCGATGTGAAGCAGCGCCGCGAGCGCGCCGCCAAATCCGGCACCCAGGCAGGCCGTCACAAACGGGCGAACGAGCGGCAGCGCAACAGCATACATCAGAGGCTCGCCCACACCCAGGATTCCAACGGGAATGGACTCGGCGACGTACTTCTTGAGCTTGGCGTTCTTGGTCTTAAAGTACAGCGCCAGACCGGCACCGACCTGACCGCCGCCAGCCATCATAAGGATGGGAAGCAGGTAATTGATGCCCTTGGTAGCGCCGTCGGGATCGTTGAGCATAGCGTGGATCGGCGTGAGCGCCTGATGCAGGCCGACAGACACCAGTGGCAAGAAACCTGCCGACAGGATATAGCCGCCCAGGACGCCCAGCTTCTCGAAGATAAAGGTCAAAACGCTAAAGATGGCAGTCGTCAGCCATGCGCCAACCGGCTGGATGACGAGCATCAGAGCAAAGGCGCCGATGATGAGCACCAGCAGCGGGGACAAGAACGTGTCGAGTGCGTTGGGCATAACCTTGCGAATCTGACGCTCCATCCAGGCAAAAAATGCGCCGGCGATAAGAGCCGCGATCATGCCGCCCGCTGCGGGGTTGTACTGCGCATTGGTGAGCGGCAGCAGAATGGCAGTGGCAGGATCGGCCGCGCCAGGCGCAAGCAGGGGCATGGCACTGTTGGCGATACACATCATGCCGGCGATGCCGCCCAGCGCAGCGGAGCCACCAAACTCACGTGCCGCGTTATAGCCCACCAAGATGGGCAGATAGGCAAACAGGGCCCAGCCCATGGAACGAATGCCCTGGTACCACCACTCGCCTGCAAGCGCGCCTGCCGTCGAGACGTTGATGACGTTGCAGATACCGTTGATGAGGCCAGCCGCAATGATGCCGGGAAGCAGGGCGACGAAGACATTGGAAATCTTCTTGAGGAAGGCCTGAACCGGCTTAGACTCGTACTTGGCCTTCTGCGCGGCCTTGTTTGTGGCCGCAGCGTCAACCACGCTCTCGTCGGCAACGCCTTTCGCAAGGCCAGTGAGCTTGGAGAACTCCTCGAGCACCTTATTCACCTTGCCCGGCCCCAGCACGATCTGCATCGTGTCGTCCTCGACCAGGCCCATCACGCCGTCGAGTGCCTTAATACCCTCCGTGTCGACGTTGCCCGCGTCTTTGACGGTCACGCACAGGCGCGTCATGCACGCCGCGTTTGCGAGCACGTTGTCTTTACCGCCCAAAAGGTCCAGCAGCTTTTGAGCCAGCTCTTTGTTCGTCATAACTCCTCCTTGTATTGGGTATCTCGTCTGGATGTCATATCAGCTCACGCCGCACACCTATTGGGCATCGGCATCGCTCTTCTCATGGCCACTCACCGCAGCACGGACATGGCCTCGCGCTCGCTCAAGAGCTACCGCAGCCTGCTCGGCATCGCAGTCCAGCAGTACCGAGACAATAGCGGTTTTTACGTGGCCGCCGGCATCTGCAAGCGCCTGAATAGCGCGCTCGCGCGTGCAGCCGGTCGCCTCCATCACGATGTTCTGGCCGCGCACCACCAACTTCTCGTTCGTCTGCTGCACATCGACCATCAGGTTTTGGTATACCTTGCCGATCTTGACCATGGCACCGGTCGAAATCATGTTGAGAATGAGCTTTTGAACCGTTCCCGCCTTGAGCCTCGTTGAGCCGGTCAGTACCTCGGGACCGGGCACGGGTTCAATGGCAAGATCTGCGCTCTCCCCGATCTTCGACCCTTGGTTGCAGGCAATTGCGATCGTCTTGCACCCAGTTGCCTTGGCGTATACAAGGCCGCCCACCACATAGGGAGTACGACCGCTTGCCGCCAGGCCAACGACAAGATCCTTGTCCGAGAGTCCACGCCCCCGCAGGTCGCTCGCGCCGAGCTCCTCACTGTCTTCGGCACCTTCGACAGCCTTGATAAACGCCGTCTCGCCTCCGGCAATGAGCCCGACAATCAGATCGGGTGACACGCCAAACGTGGGCGGACACTCCGAAGCGTCGAGTACGCCCAGACGACCGCTGGTGCCTGCGCCCATGTAAAAGACGCGCCCGCCGCGCTCGAGTGCCTCAGCAGCCCAGTCGATTGCTGTGGCAACCTGGGGCAACACTTTTGTGACCGACTGGACGGCACGAAGATCCTCATCGTTCATCGTCGTAACGATTTGCAGCGATGTCATCGTATCGAGGTCCATAGACCTTTGATTACGCTTTTCGGTCGTGAATTTTGTTAAATCGAGCATTTCATTCACCTCATCTTTCCTGTTTCTCGATGTAGTTTTGCTTAATGACATGCGTCGCCCGTTCGTAGTCGCTGGCAACGTAAGCAGCGTACAGGGCATCGACAACCATAAGCTGGGCCATACGCGAAGCCATGGCACCGCTGCGGACCAAGGGCTCACTCGCAGCGACGCCGAGCACGGCATCGGCCATGGTGGCAAGCTTGGATGATCCATCTACTTTGGTCACGGCCACAACGGGACAGTTGTGACGTTGGGCCTCGGCGGTGCAGTCCAGCACCTCTTGCGTCAAGCCCGAGTAGCTAAAGGCGATTGCCATATCGCCCTCATGCATGTTCTTGGCACACAAGAGCTGATCATGCCAGTCGTCGTACAGATGGCACTCTTTGTCGACACGCATGAGCTTTTGCGCCAGATCGTGCGCGACCAAACGAGAGGCACCGATACCGAACAGATTGACTGCGCGTGCCCGCTTAAGATAGGCCGCGCATCGCTCCAAGACGGTGTAATCGAGCGTTCGCGCCGTCGCTTCGATCGTGCGCACGTTGCTTTTCATCACCTTCCCCACGATACGTTCGACGCTGTCATCCATGGAGATGTCCTCGAGGGCTACGTCTTTCTTGTCACCTAAGAGCGCCAGCTCGGCAATCAGTTCGCGCTGGATCTCCTTGTAGCCCGCAAAACCCAAACGCTTGCAAAAGCGCAAAATGCTCGAGGGCGAGGAGAACGTGGCATCGGCAAGACCGCGGACGGACAGCCCGACCACCTCGTGCGGATGAGCGCTCACATATGCGATGACATTGCGTTCCGCCGGGCTCGCGCTGAGCTCACGCTCGCGAAGCCGCAAAAGCAATCCGTTTGCCATCTCAAACACCTCCGTTGAGAAGAATTAAAGACCAACGAACGATTCGTACCGGATACAAACAGCTTTTACGGTACATTGTGCCGCATCGTGGCGCACAAAGGACGAGCGTTCTACCGCTCGCCCCTCAAATCCGACCGCTCGGAAATACGCGCGACACAAAATATTTCAACGAGGTCGCATTATCGGTAACAGGGCTGTTACCGATACCGCCTCGCGTGGGCGCCAATCGGACGTGCCGCAAACCCCTACCCCGCCTCGCGCATCCAGCGATCGAACGTCCCCACGCACACGCCCAGGCACTTTGCCGCCTGGCTGCGGGTAATATCGCCCGCCTCATAGCTATCGCGCACCAGCTCAAACTGAGGAGGGCACGGCTTGCGAGGTCGACCGAAACGGACCCCTCGCGCCCGCGCCGCTGCAATTCCCTCCGCCTGGCGCCGATGGATATTCTCGCGCTCCACCTGCGCCACGTAGCTCAGCAGTTGCAGCACAATATCGGCAATCAGGGTGTTGGTCACATCCGGCGCGCCGCTGGCCCTGACGCGCGTGTCAAGCAATGGCATGTCCAACACCACAATGGCAACCCCGAGCTCCTTGGTAATGCGTCGCCATTCCTCAAGAATCTCGGAGTAATTACGACCAAGTCGGTCGATAGAAAGCACCACCAGCACGTCCCCGTCTCCCAGGACGTGCAGCAGCTCGCGATAGCGCGGTCGATCGAAGTCCTTGCCGCTCGCATGGTCGGCATAAATATTCGCCGAGCCCACGCCATAGGCGCCCAGCGCATCCAGCTGCCGATTAAGATTCTGATCGCGCGAACTCACCCGCGCATAACCATACACCGTCGCCATCTCATCCCCGCTTTCTTGTAAACCTGCCAAAAAGGGACAGGTTTATTTTGGTAGGTTTTACCTCTCAAATAGCAGGTAAGCGGGCGGCCGAGCAGACGGCAAGGTAGCCATGATCCAAATGCGGAGGGCGGCCCCGAAAGACCGCCCCCCGCTCTCCCGCCATGAGTCGAGATTTGGCTAATGGATAAGCTTAAAGTCCAAGTGCCCACGCGTGGTATTGACGCGCGAGACCTCGATAATCACGCGCTGGCCCAGTTCATAGCGAGTCCCCGTGTCGGCGCCCGTCAGCGTAAGCGCATCCTCGTCGAACTCGAACCACTCGTTGCCCAGGCTCTTGATCGAAACCAAGCCTTCGACCTGCGTCAGGTCCAAGCGCACAAAGAGGCCCATGCTGCTAACCCACGAGACGGTTCCGGCATAGCGCTCGCCCAGACGGTCCTCATAGTACTGGGCAATCTTGATCTTTTGCGTCGCATGGCTGGCGGCATCGGCCGCACGCTCCGCATCGCTGCATGCGCGGCAGATCTGCGGCAGAATGCGCGGCAGCGACTCGCGCCCCTTGCCGATCAGCCGCGGCGTACGGACCAGGGCGTCCTTGCCGCCGAGCTGTTCATAGGCCAACTGCAGTTTGAGCACGCGGTGCACCACCAGATCGGGGTAGCGACGGATGGGACTCGTAAAGTGACAGTAGCACGGCGCGGCGAGCGCAAAGTGACCCTCGTTGCGCGGCTTGTACAGTGCGCGCTGCATGCTGCGCAGAAGCAGCGTGTTGACGAGCGGTGCGTTGGCCGTACCGGCGGCAGCATCAACTGCAGCCTGTAGCTCATCGGGACTCCCCAGGGCGATACCGGCAGCACGGCGATCGTCGATGATGCCTAGCTGCGCCAGCGCAACGGCGGCACCGTGCAGGCTATCGGGGCTCGGATCCTCATGCACGCGATAGCAGGCCTCGATATCACGGTCTGCCAGCCACTCTGCAACGCACTCGTTGGCGAGTAGCATGGCTTCCTCGATAAGCGACGTGGCACACGAACGCTCGCGCGCCACAATCTGCACGGGCACTCCGTCCTCATCCAATAGAGCGCGAATCTCGGCCGTGTCAAAATCGACTGAGCCGCGGGCACGACGAATACGACGGCGAAGTTCGGCGAGTTCGTTGGCGGCGACAAGGAAATCGCCGAGGTCGACGTTATAGCCGCGAGCAGTTTCCTCGCACGCAAGACCGCGCTCAAGCGCCTCCTCGCGCGAGGCCTCAGCAGCCGCAACATCCTCAGCGGCGCCTTCCAGCACCGAATACTCAACAGCGTCGGCACGCACCAGCAGCGCCTCGGCGCCGTCATAGTCCATACGCACACGCGAGCGAATCACGCTGGGGTACGGATCGTAATGCCGCACGCGACCCTGCGCATCGAGCTCAATGTCAACGGTAAACGCAAGACGGTCCTCGTCAGGGCGAAGAGAGCATAGGTCACAGGACAGGCGTTCGGGCAGCATGGGAAGCACGCGATCGGCCAGATACACCGATGTCGTACGATGGCGAGCCTCAAGATCGATATGCCCGTCCCAAGCCACATAGTGAGAAACGTCAGCGATATGCACACCCAGCTTGTAGCCACCCTCGGGCGTGCGCTCAAGCGAAATGGCATCGTCAAAGTCGCGCGCGTCGACCGGGTCGATCGTGATGACAAAGCGGTCGCGCAGATCGCGGCGGAGCGGGTCCTTAAGCGCCGCGGACACATCGAGCGAAAGCCCCTCGGCCTCGTCCAGCGCGGCCTCGGGATAGCTATCGGTATAGCCGTAACGCGCCATCACGTATTGAACGCCCAAATCGGGCGCGTCATCTCCGCCAATGCGGCGTTCGATCGTCACGGTGCCCGATTCCAGGCGCGTCGGGTAGGTCAAAATGCGCGCGACAACGGCATCACCCGGGTGGACGCCCAGACGATCCGCCGAGGTATCCTCGGGCAGAATGAAGAAGTCGGCCTTCAGGCGCGAATCGAGCGGCTCGATCACACCGAGCGGACCAGCGGTCTGGTACGTACCCACCACGCTTATGGCTGCGCGCTCAACCACGCCTTCGATCACGGCGCGCCGCTCACCGTGCGGGCTGTTCTTAATGCTCACGGCAACGGTGTCGCCGTCCATGATCTCGCGCTTACCGCGGCCCATAACCTTGTAGTCGCCGCTCTCGGTTATGACATAGGCGCCATGCTCATGGAGCTGCACGCGCCCGGTCAGGCTCGGACGGCGTTCGCTGCGCACCGGCCCACGCTTATTGCGAGCACCGCGCTTATGCTTGTTATTGCGCCCCATGGCGCCTCCTTGCTATCGATGACGAACTCCAAAGAGTCTACCCAAATGATTCGCTTTCCTGCCGTCCCCTAGAGATCAAAAAACGGGCCGCCCCATAAGAGACGACCCGTTGGAAGGGATGAATTCCAGGCATGCCTACACGCGCAGGTAGCGGCGCATGGCTATGGCAGAACCAAAGAGACCGATAATCACACCGACCAGAATCAGCGCAGCATAGGTCACCAGGTAGTACTGCATCGGCAGGGCAAACGACATCCAGCCGATGCTCTCCTGCAAACGCGGAATCATCAGATTGCGCAGCAGCTCCAGAACGCCGATGGAAAGCAGCGAGCCCAAAATGGCCTGCAGTACGCCCTCGGTGATAAACGGGCCGCGAATGAAGCCGTTGCTGGCGCCGACCAGACGCATAATCGCAATCTCACGACGACGCGCCGTGATGGACAGGCGAATCGTGTTGTTGATGAAGATGAATGCGATAAAGGTCAAAAGGCCAACGAGCACCACGGCGGCGATGCGGATGTAGTTGGTCACCTGGAACAGGCGGCTCACTTCCTCTTGGCCGTACAGCACGCTCGCGTTGACGTCGCCGTCATCCGCGATCTTCTGGAAGTCGGCGTTCTTCTTGAGCTTCTGGGCCGTGCTCTCGACCTTGGACGGATCGTCCATCTCAATTGCAAACGAAGCCGGCAGCGGGTTCTGGCCATCGAGCGCGCTCATGGTGGCGTCGGCGTTGCCCGACATCTTGCTCGTATACTCGGCCAGCGCGTCGTCCTTGTCCTTGTACGTCACGGACTTGACGTTGCTCCACGTCTTGAGCTCAGCCTCAAAAGCCTGAACATCGGCCTGATCGGCGTCATCGCTAATAAAGGCGTTGATGACGACCTGATCCTCGACGGTGCCGATCACGGAGTTCAGCATCGCGGAGCCCATGATGAACAGGCCGATGATAAACAGCGAAAGGAAGATCGTGATGACGGCGCCGAGCGAGGTAGTCCAGTTACGGAAGAAGTGACTGATTGCCTCTTTGAAGGAGTAGCCCACGTTAGTTGGTGCCATAGTTGCCGTAACCTCCCCTCTCCTGGTCGCGGATAACGTGGCCGCCCTCGAGGGCGATCACGCGACGGTGCATGCTATCGACCATCTCGCGGTCGTGCGTGGCGACGATCACGGTGGTGCCGGTGCGGTTAATACGCTCGAGCAGCTTCATGATGCCCAGCGAGATCGCCGGGTCGAGGTTGCCCGTGGGCTCGTCGCAGATAAGCAGCGGCGGGCGGTTGACCATGGCGCGGGCAACGGCAACGCGCTGCTGCTCGCCACCGGAAAGCTGATCGGGCAGCGAGTCCATCTGATCGGCCAGGCCGACCAGACGCAGCACCTCGGGAACCTGGCTGCGAATGACACCCTTGGGCTTGCCGATGCACTGCAGGGCAAACGCCACGTTTTCGTAGGCGGATTTTTGAGGCAGAAGCTTAAAGTCCTGGAACACGGCGCCAATCTGACGGCGCAGGAACGGAACCTTGCGGTTCTTGATCTTCATGAGGTCCTGACCGGCAACCAAGATGCGGCCGCTCGTCGGCTTGACGTCGCGGTTGAGCGTCGACAGCAGCGTGGTCTTACCCGAGCCGGAATGACCGACCAGGAAGACGAACTCGCCCGGATAGATCTCGATGTTGATGTCGTCGAGTGCAGGCTTGTTGGGCTGTGCCGGATAGATCTTGGTGACATGCTCCATAAGGATGACGGGCTCGACACCGGCCTGCTTGGCCATCTTCTTGCGGCTGGCTTGCGGATCGATGGGCGCAAACACCGACGTAAAATCGGGGTTGTTGAGCGCGTTATCGAGGCTTGCGACCTCGGCGGCCTGATCGCTCTCGACCACCGGGGCAGCAGGCTGCGTGGGATCGGGAATAGCGGCAAAGAGACCGGACTGCGCAGGCTGAGGAACCGGCGTCGCAGGGGCCATGGGGTCGGGAATGCCGGCCATGGTAGGCTGCGGCGTGGCGGCGCCAGCCTGAGGCTGCTCCACGCGAGCGGTCACGGCCTGAACGGGCTCAAAACCCGCCGTGCCGGAAGGCGCGACATCGCTGGTGGGATTGTAGGCAAAGGGATCGGATGCCGGCTGTGCCTGATCTGCCGGCTGAGCGGGGGCCTGAGCAACAGGCTGGCCCTCTGAATCCGGAGTGGCGAAACGACTGCCCTGGACGCCTGTCTGCGTCTTGGGGGCATCATCGCCCGCACCGGAGGTACGGAAGTGGTTACCCACTGGTGCTCCTTATCGTCGTGCGTTTAAACTACATGAGCGCTTTGTATTTTAGCAGCATTAGCTTTGCTGCACATAAGAAGCATGGCGGGGTTTGGGTCTCACCGACCGGGCGCAGGGTTACCTCCCAAATCGTCCTCGCGCATGGCCGGCATTTGTCCTGCTCCTGCGGAGCTGCGGACAAACGCCGGCCATGCGCTGCGGAAAGATTTGGGAGGTAACCCTGCGCCCGGCCTGCGGCTACTATGGGGCCGACGCACCAACTTGAGATGCTGCGCATACAAAGTTGGAAGGGTCTGAATTGCACTTTGTTGGGATGGGCCCGTTTCCCCATGGGACCTTTGCTTGGCAGGACTCTAATTTAAATTCAACAAAAACAGGGGCGCCCTCTTTGGGGATACCCCTGTTCTGGCTTGGATGTGGTTGTTGAGACGATACTTTGCCTCGTCTTGCCTTATGCCAAGAACTCCTTGGTGGTCGCCACGATGTTGGCGGCGTCCAGGCCGTACTTGTGCAGGAGCTCGGCACCCGGGCCGGACTCGCCGAAGGTGTCGTTGACACCGATCTTCTTGAGCGGCGTCGGGCACTGCTCGCACAGGACGTCGGCAACGGCGCTGCCCAGGCCACCGATCACAGAGTGCTCCTCGACGGTCACGACGTGGCCGGTCTTGGTGGCGCTCTTGACGATCAGGTCGGCATCGATGGGCTTGATGGTGTGCATGTTGATGACCTCGGCATCGATGCCCTCGGCAGCAAGCTGCTCGGCGGCCTCGAGAGCCTCGCCGACCATCAGGCCGCAGGCGATGATGGTCACATCGGCGCCCTCGCGCATGACAATGCCCTTACCCAACTCGAACTTGTAGGTCTCGGGGTCGTTGATAACCGGCGAGGCCAGACGGGCAAAGCGCATGTACACGGGGCCGTCGCACTCGTAGGCGGCGCGCGTCACGGCGCGGGCCTCGACATCGTCGGCCGGAACGATAACGGTCATGCCGGGGATGACGCGCATCAGGGCGATATCCTCGCAGCACTGATGCGTAGCACCGTCCTCGCCCACCGAGATACCGGCGTGCGTGGCACCGATCTTAACGTTGAGGTGCGGGTAGCCGATGGAGTTACGGACCTGCTCAAAGGCGCGGCCGGCGGCGAACATGGCAAAGGTGCTCGCGAAGGCAACGCGACCGGTGGTTGCGATACCGGCGGCAACACCCATCAGGTTGCTCTCGGCGATACCCACATCGAAGAAACGGTCGGGGCAGGCGGCCTTAAACTTACCGGTCTGCGTGGCGGCGGCCAGGTCGGCGTCGAGGACCACAAAGTCATCGTGCTCGTTGGCGAGCTCGACGAGGGCCTCGCCGTAGCTTATGCGCGTGGCGATTTTCTTGACGTCTGCCATCCTAGAGCTCCTCTCCGGCGGCCGTGAGCTCTGCCATGGCCTGCTCAAACTGTTCATCATTGGGGGCCTTGCCGTGCCAACCAACCTGGTTCTCCATAAAGGACACGCCCTTGCCCTTCAGGGTCTCGGCGATAATGGCGGTCGGCTGGCCCTTGGTGGCGCGAGCCTCGGCAAAGGCGGCGCGGATCTGATCGAAATCGTTGCCGTCGGCAAGCTCCACCACGTGGAACTTAAAGGCGCGGAACTTGTCGGCGAGCGGCATGGGGTCGTTGACCTCCTCGACGGGACCGTCGATCTGCAGGCCGTTGTGGTCGACGATCACACAGAGGTTATCGAGCTGCTGGTTGCCGGCAAACATGGCGGCCTCCCAGACCTGGCCCTCCTCGCTCTCGCCATCGCCCAGCAGGGCGTACGTGCGATAAGTATCGCCCCAGTGCTTGGCGGCAACGGCCATGCCCACGGCGGCGGAGATGCCCTGGCCGAGCGAACCGGTGGACATGTCAACGCCCGGAGTGTCGTTCATGTTGGGATGACCCTGCAGGTGGCTGCCGATGTGGCGCAGCGTCTCAAGATCCTCCTTGGGGAAGAACCCACGCTCGGCGAGCACAGCGTACAGACCAGGTGCACAGTGGCCCTTGGAAAGCACAAAGCGATCGCGGTCGGCCTTGCGGGGATGGGCCGGGTCGACGTTCATTTCCTCAAAGTACAGATAGGTCATGATGTCGGCAGCGCCGAGCGAACCGCCCGGATGGCCGGACTTGGCAGCGTGCACGCCGGTGACGATGCCCTTCCTTACCTCGTTGGCAACCTTTTTGAGCTCTTCGTCGCTCATTGTGCCTTCCTTTCATCCTCATTAGACAAAATGCGCACGGCACCGAAGGTAATCCCAACACAGCCGCAATGCACGTACGTCATTCATTATGCTGGAAACTGATGGCTTTACCAGAGTTTTTATCATTATTTGAACAATTTAGCAGGCAGAACCGCTGATGAAACGGTTTATCAATGTGAACGTCTTTTGGATGGGACGCGGTCGGCCCTACGCGCTAATGTCCTTGAATCCCTCGCCGAAAGCTTCCGTAACGTCGGCGACCGTCACAATGGCGTGAGGATCGCGCTCGCGCACGATCGTCTTGAGGGTATTGAGCTCTCGACGGTTCACGATGACCATGATCACCGGCTTCTCGGCACCCGAATACATGCCAGTCGCCTTAAACTTGGTACAACCACGACCCAGGCCATACATGATATCGGCAGCGATATCAGGGAACTTGTCCGAGATGATGAGTACCATACGGCGTTTGTTGCCACCATCGACCACGGCATCGATCACGTAGCCGCTAATGACCATCGAAAGGCCTGCATATAGTGCATTTTCGATTGAAAAGACCGGAGCCGACAGCGCGCATACGGCAACATCGATCGCCATGACGGTCGAGCCCACGGGCAGCGAGGTATTACGCGAGATGATTTGGCCAATCGTGTCCGAGCCGCCGGTGTTGGCGCCGGCGCGCAGCACCATGCCGTAACCGATGCCTGTAATAATGCCGCCCCACATGGCAGAGAGCATCAGGTCCGCATCCGCCAGAGGTGCTACAAACGGGGCGAACAGATCGGTAAAGAAGCCCAGCAGCACAAAGCCCGTCGCGGTCTGCACCACGTAGAACATGCCGCCCTCGCGCATAACGACCAGCAACAGCAAGGCGTTCATCACGATCGTCTGAATACCAACGGGAAGCGATATGCCGCGCGATGCGCCGACCGCCTGGATAATGGTGGCAAGGCCCGTAACACCACCGGCAGCAAGGCCGTTGGGAATCAAAAACAGGTCGGTCGCAATAGCGGCCAGAGCGCACCCCAACATAATCTGGGGCAGGTCGTGAAAGAAGTTCATCGATAGAATGCGCTTGATGTCCAGACGATATGCCATGCTACCTCCCTCAAAAAAGCGCACCCAAACGGATGCGCTTCGAACTTCTTGCTGTATTCGATTCTACCGATTCGCCGAACAAAAACCACCCCTGCGCAGGGTTTGCTTTGGATACAAAACCACCCTGCTCGGAGGGTTTTATCCATTTCCACATAAACCGGGCGGTTTATGCAGATGGGATCTCTGCGTCAGCGTTGCCAGTGGCCCAGCGATGGTAGCCAATAACAAACGGGTCCAGGTCGCCATCGTCAAGAACGGCCTCGACATTGCTGGTCTCAACGCCCGTGCGTAGGTCCTTAACCATCTGATACGGGTAGAGCACGTAGCTGCGGATCTGGTTGCCAAAACCAATCGTGGTTTTGGGTCCGCGAATCTCATCCAGGGCCTCGGCGCGCTTCTCGAGCTCAATCTCGTACAGGCGAGCCTTGAGGATCTGCATGCACGCGGCCTTGTTCTGGATCTGGCTGCGCTCGTTTTGGCAGGTGACCACAATGCCGCTGGGAAAATGCGTCACACGCACGGCGGAGTCGGTGGTGTTCACGCCCTGACCGCCCGGGCCGCTCGCGTGGTACACGTCCACGCGGATGTCATCGGGGCTGATCTCGATATCGATATCATCGGGTAGCACGGGGATGACCTCGACGCCGGCGAACGTGGTCTGGCGGCGTTTCTTGTCGTCGGTGGGGCTAATGCGCACCAAGCGGTGGACGCCGGCCTCGGCGCGCAGCATGCCAAATGCGTCCTTGCCCTCGACGGTAAAGGTCGCGCGGTCGATGCCGATGACCTCAGCAGCGGGGCAGTCGTTAATCGTGACCTTCCAGCCGCGACGCTGGCAGTACTTCATGTACATCTTAAAAAGCATGAAGGTCCAGTCCTGGGCCTCCAGACCACCCTGTCCGGGCTTGATGGTCACAATGGCATCGCCGTGATCGAACTCACCGGTAAACCAGCTCGAAAGCTCAAGCTCATCGATGGCACGGGCCAGGCGCTCAGCCGTGGCTGTAGCCTCCTCGCGAAGGGCGGCGGCATCGGGGTCATCCCCCATCTCCTCGGCAAGCTCCAGCGCGGCGCGGGCATCGGAAAGCTCGCCGCGCGCGTTGTCCACGGCAGCGATATCTTCCTTGGTGCGCGCGATTTCCTCCATGGTGGCACGGGCGGCGTCGGCGTCATCCCAAAAGCCGGGGGCCACGCTTTTGGCCTCGAGCTCGGTCACGCGCGTGCGCTTTTCGTCCAAGTGGAGATACGACTCGACCTCGCCGAGCCGGTCCGCAAACGCGTCCAGCTCGGCGGGCGTTACCTCTAAAGCCTCAGCCATTAACGATTCCTGCCGTGGCAGTACTTAAACTTCTTGCCGCTACCGCAGGGGCACGGGTCGTTGCGGCCCACGTTGACGTACGGATCGTCGCTCTCGGACTTGCGATAGGTGGTCACCTTGCCACCGTTGTTGACGGCAGCCGGACCACCCTGGACAGCCGTGCGGGCCTGCACCTGCGCCTGCTTGCGCAGCACCGAGTCGCCGTTGTCACCATCGACCTCGGCAGGACCGGAGAAGTGCGCACCCTCGAGCGCGGGCTCCTCCTTGTGCTCCACGGCACGCGGGGCAGCCTTGATCTCGATGCGCAGAACCGTGCGCAGGTAATCCTCGTACATGGTGTCGACGAGGATCTGGAACGCGCCGTAGGCCTCGGTCTTGTACTCGACCAGCGGGTCGCGCTGGCCAAAGCCGCGCAGGCCGATGCCGGTCTTGAGGTAGTCCATCTCCTGCAGGTAGTTCATCCAGCGGGTATCGATGACGCGCAGCATGACCTGGGTGTTGAGCTCGCGCATCAGGTCCTCGCCCAAGCGCTCGGCCTTCATGTTGTAGCACTTCTCTACGTAAGCCAGGACATCGGCAGCCAGGGCCTCATAATCCTCGTCGGGGAACTTCGGCGTATCGATGTGGCCGGTGAGCTCCACAACCCACTTGCGCAGGCCCTCCAGGTCGCGCTCGCCATCGTGACTGTCCTTGGTGCAGAACTCCTGAACGCAGCGGTACACGGTGTCGTGCATGACCTCGGTGATGTGGTCGGTCAGGTCCTTGCCGTCCAGAATCTTATTGCGCTCAGCGTAGATGACCTGGCGCTGCTTGTTCATGACGTCGTCGTACTCAAGGACGCTCTTGCGCATGGAGAAGTTGATGCTCTCGACCTTGTGCTGGGCGCTCTCGACGGCCTTTGAGATGATCTTGTGCTGGATGGGCATGTCGTCGCCCATGTCGGCCGTGACCATCATCTTGGAGACGCGGTCCATCTTGTCGCCGCCGAACAGGCGCATGAGGTCGTCCTCGAGCGACAGGTAGAACTGGGTCTCGCCCGGATCGCCCTGACGGCCGGAGCGGCCGCGCAGCTGGTTGTCGATACGACGGGACTCGTGGCGCTCGGTGCCGATGACGGTCAGGCCGCCGGCGGCAAGCACGCGCTCGCGCTCGGCCTTGCAGGTCTCCTTGGCCTCGGCGTTAAACTGCTCGAGCTGCTCGGGCGTCACGTCCTCCATGGTCAGGCCCTCGTACTCAAGGCGCTCGCGCACCAGCTCGTCGGGGTTGCCGCCCAGCAGGATGTCGGTACCACGACCGGCCATGTTAGTAGCGATGGTCACGGCGCCGTAGCGTCCGGCCTGGGCAACGATATGAGCCTCGCGCTCGTGATGCTTAGCGTTGAGGACCTCGTGCGCGATGCCGCGCTTGGTAAGGGCGGCCGACAGCTTCTCGGAGCTTTCGATGGAGACGGTGCCCACCAGGACCGGCTGGCCCTTGGCGTGACGTCGCTCGACGTCATCGGCAACGGCGTTGTACTTGGCCTGGATGGTGCGGTACACCAGGTCCTCATGGTCAACACGCTGAACGGGCTTGTTGGAGGGGATGACCTCAACGGGCAGCTTGTAGATCTCGCGGAACTCGGCATCCTCGGTGAGTGCCGTACCGGTCATGCCGGAGAGCTTGTCATACAGACGGAAGTAGTTCTGCAAGGTGATAGTGGCCAGCGTCTGGTTCTCCTCGCGTACAAGCACGCCCTCTTTGGCCTCGATGGCCTGGTGCAGGCCCTCGGAGTAACGGCGGCCTTCCATAATGCGGCCGGTGAACTCGTCGACGATCTTGACCTCGCCGTTGGTGACCACATACTGCTTGTCGCGGTGGAACATGTACTGGGCCTTCAGCGCCTGCTGCAGGTGGTTGACCAGCTGGCCGGAGAGATCGGCATAGATGTCATCGATACCCAGGCGGCGCTCGATCTTCTTAAGACCGCGCTCGGTGGCAGCGATGGTGTGCTTGGCCTCGTCCATGACGTAGTCGCCCGTGGGTTCAACATCCTCGGTGGCGGTAAGCATATCGTGCGACACGTCCTCGCCGCGCTCAAGGCCACGCACGGCACGCGCGAAGTCCTTGTAGGTACTGGCGGACTTGGTGCCAGCGCCCGAGATGATCAGCGGGGTGCGAGCCTCATCGATCAGGATGGAGTCAACCTCGTCGACGATGGCGTAGTTGTGGCCGCGCTGCACGCGCTGCTCGGGACGGGTAACCATGTTGTCGCGCAGGTAATCAAAGCCGAACTCGGAGTTGGTGCCATAGGTGACGTCGGCCTGGTAGGCCGGGCGCTTGAGCTCGAGCGGCATGTTGTTCTGGAGCAGACCGACGGTCATGCCCAGGTACTTATAGATGCGGCCCATCCACTCGGAGTCGCGCTTGGCCAGGTAATCATTGACAGTAACGACGTGCACGCCCTTGCCGGCAATAGCGTTGAGATAGCCGGCCAACGTGGAGACGAGGGTCTTACCTTCGCCGGTCTTCATCTCGGCGATGTGGCCCTCGTGCAGTGCCATGGCGCCGATGAGCTGCACGTCAAAGTGACGCATGCCCGTGATGCGCTTGGAAGCCTCGCGCACGGTGGCAAAGGCCTCGGGGAGCATGTCGTCGAGCGACTCGCCGTTGGCGTAACGCTCGCGGAACTTATCGGTCTGGCCGCGGAGTTCCTCCTCGGTCATCTTCTCAAACTGGGGCTCAAGACCGTTGATCTGGTCGACGATCTTGTAGTAGCGCTTAAGGTCCTTATCGGATCCAAAGGACAGCAGCTTTGACATGAATCCCATGTGGTTTTCCTTTTTGGCCATCGCCCACGCCGTGCAGCTGCGGGCGAGTTAAACACAGATGATTGTACTTTAGCCAAACAAGGCGCGGCCTATACGGTCGACCTCGACCGCCACGTAATAACTATGACCAACCTGCCGCAATGGAACAGGTTTATTTTGGCAGGTTTTATCTGAGCAAACGCCGTCTCTCTGCCATTTGGTGCCACGGGGACAGGTTAGCTTGCACCAATAAAAGAAAAGGGCCGCGCACCCAAATGGATGCACGGCCCTCATGCCATGAATGCGAGTGATTCCGCGGCGAGCTATTTACTCAGCAGCCTCGGTGGTCTCGGCCTCGGCAGCGGCCTCCTCGACGGGAGCCTCTGCGGGAGCCTCGGCGGCCTGCTTGGCAGCCTCCTCGGCAAACTTAGCAGCACGCTTGGCCTTCTCGGCAGCCTTAGCCTCAGCGGCGGCCTTGCGAGCGGCCTCGGCCTCAGCAGCCTTGGCAGCCTTGGCAGCCTTGGCCTCCTCGGCCTTCTTGAGCTGGGCGGCAGCGGCGCCACCGAACTTGTCGGCGAAGCGCTGGACGCGTCCACCGGTGTCGACGAACTTCTGCTGGCCGGTGTAGAACGGGTGGCACTCGTTGCAAAGCTCAACCTTCATCTCGGACACGGTAGCGTGCGTCTTGAAGGTGTTGCCGCAGGAGCACGTCACCGTGCACTCGACATACTGGGGATGGATACCCTGCTTCATGGTAGGACTCCTTATTGGTCAGGCGCTGGTTACCGATCAGCGCATAAGGCGTCTTGGTTTCCGACCAAGACAACAAACTCGGCTATGGTACCACGGCGCCGCGTGTCCCACAAAAGGTTCACGGTCTTTTCGGAACGACACGAATCTGACCCATCGAAACACATCTCCACCGTTCCTTCAACTGGGAAAATGCCGTCCCCGGGGCCTGAGAAGGGCCCCGGGGACGTTCGACTGACTGCGGGAACGGCCTTTCCGCTCAATGTGTTCGGCTGAGATCGGAAATCAACCAAACTGAACTAGGTTCAGTTGACATGGTTAAAAACGAGGGGCGACGCTTTTGCGTCACCCCTCGTCCCGGCCGGTTGCTTTAGTTGTACACACGGTAGTTACACTTGAACTGGGTTATGTGTCCATAGTTGGAGCGGTACCAACCCGACGTATAGCTGATTGCCTCTGCGCCTAGATAGTCGTAGCCCTTGTTGTAGCGAAGCTGACGGTAGGTCGTGTCGTACTCTGCTACGTAAAACGTGTCTCCAGAGAAGGCTTTGTACCGGTCCTTAACCGTCGAAGCCATGTACGCGGGTTCGACATCGCCTTTCTCCCCGTTGAGCGCATAGACGGGTGCCGCGATTCCGCATAAAGCCGTTGCCACGAGGATGGCGTAGACAGCCATGCGCGACGCATTGGACTTCAGCTGTTCAAATAGTTTCATGTCATTCACCTCCCTCGTATGTATCGAGGTATTCCTGCTTGAGCGTCTGCGAGGACGACTTGATCTTTTCCACGAGCGTGCCGGCCTCGATGAAGTAGAACGAGTTGGTGAGGTCTGCCAGGTCGTCGAGCAGATGGCTTGAGATGAGCACGCTTCGTCCCCGCGCCACCTCGCTGCGCATCGCGTCGCAGGAGGTTTTCCGCTTTCCCGGATCGAGGCCGTTCAGCGGTTCATCGAGGATGAGGTACGGGCAATCGGTCGCTATCGCCATGGCAAGCTTTACCTGCTGCTTCATTCCTGTCGAGAGTTTACGGGTCGGCTTGTCGAGATATGGGGAGATTCCGAGGGAGTCGCAGAGCGAGTCGATGTCGGCGGCCGATTTCCACGCCTCCCTAACGAAAGCAAGGTGCTCGAGGGCCGATAGCGTGGGGTAGAGATCCGTGTCGCCTGAAGAGCTCAGGTAGACGAGTTCTGCAAATTCGGCTGATCGACGTTGGCTGATTCCGTCTGCCGCCAGGCTTCCCGAGCGGATGCGGGTGGGAAATTGGCCCGACAGCGCTTCAAGAAGGGTGGTTTTCCCCGAGCCGTTGGGAGCAATGAGGCCCGCCGCCGTTCCCGGGCTCAGGAAAAGCGACCCGATTGAAAGTATCGTCGTGCTTCCGTATCCCACGCTCGCGTCCAGAAGCTCGATCCCATGGTGCTTTTTCGCGGGTCCAGGCTGTTTGGGCGAACGTGTCGCAACGGCGCCGACCGCAAAAAGGACCGCGACGTATGCCAGGGCCACGGCAAGCATCGATGCGCTGCCTGAACCGGAGCCAATGAATTCTGTCGGGAAGCATCCTACGTAGCCCGTTGCCTCGATAGGCGAGAATACGGGCAGTGGCAGGAGCCCGAGCGCGGCGTTATGCCCTAGTGCCGAATCGGACAGTAACGGGAATGCCGGGGCCGCGACAAGCAGCGCGGAGGTAAGGGGGCCCGCGAGGACGCGCCTCGTTGCGGTCGATAGGACGGCGGAGCAAACGGATATCAAGGTTCCGCCCGCAAGCAGCGCGAGAAGCAGGGCCGTGAAGACGTTTCCCGCGGTCGTGGTGGTAAGCGCGCCGTCATGGAAGAAGGCGATCGGGTACCCAATTTGCCCGAAGCCGTTTAGGACCAAGGCGTAAATGCCCCCGGGTGCGAGGCCGGCGAGGAGCATCGCGGTCCCCGCGGCGATTATCGAAAACACGATCTGGATAAGGCGCCGGAATTTGGGCGCGGGCGCCTTTGCCGCCAGGGTCCCGGGCCTTGTGGCGCCGAGCGCGAGTATCGACGAGAGAAGGAAGGGGATGAAGGGAAGGAAAGACGGCGCCGTGGCAATGGCGTAAGGCAGGAAGGAAAGGAATGGCAGGTCGTTTGCGGAGGCTGGGATATCCGTGATGCCGGAGCTGCTCAGGGCACGGCAATACGCGAGGTCTGCGTCATTGGTCTCTTGGTCTCCCACGATGGACCCGGATTGGAAGCCTTCGTCCATGAGCGCGTAGTAGCTCTCGGCAGAATCGAGAAAGGCGGCGTCGGTTTGAGCGGCGAGGGCGGCGTTCGCGTATCTTGCAAGCTCCGCGTCAGCTTGCTGCTCTGGCGATAGGTCTGTGCCGCTGGCCTGGGGCGCGCGCGTATTGAATGCGTCGACAAAGCCCTGCATGCCCTGCTTCATAAAGAAGGGGCCGTAGATGGGTGAATTGAACGCAATGGGGACGGAAAAGGCTGCAGCGAGAACGAGCGTAGAGATCCATACGGCCTTGTCTCTTAGGATTAGTTTGAGAAGAAGTCGACAGTACATTCAGAAGCACCTGCATTCCTCAAAGAATCGTTAGATTAAAAGTAACAGATTGAATGAAGATGCGCGCGGCGGGGGCGAGGCGAATGGCTGAACGGTATCGATATGCGGGTTTAACGGTATTATATTGACCACATAGATTTTTAACTTGCATTTCTACCCGCCCTTTTCGTAGAGTCGCCGATACGTGCTTAGCGCACCCTCGGCGCGTCCGGCAGGCTTTGCGAAATGGGATCCAGGAGACTTCGGCGCCGCATCATCTTGCGGAATGCTTCTAATGAGCCTCCCATCCTTCAAAAACAGAATCTCATCGCACAGCCTATCGACCGAATCCAAGATGTGGGATGACATAATGATGCACGTACCAGAATCGGCCAGCTTCCTGAGAATCTCGGAATGCAAGTCCACCCTGCTGGGGTCGAGCGCGTTCATGGGCTCATCTAATAGAAGGTACCGCGCGCCCGTCGCATACGCAATCGCCAGGGTAAGCTGCTGCTTCATGCCCTGGCTCAGAGTGCGGATCCTCATCTTCGCGAACTCGCCTATCTGCGTTTGTTCCACTATCTCTTCGATATCGCGAGCATGCGGCCACATATCGCAAACCATCTTGAGGTGATCTTCCGCACGCAATCCGGGATACAGCAGCGTCCCCTCACCAGGTGCATAGAAGATCATAGAACGGACCTCTCTCGCACCCGTACCCTGCACCTCATCCAGAACGATGCTCCCGTCCACACGAGGACCCGGCAAACCTGCCATCGCACGCAGCAACGTCGTCTTTCCATGCCCGTTCGGAGCGACGAGACCGTAGACCGTACCCGGGGCAAACTCAGCGTTCACCGAATCTACGAGCACCTTCTTTCCATAAGAGATCGTCAGCGTTTGAAGGTCAATCATCGAGATCATCCCCTTTCGATCTTTGGAACACTCAGGCGCACCATCAACGGAGATACGGCGCCCAAGACCACCAGCAGAGCGCCCGATGCGCCGACGACCTCTCCAAAAGGCATCGCGTTCGTCCCTCGCCCAAGGAACCCAATCGTCCCCACCTGGGAAGCGGGATCAAACGAGGCGAATGGAGCCAGCAGCGCGACGCCCATGCCCACGCTTTCAACATGAGCGCTCAACGAACCCAACACCAAGAGAACCGCGCAAACCATTCCGGTGACAACGGGGTTGCGGCTAATCGCTGCTGTCAACGCAGCGACGACGGAAATCACGCCGTATGCCATGACCAGCAACGGAATACTGCACAACACCGCCTCCCCCACCATGGACGTTGTCGAAGCTCCCGCCCGAATGAGAGCGACGGGATACTCCGATCCACCCGCACCGTTCTTAATCACGGACACAACGACAGCGGGAACCATCGACACCAAAAGCAGCACCAAGCCAAGCAGGAGAGCCAGCGCAACAGCCGTCAGAAAACGCACATGCGCTGTTGCGGGGATCTGGAGAACCAGAAGGGAACGACACTGCAGGTGGGTGCACGCGAGCGATGTGACAGCCACGGGCAACAGCAAAAAAAGGAGGGAAGCGCTGCCTGGAGATACGAAAGGAGGATTAATGGGGGCATCTTCGTACTTAACTCGTAAACCTTGGGGTCCGGCAAGCTCGCGATCGACTCAAGCAGAAGGGCGCGCGCCTCCGCACGAGAAGGAGTCTCCGGCTCGATTCCGATCGATTGCAGGAGAGTCGCATCTGCCGCGCCCAGCTCACCTCGAGCGCGCTCGTACGTCGCAAGGCTTCGAAACCCCTCCGCAGGCATAGGCGCGTACACGAAACCCGAAAGAGCATCCCGCATGTCTTCCAGGGCCGCTTTGCCCTCGACGTCCATATTCGCAGCGTTCTGCTCTAGATACCGATCTATTGAACGGAGCTCCCCATCCCTATACCGAACAGCGGAAACGTTATCAGCGTCAGGAAACATCTCGACCAGAGCCGGGGCCAGCATCGTCGTCGACATTGCAATCGCGCATACGGCGAGGGTAGGAGAACGCAGGAGCAGTTTCCCCATCGTTCTTACGTATGCAACGGCGGAGGCACAAGCGCTCGAACGAGTTGCCGTTCTCGATGCAGTGAAGGAACCTCTCTCAAGACAAATCGGGGATATCGGGCACGCGCAGCCGCTCTTTCCAGCAACGCAAAGCAGGCTAATTGCCAGCACCTCGATCCCGATTGCGCATACGAGGGCAATCGCGCCACGCTCGAAGCAAAGTCCAGGCAGATTCACTATCTGCGTTGTCGGGTACGGGCTATAGGCGCCGACGGTCAACTCAGTGTTCGCATACGTAAGGGGATTCAACAGGGCGAACTCACGTAAAGCGATGGATCTTCCGTAATACCCGGGAACCATCGTCACCCCCATCAGGGCACATACGAACACGATTCCAAGCGTAGGGTTATTGGCAATCTTCACGGCAAGGTGAACGACAAGCGAGATGAACGCTGCCACCAAGAATTGCAAGATGGCCGTCTGCGCGAACACCAGCCAAGCCGGTTTGATAACCGGAGTCGCATATTGAATGTAGCCTATCGGATAGAACGGCGAGCCCGGGCCATTCTTCACAAGCGCGGCGATTATCCCTGGAAGATTGATGGCGAGGACGGCAAGCATTGCAAAAACACTCGCCCATACGCTCGATGCAACAAGTCTACCCAGCTCGCCCATTGGTGCCTGGATGATGAGCTTTTCACGTTTGTTAAGACGCGCGGCAAGGAACGAGACGGCAACGGCCGTTGCGACCCATAGCAAGTACTCCTTCGATCCGTCATAATAGGTGTACTCTCCATCCGATATCTGCAGAAACGGAAGTAGGGGAGAGAGCGGTGCCAAGATAAGACGTCCCGCGGCAAGAGGGTACAGAAGCGCGCGCATGCTTGATGAAGAGGTATAGACACCGTCCTCCCCCGCATTCACAAGCGCATCCGCATAGGATGCTGACAATTCCTGCTCAACACGGGTTATTCCCGACTCGAGGTATTCGACCCGTCCGTCGATGCCAGCCGCGCTCCTGAAGACGGGCAGAGCACAAAGAACCATCAACGCAACAACGACAACACAGAGCGACCTGGAGGAGAGAAGCGACCTAAAGATCGCCTTCGAGATTTTGAGCATATTCATCGCCAACCTTAACCTCATCCAGTCGGAACAGAGGGGCCGAACAAAATGCTCGGCCCTTCCTCGCATCTAGTAGGTGCTATAGACAAATTGCCATTTATCAGTTGTGCCAAGAACACCACAGGAGCACATTGCAGCGAGGCGGGATTCCCTATGATGCGCGGATCGGCGATAGCCATTTCGGTAGGAGATCGTCTTGTAAGAGATGTTGAACATCGAGATGCTGTGCCCGCTTACGCCGCGAGGACAGCTGTAGCTCCAGTAGGTATCGACGACGTCGTCCGTATACCCGAGGGGCTCAACGAGGGCACACTGGCTGCTCTCCTGGGAAGGAGGCATCGGGGTATCCGCAAAAGCGGGGGCTCCCGGCAGCAACAAACAAAGAGCGAGGCCGAGGAAAACCAAGAGCTTACACGACTTAACAGTACTGAACATAATCCTCTCCAATCTAGAGGGGTTTCGGTTGCAGTATGCTGTGATTACTTGCCGGCAAAGTCAATTTAACATAAACTGTTAAAAAGTAACCTGAGTTTTTTAAATTCTTCGGAGGTTATTATGAGTTCCGACAATCGCACTCCCCGGCTTCATTCCTTCCGCATCGCATGTGCGATAGCCTCTGCGACCCTTTGCGCCACCGCCATCGCACAAGTGGCGTTCTCCTTAAAGCCAGCAATCGAAGTGCTCGACAACCCTGTAATTGCAGACTCCCCCGCGTATCCAGCCCTTGCGATCTCGACATTGGTCCCTGCCGTCATCGGTATCGCTACGACCATCCTCAGCGCCGTTCTCGTGTGGACGATCAAGAGCGGAGACCCCTTCAAGAAAGGGTCTGCGACATGCTTGAAGGTGCTCGGCATTCTCTTCGTTGTTCAAGCTGCCACCAGCCTCTACGCCGGCTCACTCAAAACCTCCGTTTCGATGTTTGGCGGCGAGGGGGCCGTCGGCGCCCAAGAGATCGCTTCATCATTCGATTGGACCTCTCTGGTTCTCGGCATCGTCCTGTTCATGCTTTCCCAGCTCTTCTTGTACGCCCGAGAGCTGTACCTCGACTCCGACGAGATTGCGTAAGGAAACGCCATGCCCGTAATTGTTCGCCTCGACAAGATCATGGCCGAGCGAAAGATTTCCTCGAACGAACTTGCCGAAAGGATTGGAACCACGCCCGTGAACCTGTCCCGTATTAAAAAAGGGCATATTCGCGGCATTCGCTTCAACACACTCGAGCAGCTATGCCTCGCCCTTCGTTGCCAACCCGGAGACCTTCTCGAAGTCATGAGCGAAGAGGATGCCCGAAAGGAGTTCGGACTCGATTGGTCCGCCGAGGATTAGAGGGCGGTCGTACTCGCCCTGCACACGGGGATGCGAATCGGCGAGGTCTGCGGCCTTCGGTGGTGCGATGTGGATTTCGAGACGGGCCTGATCTCGATCAGACACTCGGTGGCGTACGCGAAGGGAATGGGTTCGTTCATCAAGGACACCAAGACCCATGACGCCAGGGGTATCCCCATCGACCCGGTCGGCCTACTCCCCTTCCTGAAGGAGACCCACGAGATCGACTGCGGAAAGCTGCGCTTGCGCGGCCTTACCGGGGCGGTCGAGATCGGGGACTGCTACATCCTGTCGGAGCCGGGCGCGACCTTCGCGACGACAAGCTATATCCGCAGGGCGTTCAAGACGTTCTCGGAGACCAACGGCCTCATGGGCACCAACGACGAGCTGATCACGTTCCACGGCCTTCGCCACACGTTCGCAACGCAGTGGATCCGCCAAGGCGGCGATATCAAGGCGCTCCAATCGATCCTCGGCCACAAGGACGCCATGGCGACGCTCAACGTCCACGCCGACATCGAGCCCATCTCCAAAATCCATAACATGCTGCGCGCCACGCCGTGCCTTTGGCGCGGGCACCTCGGGCCGAGGGTCGATCCGGGTCCCATGTTCCAGCAGAGGATCCAGGAGTCCATCGAGACGCTCCAGGCGTTCGGCTACGGCATCACCGAGCCGGACGACCGAAATATCGCCATACGCGACGTGAAGACGAACAGTTGGCTCTAGCTCACCGAGTACGCGGCAGTGCTGGGCCCATCCCAACTGAGGTCACGGTGGTCCGATAGGGGCGCCGCCCGCGGCATGCGCCGCGGAGCGGTATCCCCTACCGAAGGGCGGGGATGCCCTCCGCTTCCAGTTCGGAATCAGCCGTCGGAGGCGTTCGGCTGACTGCGGGAACGGCCTGTCCGCTCAATGTGTTCGGCTGAGATCGGAAATCAACCCAACACGAGCCGGACACGCGCCAGACGGCTCTTCCCCGTGCGGCCTTCCCCCTTACGCTCATGTTGCAGGCATGTAACGCCGCAGCGAGCGCGCCTTTTTTGCGCCAGACAGGTACAATGATGAACACTGTACCGTAGCGGAGCGCCCCGCGCGCGCCGCAATCACGCGAAAGGGTTTCCCATGGCCGAGATCTCGTCCTCCCGTATCGTCATCACCGTCCTTGGCAAGAACCGCCCCGGCATCGTCGCCGGCGTCACCCGTGTCCTAGGCGAGGCCAACGTCGACATCCGCGACATCACGCAGTCCATTATCGAGGACATCTTCACCATGACCATGCTGGCCGATACCGCCGAGTCCAAGCTCGACTTCGCCGAGCTGCAGAAGGCCCTGGCCGAGGCCGGCGAGCTTTCGGGCGTCAACGTGTCCATCCAGCGCGAGGACGTCTTTAACTTTATGTACCGCCTGTAGCGAGCAAGCCGCTGGGGATAGCCTGACGCGCGCATGCCCATGCAAGTCACCCCGATGCGGCCCGGAGAGGAGCGCGCATGGCCTACGACGCCAAGAAAATCTATTACCGCTTCGATGACCACTTGAGCCGACTAGTCCTGGATTACGAAGCAAGCCGCCAGATTTCGTCTGAGAGCGAAAGCCTCTACCACGGCCTGCCGACCGACCCTTATGACGAGGGCCTGTTTGTCGAGCACAATGTCAAGCGCGGCCTGCGCAATGCCGACGGCTCGGGCGTGGTCGCGGGTCTCACTCGTATCTCGGATGTGCACGGCTACAACAAGGTCGACGGAAAGGTCGTGCCCGATCAGGGCAAGCTCACGCTTCGCGGCTACAGCATTGAGGATCTGGTCAACAATGCCCAGGCCGAGAATCGCTACGGCTACGAGGAAGTCGCCTATCTGCTTATCACGGGTTCGCTGCCCAACAAGGAAGAGCTCGACGGCTTTTGCGAGCGCCTGGGCGCCTTTAGACATCTGAGCGACGAGTACGTTAAAGAGTTCCCTATGACCACGGTGTCGTCGAGCATCATGAACGTGCTCCAGCGCGCCGTACTGCTGCTCTACGCCTTCGATGCCGAACCAGACGTGATCACGCCCGAGCACGAAATCGACGTCGCCATTTCCATGCTCGCACGTCTCCCGCGCATCGCCGCCTTCGCACACATGGCCTCGGTCGCCAAGCTTCGCGGCTCCGAGGTTCACGTGCCGCACCCCACGCCCGGCCTCTCCACCGCCGAGACCATCCTACAGGTCTTGCGCGGTGGCATGGCGTTCACCCGCGACGAAGCCATGCTGCTCGACGTGATGCTCATGCTGCATGCCGAGCACGGCGGCGGCAACAACTCCACGTTCGCCTGCCGCGTGCTGTCCTCATCGGCCACCGACCCGTATTCCGCCTACGCCGCGGCTATCGGCTCGCTCAAGGGCCCGCGCCACGGCGGTGCCAATGCCAAGGTCGTGTCTATGCACGAGGACATCCGCGCGCATGTCTCCAACTGGGAGGACGAGGACGAGGTCGCAGCCTATCTGGGCAAGATCCTCGACAAGCAGGCCTTCGACGGCACGGGTCTCATCTACGGCATGGGCCACGCCGTCTATACGCTCAGCGACCCGCGCGCCGAGGTCTGCCGCCGTTACGCGCGCTCGCTGGCAGCCAAGAAGGACTTGGGCGAAGAGTTCGCGCTCATCGAGCGCATCGAGCGCCTGGCACCCCAGGTCATGCGCGACCACGGCATGACCAAGCCCATCTGCGCCAACATCGACCTGTACACAGGCTTTATCTACAAGATGCTCGGCGTGCCCGAGACGCTTTTTACGCCGTTATTCGCCGTCGCCCGCATGGCCGGCTGGTCGGCACACCGCATGGAAGAGCTCTTCTGCGCGCACCGTATTATTCGCCCGGCCTATCGTCCGGTGATCGAGCCGCTGGAGTACAAGCCGCTCGCCGACCGCTAGGACGCGAACCGTTATAGAACTCGAGCGTGGCCAGGGACCCAAGCCCTCGGCCACGCTTTTTATGCCAGTAGAAAGGGCTGCATCAAATGATTGTGTTTTCCGATATGGATGGGACGCTGCTGACGAGCGATAAGCAAATGAGCGATGCCACCTGGGCGATGCTCGACGAGCTCGCACGTCGTGGCATCGAGTTTGTTCCCTGCACGGGACGTCCACTGTCGGGCATCTTTGAGCCCATTCTCGCCCATCCCGCCGTGCATTACGCGGTCTGTGCCAACGGCGCCAGCGTCTGGCAGCTCGACGGGGATACGCCCACCGACGCCTCGCGCGCCACGTGCATCTTGAGCCGTCCGCTCGACCGTGGCATTGCCCACCGCATCCATCGCATTGCCGCCGGCCACGATGTGACCTTCGATATCTTCGCGGATGGGCAGTGCTTCCTCCCCCGCTCGCTATACGGGCGTCTGGATGAGTTCTGTGGCGGCGACCCCCACATCGCGGCTTCGCTCAAGCGCACACGAACGCCGATCGACATGAATATCGACAGCAAGATCGACGAGGTCGAGACGCTCGAACGCATCGCTATGTACTGGCACGCCCCCGCCGATCGCGACGCCATCGCGGCGGCGCTCGACACGCTCGGAGGCATTGAGGTCACGCGTTCGTACGCCATGAATATCGAGGTTATGGGCGAAGGCGCCACCAAGGGAACGGCCCTCACGTGGCTGTGTGAGCATCTGGGCGAGCGTCTCGCCGACGCCTGGGCGTTCGGCGACAACATCAACGACATCCCCATGCTGCAGGCAGCGGGCCATGGCATGGCCATGATCAACGCCGAGCCCGAAGATCGCGAGGCCGCCGACGCCATCACCGAATACGACAACGACCACGACGGCGTCGCCCGCACCATCATGGCCGCCCTCGCCTAGTCATTGGTCAGTCATTGGGGACGTTCTTAAACGACTAGTCACTGGGGACACTCTTCGCAAAAAGCTGCAAGGACTGTCCCCCACTGTCGGCAGAGACGATATGAGCAGGACATAAAACATTGAGAGCCCCTGCTGCATGAAAGACCGC
>DXMU01000036.1 GCA_019414025.1 Collinsella sp.
CAAGGCGGGGCCGAGGCCGCCTCGATCAATTTGCGAAAGAATCTTGACGGTACCTAAGTTTGTCGCGAGTTCCGCACGCAAAGGAAAGCACTTAATGTGCTTTCCGTCTTGCGCAGGACTGTAGAGCAGCAAACTTAAACAGCGGGCGGCCCGTTCCGGGAATCTGCCCCCGCGCACAGAAGGGGATTCCTTTTGCCAAAAAGGGACAGGTTTATTTTGGTAGGTTTTTCCTGCTTGGATTTGAAACATTTCGTTCGGCCAAAGCGTATCTATGGTGAGGACCTCATCAAGAACCATCAGCGTCACCGGGAGGTGATTATGGAAGAACAAGCATTTAGACAGGCGGTCGAAGATCACCGGGATGTCGTGTTTCGAATCGCCTTGACGTACCTGCGCGATCGCGCCGATGCCGACGATATTGCCCAAGATGTCTTTCTTAAGTTGCTTAAAAGCGATGGACACTTTGAAAGTTGGGAACATCTTCGCCGCTGGCTTATCCGGGTCACGATCAATGAATGTAAATCGCTCTTTCGAAAGCCATGGAGGCGTGTAGAGGATATTGAGAACCTGGCCGATTCGCTTTCGGCGGCGCAGGAGGAGACCAAGGCGGTCCTGTCAGACGTTATGCGACTTCCGGAGCGATTCCGTATCCCCATCGTGCTCTATTACTATCTGGGCTTCTCGACTTCAGAGATTGCCGAGTTGCTGCACGTACCAGCCGCGACAGTTCGAACGCGTTTAGCTCGCGGCAGATCGAAACTCAAGTTCATCCTAGAGGAGGGCGACCGTGAAATCCAACCAAATCAAGCAGGCCTTCGAGTCCGTCCAAGCCGATAGCGATCTTGCTGACCGTGTTCTTTATGCCGCTGCTGGTGAGCCGCTTCGCCGAAAGGGTCACGCGAAGCCTCTGTATGTTGCCGTGATCGGATGCCTTGCCGGAGTGCTGGCGACCGGAGGGGTCGCCTACGCCGTCGTCAATTCCAGTTATTTTGCCTCTGCCTGGGGAAACCATGGCAACGGAGAGTCCGTTACCTGGACAAATGGCGGCTCGTCGGGGACGAAATATACCTACACCAGAGAGTTTGGTGATGGTATCGCGCCCCAAAGCCTGGAGGGTGCAGTCCAGAAGGTCAATCTGTCCGTCGAGGGCAACGGCTATACGCTCGACATTCATGAGATGGCAATCGACGAGAACGGTTGCGGTGCTGTGACGTTTACATTGTCCAATCCGAATGGCGTTAACTACTACAAGCCGGCGGCAGAGCTTGGCGAACTTGTTCTCTATGGTGAAGAAGAAGGGGGCGTCAGTACACCCAGCATGAACTTCGGCGAGGAATGGGCTGATACACGCTGCACCATTGATAAAGACACATCAAGCGACACGGTCATTATCGGCACGATGTACTTTGCATCTTGGAATCGCGATCGAGATTTACGACATGCGGTCACCTGGAATATCAGTTGGACGGAGGGCAAAGGTGAGGATGCGAAGGTGATCGAGGTATCGACGCCAGAGTTTAACGTCGGAGCGCACGTCGATACAAAGGAGCTCCGCTCCGACGACTCGCCTCTCGAGATCAGCCCGTTTTCCATCCAGACGCACATCGATGATCTGGGCTATGAAGCAGTTGATCATAAACTGACCGTCAGCTACAAGGATGGATCGGAGCAGATTATCGAAGATGACGACGCAGGGGCGTACAATTTCTATGTTTCGATGGCACGCAATAGCGGAGAGAACATTTGGGTGCCAACGAAGTTGATTGATGTCGATCAAGTGGTCTCGGTGACCCTTGAGGGCACGAGGTGCACATCAACAGGAGAGACCGAAACAGAAGTACCCTTTACCATCGTCTATTCGTAAGGTCTAGGCCGCTTTCCAAGAGGGGAAGCGGCCTTTTTTGCGTTAAATGGACGGCTGGAATGGGCACTTGCGCACAGGCGGGGATTCCTTTTATGGAGGCTTTACGGAAATATAGCTATTTTGGGATACGCCCGGCGGCGTGGTCTGTTGACGGCACAGCTAACGCCACGTATCCTATCGAACTGCGTGTTTCGTAGGGGGATGCTGACCCCTCGATTCAAGCCGTTGCACTTTACAGAAAGCTGGAATCATTCGAGAAGGAGTACGCTTTGCCTACTATTAACCAGCTGGTTCGCCAGGGCCGTCGTTCCGTGCCCAAGAAGTCCAAGAACGCTGCTCTGCAGCACAACTCCCAGAAGCGCGGCGTGTGCACCCGCGTCTTCACCACGAGCCCCAAGAAGCCGAACTCGGCTCTTCGTAAGGTTGCCCGTGTTCGCCTTGTCAACGGCATCGAAGTTACTGCTTACATCCCGGGTGAGGGCCACAACCTGCAGGAGCACTCCATCGTGCTCGTCCGCGGCGGTCGTGTCCGTGACCTCCCTGGTGTCCGTTATCACGTCATCCGTGGCGCCTACGACGCTGCTCCGGTCCAGAACCGTATGCAGGCCCGTTCCAAGTACGGTGCTAAGCGCCCCAAGGCTAAATAAGCCAGATAACGTTTTGATACTTTCGCCGTGTGCCGCCTAAGCGCCGCACGGTAGACACTTAAGGAGATTTCACATGCCGCGTCGTGCAGCAGCTAATCGTCGTGAGGTTCAGCCTGACGCCGTTTACAACAACCGCCTGGTGACTCAGCTCATCAACAAGGTCCTTCTTGACGGCAAGAAGGCCACCGCTGAGCGCATCGTTTACACCGCTTTCGAGATCGTTGCCGAGAAGTCTGAGGGTGGCGACGCTCTCGCTACCTTCAAGAAGGCTATGGACAACGTCAAGCCCACGCTCGAGGTTAAGCCCAAGCGTGTCGGCGGCGCTACCTATCAGGTCCCGATGGAGGTCAACTCCCGTCGTTCCACCGCTCTGGGTATCCGCTGGATCGTCAACTTCTCCCGCGCTCGCAAGGAGAAGACCATGGCCGAGCGTCTCGCCAACGAGATCCTCGACGCCTCCAACGGCCTGGGCGCTTCCGTCAAGAAGCGTGAGGACGTCTTCAAGATGGCCGAGGCCAACCGCGCGTTCTCTCACTATCGTTGGTAAGTTAAGGTAAGGAACTAACATGGCTAAGCCTAAGTACAAGCTTTCCGATACCCGTAACATCGGCATCATGGCCCACATCGATGCCGGTAAGACCACCACGACCGAGCGTATTCTTTACTACACCGGTAAGACCCACAAGATCGGTGAGGTCCATGAGGGCGCTGCCACCATGGACTGGATGGTTCAGGAGCAGGAGCGCGGCGTAACCATTACCTCCGCTGCTACCACGTGCTTCTGGAACAAGGACGGTAAGGACTACCGCATCCAGATCATCGACACCCCGGGCCACGTTGACTTCACCGCCGAGGTCGAGCGCTGCCTGCGCGTCCTCGATGGCGCTGTCGCCGTCTTCGACGCCGTTGCCGGCGTTCAGCCCCAGTCTGAGACCGTTTGGCGTCAGGCTTCCACCTTCAACGTCCCCCGCATCGCCTTCATCAACAAGTATGACCGCGTGGGCGCTGACTTCTTCAACGCTATCGAGACCATGAAGGATCGTCTCGACGCTAACGCCGTGGCCGCTCAGGTCCCGATGGGCGCCGAGGACAACTTCTGGGGCGTCATCGACCTGGTCACCATGACTGCATGGGACTTCAAGGCCGACGAGAAGGGTATGACCTACCCCGAGCCGATGGACGAGATCCCGGCTGAGTTTGCCGACATCGCTGCCACCAAGCGCGAGGAGCTCCTTGACGCTGCTGCCAGCTTTGACGACGAGCTCATGGAGAAGATCCTCATGGAGGAGGACTTCACCGTCGAGGAGCTCAAGGCTGCTCTGCGCAAGGGTGTTCTGGCCAATGAGCTCAACCTCGTCTTCGTGGGCTCCGCCTACAAGAACAAGGGCGTTCAGGAGCTGCTCGACGCTGTCGTCGACTACCTGCCCAGCCCGCTCGACGTTGAGGCCGTCACCGGTACCGATCCGGACACCGGCGAGGAGATCCAGCGTCATCCCTCCTTCGACGAGCCCTTCTCCGGCCTGGTCTTCAAGATCATGACCGACCCGTTCGTCGGTAAGCTCACCTACGTCCGCGTTTACTCCGGCCGCGCCGAGTCCGGCTCCTACGTGGTCAACGCCTCCAACGGTCAGCGCGAGCGCCTCGGCCGCATCCTCGAGATGAACGCTGCCGAGCGTATCGACCGTGACGACGCTGCCGCCGGCGACATCGTCGCTTGCGTCGGCTTCAAGAACTCTACCACCGGTGACACCCTGTGCGCCGAGGGCAAGGAGATCGTCCTCGAGAAGATCGAGTTCGCTAAGCCCGTTATCGACGTTGCCATCGAGCCCAAGACCAAGGCCGAGCAGGACAAGATGTCCCTGGCTCTGACCAAGCTCGCCGAGGAGGACCCGACCTTCCAGGTGTCCACCAACCACGAGACCGGCCAGACCATCATCGCCGGCATGGGCGAGCTGCACCTGGAGATCATCGTCGACCGTCTGCTCCGCGAGTTCAAGGTTGACGCTAACGTTGGTAAGCCCCAGGTTGCCTACCGCGAGACCGCTGGTCACGACGTCGAGAAGGCTGAGGGCAAGTTCGTCCGTCAGTCCGGCGGTCGCGGTCAGTACGGCCACGCCGTCATCAAGCTCGAGAAGATGGAGGAGGGCTTCGGCTACGAGTTCGTCAACGCTATCGTCGGCGGCGTCGTGCCCAAGGAGTACATCCCGTCCATCGATAAGGGCATCCAGGAGGCCCTGAACACCGGTGTTATCGCCGGCTTCCCGGTCCTCGACGTTAAGGTCACCCTGTTCGACGGTTCTTACCACGAGGTCGACTCCTCCGAGGCCGCCTTCAAGATCGCTGGTTCCATGGCTATCAAGGATGCCCTCAAGAAGTCCGATCCGCAGCTGCTCGAGCCGATCATGGCTGTCGAGGTCGAGACCCCCGAGCAGTACATGGGCGACGTTATGGGCAACCTCTCCGGTCGCCGCGGCAAGATCGAGGGCATGGAGGATCGCAAGAACACCAAGCTCATCCGTGCCAAGGTGCCGCTGGGCGAGATGTTCGGTTACGCTACCGACCTTCGCTCCCAGACCCAGGGCCGTGCATCCTACACGATGCAGTTCGACTCTTATGAGCCCGCGCCCAAGTCCATCGTGGACGAGGTCATGAGCAAGAACGCCTAAGTTCGAGCTCCCTGTTACGTAATCCGCGAGAACATTTCTCGCACTCTTTGGAGGTTTAAGTTGGCTACCCAGAAGATCCGCATTCGCCTCAAGGGCTATGATCACGAGGTCGTCGATCAGTCCGCGAAGCTCATCGTCGAGACCGCTCAGAAGACTGGCGCTCGCGTTTCCGGTCCTGTCCCCCTGCCCACCGAGCGCAACCTGTACACGGTTATCCGCTCGCCGCACGTGAACAAGGACTCTCGTGAGCAGTTCGAGATGCGCACCCACAAGCGCCTCATCGACATCCTCGACCCCACCTCGGGCACCGTTGATTCGCTTATGCGTCTCGACCTCCCCGCTGGCGTCGACATCGACATCAAGCTCTAAGCGATATCGCTCATAGCTTAAAGGGCCCCGCTGCCGTTACGGTAGCGGGGCCCTTTTGTTTTGAAGGGTGGTTTGGACTGTCGGACAATGCTGACGAGTAGGTGGCTGCGGCGCCCTATTCGCTCACGGGACGCAGCGATGCCTCCTCAAAATGGAAGGATCGCAAGTCGTCTTCCGTTTCGATGCACGCGCGACCAAAGGCATCGACGGTTTTAAAGATGCCGCGTGCCAGCTCGTCTCCAGCGGGTGAGCGGGCGATAATGTGCTTCCCAATCCAATTGAGGTGAGTGACATATTCGCCGTGGACGGGCGCGAGCGGTCCAGCATCTTCTTCCATGGCGTTGAGACGCTCTGCCCACGCATTTACAGCTTCTATAACTGCGTGATAGACCTCATCGAGGAGCACATCGACGGCGGGAACATTCTCGTTGAGGTCCGAGAGGCCAATTGCAGCCAGGCCGCCATCGGGTACCTCTTGGGGCGTGTAGTTTACGTTGACGCCAATGCCGCAGACGGCGAAGGGCCTGCCTTCGTTATCGCGTGCGGCCTCGACCAGAATGCCGCCGAGCTTGCGTCCTCGCGCGACCAGGTCGTTGGGCCATTTGAGACCAATCTCGTTTGCAAGACCCTGCTTTCCGAGCGCCTCGAGCACCGCTAGGCCGCTGACGGCGGCAAGACCAGAGTACTTTGCAGGATTAACGCATGGACGCAGGACAATCGAAAGCAATAGGTTGCCGGCGGTTGAATCCCACTTGTGGCCGCGCCGGCCGCGTCCTGCTGTCTGAGCCCGGGCGGCAAGTCCTGTGCCGTGCGGCGCTCCCTGTTTTCCTGCTTCGAGCAGGTCATCGTTGGTCGATCCAGTTACGTCGACTATCGTTAATTTGGCATCCATAACGGCTGCTACCTCCTAAGTTAATAAGGCAATCGAGCAATGGTGTCGAGAGATAGACACAATGTGAAGCCTTTGTCGCATTTGGACAATTTAATGTTAACACGTCAACAAGGACTGAAATGCGCTATCCTCTCTTGGTCGATGTAAACACGTCAACAACTCAAAGGAGGTTAGTGATGGGTTTCACGATTCTTGGAACAGGCTCGGCGCTTCCTGAGCGCAGTGTTTCCAATGACGAGCTGTCTGAGTTCCTCGATACCTCGGATGAGTGGATTTTTACCCGCGCAGGTATCAAGAGCCGCCACGTCTGCACCACCGAGTCACTTGACGACCTTGCCGTAGCGGCGAGCGAGCGGGCACTCCGGGTGTCCGGAATCGACGCGAGCCAGCTGGATCTGATCGTCTGCTCGACGACGACGGGTGATCACCTTGTTCCCGCTGAGGCGTGTGCCGTTGCTGAGCGACTAGGCGCGACGTGCCCTGCCTTCGATGTCTCGGCGGCCTGTGCCGGCTTCGTGTTTGCGCTCGATGTCGCCGAGGGCTATATCGCCCGCGGTCGCGCCGAGCGCGTGCTTGTCGTTGCTGCCGAGCAGATGACGCGCGCGCTCGACTGGACCGACCGTGCCACCTGCGTGCTCTTTGGCGATGGGGCAGGCGCTGCGGTCATAGAGGCTGGGGGAGAGAATCCCCTCGCTGTTGAGCTTTCGACCACACCCGATGTCGAGACGTTGCACGTTCCCGGTCTGGATGGCACCTCGCCATTCAAGGTTCCCTCGGACCGCCAGAGCGTGCTGTCCATGAATGGCCGCCGCGTGTTCAAGTTCGGCGTCAACGCGATTTGCGACACGGTCCATAAGCTTGCGAGCGATGCGGGCATTTCGGTCGAGGACATCAACCATTTTGTATTCCATCAGGCTAACGAACGAATCCTGAGTCAGGCGGTCAAGCGCCTCGGCGTGCCAGACGAGCGCGTGGTTCGAACGCTGCGCGAGACCGGCAACATTTCGAGCGCCTGCATTCCTCTTGCGCTTGACCGACTGACACGCACCGACGCACTGAATGCGGGCGACACCATCGCCTTGGTTGGATTTGGCGCCGGTCTGGATATAGGTGGCTATCTGCTTCGTTGGAAGTAGTCGCACATAGGAAATAAAAACGCCCTAGGGCACAACCAAAGGAGAACTACCATGGCAGATCAGAAGACCTTCGAGCGCGTTTGCGACGTTATCCGCGAGACCGCCGGCCTTGACGACATCGAGATGAAGCCCGAGTCCACGCTCGAGGAGATTGGCCTCGACAGCCTGGGCACCGTCGAGATTCTCGTCGCCGTCGAGGACGAGTTTGGCATCCAGCTCGATACCGAGGAGAACCCCAAGACGGTCGGCGAGTTCGCCGATACGGTCGAGGCGGCATTGGAGAAGTAGAGATGCTCAAGACTCCTCTCTGCGATCTGCTCGGCATCGAAAAGCCTGTATTCCAGGGTGGCATGGCCTGGATTGCCGACGCCTCGCTGGCATCTGCCGTGTCCGAGGCGGGCGGCTTAGGGATTATCGCGGCCATGAACGCCGACGCCAACTGGCTGCGCGACCAGATTCACGAGCTGCGCGCCAAGACGGATAAGCCCTTTGGCGTCAACGTTATGCTCATGAGCCCGTTTGTCGACGAGGTCGCACAAGTGGTGATTGATGAGCGGGTGCCCGTTGTGGTGACCGGCGCCGGCAATCCGACCAAGTACATGAAGGCCTGGGTCGATGCGGGCATCAAGGTTATTCCCGTCGTGGCTTCGGTGGCGCTGGCGCGTCTCGTGGCGCGTCGCGGAGCCACTGCCGTGGTTGCCGAGGGTACCGAATCAGGCGGCCATATTGGCGAGACCTCGACGATGGCACTGGTGCCGCAGGTTGTCGATGCGGTCGATATTCCCGTGGTTGCGGCTGGCGGCATCGCCGATGGCCGCGGTGTAGCGGCCGCCTTTATGCTCGGCGCTGCCGGAGTCCAGGTGGGAACACGCTTTCTGGTCGCAAACGAGTGCACCGTATCCGAACAGTACAAAGAGTTGGTGCTCAAGGCAGGCGACACGTCGACGCGTGCGACCGGTCGCTCGACGGGACATCCGGTTCGCGCCCTCAAGAGCCCCTTCACCAACGCGTATGCCAAGAACGAGGCGGCTGGCGCAAGCCCCGAGGAGCTCGGTGCTATGGGAACCGGTGCGCTGCGTAAGGCCGCCAAGGACGGCAACTACGAAGAGGGTTCGTTTTTGTGTGGACAGATTGCCGGCATGGTTAGCGAGCGCCAGAGCGCGCGTGAAATCGTTGACGATCTGGTCGATGGCGCCGTGCGCGTCCTGAAGGGTGCGTCCGCATGGGTAGCGTAGCGTTTCTGTTTGCCGGCCAGGGTGCCCAACACCCCGCGATGGGCGTCGACCTGATCGAGGCATCGCCGGCGGCCGCCGAGGTGTTCGCCATTGCCGACGAGGTGCGCCCGGGGACGAGCGAGCAGTGCCGGAGCGCCTCCAAGGAGGAGCTCTCGCAGACCGAGAACACGCAGCCGTGCGTGTTCGTTCACGACCTGGCAGCGGCTATCGCCCTGCGTGAGCGCGGCGTGGTGCCTGCCGCCTGTGCGGGATTCTCGCTGGGCGAGGTCGCCGCACTCACCTTTGCGGGGGTATTCGATACGCGAGCGGGCTTTGAGCTCGTGTGCGAGCGCGCGGCGCTGATGGCCGCGGCTGCCGAGCGCCATCCGGGCGGCATGCGCGCCGTCATCAAGCTCGATGCGGTGCAAGTCGAGGGCCTGGCAAAACAGGCCGGCGAGGACTGCTGGCCAGTCAACTACAACAGCCCGCAGCAGACGGTTGTTGCCGGGGCGTCCGAGGCGCTGCAGGAGCTCGACGTCCTAGTAAAAGAGGCCGGCGGCCGCGCTATGAAAGTCGCGGTGTCGGGTGCATTTCATAGCCCCTATATGGCCGAGGCGACTGAGGGGCTGGCGACGTATATCCAAGACGGCCACGCTCCGTCTTCGCTGCTAATTCCGGTCATGGCAAACATGACGGCGGCACCCTATCCGGCCGACCCGCAGACGGCATCGGAGGTGTTGGCCAATCAGGTGAGTCATGCCGTGCGCTGGGTCGACACACTGCATACTCTGCAGGATCAGGGCATCGACACGTTTATTGAGGTCGGCCCTGGCAAAACGCTGTCGGGCCTGGTCAAGCGTACGCTGAGCGACGTTCGCATGTATTCGTGCGAAACGGCCGAGCAGGTCGCAGCTATTGCCGACGAGCTCGCATAGTCCACAGGGCTGTAACCCGAAAGGAATGACATGGGCAACTTGAACAACGGCGCGCTCGAGCGCAACGACTCACGTCGCGTGGCACTGGTCACGGGCGGTTCGCGAGGCATTGGCCGCGCCTGTGCAACCGGTTTGGCGGAGGACGGCTTTGATATCGCCGTCATCTATGCCGGCAGCGTCGATGCGGCGCGCAAGACATGCGAAGCCTGCGAGGCGGTTGGCGCCACGGCGCGCGCATATCAATGCGACGTGGCCGACCCCGCTGCCGTCAATGCCTGCATCGAGGTCGTGCTCAATGACTTTGGTTCGATTTGGGCGCTCGTCAACAACGCCGGCATCACGCGCGACGGCCTGCTCATGCGTATGGGCGACGATGCCTTCGACCGCGTGCTCGATGTCAATCTCAAGGGCACGTTCAATACGACGCGCGCGCTCACTAAGACCTTTATGCGCCAGCGCGGCGGTTGCGTCATCAACACGAGCTCGGTCGTGGGCCTGATGGGCAATGCCGGACAGGCCAACTACGCTGCCTCCAAGGCGGGCGTGATCGGCTTGACCAAGGCGGTAGCGCGCGAGCTTGCGCCCCGCGGCGTACGAGTGAACGCAGTCGCCCCCGGGTTTGTCGAGACGGATATGACGGCAAAGCTCTCGGAGAAGGTGCGTGCGGCGTGCGAGGAGCAGATTCCCCTGAGGCGCATGGCGCGCCCCGAGGAAGTGGCCGGCGTGGTGCGCTTTTTGGCGAGCGATGCGGCTGCCTACATTACGGGCGAGGTCGTACGCGTCGACGGCGGAATGGCGATGTAGAAACCAGGGCCGAAGAACGGCTTGGATGAGGAGACCATGATGGAACAGAGAGTTGCAATCACCGGTATCGGTGCCGTGTCGCCGCTCGGCAACACCGCGCTTGCCACCTGGGCGGCCATGTGTGCCGGAACGTGTGGCATCGGTCCGATCACGCACTTCGATACCGATGCATTTGCCGTCAAGGTGGCAGCCGAGGTCAAGGGCTTTTACGGCAACGAGTACTTTGGCAAGCGTGACGCCAAGCATCTGGACCCCTGCGTTCAGTTTGCGATGGCGGCTTCGGACGAGGCAATGCACGATGCGGGCTTTGATGTCGAAGGCGCCATCGATCGCGAGCGCCTGGGCGTCTACGTGGGCTCGGGCGTGGGCGGCATGACGACGCTCGTCGATAACGTCCATACGATTGCCGACCGTGGGCCCCGCCGCGCATCGCCCTATATGATCGCGATGATGATCCCCAACATGACATCGGGCAATATCGCGATCCGCCACAAGGCAAAGGGCCCGACCCTGCCCGTGGTGACCGCGTGCGCAACCTCGGCCCATGCGGTGGGCGAGGCGTTCCGCGCCATCAAGCATGGCTATGCCGACGCGATCCTCGCGGGCGGCGCCGAGGCGGCCATTATCCCCGATGCCGTTGCGGGCTTTACGTCCTGCCGTGCATTGACCACCAACCCCGATCCCGCGACGGCTTGCCGCCCGTTCGATGCAGACCGCGACGGCTTTGTGATGGGCGAGGGCGCCTGCGTGCTGGTACTCGAGAGCATGGAACATGCGCAGGCGCGCGGTGCGCACATTTACGCCGAGGTTGTGGGCTACGGCAACACCGATGACGCCTACCACATCACGAGTCCCGACCCGGACGCGGCAGGTATCGCCCGCGCGATATCGCTGGCGGTGACCGAGGGCGACGTCAAGCCTTCCGAGGGCCTCTATATCAATGCCCACGGCACATCGACCAAGCTCAACGATTCGTCCGAGACGGCGGGCATTAAGCGTGCGCTCGGCGAGGACGCGGCGCGTGCCGCGCACGTCTCGTCGACTAAGTCGATGACCGGCCACATGATCGGTGCTACGGGTGCCATCGAGGTCATGGCCTGCGCCATGGCGCTCGAGCAGGGCGTGGTACCCCCGACCATTAACTATCGCACGCCCGATCCCGCCTGCGATCTTGACTACACGCCCAATCGCGCGGTTCGCGCCGACCTTACCTGGGCGCTTTCGACCAACCTGGGCTTTGGCGGGCACAATGCCGCCATCGCGCTGCGTAGATATACGAGGAGCTAGAGCATGGATTCCAAAAGACTTGCCGAGATAGCCGATGTTATGGAGGACCGCGGCCTCACGCGCGTACGCGTTGAGGAGCCCGATGGCACCGCGGTCGAACTCGAGCGCGCGAGCGCCGCGCAGCCGGTTGCCGTGCCCATGCCTATGCCGGGTGCCGTGACTGCTCCGGCGGTGGCTCCTGTCGCCATGCCTGCCGCCGCACCGGAGCCCGCCGCGCAGGCGCCTGCCGCCGCACCGGAGCCCAAGGGCACCGAGGTGACCGCTCCCATGGTCGGCGTTTTCTATGCTGCCCCGGCGCCGGGCGACGAGCCGTTTGTGCACGTGGGCTCCAAGGTCAAGGCCGGTGAGACCCTCTGCATCATCGAGGCCATGAAGGTTCTCAACGAGGTGACGGCAGAGGCGGATGGCGAGGTGCTCGAGATCTGCGTGGCCGACGGCGACCTCGTGGAGTTTGGCAGCTGCCTCATGAGGATTGGATAGGTGATATCCATGAACAAAGAAGAGCTCAAGAAGCTGTTGCCGCATCGCGAACCGATGCTTTTGCTCGACGAAGCCGAGCTGGTGGGCGACGAGGCCCACGGCAAGATCACGATTACGGGTGACGAGTACTTTTTGCAGGGGCATTTTCCGGGAAACCCGGTCGTCCCCGGCGTGATTCAGTGCGAGATGCTCGCCCAGAACTGCTGCGTGCTGCTGATGGGCGATGAGGAGGCGCGCGGCGCGACGCCGTTCTACACGAGTCTGGACAAGGTTCGCTTTAAGCGTCCGGTGCGCCCGGGCGACACGGTGGATCTGGTGTGCTCCATCACGCGTGCGCGCGGGCCGTTCCGCTTTGCGACGGGTACCGCGAGCGTCAACGGTGAGGTTTGCTGCCGCGCCGATATGTCTTTTGCACTCATGCACGAAAGTTAAGGAAGGCTTCATGTTCGACAAAGTGCTCATCGCCAACCGCGGCGAAGTCGCGGTCCGTGTTATCCGCGCGTGCCGCGATATGGGCATCAAGACCGTCGCCGTTTATTCCACGGCCGATGCGGACGCGTTGCACGTGCAACTTGCCGACGAGGCGTATTGCATCGGCGGCCCGCGTCTTGCCGAGAGCTACCTCAATGACGATGCCGTGCTCACCTGTGCCGTAAAGTCGGGAGCTAAGGCAATTCATCCCGGCTATGGCTTTTTCTCCGAGAAGGCGAGCTTCGCGCGCGACTGCGACAAGTATGGCCTGGCGTTTGTCGGTCCCTCGGCCGAGGTGATCGACAGCATGGGCGACAAGGACGCCGCACGTCGAACGGCTGCCGCGGCGGGCGTGCCCATCGTGCCGGGCTGCGATTTGCTCAAAAGCCCCGAGGAGGCAACGGCCGAGGCCGAGCGCATTGGCTGCCCCGTGCTCATTAAGGCGCGTGCAGGTGGCGGCGGTCGCGGCATTCGCAAGGTCGAGCGCGTGGAAGATGCGGCAAAGGCGTTCATCGAGGCGCGTGCCGAGGGCGAGGCCGTCTTTGGCGACGGCGAGTGCTACATGGAGAAGTTCGTCGCGCCGGCGCACCACGTTGAGGTGCAGATTATGGCCGATAAGCAGGGCCATGTGTTTTCGCTCGGCGAGCGCGAGTGCTCGGTACAGCGTCGCAACCAAAAGCTGATCGAGGAGAGCCCTGCGCCGTGCCTCGACGAACGCGACGACATTCGTGCTCGCATGCACAAGGCAGCGCGTGACTTGGCTCGTGCCGTCGGCTACGAGGGAGCGGGTACCATCGAGTTTTTGTACTCGGATGACGGCAATTTCTACTTTATGGAAATGAACACGCGCTTGCAGGTGGAGCATCCGGTTACGGAGTTTGTGACCGATACCGACTTGGTCAAGTGGCAGCTGCGCGTGGCGGCCGGCCAGCCTCTGCCCTTTGAGCGGGAGGACATGCCGGTTCGCAACCACGCCATGGAGTGCCGCATCAATGCCGAAACGCCGGACTTTCTGCCGTCATGTGGAACGGTTACCGCGTTGCGTGTGCCGGGTGGTCCGCGCGTACGCTGGGATTCCGCTATGTTTACCGGTGCGAAAGTTCCGCCGTACTACGACTCTATGCTCGGCAAGCTCATCGTGTGTGCGCCCACGCGTGACGGCGCCATTCGCAAGATGCGCTCGGCCTTGGGCGAGCTCGTGATTGAGGGCGTGAGCGAAAACAGCGAGCTTCAGCTCGACGTGCTGGCAAACGACGAGTTCTTGTCGGGCATGTATCACACCGATCTGATGGGGCATCTCTATGCTGATGAATAGAAAAGCGAAGACGGTCAACGTCCTCGAGGGGCCGATGACCGAGTCGTGCGCCGAGTTTCCTGCACGCCACGTGTTTATCAAGTGCCCGGAGTGCCGCCGTGTGATCGATGAGGCGCGCCTGCACGACAACCTCGAGGTCTGCCCTCGTTGCGGCAAGCACTTTCGCGTGAGCGGTCGCGCGCGCATGCGCATGACGGTTGACGAGGGCACGTTTGAGGAATGGGATGCTAGTCTGGCGCCGGAGGACTTCCTCTCGTTTCCCGGCTATGCCGACAAGCTCAAGATCGTGAGCGAGCGTTCGGGCGAACGCGATGCCGTTGTGTGCGGCAGGGGCAAAATCTGCGGCTGCGATACGGCACTCTTCTTTATGGACGCTAACTTTATGATGGGCTCGATGGGCTCCGTGGTGGGCGAGAAGATCTGTCGCACATTTGAGCATGCGACCGAGCTGGGATTGCCAGTTGTCGGCTTTACCGTTTCGGGCGGTGCGCGCATGCAAGAGGGCGTGACCTCGCTTATGCAGATGGCCAAGATTTCTGCGGCGGTTAGGCGCCATAGCGAGGCGGGCGGCCTGTATATTACGGTGCTCACCGATCCCACGACTGGCGGCGTGACCGCGAGCTTTGCCATGGAGGGCGACATTATCCTGGCCGAGCCCGATGCCCTGACGGCATTTGCCGGCCCGCGCGTGATCGAGCAGAACATGCACAAGCGCCTGCCCAAGGGATTCCAGCGCTCCGAGTTTTTGCTGGAGCACGGCTTTTGCGATGCCGTTGTACCGCGTGGCGAGATTGCGCTCACGGTAGGCGAGCTGCTGGCGCTGCACGAAGGGCACGCGCCCGGCCTGGGGGCACCGCATGAGATCGTGCATACGGGTCGTCGCGACAAAAAGCTGGGACACTTGTTTAAGCGCTCGGCCGCACCAAAAAGCGCGCTCGAAATCGTCAAACAGACTCGCTCGGCGAACCGCGCCACGGCAGGCGAGATGATCTCGTTGGGTCTCGACGGATTCGTAGAGCTGCACGGCGACCGCTACTTTGGCGACGATGCTGCCGTGGTGGGCGGCATCGGCTGGAAAGACGGGCGACCCGTGACGGTTATCGCCATCGAGCGCGGTACCACGACCAAAGAGCGCATGCGTCGCAACTTTGGTATGGCACATCCCGAGGGCTACCGCAAGGCACGTCGCCTGATGCACCAAGCCGAGAAATTTGGTCGGCCGGTTCTGTGCCTGGTTGATACTTCGGGCGCGTTTTGCGGCATCGGTGCCGAGGAGCGCGGCCAGGGCGAGGCGATTGCCCAGAATCTCATGGAGATGAGCGGCCTTAAGACGCCGATTGTCTCGGTGGTGACAGGCGAGGGCGGCTCTGGTGGCGCGCTGGCGCTGTCCGTGGCCGACCGCATCCTGATGCTCTCGAGCTCGGCCTATTCGGTCGTGAGCCCCGAGGCCTGTGCGTCGATCCTGTGGAAGGATACCGAGCGCGCGAATGAGGCCGCTGAGGCGCTTAAGCTCACGGCCCCCGATCTGTTGGCGCTCGGCATCATCGACGGCATTGTTGACGATAGGGGCCTGTCGCATGAGGAGATCGCCGGTGTCGTCATGTCCTCGGCATTTGATGCCTTCGATACGCTTGGGCAGCTCGACGACGCGACCCTCACAAACCTCCGCTACGAAAAGTACCGCGCAATCGGTCAGTACCGCACGATGTGACAAAGGGACAGTCCGCATGTCACATTGGGAAAGGCGTTCCATGTCACAAGTTTCTAACACCTCGTTTACAACGACGGTTTCATCAAACGCCATGGCCGTGGTGGACTATCTGTCCAAAAGCATGATGTCGGCGTTGCCGTTTATTGTCTGCGCGGCGCTGTTCCGCACCGTTGCCGTCATTATGGGCGAAGGCATGCTTGGTCTATGGCCTGCCGATTCCGAAATCTATCGCCTGTTTTACAGCTGGCTGTATAACGCTGGCTATTACTTTTTGCCCATCTATCTTGGTTGGGCCGCTGCCCGCCAGCTCGGTTGCTCGGAGCAGCTGGGCATGATGCTGGGCGGCGTATTGATTGTGCCCGATCTGCTTAAGCTCGTTGATGCCGCATCGACGACGGGGGCATCGATGACTTTCGTGTATGGTCTACTTCCCGCGCCGGTCAACGATTACACGACGACTGTTATTCCGGTTCTCATCTCGGTGCCCGTGCTATGGCAGGTGGAGCGTTTCTTTAAGCGCACTATCCCTCAGGCTGTGGCGTTTTCTTTTGTACCGTTTGCAACCATGCTTGTCATGGTTCCGGTGTCGCTGTGTGTTACGGCGCCGGCAGGCAGCTATCTGGGCATGCTGTTGGGACAGCTTATGTTTATGCTTGGCAATTCCGGTGGCATCGTGTCGCTGCTCACGCTCATGGGGCTTGCCGCGGGCTGGGAGTTTCTTAAGATCGCGGGTGTCAGCAACGTTGTCCTATCGCTCGCCTATGCGCAGTTTATGAGTGTGGGAACGGATTCGTGCATCCTGATCGCCGCGACGATGGCAACGTTCGCCGTTTGGGGTATGCCCTTTGGCGCGTCGCTCCGCGTTGCGGATAAGGACGAGAAGGCGCTCATGCTGGGCTATTCAATCTCGGGTATTCTTGGCGGCGTAAGCGAGCCAGCGCTGTACGGATGCGGCTTTAAATATGGCAGGTGTCTGACGTGCATGGCCGTTGGCGGCGCCGTCGGAGGCCTTGTTGCGGCCGTAGGCCACGTTACGGCTTATACCATCGGTATGACGAATGTTCTTATGGTCATTGGCTTTGCCACGGGCGGCATCTCGAATCTGCTGTGGTGCTGCGCTGCCGGCGGTGTGGCATTTGCGGTGTCTGCGGCGCTGAGCTACTGCTTTGGCGTGGTGCCGGCGAAGGGGCAGACGACGGGGGACGGAGCTGATTCACCCGAAACCTCGAAGAGCGTGGCCGAAGCAAGCGCATAAACCCGTGCGACAAAGGGCGATTTCTTTGTCATGTTCCAAGGTCGTGGCCCGTGTGGGTTGCGGCCTTTTTGTATCTGTGGGGCAAAGTGGCTACACTACAATCCGTTTGAGCAATAGATATATAGGTAGTACCGTGGGGGCGGATATAGATGGTTGAGTGGATTGTTCGTCGTGCGCAGGGCGACCGTGCGCGCGTGGGCACGTTGACGGGCGTGGTGTGTATTCTCGCCAATGTTGCGCTTTGTGCTGCGAAGGGCGTAATTGGCGTGCTGTCGGGATCGGTTTCGATCGTGGCGGATGCCATGAACAACCTGTCCGATGCCAGCTCGAATATCGTGAGCGTGCTGGGCTTTAGGCTGGCGAGCAAGCCGGCCGACCCCGAGCATCCTTACGGACATGGCCGCTACGAGTATCTCTCGGGTCTGGTTGTGGCGGCGCTCGTGCTGCTTATTGGCATCGAACTGGTGAAGTCCTCGGTTGAGCGTATCGTCAACCCGGAACCTGTCGAGTTCTCGCTTGCCCTGGTGGCAGTTCTAGTGCTTTCGATGGTCGTAAAGCTGTGGATGGCGGCCCTCAACCAAAAGCTCGGTGACCGCATTGAGTCCGAGACGTTGCGTGCGACCGCTCAGGATTCCAAAAACGATGTCCTTGCCACAGGCGCCGTGTTAGCGTGCGCAATTGTTTCGCAGGTGACGCGCATCAATCTTGATGCTTGGGTCGGCCTTGCCGTTGGCGCCTATATCGGCTGGAGTGGTTTTGAGCTCATCCAGGATACGGTGAGCCCGCTTTTGGGCCAGGCGCCCGATCCTAAGCTGGTCAAGCACATTCGAGACAAGATCATGAGCTACCCCGGCGTTTTGGGCGTTCACGATTTGATGGTTCACGACTACGGCCCGGGCAGGAAGTTCGCAAGCGCTCACGCCGAGATGGCAGCCGAGGCCAGCCCGCTGGAAAGTCACGACACGCTCGATAACATCGAGCAGTCGTTTAGAAACGAAGACGGAATGATCGTCACGCTTCACTACGATCCCATCGTGACCGATGACCCCAAGGTGGCGAGCATGCGTTTACGCATTAACGCCATGGCTCAACAGATCGATAGCCGCCTCTCGATTCATGACCTACGCTGTGTGCCGGGTCCTACGCACACCAACGTGATCTTTGACTGCGTGCGTCCCTCGGATCTGCAGATGAGTGCCGAAGACGTAAAACACGCGCTGGCACAACGGGTCGAATCGGAATATCCCAAGTCGATTGCCAAGATTACGATCGACGAAGACTACGTAGGCCATACCCACGAGTAGGCCGCGCCGGCAAAGCAAGTTATGCAGAAGGGGAGAGCATGAAGCGCCTATACCTACTCCGCCACGGTCAGACGGAGTTCAACGTCAAAAAGCTGGTCCAGGGCCGCTGCGATTCACCGCTGACCGGCCTGGGCCGTCAGCAGGCACGGGTGGCAGCCGCGTGGCTCAAAGCCCACAACGTCGTTCCCGACAAAGTGGTCTCTTCGCCCTTGGGCCGAGCCATGGACACAGCTCAGCTCGTTGCTACCGAACTCCTCGGTCCGGACGCCGCTGTCGAGCCCTGCGAAGGCATCATCGAGCGCTGCTACGGCACCTTCGAAGAAGGTCCCCACGATGCCCTCCCCACCGACGTCTGGGATCCGGGCGAGGACCTGGTCCCCTTCGGAGGAGAAGGAAGCCGCGCGTTGCAAGAGCGCATGGTGGACACCCTCACCAATATCATGGGCGCCGATGGTATCGAAACCCTCCTAGCAGTAAGCCACGGCAGCGCCAGCCGCCAATTCATCAAGGCTGCAGCCCCAGAGGGCTTCGAGCTCCCAACAAAACTCCCCAACTGCGCCATCATGATCTTTGATTTTGAGGATTCGCAAGAAGAATGCGACACGTCCCAATGTAAGTTCACCTTGCAGCAGATCATCGATCCTCAACAAAGTCTTTAGCCTGAGCGAGCAGAGTTAAGCAGGCATCAACGTGTCGTCTTCCGAGCTTTGGCTTGACACGCTGAACATCTACAAGGATAACCTTGAGGCCGTCGAGGCGTTCCTGGCCGACGCCCGCGCCATGGGCGACGGTCGCCTCAATGTGGTGCTCACCGGTGCCGGCACCTCCGATTACGTGGGTGAGGTTGTCGTCCTCAACCCCGACCTATCCCTCGTCGAGACCTATCTCGGTGGCGAGAGCGTCTACACTGAGAAGTAGCTGCTGACCTATTTGCGATTTGATGCGAATAATGAGACCCCGATTCGGCTTTATCGAATCGGGGTCTTTGCTGTGGTGTCCAGCTAAATCAAAACAGGCCTATTCTGCGACGATGATGCGAGTTGATTCGAGAACCATGGAACGCTGTTTGTCGTTGACATTTGCATCGGTGATGAGTGCGTCCATTTGATCGAGATTGAAGAAGCCGAAGAAGTCCATCTGTCCGATCTTGCTTGAATCGCAGACAAGGTAACGCTTGGCGGCGCGATCGCAAGCGAGCGCCTGTAAGCGTCCTTCCTCAAGGTTAGAACAGGAGATGGATTGGGCGAGTACGCCGTTGGTGCCGATAAAGCAAGTGTCGATACCGAGCGGGGCGAGAGCATCTTCGGCGATGGGCCCGACGAAAGAACCCGATCGTTTGCGATACTGTCCTCCCAGGGCCCAGATCTCCACATCGTTACGCGTCTGGAGCATGTTCAGCACGATGATGCTGTTTGTGATGACGCGCAGCCGCATGCGCGGCAGCGCACGGGCGATGAGAGCGCAAGTCGAACCGGGTCCGAGGAAGATGGTGTCGCGCTCTCTGATGAGGTTGACAGCGGTGCGTGCGATATGCTCTTTTTCAGGGGAGCGGATTGAGAGCTTTTCAAAAAACGGGACCTCTTCGGCAATGGGGGAGCCGCTTGAAAGTCGGATGCCACCGTACTCGCGGATGACGCCAGCGCGTTGCGAGAGCTCATCGAAGTCTCTTCGAGCGGTCATTTCAGATATACCAAAGATTGTTGCGGCTTGGGCAACAGTGACCATTCCGCGCTGAGCGCACAGCTCAAGTAATTGTTCGTGACGTTCGGGTTTAAGCATGGCTTGCCAATTGGATTATGCGGTAATGACGGAGGTATAGGCGCGGAGGGCCTCGATGGTCCGGGGGTCTGCGTCCTCGTTAATGAATGCCGCGGTCATATCCTCCAGTGTGGTGAAAAGGCAGAAGTCGCGCCTTCCGACTTTTTCAGCATCTACAACAAGATAACGCTCCTGAGCTCGAGAAAGAGCGTCTGAGAGGACCATGGCTGCATCGGGACGAGAGCCAAAGACCTCGTTTCCAAAAATACCGGTTGCCGAGACGTAGGCCTTGGGAGCGGATAGACCGTAGGGGCCGCGGCCGTTGTATGGCATGGTGAAAACTCGCGTGTCGTGACGCATCATGCCACCAACAAAGAATAGATCTATATGTGGATTGTCGGCTAGCAGGTTCAGCACGGGAAGACTGTTGGTGACGACGCGTATGTCCTCCTGGGGCAAATACGAACACATGAGCTCGAGAGTGGAGCCTCCACCGAGAAAGATCGTATCGCCGGCTGAGACGGTTTGGGCGGCGGCTATAGCAGCGGCACGTTTCTGATCAACTTGAAAACGACGTTTCTCCTCATGCGGGGTCAAACGTGAAAGGGCTGTTCCGTGGGCGGAGTGTGGAAGCTGAGCCCCTCCGTGTACGCGCACAAGAAGGCCCTTGTCGGCAAGCTCGGCCAGGTCACGCCTGATGGTCATATCCGAAACAGATAGGGTATTAGATATCTCGTTTACCGATACCGAATGATGTTGATCGAGCAAGTCGAGAATGGCCTGCTGGCGTTCGGATTTCATGAGTGCCGACTCCCTCATCGAGCGTTTGTTCTTATTTCAATGTAAACGAACAACATAAATAAACGCAAACCGTTCACGAAGGCACATTACCTTTCACCGGTCAAAACATAACGCTCACGGAAAAAACCATCAAATAGGAGGTAAATAGAGCTCATTCCAAAAATCATCTCTTGACCAATAAACAAATATAGACGAACAGAACGAACAGAACGAACAGAACGAACAGAACGAACAGAACGAAGAGAATTAATAAGTATGAAAGGACAGAAGATGCGTATCGGTGTCATCCTTGCAAGTCACGGAGAGTTCGCTCAGGCCGCCCTCGGCGCCGTCGAGATGATTGCGGGCAAGCAGCCTGATGTCATCGCTCTTGGTCTCACCGCCGAGAAGAGCCTGGAGTCTTTCGAGTCCGAGATGCGCGAGGCTTACGAGACCCTCAGCGCCGAGTGCGAACTCGTCGTCACCCTATGCGACATCTACGGCGGCACCCCATTCAACGTGACTACCCGCTGCCTGCTCAACGGCATGAACATGGTTGCCTACACTGGCCTGTCCATGCCCGTTGCGGTCGAGCTCCTGCTCACCCGCGATGGCCTCGATTCCGCCGACGCGGTCCGTGCCCAGCTCACTGCCGCTCACGCCGGGGCCCAGCAGGAGATCAAGGCTCCCGCTCCGGCCGTGGAGGCAGACGAGGACGATTTGGACCTCTAGGCTCGTTAGCCCGTCGATTCGAGTGGCGCTCACCCGTATCCCCCGAGTGGGCGCCTCGATCGAGCAGAGCATTCGTAAACGGTACTGAAGGAACGTGCAAACGAAAAGGAGAACATCATGGCACTCAAACTCGTCGACATCGATGACCGCCTGATCCACGGTCAGGTCGCCACCACTTGGATTCCCGACTTCGGCATCGAATCGGCAATCATTGTCTCGGATAAGGTCGCCAACGACCCCGTCCAGAAGTCCGTCGCCGGCCTCGCCGCCCCCGACATCAAGGTCTCCGTCTTCGGTGTCGAGAAGTTCATTGAGGTCCTCAAGAAGACCGAGCTCAAGAAGGCCACGATGGTGCTCTTCACCAACCCCATCGACGCCCTCAAGCTGCACGAGAACGGCTTGCCGTTCGACTACCTGAACGTCTCCGGCATGCGCTTCAACGAGCAGCGTCATCGCCTGCACAAGAACATGTCCGTCACCGCCGAGGAAAAGGCCGCCTTCGAGGAGCTCATTGGCCTCGGCGTCGACTGCTGGATGCAGACCACCACGCGCGATTCCAAGGAGCCCGTGTCCGAGCTCCTCAAGAACTACTAAGTAAGTAACCATCTCCGGGCATGTGAACCCGGGGCGTGCCCATCGGAGGGAACGATGGGCGAATAGGGAAGGAGAGGCTTATGCTTCAGGCACTTCTGCTCGCCATCTGGGCGGGTCTGTGCACTTGGGACCAGTTCGGTCCCCACCTGGGCTTCCGCAAGCCCCTGCTGGCATCCGTCGGCGTCGGCATCATCCTCGGTGACATGACGACCGCCATCATGATCGGCGCGACCATGGAGCTCATGTGGCTCGGCGTCAACAACATCGGCGCTTATGTTCCGCCGGATGTCATCTCCGGCACCATCGTCGGTGCCGCCCTGGGCATCATGGGTTCCACCGACACCGCCAGCGCCATCGCCCTGGCAGTCGCCATCGGCATCCCCACCGCCACCTTGGTTCAGCAGCTGAACATCTTGGTCATGACCACTAACGTCTCGCTTGTCCACGGTGCCGACAAGGCCATCGAGTCCGGTAAGTTCAACGCCGTCAACAAGTTCTTCTGGACCGGCGCCCTGTGCTTCTTCCTGACCCGCGCCGTTCCCGTCTTCATCGCCACGGGCATCGGCTCCTTCGTGATCGAGGACATCATGGCCTTCCTGCAGAACCAGGTTCCGTGGGTCCTCACCGGCTTCTCCACCGCCGGTGGCATGATGCCCGCCGTCGGTCTGGCCATGCTCCTCACCATGATGATGAAGAAGAACATGTGGATCTTCCTGCTGCTCGGCTTTATCATGGCCGCCTTCCTCAACGTCCCGACCGTGGGCATCGCGCTCGCCGCTTGCGCCGCCGCCGGCGTGTGGGACGTCATTACCGAGGGCCAGAAGAATCAACCCGCCCCTGCCGCCGCCTCTGCCGCCGGCTCCGATGATGACGAGGAGTACGATCTCTAATGGGTAAGATCTCCAACTCCACCCTGAACAAGGTCCTGCTGCGCACCCAGGGTTGCCAATTCGCGCACAACTACGAGCGCATGCAGTCGCTGTCCCTGACCTACTGCTTTGCCCCTGTCCTCGAGGAGCTCTACAAGGACGCCCCCAAGGAGGAGCGCGTTAACGCCATGAAGCGCCACCTCGAGTACTTCAACACCCACCCGCTCGCGATCCCCTTCATCCTTGGCATCACCGCCGCCCTGGAGGAGACCACGGATGAGGATCAGAAGGACACCGTCGTCGGCATCAAGACCTCCCTCATGGGTCCCTTCGCCGGCCTTGGTGACTCCCTGCTGAACCTCACCTGGTTCCCGATCGCCGGCTCCATCGGCGCATCTATGTGCGTCGACAACGGCTCCATTGTGGGTCCGCTCGTGATGTTCTTGCTCATCAACCTGCTGTACTGGCCGCTGAAGTACTTCGGCCTGCACAAGGGTTACGAGATGGGCATGGAGCTCGTCGAGAAGGCGGGCGTCCAGGTCTTCGACCGTCTGGGCAACCTCGCCAACGTGCTGGGCGTCATGGTCACCGGCGGCCTGATCGCCACGACCGTTAAGCTCAAGCTTGCCGTGCAGTTCGCCTTCGGTGAGGGTGACCCGCTGGTGCTCCAGGACCAGCTCGATAAGGTGTTGCCCTTCCTGCTGCCTGTCGTTCTGACTTTCATCTGCTATCGCCTGCTCAAGAAGGGCCAGGGCAAGAACTCCGCCCAGATCATCATCGGTCTGATTGTGTTCTCCCTTGTGTTCGCCGCTATCGGTTTCTACTTCCCGGCGTTCAAGATCTTCGCCTAATCGCGAGCTTATCAAAAGGCAAATCGTTTGATGCCCGCGCCCCGCATGCCGGGCGCGGGCCTCGTTGTCTCATGTGCTCTCCATCGTGCGCGATCGGGGTGCGCTCCATTATGCCCATGTGCCTTTGGCGTATCGCCATCTGGCAAATCCAACTATCGAAAGGATGCCAATGAGAACCGTCCTCGTGCTCATGGATACTCTGCGTCGCGACGTCCTGTCGTGCTACAACCCCGCAACCGACGTCCAGACCCCCAATCTCGATGCCTTTGCCGAGCGTTCCTGCGTGTTCGACAACCACTGGATCGGCTCGGCTCCCTGCATGCCTGCCCGCCGCGACATCCTCACCGGTCGCTACAACTTCCTCGAGCGCCCCTGGGGCCCCATCGAGCCCTTCGATGTGACGCTGCCGGCCTGCCTGCGCGCGAACGGCAACTTCTGCCACATCACCACCGACCACTGCCACTACCTACGCACCGGTGGCGAGGGCTACCTCCAGGAGTTCAACACCTGGGATTACTACCGCGGCCAGGAGGGCGACCCGTGGGTCAGCCGCATCGATGAGCCGAATAACATGCCCGAGACCTTCTACGGGCGCGTGCGCGAGCAGTACCAGAAGAACCGTCAGCTCTGGCCCAACGAAGAGGACATGCCGAGCCCCAAGACCTTCCAGTCCGCCTGCGACTGGATCGACGGCAATGCTGGGGCCGACGACTTCTTCCTTATGGTTGAGACCTTCGACCCGCACGAGCCCTTCGATGTGCCCGACAAGTACATGGAGATGTACGGCGGCACTGGCGAGCTCGACCGCGACTACTTCGAGATTCCTGAGTACAAGCGCGTCTCCGCCACCGACGTCAACAAGGGCGCGGAGGACTACCTGCAGCGCCGCTACAAGGCCCTCGTCACCATGACCGACCGCTGGTTTGGTAGGCTCATCGACAAGCTCGAGGAGCGCGGGATGCTGGACGATACCATGGTCATGGTCACCACCGACCACGGCTATTTCCTGGGCGAGCGCGACTACATGGGCAAAAACTACATGCACCTGTATAACGAGCTCGCGCATCTGCCGTTCATTGTGCACTTCCCGGGTAACGCCCGCGCCGGCGAGCATGCCCGCCAGCTCACTCAGGCAATCGACATCATGCCCACGGTGCTTGAAGCCCACGGCTGCGAGATTCCCGCAGATGTGTGCGGCACCTCCCTCGTGCCGCTCATGACGGATGCTGACGCGCCCACGCGTGGCTACGCCCTGTACGGCGTGCACGCCATGACCGTCAACGTCACCGACGGCCGCTACACCTACTTCCGCGCGCCGGTCGCCGGCAACCAGCCGTGCTTCGAGTACACCGCACTGCCGCACACCATCCGCAAAAAGATGGGTTCGGACTGCCCGGAGGAGATTGAGTGTGGCCGCTACTTCAAACGCACCAAGTACCCGCTGTTCAAGATCCCCTGTAAGAAGCCGGCCCAGATCGAGGGAGCCACGCCGCTCGCCGAGGTCGAGCAGACGATGCTGTTCGACCTTGAGAGTGACTACGGCCAGGTTAATAATCTCGCCGGCAAGGACGACCACGCCGAACAGCGCATGATTGACCTGCTGCTGCGCGGCCTGGAGGAGCATGAGTCCCCGGCCGAGCAAAAGGAGCGCCTGGGCTTGGCCTAAGATTCATGCGGTGATTGTGCGGGCCGGATGCGCCGCCTCGGGTAAGGAGGTGGTTTCCGGCCCGATGAGTGAGGGCTAGCCTGTGCGAAGGGGGGTATGTGCCATGTGCGCGAAGCATATTGGCTTTTTGATAAAACCGGCATCGAGTGCTTGCAACATGCGGTGCAGGTACTGCTTTTACTGCGATGTCGCTGCTCATCGCGAGGAGCGGAGCGCCCGCGTCATGGGCGAAGACGTGGCAAGTGCCATCATCGACCGTGCACTCGCCGTGGCGAGTGATGCGCACATTTCTTTCGCCTTCCAGGGCGGCGAGCCCACCCTGGCCGGCCTTGACTTCTTCCATTCGTTCGTCGCGCGGGTGGAGGAGCGCCGTGAGAACCAGCGGGTGAGCTGGGCGTTGCAGACCAACGGCTACCTGATCGAAGAGGAATGGGCCGAGTTCTTCCGCGAGCACGGGTTCCTCATCGGAGTCTCGGTTGACGCTTATCGCGACCTGCACGATTCGATGCGTCCCGATGCGCACGGTGCCGCTACGTACGCGCGCGTCATGAGCGGCGTTCGCCTGCTGCGCGAGCGCGGCGTGGACGTCAACATACTCTCGGTCCTCACCTCGCAGATGGCGGCGCATCCACAGCGCGTCTTCTCCTTCATCAAGCAGGAGAAGATCACCCATATCCAGTTCATCCCGTGCCTGCCGGGCCTCGACGATGAGCGGGACACGTTCTCGCTCGACCCGCGTGCCTTCTCCTCGTTCTACCGCCGCTTGTTCGACTTGTGGTGGCGCGAGCTCGGTGCTGGGCGCTATGTGAGCATCTGGCTGTTCGAGAACGTCATGCAGATGGCGCTCGGGCAGTTTCCGTCGCAGTGCGGTATGCTCGGCCGCTGCGCTCCGCAGTTCGTGGTGGAAAGCGACGGTTCGGTGTATCCGTGCGACTTCTATGCGCTGGATGAGTACCGCGTGGGCGATATTCGCGTCGATTCCCTTGAGGCAATGGCGACCTGTGAGACCATGCGCATGTTTTTGAACGAGCCGCGTCGCGATTGCGCGCGGTGCGCCGATTGCCCCTTTGAGGGCATTTGCCATCGCAACTGCAAGCGCCTGAACATCGCCTATTACGATGCGGGCTACTGCGGGCTGCGTGAGTTTTTGGAGTACGCCTATCCCGGCCTGCAGCGCGTGGCTCGCATGTTCACGCGGCGCTGATCCTGCCCGGGTTTTGCCTCGTCGTAGTTGTGTGGGGCTCTGCGCCCCTCCCGCCTTGACCACTCAATCTTCATCCCGTTCCCGTGAGTTTGGAGTTCCCTATGCCCCAGCAACCCAACGTTCTCCTTATCATGTGCGACCAGATGCGCGGCGACTGCCTGGGTATCGACGGCCATCCGGACGTGCAGACGCCCTACTTGGACACGCTCGCCGCCGACGGCATGCTGTTCGAGAACGCCTACTCCGCCTGCCCGAGTTGCATCCCGGCGCGCGCCGCCCTCTTTTGCGGCAAGACGCCCGCGGGCACGGGCCGCGTGGGTTACCAGGACGGTATCGCGTGGGAGTACGACCATATGCTCGCGCAGGAGATGCGCGACGGCGGCTACCAGACCGCCGTGGTAGGCAAGATGCACGTGCATCCGCCGCGTTTGGGCTGCGGCTTCGAGCACATGCGCCTGCATGACGGCTACATCGGCCACTACCGCAAGGCGAACCTGCCGTACTGGATGCACCAGAACGTCTCCGACGACTACATGCGCTTCCTCAAAAATGAACTGGGCGAATTCGCCGACGTGAACGGTTCGGGCGTTGAGAACAACTCCTGGATCACCCATCCCTGGGCCTACGAGGAGCGCCTGCACCCCACCAACTGGGTGGTGGACGAGTCCATCCGCTTTTTGGAGACCCGCGATCGCACGCGCCCGTTCTTCCTCATGACGAGCTTCGTGCGGCCCCACCCGCCCTTCGACGCGCCGCAGACCTACTTCGATCTGTACCGCGACATGGAGCTGCGCGCGCCTGCCGCTGGCGATTGGGATGACGCCGATGCCACCGAGCGCGATGGCATGATCTTGGACAGCGTGCACGGCTGCCGCGACGCCGAGCTGCGCCGCGAGGCCATGGCGGGCTATTATGCCTGCATCACACATATGGACCACCAGATCGGCCGGCTCATCACGGCGCTCGAGAACGACGAGACCTACCACGACACCGTGATCGTGTTCTGCTCCGACCACGGCGAGATGCTCTTTGACCACAGTCTCTTTCGCAAGGTGTTGCCCTACGAGGGCTCCGCGCGCATCCCCTTCATCGTGCACGTGGGCAAAAACGTCGATGTGCCGGGCGGCGAGCGCGTTCGCGGCGTGAGCGAGAGCACGGTGGAACTCATGGACCTTATGCCCACCATCCTCGAGGCGTGCGACCTGCCCGTGCCCGAGGGCGTGGAGGGCGCCTCGCTCATGGGCGAGCTTACCGGCGCCGCGCCGCTGAACCGTGCATACCTGCACGGCGAGCACAGCGGCAGCCGCGAGCAGTCCAACCAGTGGATCGTGACCCCGCATGACAAGTACATCTGGTTCACACGGACCGGGATGGAGCAGTATTTCGACCTGGACGCCGATCCGCGTGAGGAGCACGACCTCATCGACGCTCCGGAGCGCGCCGCGCGCATCGCCGTGCTCCGTGCCTGCCTGATTGAGGAGCTCGCTGGTCGCGAAGAGGGATATGTTCGTGACGGCGAGTTGGTGGCGGGACGTGCGCCCGCCGTTATGCTTGAGCGCCCCCGGCCCTCGCGCCTCCAACGTTAAGAGAAAGGCCTATCCATGGATATGAAGACGATCGGCATTGTGGTCGTAGTGGTTGCGGTCGGGTTCACCATTTACATGGAGGTCCAAAAGCGCACAACCTTCGCCAAGCTCGAGGCGTACCTGCGCGAGGGCGACCTCAACAACTACCTCAAGGTCCTGAACCGCCCGCTCACTAGCGTGCTGTACCCCAAGTACAACGTGCTTTTCATGCGCTTGAACGCAGCTCTTGCCATGGATGACGTCGAGGCATCCGAGCGCATCATCCGCGAGATGGGTTCGCTCAAGATGAGCGAGGAGCAGACACTCGCGCTGGCGGCAAAGGCGTTCTCCTTCTACGTGGAGATCGGGGATGAGCCCCACGCACGCGAGGTGCTCTCCTACCTCGAGGAGCACGGTGATCGCGAGGCTGCGCGTGCCGACCGTCGCACCTATGACGTCTTCCTCAAGGGCTCGTATGCCTATATCGACGAGATGGAGCGCGCGTTGTCGGAGGCGGCTGGCATGGAAGAGGCCCTGCTCTGCCAGATGCTCTCGGTTCAGTACGAGAACAAGGGTGACGAGGGGCGCGCCGCGTCCTATTGCGAGCGCGCTGAGCGGACGCTCGCAGCAGCCATGCCTGACAAGTAGGGAAGAGTCTAGGCGCTTCATATGCTAGCAATCGTATTCGCCATTGCGTTTTTCGCCTCTACCATCAGTGCCATCTGCGGTGTCGGCGGGGCATCATCATTAAGCCCGTGATGGACGCCGTGGGTGTCGCCGACGTGGCGACCATCAACTTCCTGTCCGGATGCACCGCGAGGACAACATCGGGCACTTCGCCATGAGCGTTTCCACCGCGCTGCTGCTCGACGTCGTCTACGCGTGCATCTTCAACCAGGATTACTTCGCTAACTACTAGCGGCGTGTCGAGACGGTGCGCGGGCCATTGATGGACTCGGCAGGCAGATTGGCGGGGACGCCTAGCCCTTGGCGCAACGGTGCTCCGCATGAGCGGCGTAAATAGGGACATATCGCGCAGCAGCGTTCGAGATATGTAAAAGTCCACAACCATACGCTGCGGTTTTGAATGATACGAACGCTTGCAATTCGTTGCATAGGGTGTTGCTCGATCGATAGGAGCTTGTTCGGATGGGTCCTCAATACATCTTGGTCTTCGCGGTATGCTTCCTGGCGTCGCTTCTGGGGCCGCTCTGTGGCATCGGCGGCGGCGTGATCATCAAGCCCGTGGTCGACGCGATGAACGTCATGAGCGTGAGCACGGTGAGCTTCCTCTCGAGCATGTCGGTGCTCATCATGTCGCTCTCCACGCTCGCGCAGAACGCGGCGAGCGGGCAGTCTGATATCGACGCGCGGGCGATGTCGCCCATCGCCGTCAGCTCCGCGGTGGGCGGCGTGATCGGCAAGATGTTGTTCAACCGGCTGGGGTCCGTGTTCCCCGACGCCGAGCTCGTCGGCGCGGTCCAGGCCGCCGTGCTCATCGTGCTCGCCGTCCTCGTGCTGGCCTACACGCTCAACAAGGCGCGCATCAAGGGCCTCAAGCTCGAGAATGCGTGGGCGCAGGCGCTCATAGGGTTCTGCGCCGGGGCGTGCTGGTCCTTCCTCGGCATCGGCGGCGGCCCCTTCAACCTGGCCATCCTCGTCTTCTTCTTCGCCATGGAGAGCAAGCCCGCCGCGCAGGCGTCGCTGTTCATCATCGCGTTCTCGCAGACGGCGAGCCTCATCTACACGCTGGCCACGGGCAGCGTGCCCGCGTTCCTCCCCGTGGTCCTGCTGGGCATGGCGGCGATGGCGGTGCTTGGGTCGGTCGTGGGGCGCCGCCTGCTGCGCCGGATGGACTCGGCGGCGGTCGATAAGCTCTACGTGTTCGCCCTCGTGCTCATCATCGTGATCTGCACGTACAATTTCATCCGGTTCTCGGTGCTCTAGTTCTTCGCCCCGAAACGGGATGCCGCGATAATGGAGCTGGAGCGCGGGCCTTCCTCTTCTGCCTTGAGAAGGTCGCCGTGTCCCGCTCGTCTCATGAGCGCCGATGGTGTTGAAGTCCTCTTGGCAATAAGTCGCGGCAGCGTCAGCCGCCAATTCAAAAAAGCCACAGGCGGAAGGCAAACCGCTTCAAAGCAAATTCACCCTCCAACAAATAGTGGATCCCCAACAAAGTCTTTAGCCTGAGCGAGCAGAGTTAAGCAGGCGTCAACGTGTCGTCTCCCAAGCCCGGCAGAGCAGCAACCTTAATATATTTCGCCGCCGCTCTGCCGGCCCCAGGCGACTCCGCGCACTTTACCTGCGTAAACAATGTGAGTGAAATATGAATCTCGATGGATACGCCCGCAGCCGTGTATACTAAACAGCTGTGTGAAACCAGGGGAGTATTCTGGCTGGACAAAATGCCTGCTTAATAGGGTTGTCAGGTAGTCCGGACGCAATACAAGGCTGGGGAGCATGTCGTGTAAGTAGTGGTCCTCTAGGGGCGTACGCTCGGTGGCGTACGCATTGTCCCAAGACCACGCGAGAGTTGGGATCATATCTTGATCAGCATGATTCTCGGCCGCAAGATTGGCATGACCCAGGTTTGGGACGAGGACGACAACGTCGTTCCCGTCACGGTCATCCAGGCTGGCCCCTGCGCTGTCTCGCAGGTTAAAACTCAGGCAACCGACGGCTATGACGCCGTCCAGATCGGTTTCGGCGACATCAAGGCCAAGAACGTGAACAAGCCCATGGCTGGTCACTTCGCCAAGGCTGGCGTCGAGCCTGTCCGTTTCCTTCGTGAGGTCCGCGTCGAGAACGGCGAGGAGCACAAGGTCGGCGAGGTCGTCACCGTCGCTGATTTCGCTGACGTCGAGAAGGTCGACGTCATCGGTACCTCCAAGGGTAAGGGCTTCCAGGGTCGCATCAAGCGCTGGGGTCAGCGCCGCGGTCCTATGACGCATGGTTCTCACTTCCAGCGTCACCCCGGTTCTATCGGTCAGTGCGCCTATCCTGCGCGCGTCCTCAAGGGCGTCAAGATGGCCGGTCACATGGGTAACGAGCGCGTTACCGTCAAGAACCTTTCCGTTGTCCGCATCGATGCCGAGCAGAACCTCATCTTGGTCAAGGGCGCTGTCCCGGGTGCCAAGAATGGTCTCGTCGCCATCCGTATGGCCTAAGGGCCCAGCCCATTTAGCCCAGCGTCATACCAAGGAGAACACATAAATGGCAAAGTTTGAAGTAAAGAACAGCGAGGGCAAGAAGGTCGCCGAGGCCGAGCTCGCCGCTGAGGTGTACGGCATCGAGCCGAACATCCACGTTATGCACCACATCGTCAAGTGCCAGATGGCCTCTTGGCGTCAGGGCACCCAGTCCGCTAAGGGCCGCTCTGAGGTTTCCGGTGGCGGCAAGAAGCCTTGGCGTCAGAAGGGCACCGGCCGTGCCCGCCAGGGTTCCATCCGTGCTGCCCAGTGGCGTCACGGTGGCGTTGTCTTCGCCCCCAAGCCCCGTTCCTACGCCAAGCGTATGAACAACAAGGAGGTCAAGCTGGCTATGCGCTCCGCGCTGTCCGCCAAGCTGGCCGATGGCGAGCTCGTTCTCGTCGACGACTACGGCTTCGAGAAGCCTTCCACCAAGGCTGCCGTCGCCATGCTCAAGGCTCTCGGCCTTGAGGGCAAGCGTCTGACCATCATCGTTCGCGATGAGGACGTCAACGCCTACCTGTCGTTCCGCAACATTCCCAAGACGTTCATCATCACCGCTGACGAGGCCAACACCTACGATCTCGTCAACAACAACGCTGTGCTGATGCCCGCCGACATCGCCGCTCACTTCGGGGAGGTGCTTGCATAAATGACCGCCCACGAGATCATCATCCGTCCGATCGTGTCCGAGCGTTCCTTCTCCGGCATGGAGCAGAACAAGTACACTTTCGAGGTCGCCAAGGATGCTAACAAGTATCAGATCAAGGACGCTGTCGAGGAGATCTTCGGCGTCAAGGTCGTTCGCGTGAACACCCTGACGGTCAAGCCCAAGACCAAGCGCGTGCGCTATGTCGCCGGCAAGACCCGTTCTTGGAAGAAGGCCATCGTCACGCTGGCCGAGGGCGACACCATCGAGGTCTTTGGCAACCAGGCCTAAGACTCGCTGCTGTTGAGTGAGCTCATGCCTCCCAAATAGGGGAGGCGAGAGCTCAAGGTTTTGGGCGTATAAAATGGACACGCCCGGAACCGTGTATACGTCCGGTGTCATCGCACCCGAGGCAGAACCTCGAATCCCTGTCTGCGATGGCTAACGGATTCCTATTGAAAGGGATTGTAATGGCTGTAAAGCACCTTAAGCCGACCTCCGCTGGTAGGCGTTGGCAGACGATCTCCGATTTCTCCGAGATCACCTGCGCCAAGCCCGAGAAGTCTCTTCTCGAGCCCCTGCCCAAGAAGGCCGGTCGTAACAACAACGGCCGCATCACCACCCGCCACCAGGGCGGCGGCGTGAAGCGTCGTTACCGCGTGATCGACTTCAAGCGCAACAAGGACGGCGTGCCCGCCAAGGTTGCCACGATCGAGTACGATCCGAACCGTTCCGCTCGCATCGCCCTGCTGCACTACGCTGACGGTGAGAAGCGCTACATCCTGGCCCCCAAGGGCCTCGAGGTCGGTCAGACCATCATGTCCGGTTCTGACGCCGACATCAAGCCGGGCAACGCTCTGCCCCTCGCCGACATCCCCGTCGGTACGCTCATCCATGCCGTCGAGTTCCAGCCGGGCAAGGGCGCCGCTATCGCCCGTTCCGCCGGTAACTCCTGCCAGCTGATGGGTAAGGAGGGCAAGTACGCTATCGTCCGTATGCCTTCCTCCGAGATGCGCCGCATCCTCGTTACCTGCCGCGCCACCGTCGGTGAGGTCGGCAACGCTGATCACGCCAACATCGTCATCGGCAAGGCCGGCCGTAAGCGTCACATGAACGTGCGCCCGACCGTCCGCGGTACCGTCATGAACCCTGTCGACCACCCGCACGGCGGTGGCGAGGGCAAGAACCACACCTCTGGTCGTCCCTCTGTTACCCCCTGGGGTAAGCCGACGAAGGGCCTTCGTACGCGCAAGAAGAAGAAGGTCTCGAACCAGCACATCATTCGTCGCCGTAAGAAGTAATTTCGGATACCGAGTTTTAGGAGAAAGCACTTATGAGCAGAAGTCTCAAAAAGGGCCCGTTCGTGGAGACTCGCCTTCTCTCGCGTATCACCGCGATGAACGAGGCTGGCAAGAAGGACGTCGTGAAGACCTGGTCCCGCGCGTCCACCATCTTCCCCGAGATGGTTGGTCACACCATCGCCGTCCACGACGGCCGCAAGCATGTGCCCGTGTATGTTACCGAGTCCATGGTTGGTCACAAGCTCGGCGAGTTCGCGCCGACTCGTACGTTCCGTGGCCACAAGGCCAAATAGGGGGTTAACCGTAAATGGCAACTAAGTCTATTGAAACTGAGGCCACCGAGGTTCGCGCCGTCGCTAAGTACGTGCGTGTTTCCCCCAGCAAGGCCCGCCTGGTGGTCGATCTGATCCGCCGCAAGCCTGTCGCTCAGGCCTTCGACATCCTCCACTTCTGCGACCGCGCCGTCGCCGTGGATGTCGAGAAGGTTCTCCGTTCCGCCGTTGCGAACGCCGAGAACAACAACGGTCTGCGTGCCGACAACCTGGTTGTCGCCGCTGCCTATGTTGACGAGGGTCCGACGCTTAAGCGCATCCGTCCCCGCGCCAAGGGTTCCGCTTCTCGCATTCTGAAGCGTACTTCCCACATCACCGTCGTCGTTGCTCCTCGAAAGGAGGCGTAAAGCTGTATGGGTCAGAAAGTCTACCCCACCGGCTTCCGTCTTGGCATCACCGAGAACTGGCGCTCCCGCTGGTTCGCAGAGAAGGATTACGCTAAGACCCTCGGTAACGATCTCGAGATCCGCAAGTACCTCGAGAAGCGTCTTTCCCGCGCAGCTGTCTCCCGCGTCGAGATCGAGCGCGCTGGCGACAAGGTGAAGGTCATCATCCTCACCGCTCGCCCCGGCGTTGTCATCGGTAAGAAGGGTGCCGAGATCGATACCCTCCGCACCGAGCTCGAGAAGGTCGCTGGCGTCTCCAAGGGCCAGCTCTCCGTCGACGTTGTCGAGATCAAGCGCCCCGAGCTCGACGCCAACCTCGTTGCTCAGTCTATCGCCGAGCAGCTCGAGGGCCGCGTTGCCTTCCGTCGCGCTATGCGCAAGGCTGTCCAGTCCGCCCGCAAGGCCGGCGCTAAGGGCATCCGTATCCAGTGCTCCGGTCGTCTCGGCGGTGCCGAGATGGGCCGTCGTGAGTGGTACCGTGAGGGTCGCGTGCCTCTGCACACCCTCCGTGCCAAGATCGACTACGGCACGGCTGTCGCCAGCACCACCATGGGCGCTTGCGGCGTGAAGGTCTGGATCTACCTGGGCGAGAAGCTCCCGGGCCAGCCTGTTCCCAACCCTGCACTCGAGGGCTCTTCCCGTCCTCGTCGTCGTAACTCCGAGAGGAGGGGTCAGTAGTGCTTGCCCCTAAGCGTATTCTTCACCGCAAGGTGCAGCGTGGCTCCATGAAGGGCCAGGCCAAGGGTAATACCGAGCTGCATTTCGGCGAGTTTGGTATCCAGGCTCTCGAGGCCCATTGGATCACCAACCGTCAGATCGAGGCTGCTCGTATTGCCATGACCCGCTACATGAAGCGTGGCGGTCGTGTCTACATCACGATCTTCCCCGATAAGCCCATCACCAAGAAGCCTGCCGAGACTCGCATGGGTTCTGGTAAGGGTAACCCCGAGGAGTGGGTGGCCGTCGTCAAGCCCGGCCGCATCATGTTCGAGGTCAAGGGCGTGCCCGAGGAGGTCGCTCGCGAGGCTCTGCGTCTTGCACAGCACAAGCTTCCCATCAAGACCAAGATTGTTGCTGCTAAGAACGCTGAGCAGCGCATCGAGAAGGAGATGGCTGAGGAGGCCGCTCTCGAGGCCAAGTGGGCTGCTGAGGACGCCGCCGCCGCCAAGGAGGAGAACTAATGAAGCCCGCAGAGATTCGTGAGCTCTCGGACGCTCAGCTCGTTGAGAAGCTGAAGGAAATGCGCGCCGAGCTCTTTAACCTTCGTTTCCAGATGGCCACCAGCCAGCTGGACAACACCGCTCGCGTCAACACCGTGAAGAAGGACATCGCTCGCGTCCTCACGGAGCAGCGCGCCCGCGAGATCGCAGCGGAGAAGTCCGCTGTCGCCGAGTAGGACCTAAGGAGAGAACATGACTGATTCGCGTAACTCGCGTAAGGTCCGTACGGGTGTCGTTACCTCCGTCTCCGGTGCCAAGACCATTGTTGTCACCATCACCGAGCGCAAGCGTCACCCCAAGTACGGCAAGATGATGACCAGCTCCAAGAAGCTGCACGCTCACGACGAGGAGTGCACGGCTGGCGTGGGCGACACCGTCCGCGTTATGGAGACCCGTCCTATGTCCAAGATGAAGCGTTGGCGCCTCATCGAGGTCGTCGAGCGCGCTAAATAAGCAGTCGCTCTTACGACTTGTACGTTTCCGAAGATGTGCGTATGCCTGGCTTGCATACCACGGGCCGTATAAAGGCTGCGCACCTCTCTTCGGTTCTTAGTTCGGAGGAACATCTACCATGATTCAGATGCAAACCATGCTGAACGTCGCCGACAACTCCGGCGCTCGCAAGATTCGCTGCATCAAGGTGCTTGGCGGTTCCAAGCGTCGTTATGCAGGCATCGGCGATGTGTTCATCGGTGCTGTCCAGGAGGCTACCCCTGGCGCCAACGTCAAGAAGAAGGACGTTGTCCGTTGCGTCGTCGTTCGCACCGTTAAGGAGATCCGCCGCAAGGATGGCTCCTACATTCGCTTTGATGAGAACGCCTGCGTTGTCATCAACAACGATGGTTCGCCCGTCGGCACCCGTATCTTCGGGCCCGTCGCTCGCGAGCTTCGTGACAAGAAGTACATGAAGATCGTCTCGCTCGCTCCCGAGACCCTGTAGTTAGGGGAGATATATGTATATCAAGAAGGGCGATAAGGTCCAGGTTCTCTCTGGTAAGGATCGCGGCAAGCAGGGCGTTGTCCTGCGTGCTCTCCCCGCCGAGAACAAGGTCGTTGTCGAGGGCGTTTCGGTCGTCAAGAAGGCCGTCAAGCCCAACGCTGCCAACCAGCAGGGCGGCATCGTTTCGCAGGAGGCTCCCATCGACGCCTCCAACGTCAATCTCGTCTGCCCCGAGTGCGGTAAGGTTACCCGCGTCGGTCACGAGAAGGACGGCAAGAACAAGCTGCGCGTCTGCAAGAAGTGCGGCCACAAGTTCTAAGCTGCCCGCAACATCAAGTTGCTAGCAAAGGCCCGGATGCCACGGCACCCGGGCCTTTTTCTATCCCCACTCGATGGCTTCGGTTCTGCCGTCCTGTCATTCCGGTTGCATCCAGTTTTCGGTGCCGTCTCGAATCGAGTGCCGCCAGGTGACACCCTGTCGCGTTTCGTCGGCTTCGGGGACAAAAGTCGGGACAACTCCAAAAACTATTTTCGAACTCAGGGCTTTGAGTTTTTGTTTTTGTCCCAAAGGGCGCGGCGGGATGCCTTTGGAGGCTCGATAGCGCCGAAAACGCCCGTTTTGAAACTTAAATGCCTTTTCGCGTGCAAGCCGCCAGCTGCAATAGGAAGTGAATCAACGCAGGTGGCTTTCAAGCAGTTTGCAAAACTGCAGGTCGCAGGTCTTCATTGCCAGTAGGAGAAATGAGTAGTCTCAGGTGGCTTGCCCATGAGTTGACGAACGGGATTTGAGATTACGCTGACGTCCGGAAACGCTTCGAGCACGGCGTTACGTTTTTGGGGTTTGGGCGTAGCCCCTGCACCCGCGAGCGCGGGCCTTAAGCCCGCCGAGAGGGTGACGCGTCGAAAACGAAGGGGAAAGAGAGAAGGGGCCGTCCCTATCATTCAGGTTGCGACCGAAGAAGACAAGGAGACCCCCTGAGCCTGAATGATGCCCCACAGACCGCGTCCGACCGAGCTCAAGCCGAGCTTTTCCTGACGTCCGCCTTCGCGAAGATGATGGCTGGATTGGCTATGGATTGGCAACACTTATTTGGACGATTCCGGGAGGGACGGCCCCGCCTCCCTGAACTCGACCGGCGACATGTAGCCCAGCGTCGAGTGGATCCTGAAGTTGTTGTACCAGTGCACGTAATCCAAGAGCTTGGCTCGGCGCTCGTGCGTCCCTCCTCGGTCCTTCGGAGTGGCCGACGATCTCCCCGTTGCAGAGGTCGACGAGCAGGCAGACGTAGTTCCACGACGCCCCGACGCGCACGCAGGCCAAGTCGCTGCATATATGGGTGCACGGCGCCCTGCCGCCGAAGCCGCGCGCGACGACGTTCGACACGTCGGCCTCGTTGACCGCCCCGGGGTGCACCTTGAACCTCTTCCTGCCGTATGCGCCGGCCAGGCCGTTCTCCCTCATGATGCGGCAGACGCGGCGCCGGCTGACGGTAACGCCCGACCTCCCGGGCGACGCCTTGATCTTGCGCGATCCGTTCCGGCCCTTGCTGGCGGCGTGCGCCGCCGCGGCCGCCGTCGCCCCCGACATTAAGGTCCTCAAGGGCCGCGTCGTCTCCGGCGACCAGTTCGTCTCGCCCGCGGAACAGAAGGAGCGAATCCTCGCGACCTTCGGCGACCTGTGCTGCGAGATGGAGGGCTGCACCATCGCGCAGGCCGCCTATCTCAACGGCGTGCCCCTCGTCGTCGTGCGCGCCATCAGCGACAAGCCCTGCGCCGAGGGCCGGGTCGTCGACTACAACACCTTCGAGAAGAAGGCCGCCTGCGACTGCGCCCGCATCGCCGCGCGCATGGTTAAGCTTTAGGCCCTGCGCGCCGGGGCCCTTCTTTATGTTGGGACCCCGGCGCGCCGGGGCCCTTTCCAAAGCGAAGTGTCGAGCCGAAGTGTTGAGCGTCGGCCCTGAATGTTCAATGGCCGTTGTTTTCTGCCCCTCAAGTGGTGGACTTTTCCTCGGAGCTGTTGATTCCCCCACGCGCCCCCTTCCGTTCTCTGTTCTCCCCTTATACTCCTTGTACGAGGAGGTAAGAAGTCATGGACAAGACCACACAGGACAGCTTGGCAAAGAAACCCGTCGACATGAGGGACAGGATTCTCGAGCATCTCGAGGCCCTCACCTCTGCCGTCTCGCTCGACGACCTTGCCCGTCTGTCCACCTCCGACATCGCCGAGACGCTCATCATCTCCAGGAGCCTGGCGAGCCAGTACCTCAACGACCTTGTTCGCGCCGGTCTTGTGGTTAAGGTGGCGGGCAGGCCTGTCCGTTATTTTCATCGCCGCGCGTTCCAGAAGCGTTTTCAGGTAAAGCTCTCTGCAAGCGAGTACGCCTCGCTCGCCGACCTCATCCAAGCGACGGGAATCGCCGATCACCGCGACTTCGCGCGTGCCGTGGGCTTCGACATGAGCCTCAGCTCCGTTGTCGAGCAGTGCAAGGCTGCGGTTCAGTACCCTCCGTTTGGCCTGCCCATCCTCTTGAGCGGCGGCGTGGGTGTCGGTAAGTCTTTCCTTTCTCGCCTTGTGTACGAGTACGGCAAGAACCAGGGCTTGCTGTCCCGCGACTCCTCCTATGTGCGCATCGACTGCGCCGGGGTCCCGGACGCCGCCTCGTTCAACGGGCTTCTTGACGAGTCGATCGCGAAAGCGCGCGGGGGTGTGGTCTTTGTCAACGGCATCGAGGCACTCTCTCCCTCTGCGATGGAGCACTGCCTTGCGACGGCCCTCGGGCTCGATGCCTCCCAGGATGCGCCGCGCGCTCGCCTCGTTCTTTCGACGACGCTTTCCGCCGATGACCTGAAGGTTTCCTCGGCCTACAGCAAAATGCCCATCTGTGCCCGCGTCCCCTCACTCAAGGAGCGGACCCCCGAGGAGCGCGAGGATCTCATCTTGAGCTTCCTTCGCAGCGAGGGGTGCCGAATCGGTTCTGATGTGAAGATCAGCCGCGGCGCATACCGTTGCCTCGTGAACGCGGACTTTTCCGATAACATCGCCGGCTTGCGCGCCTGCGTGACGAACTGCTGTGCCAAAGCGTTCCTCAATCGCGAGGGCGACTACGTCGTCGTTCGCCCGTATCTTCTTCCCAGCGGGCTCCTCTCCTCCGCGCAGATCGATCAACAGCCCGACGATGGCGTTCTGATCGACGCGTCTCTGGATGCCGCCGAGAGCACAGGGCCGGTCGAGCAGGCGCTCGATGCCCTGTGCTCCCTCGATGAGCGATTCTGCGCCGGGGAGCTCTCTGTCTCCGAGCTTGTCTCGCAAGCTGTCTCCGCTGTGCGCGGCGTTGAGGATCACTTGATCTTCGACCACGGCGTCGCCTCCTCGAGGTCGCGCGCCTTCGAGCGCGTCGTGGGCGCGGTCCTTGCCGACGCAGGCTCTTCTTATGGCATCGAGCTTTCGAGGAAGGTCGTTTTTCTACTGGCCCAGGAGATTTGCCTGCAGTTGTGGCCGGGTATCGGCCTGGCTAAGCGAAAGTCTGCCTGTGCGGAGCAAATCTCCCATCTCCTCGGTGCCGTGACCTCCGAATTGCCGTTTGCCTCGAGTGTCTCCGATCAGGTCGCCGCAGACGTGGAAGGGGCGCTGGGAATCTCGCTCGATCACTTCACGAAGACGCTTCTGACGCTGTGCGTCGCATCGGAGTCTCGCGATGCGAAGGCCCTTCGGACGCTCTGCGTCATCTTGTCCCACGGCTACTCAACGGCGACGAGCATCGCCGACGCGGCGAACCGTATGCTCGGCATGCATGTGTACGAGGCTGTCGACATGCCCTACGACCAGCAGCTGAAGGACATCGTCGGTCCGCTCCAGCGCCTCGTCGACCGCCATTCCTACTGTACCGGGGTCGTGTTCCTCGTCGACATGGGCTCCTTGGAGGAGGCCTATAAGGCCCTCGAGAACGTTACCGACTCCACTATCGGCGTGGTGAACAACGTCTCTACCGGTCTTGCGCTCGAGATCGGGGTCGGGCTGCTCGGCGGCAAGTCCATCGCCGAGGTTCTTGGCGATGCGACCGCCGCGTGCGTGACGCACTGCAAGGTGATCGAGCGCGTCAACCGTGAGGACGCCATCGTCTTCTGCTCCGAGTCCGGGGTCGACGCCGCGGAGAGGATACGCCAGCTCGTCTCGCAGAGCCTCCCGCGCACCATAGGCGCGCGCCTGCTCACGAGGCCCTTCAAGCAGCTCGTCGCGAACGGGTCGAACGACGCCGTTTTCTCCGAGCACCGCGTCTGCGCCGTCATCGGCACGGGAGACCCCGGGGTCGCCTCCGTCCCCTTCGTCGCCCTCGAGGACATCATGTCGACGGCGTCCGCCTCTAAGGTTGATGCCGTGTTCGGCAGGTGGCTTGACGCTTCCGAGCTCTCTTCTTTCCACGAGAAGCTGCTCTCGAACATGACGCTGCAGAACGTCATCCGCTCCATCACCATCCTCGACCCGGAGCGGCTATTCCATGAGATCGAGAGCGCCGTGCACGAGCTTCAGCGCAGGACAGGCGAGAAGATCGGCAGCAACGCCATCATTGGGCTCTACGTTCACCTCTGCTGTCTCGTCGAGCGCCTTGTTACCAGAAACCCCATTGAGACCTACGTTGGCCAGGACCGCTTCGAGGAGGAACGCGCCGATTTCATCGAGTCCTTCAGGCAGAGCTTCTCGAGCATCTCGACGCGCTATCGCGTAGAGGTTCCCGTAAGCGAGATCGCATATGTCTTCGACTACATAAGCGTGAGCGCCGCCCCGGCGCGAGAAGAGCGCCTCGGCTCCTCGGACCTCCTGCTCGACGAGTGACCTTCCCCGCGCCGCCGCAAGCTGACCGCGCGTCCTCAATAATCCGATAACCCCTTGCCCGGCGCGAATCCGGATAGTGCCGAGGCAGTACCGAACGCAAAACTTCATTTGATAGGAGCAAACATGAGTGTTGTTATGGCACGAATCGACAATCGCCTGCTTCACGGCATCATCGTGACGCAGTGGGCCCCGGTGTCGGGCGCGACCCGAGTCATGGTCATCGACGACAAGGTCGCCGGCGACGAGGTCCTGAAGTCCACCATGAGGATGGCGCGCCCCGCGGGCATGGCCGTTTCGATCATCTCCGAGCAGACCGCGCTCAAGAACTTCGCCGCGGGCAAGTACGACCGCGAGAAGGTCTTCGTCATCGCCAAGGAGCCCGAGACGATGCTTCGCCTGGTCGAGTCGGGCGTCGAGCTCCCGTCGCTGGTCGTCGGCGGCTCGCTCGTCAAGGAGGACGGCATCCAGCTCACCCAGCGCGCCTACGCCTCCGCCGAGAACGTCCAGAGCTACAAGGCGCTCATCGCCCGTGGCGTCAAGGTGACGGCCCAGTTCGTGCCCGCCGACAAGCCCGTCTCCGTCGCAGACCTCATCTAAGGGGGAAATATGGTCAACTTCACTATCCTGCAGGTCGTCCTTTTGACCCTGCTGGCCTTCATCAAGCACGTGGACTACTACGGCATCCCGATGATCTTCGTCAATTACGCCGTTTTCTGGGGCCTCATCACCGGAGTCGTCATGGGCGACTGGAAGACCGGCCTTGTCATCGGCGGCACCATTCAGCTCATGCAGCTCGGCGTCGCGGGCTTCGGCGGCTCCTCCATTCCCGACTACGGCACGATGGCCATCATCGCCACCGCCTACGGCGTGACCCTGGGCTCCGACACGGGCCTCGCCATCGGCCTGCCGGTCGGCATGCTCGGCATCCAGCTCGACGTCGTCGCCAAGATCCTTAACGGCTTTGTCGTCGAGAAGTCCCAGAAGTTCTGCAACGAGGGTAAGTTCAATCAGATGAACGCCATCCTGTGGGTCTGCCCCGCGCTCTTCGGCCTGTGCGCCGCCCTGCCCGTCTTTGTCTCCGTGACGCTCGGCCAGCCCGCCGTCAACTGGCTCCTCGAGGTCATGCCCCAGTGGTTCCTCTCCGGCCTCACCCTCGCCGGCAAGATGCTCCCGGCCGTCGGTATCGCCATGCTGCTCCGCTACATGCCAACCGCCAAGTACTTCCAGTACCTGCTCGCCGGCTTCTTCCTCTCGGCCTTCCTGAACGTGCCCATCATCGGCGCCGCCATCGTCGGCGTTGCCCTCGCGATTGCGTTCTACCAGCGTGCCGAGAGGGACACCGAGCTCGCCGCCCACGCTTCCGCAGACGCCTTCATCGGAGAGGACGAGTAACCATGGAAAACGAGAACATCACCGCCGTCGCCGAGGGCAAGCCCTCCGGCTACAAGGTCACCAAGAAGGACCTGCGCAACGCGAACTGGCGCTGGCTCATGAGCGTGTGCACCTTCAACTACCAGACCCAGCAGGGCGCCTCAGTCACCTACGCCCTCTCGCCGGTCCTGAGGAAGATCTACACGAACGACGAGGACTATAAGCAAGCGCTCAACAACCACTTCCGCTACTACAACACCCAGCCTTGGCTCGCCGCCATCATCCTTGGCGCCTGCGTGGCCATGGAGGAGCGCGACGGCCTAGCGGCGGCGGACGCCGTCCAAGACCTGAAGATCGGCACCATGGGACCGCTCGCCGGCGTCGGCGACTCCCTGCTCATGACCATGATCCCGACCATCATGGGCTCCATCGCCGCCTACATGGCCATCGAGGGCAACCCCGTGGGAGCCGGCATCTGGTTCGCGCTCATCCTGGCCATCTTCTGGGTCCGCATGCACGCCCTCGAGTTCGGCTACAGGCAGGGCGTGAAGCTCGTCACCGACTTCAGCGAGAAGCTTCCCAACCTCACTGCCGCCGCCTCCGTGCTCGGCCTCACCGTGGTCGGCTGCCTCATCGCCTCGGTCATCGGCGTCACCTGCCCGATTAGCTTCAGCTTCGGCGACGTCGCGATGGAGATTCAGCCGCTGCTCGACAAGATCCTGCCTGCCATGATCCCCGCCGCCATCACGGGAAGCGCGTATTACCTTCTTACCAAGAAGAACGCGAGCATGACGGCCCTCATCCTCGTGGTGATCGTCCTCGCGATGGTCGCCTCCGCCGCCGGCATCCTCGCCTAGCTTCGACCCAAGAGATTGGTGAATCAATGAGAAAGATAGTTGTGGCGAGCCATTCCCTTCTCGCCCAGGGCTTCAAGGACACCCTCGAGTTCCTTACGGGTAAGGGCGACGCCGTCAACGCCGTGTGCGCCTACGTGAACGACAACGGCGAGGGGCTCGACGCGGCGGTCGAGGCGGCTCTTTCGGGCACTGACGAGGTCGTCGTCCTCACCGACGCGTACGGCGGCAGCGTGAACCAGCGCTTTTCCCGCTTCGCCTCCGACCGGATCCACGTGATCGCGGGTGTCAACCTCCCGCTCGCCATGACGGTCGCGCTCGCGCGCCCCGACGAGAAACTCGACTTCGACGCCCTCGTCAACGAGGCGCGCCAGCAGATCATCTACGTGAACGGTGCCAGTTCCGCCGAGTGCGACGACGACGAATAGAGGAGGTCGACGATGAGAGAGTTCCTTAAGGACGTGTGGATGCACGGCGGTGAGGAAAGCCGCGCCATCACCCCCGAGAACATCACGGGCGAGAAGGGCCGCGCCGCCATGTCGGCCAGCCACCTCGGCGTCGGCCGCAAGGGCTCGTGCTGCGTGCCCCTTGAGTCCGGCGAGACCATCACGCTCGCGGACATCGAGGGCCCCGGCATCATCCGCCACATCTGGATGACCGTCCCCGACAAGACCGCCGCTGGCAGCTTCGTCATGCGTGACCTCGTGCTGCGCTTCTACTGGGACGACGAGGAGACCCCCTCGGTCGAGTGCCCTGTCGGCGACTTCTTCTGCAACGGCTTCGGTGAGCGCGCCATCGTCAACTCGATGCCCATCTGCGTGAACCCGACGGGCGGCATGAACTGCTACTTCGAGATGCCCTTCAGGAAGCACGCCAAGGTCACGCTTACGAGCGAGCACCCCGGGTTCATTAAGTACATCTTCTACACGTTCAACTACGCGCTCACCGACGTGCCGGACGACGCCATGTACTTCCACGCCCGCTTTAACCGCGAGCGCAGCACCCGCAGGGGCGTCGACTACACCGTGCTCGACGGCGTGCGCGGCAAGGGCTACTACGTCGGCACCTACATGGCCCTGTGCGCCCTGGAGCGCTATTGGTGGGGCGAGGGCGAGATGAAGTTCTTCCTCGACGGCGACGAGGAGTTCCCCACGGTCACCTCGACGGGGGCCGAGGACTACTTCGGCGGTGCCTGGGCCTTCCTCGACAGGCCGCCCCACGCGTTGCCCGAGGCGCAGTGCTTCAACACGCTGTTCGCCGGCTACCCGTACCGCTCGACGCGCGACGCCACGCGCGACCGCTTCAGCGCGGGCAAGCCGAACCCGAATCCGATGCTCGCGACTAACGACGACGCGCTGCCCAGGCACGGCCTCTACAGGTGGCACCTTCCCGACCCGATCTCGTTCAAGGAGGACCTGCGCGTGACGTTCCAGGACCTCGGCAACGACGACATCAAGCTCTACGAGCGCGAGGACGACATCTCCACCGTCGCCTACTGGTACCAAAGCGAGCCGCACGCCGTGCTCGCCCCGTTTGCCGCAAGGCAGGACCGCGTGCCCAGGTAGGGTCGCCTCGAAACAAGCCAACGTTATGGGCGCCCGCGGTTGACCATGACTGCGGGCGTCCCTTTGTAAGGAGGATCACATGAGCGAAAAGCAAATGAGGCTCGGCGCCCTCGAAGCCGGCGGGACCAAGATGGTCTGTGCCGTGGTGTCCGGCGACGGCGAGGTCCTCGACCGTATGGAGACCCCGACGCTTACGCCCGCCGAGACCGTCCCGCAGATGATCGAGTGGTTCACCGCCCGCGATGTGGACGCGTTGGGCATCGGCGCCTTCGGCCCGACCTGCGTCGACCCCAACGACGAGCGCTACGGCTCCATCCTCCAGACGCCCAAGCTCGCGTGGCGAGGCCATGGTCTTCGCGCCGCGTTCGCCGACGCCCTCGGGATTCCGGTGGCCTACGACACGGACGTGAACGTTGCCTGCCTCGGCGAAGTGGTCTTCGGCTGCTGCAAGGGGCTCGAGGACGCCGTCTACGTGACCATCGGCACCGGCGTGGGCGCGGGCGTCATGTGCGCGGGCAGACTCCTTCACGGCATGCTGCACCCCGAGGCCGGTCACATGCTGGTAAGGACCCGTCCCACCGAGGAGGGACGCTGCGTCTGCCCGAGCCACGCGAGCTGTCTCGAGGGGCTCGCCTCCGGCCCCGCCATCGCCGCGCGCTGGGGAAAGCCCGCGGCCGAGCTCGCGGACAACGATGAGGTGTGGGCGCTCGAGGGGGATTATCTGGGGCAGATGTGCGCGAACCTCGTGCTCATGTACTCGCCTCGCCGCATCGTCCTCGGCGGCGGCGTGATGCACCAGGAGCAGCTCTACGGCATCGTCCGCAAGAAGACCCTCGAATATCTGGGTGGCTACATCCAGACCGCCGAGCTTAAGGACATGGAGAGCTACATCTGCGCCCCGGGCTGCGGCGGCGACCAAGGAATCCTCGGCGCGGCCGAGCTGGCAAGAAGGGCGCTCGCGTAACTTGCGCTCTCTCCGCCATACAACGCGTTAAGAAAAGACGAGCGCTTCTTGCCAATTGAGCGGCAAGAAGTGCTCGTCTTTTGCATTTGTTTTTGGGGCAGGACGCCCCGCCTCCACTAGAGTCCCTGGACCGCCACACCCACGAGGTTTGGACCGGTGTGGACAAGAAGCGCGGGGCTGATGTCGGAGCGGACGACCTCCACCGCGTTGGCCACGCGCTCGCACAGGGCCTGCTCCATGCGGTCGTAGAGGTCGGCGTGGGCCGAGGTGCGGCTCGCGGCAAAGCGCACCTTGGGGTGCTTCTCGACGATGGCGGCGATGAGCTTGACCTCGGTGCGATGCGGTACTTGCACAGCCATTTCGTGTGCGCGAGGCTGTTGGCTTTCTGGGCCACAGCAATCACCTTCCCCCTAGTATGATGACCTGAACAATCCTCATGCTAGGGGGAAGGTTTTTGTCGCGTAGCGGAAATTGGCCTCCACCCGCTGAGCGGGTGGCTTTCTATGCCGCGCGTGCCGCGCGGCACGGACTAAAGTCCATGAATAAAAACGAGGAAGGCCACGTCCGGCCTCCCTCGCAAAGGGTCTCTGATTACTCCCACTCATTGGGGACAGACTTAAATGAGTGCTCTTGAAATGCCGGCGCCTGGGGACGTTCTTTTCTGTCTGCAGTTTGGAACGTTCCTTTTCTGTCGGCAGTTTGGGACGGTCCTTAGAGCTGCAGCGCGCCATGAGCGACGAGGCGAAGCGGATCATCCTGTCTTTTGAGTTCTAAGCATAAGCCCCTGTCTCTGAGCAATGACCGGTTCGCATTTGTGCGTATTTGCGTGCGTGGGATTGCGTGAATATGCGTATAGAAGCGACGTTTACGGGGCAAAAATGACCGTTTAGCGGTGAGATACGCAAAAAAGCGCACAGACGCGCGTGTCTGTGCGAATATAGAGCTGTCCGAAATGCAAGACGTTCTATGACACAGGAGGCACATGATGGCAGATTCTAAGCAGGCTCCGCTCGACGCCGCGGCAGCCGCCAAAGCAGCGTTCGCTTCGGTCCAGGACAAGCCGTTCCCCGACGATATTTTTACGGCTCCCGAGCTCCATTGGGCCGTCATCGGTTGCGGCGTTATCGCCAACCAGATGGCTCAGTCCCTTGCTCTTGCCGGTCGCAAGCTTGCGGGCGTCGCCAACCGTACGCCGTCCAAGGCTCAGGCTTTTGCCGAGCAGTATGGCATCGAGAAGGTCTACGACACGGTTGAGGACCTCTACGCCGATCCTGGCATCGACGCCGTCTACATCACTACCCCGCACAACACTCATATCACCTATCTGCGCGCTGCCCTGGCAGCCGGCAAGCACGTGCTCTGCGAGAAGGCCATTACCCTCAATTCCGCTGAACTCGATGAGGCCCGTGCCATTGCCGCCGAGCACAGCGTGGTCCTTATGGACGCCACCACGGTGCTTCACATGCCCTTGTATCAGGAGTTGCGTCGCCGCATGGATGCCGGCGAGTTCGGCCGCATGAACCTCGCTCAGCTCAACTTTGGTAGCTACAAGGAGTACGGCGACCTGACCAACCGTTTCTACAATCGCAACCTTGCCGGCGGTGCCATGCTCGATATTGGTGTGTATGCCCTGTCCGTCATGCGCCTGTTTATGGCGAGCCAGCCCGCCGAGGTCGTGTCTCTAGGCAACACCTGCGAGACTGGCGTCGATGTTGCGGGCGGCATCGTCTGCCGCAATGCCGAGCAGCAGCTGGGCGTCGTGAGCCTTACGCTTCACTCCAAGCAGCCCAAGCGCTCGGTCATTAGCTTCGACAAGTGCTATATCGAGGTCAACGATTATCCGCGTGCCGATCACGCGACCATCGTGTGGACTGCAGACGGTCACCGTGAGGAGGTCCACGCTGGCACCGAGGCATACGCTCTGTGCTACGAGATGGCCGACCTGGAGAGGGCCGTTGCCGGCGATGATTCGAAGCGTGAGCTTCTGGGCTATGCTTCTGATGTTATGGAGCTTATGACCAAGCTTCGCGCCGATTGGGGAGTCGTGTACCCCGAGGAGGAGTAAGCGATGCTAGCGGAAGATAGGCTCAACGCGATCGTGTCGATGGTTCAGCAGGCCGGCTCGGTTACCGTGCCGGAGCTTGCCGAAGCCCTGGGCGTGACGGCGTCTACCATTCGGCGCGACCTGCAGACGCTCGACCGAGCACACCGTATCGCCAAGGTGCACGGAGGCGCGACAAGTCTGGAGCGCGCGCACGTGACGCGCGACCTAACGCTTAATGAGCGCAGCGATCTCCATAACGACGACAAGGAGCGTATCTGCGCCCGTGCGGCGGCACTTGTGGAGCCCGAGAGCTTTGTATACATCGACTCGGGTTCGACGACGCTCAGGCTCATCGAGCATCTTCCACACCTTGAAGATGTCACCTATGTGACCGATTCCGTGCTCCATGCTCAACGCCTTGCTTTGCGCGGCATGCGTACCGTGGTGCTGGGTGGCGAGCTCAAACCCGAGACCGAGGCGCTCGTTGGCCCCGATGCCTTGGCAACCTTAGACCGCTACAACTTCAACTGTGGCTTTTGGGGCTCTAACGGCATTGCCGCCGAGCAGGGCTTCACGGCGCCCGATATCGAGGAGGCACAAGTAAAGCGTATCTCGATGCGCCATACGGCCAAGCGCTTCGTAATCTCGGACGCCAGTAAATTTGGCATGGTGGCGCCCGTCAAGTTCGCGGACTTTCGTGACGCAACGATTATTACCGCAGGCGAGGTCCCCGCCAAGTACCGGACAATGGACAACGTCGTCACGGTCTAGCGACGGGAAGGCCAAAACCACCACAAAGGGGACAGGCGCCTTTGTGGTGGGTCAATGGAAAAGCGGCAACGACCATCCCGGGCGCTGCCACTTTTGTTGTCTACCGGTTTATCTAAATCTGTAACAACCAGACCGTTAAAAGCAGGCTAGATGTTACAGATCGAGATACTTACGAACCGCGCCGTCCCTTTGTCTCAATCTGTAACATCTGGGACTGATTTTGCCGAGTTACTGTTACAGATTGAGATTATTCCCTTGAGGGGATTCGAATGTCTCGATCTGTAACAGATAGACCGGAAAATGGGTTCTAACTGTTACAGATCGAGACGTTTTGGGACCGCGGCTGAGCCATCGCGGCAAAACCATCATAAAGGTGCCTGTTCCCATTGTGGTGGTTTAGGGCTCCCAGGGGCAGGGGGCTTCGATGTGGATGTGCTCGCCGGTTACGGGATGCGTAAAGGACACGCTGTGGGCGTGGAGCATGAGGCCACAAGGACGCGGCGTCCCGTACAGGTCGTCGCCCACCAGGGGATGGCGCTCGCTCGCCAGGTGCACGCGAATCTGGTGTTTGCGGCCGGTGAGCAGCTTGACATCGATATACGAGCGCGTGGGCAGGCCGCGGCGGCTCTTAAGACGCTTGAGCACCTTCACGCGCGTTTGAGACGGCTTGCCGCTGGCGCCGACGCGCATCTTTCGGCTGTCGTGACGGTCGCGGGCGATGGGCTTGTCGATGAGCTTTTCGTTCCAGTCGATCTTGCCCTCGGCGAGCGCCAGGTAGTGCTTTTCGAACGCGTGGTCGATGATCATCTGGTCAAAGGCGGGCTGCGTCTGCTTGTCGAGTGAGAACAGCACCACGCCGGTGGTGTCACGGTCCAGGCGATTGAGCGGCTGCATGTCGGTCGCGGCAAAGCCGTCGCCCATCGCCAGCAGCAGGTCGCTGGCGTAGTCGGTAAGTGTGCGCTCGCCGGTGCCGTCACCGTGGACGATCATGCCGGCGGGCTTGTCGATGGCCATGAGCCAGGCGTCGCAGTAGAGGACTTGAGGTTCTTCGTTCACGTGTAAGCCTTTCGGTTAGCTAATTCCCACAAACATGCAGCCCGAGGTGGCGCCGCGCAGGCGGGCGGCCGGCTTGCGGCCGGCTTGAGCCGCCTCGACAGCGCGACGGACGCGAGCGACGGCACGGCCAATCTCATCGGCCTCGAGCAAGGTTCCGTCGACCATAAGACGGCGCACGCCGGCATCGAGCAGCTGCGGAACTTGCGGCGTGAGGTCGATGGGGTAGGCGTCGTACAGGCGTGAGCGGCCGTGGATGTCGGTACGCACCGGCATGACCTTGCCGTCGATATTCTTGAGCGAGAGCTTGCGGGCACGCAGGCGGCAGTTGGCACAATCGTGGATGCAGCCGTTGGCAACCTGCAGAATGCAATGCTCGCTTGTCATGACGCGCGGGCGGCCAAAGACGGTGATGCCCAGAGCCGCGGGCGCGGCGGTGCCGAGCGAGATAATCTCGTCGAGCGTGATCTCGGGCGAGAGCCAAAACGCACCGGCTCCGCGCTCGGCAAGCGCCTCCATGCAGGGCGTGTTGTGCACCGGCAGGCAAGAGCGAATCTCGGCCGTGGCGCCAACCTGGGCGGCCAGGGCAAGCTCAGAGATGTTGCCAATAGCGACCGTAGCACCGGCAACAACCCATGGGTCAACGCGGACGTGGTCAACGGCGCGGCAGACCTCATCGAGCACGGGTACGATGCCCTGCTCAAACGTATCGGCGGGGGAGAGCTTGGCCGCATCGAGCGCGTCGGTGGTCATGTAGATGCGCGTTGCACCCTCCGCCCGTGCTGCCTCGGCGGCCTCGAGCGAGGTGACGGTGGCGCAGATCTGCGGCTCGTCGCGGTAGTGCTCGGGCGCGGGGCGGGAATCACTGGTGACAATCGCCGGCAGCTCGAGCGTTTTCGCGCGCTCCGCGTACGGCGCCAGAATGGCCTCTTCCAGCGCCTTGCAAGCGGCGGCGCGCACCTTATGTACGGCGGAGAAACCCATGCCACAGCCCTCATCGAGCGCCACCTCAAAGCTCGCAGCCTCAAAGGGAGAGGAACCCATGCGGCCGACGTGCTCAACCAGATCGGACGCCTCGACCGCACGGGTCTTGGCGGCTTCGACGGTAAAGCCCGTGGCCGTGGCCGTAAGCGAAGGGTCGTCGCAGCAGGTGAGCGTAACGGTAAACGGCTCGCCCAGACGCGCCACGACGGACACATCAACAGCTCGGCGGCGCAGCACATCGCGCTTGAGCGCGGCGCCGGCGGCGTCGATGGCACGCTGACTGCGAATCACGCGGACGCGGCAGCCCTCGGGCATGCTGCGGGGTACGCGACATTCGATGACTTCACCGGCTGCGGCATCATCGGCGGCAATGGTGGTCAGGAACTGGTCAAACTCGTTATCGTGGCGAAGCTCCAGCAGGTCGCCCTTGCCCACGGGCTCAAACAGCTCAATACGGGCGATGGCGGCGCGGCGACGGCGGTCGTCGGGCTTGAGGCCGCGCACATCGCGGTTGGCCGGGCGGCTGCCCAGCACCGTGCCCACGATCTGGCCGCGGTTGTTGGAACGCTCATAGCTCATCATCTCGTCGCCCGAGGTGCCGTCCTGATAGGCGTGCGTAAAGTCGCGGTTAAAGCAGCGCTTGAGCTGGCGCTGGCGGTCGTCTTTCTCGTCCTTGGCAACGGTGGTTCCGGCCAGCATGTCATCAATCTGATGACGATACACGTCGACGATGGAATACACGTAATCGGGCGCCTTCATGCGGCCCTCGAGCTTGAGCGACGCGGCGCCGGCGTCATACAGGCGGCGAACAAGTTGTGAAGTGTTGGTGTCACGCGGGCACAGCGCGCGCTCGCGACCGGCAGGGGAGAGCGAACGGCCGTTCTCGTCGATCAGCTCGTAAGGCAGGCGACAGGGCTGAGCGCACATGCCGCGGTTGGCCGAGCGTCCCGCCATGGCAAAGCTCGACAGCAGGCACAGGCCCGAGTAGCAAAAGCAGATGGCACCGTGGCTAAAGACCTCCAGGTCAACGTCAGGCGCGGCGTCGTGGATGGCGGCGATCTCGTCGATGGAGAGCTCGCGCGACAAGGTCACGCGGTCGGCGCCCTGCTCACGGCACCAGATAGTCCCGCGGTCATCGTGGATGTTCGCCTGGGTCGAGATATGCGTCTCGATGCCGGGCATGGTGCGCTTGACCTCAAAGAACAGGCCCCAGTCCTGGATAATGAAGGCGTCGGCGCCCAGCGTGGAGCAGCGATGGATGAGCTGCAGCGCATCGCTCATCTCGGACTGCTTGATGACGATGTTTACCGTGACATAAACGCGCGAGCCGGCCAGGTGTGCAGCGCGGCAGGCCTGCTCAAAGGCCTCGTCGGTAAAGTTCGTTGCCTTGCGGCGGGCGTTGAAGCTGCCCATGCCGCAGTAGATGGCATCGGCGCCAGCAGCGAGTGCGGCGGCAAAGGGCTCCGGGCCTCCGGCGGGGGCCAAGAGCTCGGGCCTGCGGTTGGTGGTTCGACTGGCGGTTGCGGTCATATCCTGCCTTTCAAAATGCTCAGATACTCAAAAGTATAGTGGTGCCGTCGCGGCAGGCGATGCCCGCAGCCTAAGCAGGACAAAGTCTTCAGCAGCCTCTCGGGCAAAAATGATCCCTTTTCCTCCGTCCCTAAGGGATCACGTGATCCGAAGGGGAGGAGGAAAAGGGATCAGTATTCGGGCACGTCGCCGGTCACGCCGTTCATCGGCCCGTACGCGCCGTTGGGCGATAAAATATTCTCGCAATGTGATAATAATCTTGCACAGCGCAAAATCATCCCCTACTATCACAATCAAGCGCGGTGTTCAGACCGAACTGTGCCTCCCGGTGCGAACGCCGCGCTCACGCTCTCTATTTGATTGTAAGGAGAAAAACATGAGCAAGACCGTCGTGTCTTCCGATAACGCACCGGCCGCCATCGGCCCGTATTCCCCCGGCATCCAGACCGGCAACATGGTGTTTCTGTCCGGCCAGCTGGGCATTGACCCTGCAACCGGCAAGATGCCCGAGGGCGTCGAGGCTCAGGCCAAGCAGTCCCTCGCTAACGTCGAGGCCCTGCTGACCGCTGCCGGCGCCACGTTTGCCGATGTCGTCAAGACCACGGTCTACCTGGCCGACATCGCCGACTTCGCCGCCGTGAACGAGATCTACGCCTCCAAGTTCGAGGCTCCGTTCCCCGCGCGCAGCGCCTTCCAGGTTGCCGCCCTTCCGGCTGGCGGTCTGGTCGAGATCGAGGTCATCGCCGCCCTCTAGGGCGTTGGCAACAACTAAACATGACATGCAAAAAGACCCTGCAGCGCGTGCGAGCTGCAGGGTCTTTTGTCAAGCGATGCGACAAAAATGATCCGTTTGCCTCCGTCCCCAAGGGATCAGTGGGTTAGCCCTCCTTACGGACCTTTTGCAGATAGCGGTAGACGCTGGGCTCAGAGATTCCAAGCGCGGCGGCGGCGCAGGCAACGGCACCCTTGAGCATAAACACGCCGTTTCCGTTGAGATGGCGGATAACGTCCACGCGGTCGGCCTGGCCGAGCGAGGCGACATCCTGCCCGCGGCTTTCGAGCAGCTCGGAAATACTGCGGTCGATGAGCTCCTGCGTGGACTCCGAAAGGCTTTCGACCTCGATGGGGGAGGGCTCCGTGCGGACCGGCGCGGCGTCGAAGCAGGCCATAAGCTGCTGCGCCATGGCACTGATGTTGCGCACGGTCGAAAGATCAGTGTTGACGCAGAGCATGCCGACGATCTCGCCGTCCTCGCGAATGAAGTACGTTGCGGATTCCAGCGTCTTGCCGCCGGCACCGCGGCCTTCGTAGCCCGTAATGAACGGCAGATCGCGATATTTACCATCGTGCATGATCTTGAGTGCCAGATCGGTGGCGGGACCGCCGACCTTGCGGCCGCTCACGATGCCGTTGCGAATATCGACGATGGCGTGGTCGGGATCCGAGAAATCGTGCAGCACGATTTCGCTGTTTTTGCCGAGTATCTGCTCCAGGAAATCGACCATCGGCAAAAAGCGACGTACGGTCTCGTTCACGGGCAACTCCTTTGGGTGAAATCGGAAATGTTCATAACAATTTTTTCTCATGGTAACACGGTGTCTATTGACTCGCATATTCGCAGGTACATTGCGTAATACGGATGAGCGGTAGGAATTTGGCGGTAAACGGTCGACCAAAAGAAAAGTTAGATGTTATTTTGACCAGACACTTTCCTGACCTGCGAAAATGCATTGCCTCAGCTCAAGAATAGTCTGATAACAAAAAATTATTATTGAGAATGAGAATCATCTTTAATACGATATGCAACGAAGGCACAACCTCACCCCCGCACTGCGTCACAATAGAGCGTTAGATGCGAAAACAACTACTTCGAGGATTGGTGGTCAAATGGCCCAGGAGACGGTTACGAACGGCACTGAAGCCCTGTTCACTCGCGAAGGCATGCCGCCCGTTAAGGAAATGATCCCGTGTGCCCTTCAGCACGTACTGGCATCGTTTGCCGGCATTATTACCCCGGCGGTCATCATGGCCGGCGTCTACGGCTTTAATAGCCAGCAGAGCACCGACATCATTCAGGTCGCGCTCATTCTTTCAGCAATCGACACGGCCCTTCAGGCGTTCGCTCCCTTCCGTCGCATCGGCGGCGGCCTGCCCATCGTCATGGGCGTCTCGTTCGCGTTCCTGCCGGCCCTTCAGGCCATGGGCGCCTCGGGCTTTAGCTTTGGTGCGCTGCTGGGCGGCGAGATTGTCGGCGGTGCCGTCGCGGTCCTCTTTGGTCTGGCCTACAGCAAGATCAAGTGGCTGTTCCCGCCCGTCGTGACCGGTACGGTCATCTTCTCCATCGGCGTTTCGCTGTATCCCACGGCCGTCAAGTATATGGCCGGCGGTATGGGTACGCCGCTGTGGGGCACCCCGCAGGCCTGGTGCGTCGCTCTTATCACCTTCGCCGTGGTCTTTGCGCTCGCCAACTTTGGCAAGGGCACGCTCAAGCTGGGATCCGTGTTCTTTGGCATGATCGTTGGCATGATCGTTTCGATCCCCTTTGGCATGATCGACTTCTCCAGCGTTGCTACCGCTCAGGTCTTCGCCCTTCCCAAGCTCATGCCCTACGCGCTCGAGTTTGATCCCGAGGTCTGCATTACCCTCGCCGTCGTGTTCCCCATGGTTGCCATCCAGGTTATCGGTGACGTCTCCGCCGCCTGCCTGGGCTCTATCGACCGTATGCCCACCGAGCGCGAGCTCTCCGGCGCTATCGTGTCCCAGGGCCTCACCTCTATGGTCGGCGGCCTGCTGGGCGGTCTTCCCACCAGCGCCCTTGGCCAGAACGTGGGCATCATCTGCTCCAACAAGGTCGTCAACAAGTGGGTCTTTGTGATCATCGCGGCCGTCTTTGCCATTGCCGGTCTGTTCCCGCAGCTCTCTGCCGTTCTTTCCGCTATCCCGCAGCCCGTCATCGGCGGCGCGACCGTCGGCGTCTTTGGCACCATCACCATGAACGGCGTGCGCATGTTCACCCGCGAGGGCCTCACGCAGCGCACTACCACCATCGTCGGTACCTCCGTCGTCTTTGGCCTGGGTATCTGGATGGCCAGCGGTTGCCTTGCCGGTGAGGGTATGCCCACCTGGGTGCCCACCGTCATCGGCTCCAATGCCGTAACCCCCACCGCCATCATGGCCATTGTCCTTAACCTGATTCTTCCGCAGACGCCGGTCGTGGCTCAGCACATCGATGCTGCCAAGGACGCTGCCGTGGATCTGGTCTTGCCCGAGAGCAAGAAGTAACCAATTCGGTGCTATTCGTCGGCGGACGCATCGCCTCGTCCGCCGACGTCATGCGGCGCCAAGCCGCACTTCAAAGGGTTTGCCCCTTTGGTGAAGCGTTGACGGGAGAGGGCCCGTTTCCGGTGTAGGCCGGCGCTTCGCACTCCGCTATGTCAGAGGTGTCAAACCCCGCCCCTGATGTTGAAGGGAGCATTCATGCTTCTGGTCGCTAACGGTTCTGTCTTTACCCGCAATTCTCAGACCCCGTTCATTCCCAACGGTGCGGTCGCCATTGATGGAGATACAATCGTCGAAGTGGGCCCCGAGTGCGAGCTCAAGGCTAAGTACCCGGATGCCGAGTACGTCGACGCCCAGGGCAACCTCATCATGCCCGGACTCATCAATTGCCACACCCACATCTACTCGGGTCTGGCCCGCGGCCTTGCCATTAAGGGCTGCAACCCCACCAACTTCCTGGAGAATCTTGAGCAGCAGTGGTGGAAGATCGATGACAACCTGACGCTCGACGGCACCAAGGCCAGCGCCTATGCCACGATTCTTGACTCCATCCGCGATGGCGTCACAACGATCTTCGATCACCACGCGAGCTTCTGCGAGATCCCAGGCAGCCTCTTTACCATTAAGGATGCAGCTCAGGAGCTGGGCATGCGTTCGTGCCTGTGCTACGAGGTCTCCGACCGCCGCGGTCAGGAAAAATGCGACCAGGCCATTGCCGAGAACGCCGAGTTTGCCCAGTGGGCCGCCAAGGAGCGTCGCGATAACGACAACCACATGATTGCCGCCATGTTTGGCGGACATGCCACCTTTACGCTTTCGGACGAGACCATGGATAAGATGGCCGAGGCCAACAATGGCCTGACCGGCTTCCACATCCATGTGTGTGAGGGCATGAATGACGTGTGGGACTCCCGCCTCAACCGCGGCGGCATCAGCCCCGTCGAGCGCCTGCTGCAGCACAACCTGCTGGGTCCCGACACCATGCTCGGCCACTGCATCCACGTGACGCCTGCCGAGATGGATATCGTCAAGGAGTCCGGTACCTGGCTCGTCAACAACCCCGAATCCAATATGGGCAACGCCGTGGGCTGCGCCCCCGTGCTCGAGTTCTTCCGCCGCGGTATCCCCGTGTGCATGGGCACCGACGCCTACACCCACGATATGCTCGAGAGCCTCAAGGTCTTCCTGATCATTCAGCGCCACAACGCCGCCATGCCCAACGTGGGCTGGTGCGAGGCCATGACCATGCTGTTCGAGAACAACGCCAAGATGGCGAGCAAGTACTTCGATCGCAAGCTCGGTGTGCTCGAGGCCGGCGCTGCCGCCGACGTCATCGTCATGGACTACAAGCCCTTTACGCCGCTGAGCGAGGAGAACATTGACGGCCACATGCTCTTTGGCATGATGGGCAAAAACTGCCGCACCACCATCATCAACGGCCGCGTCCTGTACAAGGATCGTGAGTTCGTTGGGATTGATGAGGACAAGATCAACGCGTGGACCATGGCCGAGTCCAAGAAGCTCTGGAGCACGCTCAACGATCGCGTGTACTAATTCCAATTGGAGATTCGCGCGCGTCGGATGTTTCGCCGCATCCGACGCGCGCATAGGCGGCCTCCGCGGGGTCGCCGGCGCTGTGCTAGCGCTACACCGTATTTGCGCCCGTCGCGCGGTCTCGCCGGGCGTTACAGAGAGGAGCTCACTATGAGCGACATCATGAGGCCGATCCCGTTTTCGCAGCTGATGAACTGGATCATCGAGGAGCACAAGACCCAGGACGCCATCTTTGGCGTGCGTAAGATGGTCACGACCAACCAGGAGGGTGCGCTTCCCATTTTTGACGAGCGCATCGAGACTCCGTTTGGCCCGGCTGCCGGTCCCAATACGCAGCTGGCCCAGAACATCGTGGCCTCTTATGTGGCCGGTTCTCGCTTCTTTGAGCTCAAGACCGTCCAGGTTATGGACGGCGAGGAGCTTTCCCGTTGCGTCAACAAGCCCTGCATCGTGGCTCAGGACGAGTGCTACAACTGCGAATGGTCGACCGAGCTCGAGGTTCCGCAGGCCTTTGCCGAGTACGTGAAGGCATGGTTTGCCTGTCACCTGATCGCTCGCGAGTACGGTCTGGGCAGCCCGGACGGCTTTGTCTTCAACATGTCGGTGGGCTATGACCTGGAGGGCATTAAGAGCCCCAAGGTCGACGCCTACATCGAGGGCATGAAGGATGCCAGCGGCTCCGACGTCTGGAACGAGTGCCGTGCCTGGGCGCTTGCCAACCTAGACAAGTTTGAGCATGTCGACGCCGCATTTGTCGAGTCCATCCCGGCGCGCGTCTCCAACTCCATCACCGAGTCTACCCTGCACGGCTGCCCGCCCGCCGAGATCGAGCGCATTGCGACCTACCTCATCACCGAGAAGGGCCTCAATACCTACATCAAGTGCAACCCCACGCTGCTGGGCTATGAGTTTGCCCGCCAGCGCCTCAACGAGCTGGGCTTTGACTACATCGTCTTCGATGACACGCACTTCCGCGAGGACCTGCAGTGGGCCGATGCCGTGCCTATGTTCGAGCGCCTGATTGCCCTGTGCGCCGAGCGGGGCCTGGAGTTTGGCGTCAAGCTCACCAACACCTTCCCCGTCGACGTGACGAGGAACGAGCTGCCTTCCACCGAGATGTATATGTCCGGCCGTTCGCTGTTCTCGCTGACCATCGAGGCTGCCCGCCGCATTACCGAGCAGTTCGATGGCAAGCTGCGCATCAGCTACTCCGGCGGTGCCACGGTCTACAACATCCGCGCCCTGTACGATGCCGGCATTTGGCCCGTCACCCTGGCGACCGACGTGCTCAAGCCCGGTGGCTACGAGCGCTTTAGCCAGATGGCCGGCGAGTTTACCGATCTGGACGGCAAGCCGTTCGCGGGCGTCTCTCTCGAGGCCGTGACCGCGATCCAGACCGACTCGCTCACCAACCCGCTCTACAAGAAGCCGCTACGCCCGCTGCCCGATCGCAAGGTCGCCGGCAAGAGCCCGCTTTCCGACTGCTTTACCACGCCGTGCCGCACGAGCTGCCCCATCCAGCAGGATATCCCTGCCTATCTGGCGGCTGTTGACGAGGGCCGCTACGAGGACGCGCTCAACATCATCATCGAGCGCAACGCCCTGCCGTTCATTACCGGTACCATCTGCCCGCATCCCTGCGGCCGTGCCTGCGAGCGTGCATTCTATGAGCCCGAGGGCGCCCAGATTCGCGCCAGCAAGCTCAAGGCCGCCCGCGAGGCCATGACCGCCGTGCTGCCCAAGCTGCGCGCCCAGGCCATTGCCAACGACGCCGAGCGCAACGTTGCCGTTATCGGCGGCGGCCCGGCCGGTCTGGCGACGGCGTTCTTCCTGACGCGCGCCGGCGTGCCCGTCACCATCTTTGAGGCCCGCGACTCTCTCGGCGGCGTGGTCCGTCACGTGATCCCCGAGTTCCGTATCGCGAGCGACGATATCTCCCACGATGCCGAGCTCTGTCTGGCCTTTGGCGCCAAGGTGCAGCTCAACGCCCGCGTGGAGTCCATTGACGAGCTCAAGGCCCAGGGCTTTACCGACGTAGTCGTGGCCACCGGTGCCTGGATGCCCGGCTCTGCGGGCTTGGGCGAGGGTGCCGAGCTCGACGTGCTGGAGTTCCTCGAGGCCGCCAAGAAGGGCGAGAAGCTCGAGCTGGGCGAGGACGTCGTGGTCATTGGCGCCGGCAACACTGCCATGGACGCGGCCCGCGTGGCCAAGCGCCTGGCTGGCGTGAAGAACGTGCGCCTGGTGTATCGCCGTACCAAGAAGCAGATGCCCGCCGACGAGGAAGAGCTCGATCTTGCTCTTGCCGACGGCGTTGAGTTCTGCGAGCTGCTGGCGCCCAAGGCGCTCAACGGTGCCGTGCTGACCTGCGATGTTATGGAGCTTGGCGAGCCGGATGCAAGCGGCCGTCGCAGCCCCGTCGCCACGGGCGAGACCGTCGAGCTTTCCGCCACCACGGTGATCTGCGCCGTGGGCGAGGGCATCGACGCCAGCCTGTACGATGCCGCGGGCGTCGAACACGACCGTCGCGGTCGCCTTGCCGCCACCTCTACCGGCGTCGAGGGCGTCTGGGCTGCGGGCGACTGCCGCCGCGGTCCTGCCACCGTGGTCGAGGCTATTGCCGACGCCGCCGAGGTCGCCCGTGCCATCGCCGGCGTGGACTTTAACAAGTACGCCGACTGCAACGAGCAGGCCGGCCGCGAGGACACCTGCTACGAGCGCAAGGGATCGCTGTGCCGCGACAAGCGCAACTGCACCAAGACCCGCTGCCTGGGCTGCGGCTCGGTGTGCGAGGTCTGCTGCGACGTGTGTCCCAACCGCGCCAACGTGGCAATTAAGGTGCCGGGCCTGGCCAAACATCAGGTCGTCCACGTCGATGGCATGTGCAACGAGTGCGGCAACTGCGCCGTATTCTGCCCCTACCAGGAGGGTCGTCCCTACAAGGACAAGCTCACCCTGTTCTGGAGCGAGCAGGACATGGAGAACTCCGAGAACGAGGGCTTCCTGGCTGTGGACGAGGACCACTTTAAAGTCCGCGTCGCCGGCACGGTCCGCACCGTCTCGGTCGATGCCGTCAACACCGGTCTGCCCGAGGCCGTCCGCCTGACCATCAAGGCCGTGCGCGACAACTATTCGTACCTCCTTAAGAAATAGGCGAGTCTCTTATGGCCAAATCCATTCAACATAACGTGGCCTACGTTGCCTGCGGAAGCGGTTGCGCCTCCGCAGGCGGCGACGCCCGCTGCAGCGAAGGCTGCATTGGCTGTGGCGCCTGCGTCACGGCCTGCCCCCACGGTGCCATTGCGCTGGTCGATGGCATCGCCCGCGTGGATCGCTCCAAGTGCACGGGCTGTGGCCTGTGCGGCATGGCGTGTCCACAGCGCGTGATTGCCTTCGTTCCCGGCTACCAGAACATCCTGGTGCGCTGCAACAACACCGACAAGGGCGCCATTGCGCGCAAGATCTGCGACACGAGCTGCATCGGTTGCGGCATGTGCGCCAAAAAGTGCCCTGCCAGCGCTATCCGCATCGAGGACAACTGCGCCCATATCGACGGCGCGGACTGCCTGTCGTGCGGCATGTGCGCCGTCGTCTGCCCGCATGGCGCCATCCACGACCGCACCGGCATCGCCGCCGGCGTGTAGAAGGGAATCACCATGGCACAGGAATTCACTTTTACCGTTAACGGCGTCGAGCGCACGACGACTCAGAACAAGCCGCTGCTCCGCTACTTGCGCGACGACCTGCATATCCATTCCGCCAAGGACGGCTGCTCCGAGGGCGCCTGCGGTACCTGCACCATCCATGTGGACGGCGCGGCCGTGAAGGCGTGCGTGCTGACCACCGCTCTTGCCGCCGGACGCGACATCGTGACCGTCGAGGGCCTGCCCCAGGACGTGCGCGAGGCCTTTGTGTATGCCTTTGGCGCTGTGGGCGCCGTGCAGTGCGGTTTTTGCATCCCCGGCATGGTCATGGCGGGTGCAGCGCTCATCGCCGAGGACCCCGAGCCCACCGAGGAGCAGATCAAGTACGCCATCCGCGGCAACGTCTGCCGTTGCACCGGCTACAAAAAGATCATCGAGGGCATTTCGCTGGCAGCTGCGGTGCTCCGCGGCGAAAAGCAGATCGACGAGGACCTGGAGCGCGGCGACGACTACGGCGTGGGCAAGCGCGCCTTCCGTATTGACGTGCGCAAGAAGGTGCTCGGCGAGGGCAAGTATCCCGATGACATCGACGAGCTCGATCAGCCGGGTCTGACCTACGCCAGCGCCGTGCGCTCCAAGTATCCGCGCGCCCGTGTGCTCTCCATCGATACCTCCAAGGCCGAGGCCCTGCCCGGTGTGGTGGGTATCCTGCGCGCCGAGGACGTGCCGGTCAACCAGGTCGGCCACCTTATCCAGGACTGGGACGTCATGATCGCCCAGGGCGATATCACCCGCTGCGTGGGCGATGCCATTGTGCTGGTGGTTGCCGAGGACGAAGCGACGCTCGAGAAGGCTAAGAAGCTCGTAAAGATTGATTACGAGCCGCTGGAGCCCGTGCGTAACATTGTCGAGGCCAGGGCTGCTGACGCCCCGCGCCTGCACGACAGCTTCTTTGCCTTCGGCAACACGGTGGAGCTCAAGGACAACGTGTGCCAGAGCCGCCATGTGACGCGCGGTGACGCCGCCAAGGCGCTGGCAGAGAGCGCGTTTACCGTGACGCAGCGCTTTACCACGCCCTTTACCGAGCATGCCTTCTTGGAGCCCGAGTGCGCCGTCGCCTTCCCGTACAAGAACGGCGTCAAGGTGCAGTCGACCGACCAGGGTGCCTACGATACGCGCAAAGAGTGCGCCCACATGTTTGGCTGGGATAGCGAACCCGAGCGTGTGGTCGTCGAGACCATGCTCGTGGGTGGCGGCTTTGGCGGCAAGGAGGACGTTTCGGTCCAGCACCTGGCCGCGCTCGCCGCATATAAGTTCCAGCGTCCTGTGAAGTGCAAGCTCACGCGTGCCGAGTCGCTCGCTTTCCATCCCAAGCGTCATGCGATGGACGGCACCTTTACGCTGGGCTGCGACGCCGAGGGCATCTTTACCGGCCTGGACTGCGAGATCAACTTTGACACCGGCGCCTACGCGTCGCTGTGCGGCCCGGTGCTCGAGCGCGCCTGCACGCATGCCGTCGGCCCCTACAAGTACCAGAACACCGACATCCGCGGCTTCGGCTACTACACTAACAACCCGCCTGCCGGCGCGTACCGTGGCTTTGGCGTTTGCCAGTCCGAGTTTGCACTCGAGAGCCTGATCGACCTACTGGCCGAGAAGGTCGGCCTGGATCCGTGGGAGATCCGCTACCGTAACGCCATCGAGCCGGGCGAGGTTTTGCCCAACGGCCAGATCGCCGATTGCTCCACGGCGCTTAAGGAGACGCTGCTCGAGGTCAAGGATGCCTATTACGCGCATCCCGGACACGCCGGTATCGCCTGCGCCATGAAGAACGCCGGCGTGGGCGTGGGCCTGCCCGACGCCGGTCGCTGCAAGATTCGCGTCGAGGACGGCGTGGCGGTGGTCTATGCCGCCACGTCCGACATCGGCCAGGGCTGCAACACGGTCTTTTTGCAGGACGTTGCCGAGGCGTGCGGTCTGCCGCTGAGCTGCATTGCCAACGGCGAGTGCTCCACCGAGAACGCTCCCGACTCCGGCACCACGTCTGGCTCGCGCCAGACGGTCGTGACCGGCGAGGCCGTGCGCGGCGCCGCCTTCCTGCTGCGCGACGCCATGGTTGGCATCGAGGCCGGCAAGCCTGCGCCCGCCGCTCCGGTGAGCGCGCATGGCGACGGCGTCAAGATCGAGTACGACGACGGTCGCGCCTACCAGCTGCGCACACAGGAACTCGTCGCCGGCCAGGGTATGCATCCTCAGGACCCTGCGGCCACCATCAAGGCGCTCGAGGGATGCGAGTTTGGCTACGTGTATCTGGAGCCGACCGACAAGCTGGGCGCCGATGTTCCCAACCCCAAGAGCCACATCTGCTACGGTTTTGCCACACATGTGGTCATTCTGGATGATGACGGCCGCGTGAGCGAGGTCTATGCCGCACACGATTCCGGCAAGGTGGTCAACCCCATCTCCATCCAGGGTCAGATCGAAGGCGGCGTGCTCATGGGTATGGGCTATGCGCTGACCGAGGACTGGCCGCTCAAGGACTGCGTACCCCAGGCAAGGTACGGCACGCTCGGGCTGTTCCGTGCGCCCGAGATTCCGGATATCCACGCCATCTACGTGGAGAAGGACGAGCTGCTGCCCGTGGCATACGGCGGCAAGGGCATTGGAGAGATCGCAACGATCCCCACGGCGCCCGCCGTGCAGAACGCCTACCGCGCATTCGACGGCAAGCTGCGTCCGGATCTGCCCATGGTGGATACGCCGTACAGCCGCGCTCGTCACCGCGGGTAGAGTAGAGCGCGGACGGCCATTACTGACGGGCTGTCCATGCTCAGCATCAACTGCATACGCTGCGCCTTTGGCCCCGGCTCCATCGCGAGTCGGGGCCTTTTTGTTTGGAGCGGAAACTGCGTCCCGGAATTGGCGCTCAGAATGGGATGCGCTTTCCGGAACGGCCTTCAAGCGGAAATTGCATCCCATTCTGAGTCTTCATTCTGGGACACGCTTTCCGCAAGGAGCTTCGTCGGGAAAGCGCATCCCATTCCGAGCGCCTATTCCGGGATGCGCTTTCCGGCTGTCGTTCACTTGGAAACTGCGGCCCAGTTTGAGCGTCTATTCCGGGATGCAGTTTCCGCTGGGCGTTTCAACCGGAAAGCGTGTCCCGTTCTAGGCCTTGATTCCGGGACACGGTTTCCGCTAGGCATGCCATTTGGAAACCGCATCCCATTTTGAGCATTCAATCTGGGACATGGTTTCCGCGGGTGCTGCCAACCGGAAAGTGTGTCCCGGTTTGGCAGGCAGACGGGCATAAGCTCAACAGCTCCTACAACTCCACCTCGTTGAGCCATGCCGGCAGAGCGGTCTGCCGGATGCCTGCCGTCTGCAGCTTTTTCGCGAGCAGACCCGCCGAGCGGACTTCGCTCATGGTAAAGCGCAGCAGAGGGTGACCGTAGAGCGATAGGTGCGCCTCGCGCTGTCGTTCGGCAACGAGCGCCTCGGCGGTGGTGCGTCCGGCCAGCATGGTCTGGTCGGTATATTTGATGAGCCCGTCGAGCTCGCCCAGTGTGAGTTCCCGCGTCTGGCGCTCCCAGGCAAAGTCCGTTCGTATGGGCTTGGCCGAATCGAAGGGGTCCGTCAGCTCGTATTGAAGCCAATCGGGCGCAAAGCCCGTCTCGATCATGATGGCTCGGGCGACCGATTCCCCGCCGCTCTCGGCGCGGGCGTTGGCATATCGAAGTGTCGTGAGGGCGGTGCGAATCGCGCGACCATTGCGGGCAGTCGCTCGTTGCTCAACGGCCTCCATCAGCTGTTCCGGCGCAAGGCCGAGCTTTGAGATCGCCGAATCGGCAATGGGCATGCCGTCGGCAAAACCAGTTTGCAGCAGGCAATCTGTGGCCGTTTGGATGGGCGGCGTTACCGATACGCCGGCTCTGCGTATTGCTCCGGCCGGCTCAATCTGGTGTCGCTGAATATGTGCGCCCGGACGAGCCGACGGCTTTGTCGAGCTGCAGACATGCACGACATTCAGGTGTCGCCACGAGACCTCGAGCCCCAGCAGACAGGCGGCCGAAAACGAGCAGAACGTCCAATCGGGGTGGATGATCGCAAGGGCGCGGATAATCTCGCAATGGCGTTGCGCTCGGTTGAGTTCATCCCAGCGCGGTTTTTGCGCAAACAACCCCGGCATGGGCGAGACAACCGTGCCGCCGGTGCGCCGAAGGAGCGCTTTTCGGATCGCCGTGCTCGGGGGAATCAGACAGCGCCCCTCTTGTTCGGCTTGAGTGAGCAGTTGGTCGATGAGCTGGTCATTGCAATGGGTCATGAGCTACCGCCTCCTTTTGGGTAGCAAAAACGTATCAGCTGGAACTTGCCGCTCAGCTGACCAAAAGCTGACCAAAATCTAACCATGCAGGTAGATGGCCTGTTTTCGGCGACATTTTTACATCCGAATCGGTGGGCGGTAATCGGCGACCTTGAACGGTAGCGAGTTATGAAGACTGGGTAAGTTTCGGGACGTGTACTTTTTTGAAAAAGAGCATTCTATCTGCTGTTTTGCGTTTCCGGATCGCATGTTTGAAGGCCTGTGATAAGGGCGACGGATTGTCGTCTTGTATCTGCGGAAACAGTGATCCGGAATTGACGTTCGGAATGGGACGCGCTTTCCGGTAGAAGTTTCAGTGGAAACCGCATCCCAGAATTTAGGCTCAGAACGGGACGCGCTTTCCTGATGGCATGCTTGGCGGAAACTACGAACCAGTATTTGGCTCCAGAACGGGATACATTTTCCGGAACGGTCCCCAAACGGAAACTGCGTCCCGGATTCGACGCTCAGAACGGGATGCCGTTTCCGGCTGAGTCTTCGAGTGAAAAGCGCGCCTCAGAATTCGGGGCCTGCGATATCGGTATAGTCCATTTACCGATGCTTGTCTCAGTTTAATTGGGCGGATAGAATAAAGTCGACGGCAGCCCAAGTGGTGAAGAGCTGGGCAGCGCCGTTGCTTGGTCAAGAGGTCAGTGCCTTAATGGCAGCGACTTGTTATGCTTCGAATGCTGCTTGAGTGCCTCGGAAAGTTCGATAAGCGCCGTGAAGAGCGAGACCAAAGCAACCAAGAGCTCTACGAGCTCTGATGGGCCCGGGGTGACCTCTGATTCAAGTCACCGGGCCTCAATCTTTTTCATCCATTTGAATAGAGCGGGCGGCTCTCTTGGGGCCGTCTGCATGGCGTGTGCCTGGCGCGCATGGCATTGCGTCCCGCTTTCATGTCCGCACGGGCGCCTATCCTTACGGCAATGTAGCCGCCTATGTAGCAAGCGGCAGGCAACGGAGAAAGGCCCTAACCGTGTCAGCTGAAAAGACGCCGTGTATCTCGGCTATCGATACGATGAACTTTGCGCGCCAGATCGTGCTGGACTTTGAGTTTGCGCCGGTGCCAAAGCAGCGTCAGCGCCGTGGGCTGCGCAATGAGATTATCGAGGTTGGCGCTGTCAAACTCGATTACCACGGCAACGTTATGGGCGAGTTCTCGCAGTTTGTGCAGACGGAATTTACCGAAGGCGTTGCGTTCCCCGTCCGCGAGCTTACGGGGGTATCGGCCGTGGACACCGCGATGGCCGATCCGCTCTATGTGGTGATTAAAAGGCTCAGCGATTGGATCGGTCGCTACTCCGCCCAGATAGTTTGCTGGAGCGGGGCGGATCGTCGACAGCTTTTGACCGAGTGCCAGGCAAAGTACATCGACCTTGCCACATTTCCTACGGACTGGGCAGACTTGCAGGCGTTTTACACCTCGATCATGGACGTGGGCAGCCACGGTTGCGTCTCTTTGAGTGACGCGGCAACGTGGTTTGGCATCGAGTTCGACGAGTCGACGGGTCACGTCCACAGCGCCCTGGCCGATGCACGCGTGACCGCTAAGCTGCTCAAGCAGATGATGGAGGGGGACTATCACGTGAGTCCGCGCGCCCAGGAAGTCCGCCAACGGTGGGGGATGGGCGAGCGAGCTCAGACGCGCCTTTCCAGCAAGTGCCCCGAGCTGGGCGACCTGCTGCTGAAGCTGAAGGCGGAGGGGAGATAGGGGGCGGACATCATTGTCGTTTTCGCCTGCGAAGAAGGAATCAATTAACTACAAAGTGTGGATGGCTTCTAGTGAAGACTTAACCACCAGATTATGAAAGGGCTAGCGGGCCATTGGGGTTGCAGTGTTCACCCGTCGCAAGACGTTGCTCGTTCAAATTGGGACGCTCCGCATCCGATGAAATGGTTGATGCGGAGCGTCCCTAGAGACCTGTCTTCTGTTGCCTAATAGTAGAGTTCAATATACGAATACGCCTTATCAAAAAGAGCCTGGTCTTTGAGCTTGTAGCGCATCCAAAGAATGGCGCGTAGCTGCTTCTTGACCTCTTTGACGCCTGCTGTGGTTGCCTGCCAACCGTCGAATCGGGTGATCTTAACGATTTCGTCGATGTCGCCGACGATGTTCTCGACGATGATTGGCGTGTCCCCATTCTTTACACCATTGAAGAGTTCTGTGAGGGCAGCCTTGCCCTTGTCCTCCTCTTCTTCGGGCACGACTTCCTTTTCGGCCGCTCGAGCCTCTCTGGCGAGGTCGATGAGCATCTTGAGGAACTCGACGCTGTTGATGAGACCTTGCTCGTGACGTTCCCTCAGGTCCTCCAGGCGCTCGCCGAGCTTCTGGAACTTGCCATTCTTATCGTGCCTGCGGATTCGGGCGACGAGATCTATCTCCAGCTTACGCGTGATCTTCTCGGTATTGCTCTTGTCGTTGATGAAGTGCTCGATCATGTCCTCGTCGAGTTCAAGGATGTCGTCATCGTCTCGGACTCTCTCGACGGTGATGTTCTCGTGCACGAGCTCGATTGTCTTGGGCCCGAGCGCTGCCCAGATGAGCTTCCCGCGATTGTCTACCGGTCTCACGGAATCGTAGACCTGCGAGAGCCAGATGAAATCGGGCTTGTAGGGATTGAGACATGGGTCGGGCGAAAGGGCTTCCCACGCTCTGTTCAAGACCGAGAAGTCGGCCCCAAACTGGTCTTTCACCTTTGTCGTTGGCAGGCATTGTTGAGCTTCGAGAAGGGACTCCCAATCCGCGCTGCGGCGGTCTCTGACCGTTGAGAAGTACTCAAGACAGCAATGCATAAGCCCGGGCAGCTCGGCCTTTACCTCGTCGATGTTGGTTATAACTTTCTGCACCTCGGCCTCGTCGAAGTGCAGAGACTTGGCGACGTTGTCGAAGAGGCCGATATAGTCGACAATGAGACCGAATGTCTTCTTGTCGTTGTAGACGCGGTTGGTTCGACAGATTGCCTGCAACAGCGTGTGGTCGCGCAAGGGCTTGTCAAGGTACTGAGTTTGCAGGATGGGCGCATCGAACCCCGTGAGCAGCTTTGCAGTGACGATGAGAATCTTGAGCGGATCGTCCGGGTCGCGGAAACGGTCAAGGAGCTTTTCCTCGGCATCGCGATCTCGACGGTATGCCTTGTAGCGGTCTTCCTTGTCGTTGTTTGTGTCCATGACGATGGTGACTGCATCAGTGCCCAAGAGCTTGTCGAGCTCCTCCTTATACAGCAGGCAACACTCTCGGTCGTAGCAGACTACCTGCGCCTTGAAGCCGTCGGGCTCAACCTTTGACTTGAAGTGCTTGGCGATGTGCTCGCATACCTTGTGGATGCGGTCGGGGGCCTTCATGACGGACTCGATCTTGACGCGCCTGGTGAGTTCCGCCTTGTCCTCTTTGCTGAGGTCTCGGGTCATTTCGTCAAAGGCGGCGTTCACGACCTCTTGGTTGACGTGGAGCTCGACGGGAACGGTTTCAAAATGGAGCGGCAATGTGGCGTGGTCGCGGATGGAGTCGGCGAAGGAATAGCGGCTCATGTAGCCGGACTTGTCCTCTTTGGCACCGAAGGTGTGGAACGTGTTCTTGTCGGTTCGGTTGATGGGCGTGCCGGTCAAGCCGAAGAAGAAGGCGTTTGGCAAGGCGAGTCGCATCTTCTCGCCGAGGTCGCCCTCTTGGGTGCGGTGCGCCTCGTCGACCATGAGGATGATGTTCTCGCGCTCGTTGAGCGTCCCCGCAACCTCGCTGAATTTGAAGATGGTGGTGATGAGGATCTTTCTCATGTCCTGCTTGAAGAAGGACTCAAGCTCCTCCTTGCTGCCGGCGCTTGCGAGGTTGGGGATGTCGGATGCGTTGAAGGTCCCCGTGATCTGGGTCTCGAGGTCGATTCGGTCATCCACGATGACGACGGTCGGGTTCTTGAGTTCGGGGACCATGCGCAGCTTCTGGGCAGCGAATACCATGAGCAGTGACTTTCCTGAGCCCTGGAAATGCCAAATGAGGCCACGCTTCGGGTATCCTGCGCGGACGCGGTCCACGATGAGGTTCGCGCCCTCGAACTGTTGGTAACGACAGATCAGCTTGATGCGTCGATGCTTCTTGTCGGTGGCGAAGAGCGTGAAGAACTGGAAGATGTCCATGACGTTCGTGGGGGTTAGCATGGAGGCCATGCTTCTCTTGACGTCGGCAAGTGTGCCCTCGCTCTTCTTGTCGCCCTCATGCCAGGGTCCCCACATCTCGGGAGGCATGTTCACCGACCCGTAGCGATAGCATTTTCCTTCGCTGGCGAAGTTGATGGCGCTACAGACGAACATCTGCGGGATGCTCTTCTCATATTTAGCGATGTCGCCAGCGCCGTCGAGCCAGGTTATCGAATCGCGCACCGGCGTCTTGAACTCGCCGATGACGAGCGGAAATCCATTGACAAGAAGGACGAGGTCGAGGCGCTTACCGCCCTGTTCCTGGGGGTAGACCCACTGGTTGGTGACGATGTACTCGTTTTTGTCAAGATCGCCGTCCGCCACCGTGCCAAAGAAGCGGATGGGGACCATGCGGCCGTCTTTGCCGTAGGGGAATGAGTTCTCCTCGATGACGAGCTTTTTGAACCGCTCGTTGGTGGAGACCAGGTTCTGCGGACTTGTGGACTGAATGAGGGCCCTGAGTCGGTAGATGATCTCGTCGGCGCGATCGGGGTCTTCTGCGATCTCCGGGTTAAGCCTGATGAGGGCGTCCTTGACCATGGGCTCGACCATGACGTCGGCATGGCGGCGCGGGAGGTCTTCGGCAGCAACGTATCTCCAGCCAAGGCTGGCAAGCGCCTCGACGCTCATTTGCTCGATGGTGTTGTCCTCGTTAAACATCTCCGAGTCCTAACTCCTGGTTCAAGATTTTCTTCGTCGTGGCGTTTAGCTCATCGAGGGCCTTTTGTACGGCAAATTTCGATTTGTCGACCTGGGCGACGAAGTCAGCGAACTCCTGCTGGAGGGAA
>DXMU01000037.1 GCA_019414025.1 Collinsella sp.
GAGTTCGCGCTTGTTGCGGTCCTCAAGCTGCTTCAATGCTCCACGCGACAGGTAGTCGGCATTTTGCTCGAGCACCTTTTCCTGCGTGGACTTGACCTCGGCCAACGGCGCCTTGACGGCGACGATGAGCGACTTGGCACGGCTGAGTACATCGGCCTCGTCGGCGGCAATGAGTGAGTCGATGGCACGGATCATCTGGCGACGGGCGTCCTGGCGCTCGGCGCTCTTGAGGAACTCGATACCACGCGTGGGGCTTCCCGCCACGGCGACGGCCATGCGGCAGCGCGCGGGATCCTGCCCGGTGGCGCGGCTCACGGCCTGCGCGGCCACGGTGGGAGACACCAGCCGAAACGGCACACACTGGCAGCGGCTCACGATGGTGGGCAGCATCACGTCTGCCGAGGTACCCAACAGGATGAACATGACGCCCTCGGGCGGCTCCTCGAGCGTTTTGAGCAGCGCGTTGGCGGTGTTGGCGCGCAGCTGCTCGGCACGGTCGATGATGTAGACCTTTGCCTTGGCGCGGATGGGCGCCAGCGGCACGTCGTCGAGCAGCTCGCGGGTCTGGGCGATGAGGTAACCCGTGGCGCTCTCGGGCGTGTAATAGTGCACGTCGGGATGCGTATGTCGAGAGACGCGCACGCAGCTGTCGCATGCGCCGCAGCCGTCCTGCTCGCACAGGAAGGCTTGGGCGAGCGCCCACGCGGCGTCGAGCTTGCCCGCGCCGGGCGCGCCCAAAAACAGGTAGGCGTGCGACGCGCGACCGCTAGCGACGGCATTGGTCAAAAAGTCGCGCACGCGCTCTTGGGTGTCGAGCTTGGCCAGCAGGCTTGCCTGAGCGGGGGCCATGCTACTCGGCCTCCTTGGCAAGCGCGGCGGCAACGGCTTCCTGCGGAATGTCGAGACCATACGCGCGAACCTGCTCGACCGTCTTCTCGAAGACTTCCTCGACGGTCGCAGTGGCGTCGATGAGCTTTACGCGGTTTGGCTCCTCGGCAGCGATTGCGCAAAAGCCCTGGTAGACACGCTCCTGGAATGCCACGCCTTTTGCCTCCATGCGATCTGCCGCGCCACGGGCTGCCATGCGCAGCGCCGCCTGCTCGGGCGCGATGTGATAGACGAGTGTGAGCGCCGGGTGCGTACCCGCGACGGCCAGGTTGTTGGCGTCGCGCACTATCTGGCGATCGAGGCCATCGGCAAACGCCTGGTAGCAGGTCGTGGAATCGTAGAAGCGATCGCACAGGACCACCTTGCCGGCAGCGAGGGCGGGCGCGATGACCTCGTGCACCAGCTGGGCACGCGCAGCCTCGTAGAGCAACAGCTCGCAGGTATCGCCCATCGTCGTGTTGGCAGGGTCGAGCAGCAGGGCGCGAATCTTTTCGCTGATGGCAGTGCCGCCCGGCTCACGCAGGGTCACAACCTGGTAGCCGGCAAGGTCGAGCGCACGGGCAAGCAGGCGCGCCTGCGTGGACTTGCCGGCACCGTCGACGCCCTCGAGCGTGATAAAGCTATGTTGAGCAGGCTCAAAAGCCATGGGCGCAGCCCCTTCCTACAAGGCGCGTAAATGCGAGTTATAGCAACCAAGCCATGATACCCCAGTGCTCGGCACGTCCCCAATGGCTAAAGGCGCCTTTCCAAAGTTGCGGTGAAATAGGGACTGATTGAAGCTCTGAGACCGCCAAACAGTCCCTATTTCACCGCAACGTATGATGGGGAATTTTGGATGCTGGGTATAATCGTCGTATTGCATTGAAATGTGGCGAAAGGAGTGGCAATGTCTCGGTATTGCGCCTCGTGCGGCAAGCTTCTTGAAGATAATGCCAAGTTCTGCACCTCGTGCGGTGCACCCGTTGAGCAAACAGCCGCGAGCGATAGCCAGCCCGCTTTTGAGCAGACCGGCTCCCTTGATACGCCGCAAGCCAAGGCGGACGACCCCCTCGCCTATAGCCCCGACCCCGCCGCAAGGACCGAAGCCGTCGAGACCACGCAGCGCATACCCGTCGCGAGCGGCTCGCCCCAACAGCAGCCGGCTCCCGCATACGCGCCCGCTTCGCCACAGACCCCCGCTCCCAAAAAGAGCGGCACCGGGCCGCTTATCGCCGTTATCGTTGTGCTGGTGGCGATCATCATCGCCCTGGTCATCTTCTTTGCGATCAGACCGTTCGACAACGCCGCCACGCAGACGACTGCCGAGGTAGCTAAGCTGCACCATGACGTCGACGACGATGACCTAAAGCCTCTCGGCAATCCCAACAGCCTGTACGACGATGATGACGATGACGACGAGGATGGCGGCGAAGCAACGCTCTCCGAGCAGAACCTCTACCGTCGCCTGAGCGAATACTACGACTTGCTCGAAGATCTCGACAGCCAGGTCCGTGGCTGCGCGCAGAACTTCAACGGCAACTATCTGGAAGAGGATCGAACCACCCGTCAAAATCTCGCCGACGTCGCCGAGCGCACGGAGGACACCATCGAGCAGTATTACGACATCGTCGAGGACCTGGACGTCCCGACGAGCTCCAAGAACTACAGCTCCTGGAAGGATATCATCGCCCTGTACGACGACCTGGATCACCGCATTGACGCAATCTGTGATGCCTGGGAGATCAGCCTGAAATACGCCAAGCCTGCGGACCACAAGAATGAGATCGTGGCGCCGCTGTCGCGCGACAACGTGGCGGGCACCAATGACAATAAGTACCGCCTAGACTTTGAGGAGCGCTATCCCGGCGCTAAGCCTGTCGAGGTGAACTAGCGCTTTGTCGTTCCCGAGCCGGCAGTTAGGGACGTTCCTAAACTGCCGGCAGAAAAGGAACGTCCCTAACTGCCGGTCAAAAAAACGAGCGAGGATCGCGGGGTCCTCGCTCGTTTTTTTGGGCAATGTTTCGACTGCGCCGTTACTTGTCGGCGGCTGCTTTCTTGGCAGTCGACTTCTTCGCGGTCGTCTTCTTGGCGGCAGTGGCTTTCTTAGCCGTCGTCTTCTTTGCCGTGCTCGCCTTGGTTGTGGTCTTGCGACCGCGGGCGGGCTTCTTCTCCTTGGTCGGGCAGTCCATGTTGACGCAGATACGCCACGGACCGCGCGCCGTGTTGACCACCACGATGGGGGCGCCGCACTCGGGGCAGGTCTCGCCCGTCGCCTCGAGCTTGCCGCGCGCCGGCAGCGGATAGCTCACGCCGCAGTCATCGTAGTTGGTGCAGCGGATAAAGCGCTTGCCGCTCTTCTCGCTCTTGTGCGCGATCAGGTCGCCGTGACGTCCGGCCTCGGCACACACCTTGCACTCGCCCACCTTAAGATCGGGCTCGTAGTTGGTGGGGCACGTGGGGTTCACGCAGATCTCGAAGGCCTTCTGGCGGAATGGCTGGCACTTGATGCGCGGCGCGCCGCACTCGGGGCACACGGCGGCCTCGCCCTCGAGCGGGCTCACCTTGACGCCACTCGGCACCGGATAGGTCACGTCGCAGTCGGGCCAACCCATGCAGCCGATAAAGCTGCCGCGGGTCTTGGCGCTCGTCTTCATAACCAGGTCCTTGCCGCACTTGGGGCAGGCGCCCACGCGCGCATCGGCCGTGACGGCGTCGCTGATGGCGTCGCCCAGCTCCTGCGTATGCTTGAGCAGCTCGTCGAGCACGCCGGCCAGCAGCGCGCGCGAGTGTGTCACGACATGCTCTTCGGTATCCTCGCCGCGCTCCACGCGGGTCATGTCGCCGTCGAGCTCGCTGGTCATATCGGGGCTCGTGATGCGCGGGGCAAACTGCGACAGCGCGTCGATGATGGCGATGCCCAGCTGGCTCGGCTCAACGGGATCATTTTTGAGATAGCGCACGGCATACAGGCGCTCGATGATGCTCGCGCGCGTGGACTTGGTGCCCAGGCCGCGCTTTTCCATCTCCTGCACGAGCTTGCCCTGGCTGTAGCGCGCGGGCGGCTCGGTCTGCTTGGCCTCGAGCTTAATGTCGAACACGTCGACCGTGTCGCCCTGCTCAAGCGGCGGCATCTGCTCGTCGCGCTTGAGGCCGTACGGATATGCCTCGCGGAAGCCCGGGGTCACGAGCACGTCGCCCGAAGCCACGAACGGCTCGCCGTTGACGTCGAGCTCGAGCTTGGTGTTCTCGATGGTCGCGGGCCCCATGAGCGTTGCCAGGAAGCGACGGGCGACGAGGTCATAGAGTTTGCGCTGGCCGCCGTCGAGCGTGGACGGATCGCCCTCGCCCGTGGGGTAGATAGGCGGGTGGTCGGTGGTCTCGACCTTGCCGCGCGTGGGCTTCATGGGGCCGGCGAGCACCTTTTTGCACACGGGCGCCAGCGCCGGGTTGATCTTTGCCAGGTCGCTCACCACGGCGCCCAGATCGAGCGTCGCGGGATACACGGTGTTATCGACACGCGGGTAGCTGATGAGACCGGCCATGTAGAGGGACTCGGCGATGCGCATCGTACGCGCAGGCGAGATGCCCTCGGCCGCGGCGGCAGCCTGCAGCGAGGTCGTCGCAAACGGCGTGGGCGGCTGCTGCTTACGCGAGCGCTTGGTCACCGCGGCGACGGTTGCCGTCGTAGCGCCGTCAACGTGACCGTACGCCGTCTCAGCAGCATCCTTGTCGGTAAAGCGCGCCGTCTTGTGCGCGATCTTAAAGCGATCGTCCTCGGCAGCGCCTTGCGCGGCGCCCATGCCGCGAATCTGCCAATAGTCCTCGGGCACAAACGCCATGCGCTCGCGCTCGCGCTCGACCACCAGGGCAAGCGTCGGCGTCTGCACGCGGCCGGCGGAACGCACGTTGCCAAAGCCGCCAAACTTGGCGAGCGTCAGGTAGCGCGTGAGCACCGCACCCCAAATGAGGTCGATGTGCTGACGGCTCTCGCCGGCGTCGGCCAGGTTCTGGTCGAGCGAGACAAGGTTATCGAAGGCCTGCGTGATCTCGGCCTTGGTAAACGAAGAATACTGGGCGCGGGCGACCGGCAAGTCGGGCGCCACCTCGCGCACCTTGTTGAGGGCGTCCGAACCGATCAGCTCGCCCTCGCGATCGAAGTCCGTGGCGATGATGACGCTGTCGGACTTTTTGGCGAGGTTCTTAAGCGAGCGGATGAGCTCTTTCTCGGCCGGAAGCTTAATGACGGGCGCCCAGGTGAGATAGGGCAGGCTCTCGAGCTTCCAGCCCTTGATGGAAATGCCATCGGCAAGGAACGGCTTGCGCTTGGTGTCGTACGGCGGGCGGGCCAGGCCATCGGGCATATCGGCCGGCAGCATTTCGCCGTCCTCCGTGACCGAATACCAGCCCAACTTTTTATCGAACAGCACACTGTCGCAAAAATCGGGTGCCAGGATGTGACCGGCAAGGCCGATCGTCACGCACTCCTCGCCCTTCCACTCAAAACGGTAGATGGCGGTGTTGTACACCTTGTCCTTTTTGGGCTTGCCCGTGGACAGACGCTCGGCGATCTGACGCGCGGCGTCGTTTTTCTCAGCGATGATGAGCTTCAAAAGAGGCTCCTATCTCGTGTGTCTGCGGCTGCGCCCGCCCTCTTGGCGGCCGACTTACGCCCTTGCTTGCTCAATCTGCCCGATGAGCCAATCGCACCAGGCATCCATGCCCTCGCCCTTGCGCGCGCTCACGGCAAACCGCGGCGCCTGCGGATTGAGGTCATCGAGTGTCTTAGTATACCTATCCATGTCAAAATCGAAAGCCGGGGCCACGTCGACCTTATTGAGCAGCTGCGCGCCGGCGTGCTGGAAGATGCCCGGGTACTTGATGGGCTTGTCGTCGCCCTCGGGCACCGAGAGGATCATGATGGACAGGTTCTCGCCCAGGTCAAAGTCGACCGGGCAGACCAGGTTACCCACATTTTCGATAAAGATGACGTCGATGTTCTCCAGACCGACGGCCTGGTCGAAGGCGTCGACGGCCTCCATGATCATGTTGCCCTCGAGGTGGCACAGGCCGCCCGTGTTGATCTGGATGGCGGGCATGCCGGCTTCCTTCATGGTGATGGCGTCGACATCCGAGGCGATATCGCCCTCGATGACGGCACAGCGTAGGCCGGCCTTGTCGCGCAGGCGCTCGTTGGTGCCCAGAATCGTGGTGGTCTTACCCGAGCCGGGGCTCGACAGCACATTGATCACGTAGGTGCCTGCCTCATTAAATCGCTGACGCAGCTGATCTGCCAGGCGCTCGTTGCGCGACAGGATCGGCGACGCGATATCAATCGTTTTCTCGGCCATACTTAGCGCTCCTTACTTTGGCTCCTTTATACCCCATCACCAGATGGCTAGCGGGCTAATCGTCGGGGGTTTCGATTTCGATACTTGCGATATCGAGCTCGCGGCCGTGCAGCAGGCGCACGTTGGCGCCGCCACACTGGGGGCAGCGACAATGGAAACGGTCGTGCTCAAAGACCTCGCCGCAGTCCAGGCACTCGCTTTGTGGATGGACCTCCTCCACGGCAAGCTCGCAGCCGCGCGTGAGCGGGTCCTCGTCGCGAAACGTCCCCCACGCAAAGTCGAGCGCCTCGCGCACGACCTCGGTCATATCCCCGATACGCAGCGTTACCAAAACGGCGCGCGAGGCCCCCGCCCCACGCGCCGCGCGAATCACTGTATCGAGTATGCCGTTGACAATGCCAACCTCGTGCATACCGTTTTACTCCTCGTCGTCCTCGTCGTCCGAGAACAGGTCCAGACGGCTCACGAACAGGCCCTCCTTGCCCTCGCGCGCGGTAATGACCACGCGGGCAATGGCGAGCGAGATCTCGTAGAGCGAAAGCAGGGCACCGTACATAAGGCCCAGCGTAACGGGCGAGCCGTCGGGCGTGATCACAGCCGAGCCCACGAGCAGGCCCACGTACACGTAGCGCCAGGCGCTGCGGAAGGCCGCATAGGACACGATGTGAAAGACGGACAGATAGAAGATGATGAGCGGCAGCTCAAACGCCACGCCAAAGCCGATCATAAAGAGCAGCTCCATGTTGACGTAGTTCTCCAGGTCGGGCAGCGCCGTAGCGACGGCCGAGGTCTCGCCGATGAGCCACTCAAAGCCCGCCGGGATGATGATGAAGTAGCAGAAGATGGCACCCAGGAAGAACAGAACCGTCGAGGCGAGCACCGTGGGCACAACCCACTTGCGCTCGTTGGGGCGCAGTGCCGGCAGGAAAAATGCCAGGATCTGCCAGATGATCATGGGCGTGCACATGACCACGGCCATCTTGATGGCCAGCGAGAAGCGCAGGCCAAAGCCGCCGAGCGTGGTGGTGATGTAGAACTTACCGTCCGGCACAAAGGAGCGGATGGGGTCTTCCAGGATATCGAGCACCACAGGCGTGGCGAAATACAGCACGATAGCGGCGGCAAACACCGATACGACCACGATAGTCAGGCGGCGACGAAGCTCTCCCAGGTGATCGAAGAGCGGCATGCGCGCAGGTCCGATCGGCATTACTCATCGCCTCCCTTCGGGGCGTCGGCGGCAGCAGCCTCGGCATCGTCCTCGACCTCGAGCTCGCGAGCGAGCTGGTCGACGACGGCCTTGCGTTTGCGGGGACGACGGGCGTAGAGGTCAGCCGTCGTGGGCTCTGCCGGCTCGGGCTCGGGCTCTGCAGCAGGCTCGGGCTCGACGGCAGCAGCAGGCTCTGTACCCTCGGCCTCATCAACAGCGCCTTCGCCCTCAGCAGCACCCTCGCTTGCGGCCTTCTCGGCAGCAAGACGGGCGCGACGCTCGGCAAAGGTCTCCTTCTTGGCGGGCGCTGCCGTCTCGGCGGCATCCTCGTCCGCATCGGAATCGTCGTCGGTCGCAGCGGCCTTCTTGGGCTTGACCGGGGCCGACGCGGCCTCGCTCACCGGATCGATAATCTCGGACTGAACAACGGCCGTCATCTTTTCCTGCGTCTCGCGGAACTGACGGATGGCACGGCCGATCGTGCGGCCCATCTGCGGGAGCTTATCCGGGCCAAACAGCAAAAAGCCGAAGACCACGATGATCGCGAGCTCACCCTCTCCAATACCAAACACACATACCTCCAAGGCTCGATGTGAGTCGAGCCCGCACCGCGCCATTCGGCCGGAACTCGTCTATTCATTCGGTCAAGTATAGCGCCCGGACGCCAAAACGTCCGAGCGCATCACAAACATATGCCAAACGGCACGCCCTTTTGGGGGCAAAGATTATGCAGCGGTGATCGAAATCTCCTGGTCGACGCCCAACAGCTGAACCACGCGCATCACCGGGGGCTGCACGTTGACGCAGCTAAAACGCTTACCATGATCAGCTGCGTGGTGTGCGGCGCCCACAAGCACGCCAATGCCCGTCGAATCGATGTAGCTCACCTGGGCAAAATCGAGCTCAACGGCCTCAGTGGGCTGCTCGAGCGCCAGGTCGATGGCATTGCGCAGGCTATCGGCGTTAGAGATATCGATCTCACCGGTCACCTTAATGGTGTAGAGCTCTGGCGTGGGGTTGGTGGAAATACCCAAATCCATGTATACGCTCCTTTACGTATCGAAAGTGCGGATAGTACTAGGCGCGGACTTGCGGGGCCCTACGCGTTAGGCGCGCTCGGCACGCGCAAGCTCGGCAGCGACGAGCTTGACAGCCAGCACCAGCACATCGAGCGCGGCCTCCAGGTCCTCGACCGTGGGATAGCTCGGCGCGATGCGGATGTTGGTGTCGCGCGGATCCTTGCCATAAGGCCAGGTGGCACCAGCCGGCGTGAGCTTGACGCCCAGGTCGGCACAAAGCGCGGCGACCTTCTGGGCCGAGCCCTCGGGGCCATCGAAACTCACAAAGTAGCCGCCATGGGGATGAGTCCAAGTGGCGCAACCCGTGTTGCCCAAGCCCTCGGTGAGTTTACGCTCAACGGCCTCAAAGCGCGGGCGCAGGAACTCGGCATGCTTTTTCATGTGCTCCTTGACCGCCTCGATGGTGGGAAGGAAACGCACGTGACGCAGCTGGTTGAGCTTGTCGGCGCTGATGAGGCCGGCCTTCAGGCGCTTGGAGAACTCGGCGATAACCGCGGGGCTCGCACCAATAAAGCCGATGCCGGCGCCCGGGAAGGTGATCTTGGACGTCGAGGCAAAGGCCACCACGCGATCCTCGGTGCCCGCCGCGCGAGCGAGGTCAAAGATATTTGCGAGCTCGTCGGTCTCGTCGTACAGGTCGTGCACGCAGTAAGCGTTGTCCCAAAAGATGCGGAAATCGGGCGCGGCCGTGGGCATCTCGACCAGGCGGCGCACAGTGTCCTCGCTAAAGGTGATGCCCGTGGGGTTGGAATACTTGGGCACGCACCAGATGCCCTTGATGGAATCGTCGGCGGCAACCAGGCGCTCAACCTCGTCCATGTCGGGGCCGTTGTCGGTCATCGCGACGGGGACGTTCTCGATGCCCAAGTCGGCGGTGATGCCAAAGTGGCGATCGTAGCCGGGAACGGGGCACAGGAACTTGACCTTCTTGCCGTCGTGCGCGGCCTCGTAGGCGTCCCAGGGCTCGCTGCCGCACGAGCCGCAACGCCAGAACATACCGGCGATGTCATGCTCAATCAGCAAACTCGACGAGCCCAGCACGAGCGTCTGCTCGGCAGGGCACCCCAGGAACTCCCCCGCTAGCTTGCGTGCCGAGGGAATGCCCTCAAAGCAGCCGTAGTTGGAGCAGTCGACGTTGCCGTCGTGCAGATCGGCATCGGCATTGAGGATATCGAGCATAGGTCGAGAGATGTCCACCTGGGAGGGCGACGGCTTGCCGCGGGCCATGTCGAGCGCCAGGCCCTTGGCCTTGACCTCGGCGACCTCGGCTTTGAGCGCCTCGATGGCGGCATCGAGTTCGGTGGTTTCCATCTTCTGGTAGATCGTCTGCATGGGGTGCGACCTTTCGCGAAGCGGTACGTTGCAGTTCGTCTAAGTATAGACCGCCATCGTCGCAACGTTATGAAGCCGTGATAGATTAAGTTCATCGCAATCAATTACGAATCGCCGCGCATGCCGGCGTGGGGCGCCCAAGGAGGCACTATGGAGTACGGATCGTTTCAGGCCGAGGAATTCGGCGACTTGCAGCGCCTGGTCGACGGACTGTTTTACGACCGCCACGCCATCGACCGCCTGGATCTGATCGTACAGGCCGAAATCTTGGACCTGGCGCCCGACCTCATGGAAATCGTGAACCTTTTGCCGCCCGGCTACTACGACCGCCAGTCACTTTGCGACCAGCTCAACTCCGCCTTGGCCGCCCACGGCTGGGGCGCCGTCTACGGAACGGTGGAATAGAACCACTCATTGGGGACAGACTTAAATGAGTAGTCCCAACCTGCCGGCACTTGGGTAGTCATTTAAGTCTGTCCCCAATGACTAAAACGCCGCCTGTGATGGTGTTCACAGGCGGCGTTTTCAAACTTGTTTGTGCCCTTACTCGTCCTTGGACGCGGGGTGCTTGCAGACCACACTCATGTAGATCATGCCCAGCACCGCGGCGGTAACGGATCCGGCAAGAATGGCGGCCTTTGCGGCCAGGACCTCAAACTGGGCCGTCGGGAAGGCAAGGCCGCTGATGAGAATCGACATGGTAAAGCCGATACCGCCCAGAATGCCCACGCCGGCAATCATGTGCCAGTTGACATTGTGCGGCAGCTCGCAGGCCTTAAGCTTAACCAGGGCAAACGTCATACCAAAGATGCCGATCGGCTTGCCCAGCAGCATGCCAAAGTACACGCCGAGCGTCACCGGATCGGTGAGCAGCGTGCTCATGTCCACGCCCACTAAACGAACCTGAGCGTTTACGAACGCAAAGATCGGCAGGATCACAAAGTTGACCGGCGTGGAGATCAGACGCTCCATGCGGATAAGCGGCGGGGTCACGCGGTGCATGACGCGCTCGACCTTGGTAGTCGAGACGGTAAAGTCATGCTGGCCCAGGATGTGTGCCTCGTCGTCGTAGCGGTCATCGAGCAGCGGCAGGCACTCGCCCAGCCAATCGGTGAGACTATCGAGCTTGACGCCGCACTTGGCCGGAATGGTGAAGGCCAGGATGACGCCAGCAAGCGTGGCATGTACGCCGCTCTTGAACATGCAGAACCACAACAGCAGCCCCAGTACCGAATACGGGGCAAGGCGGTAATGCTGCGTCTTGTTGAGCCACACGAGCGCGCAGGTCACAAGCGCGGCGGCGCCCAACCAAAACGGATTGGGGCTCTGACCGTAGAAGATGGCGATGGCGGCGATGGAGATCAGGTCGTCGGCGATAGCGAGCGTCGAGAAGAACACGCGCACGCCGTTGGGAACGCGGTTGCCCAAAAGCGACAGCACGCCCAGCGCAAAGGCAATATCGGTTGCCATGGGGATGGCCCAACCGTTGCGGGCGCCGGCATGGTTAAAGATCAGGTAGATGCAGGCGGGAACGACGACGCCGCCCACCGCCGCCAACATGGGAAGCATGGCCTGACGCGGATTCTTGAGCTCGCCGACCGTCATCTCGTACTTAAGCTCAATGCCCACCAACAAAAAGAAAATCGCCATGAGGAAGTCGTTGACGAAAAGCTCAACGGTGAGACCGGCCGTAAGGTTGCCCAGGCCCACATACAGCGGGGTCTCCAAAAAGTGATGGATGGCCTCGTAGGCATCGGTGTTGGCGCAGATAACGGCGGCGATAGCGGCGAAGACCATGACGGCGGCGGAAATCGTGCCGTTCTCGGCGATGCGCTCCCAAATGTCGTGACGTTCAAAGCGCTTGCGCTCACGAACGTTGAACAGCTGCTCAGTTGCTGCCATGGGCGGCTCCTTTCACGGGAAAGCTCCCGTCTTAAAAAAGCACGGCCCGCCCAAGTGGCGGCGCCGCGCTCTAACGTATTACGCTTGCATCTAGCCTACCCTGCACGACAAGCACGCAGGCGTGGCCGAAAAGCGGAACCACAGGTTGAACATTATTTGCTCAACGGCACGGGCACGCCTGTCCAAGAGACGACGCGGCGCCGTGCACAAAAAACGACCGGAGCGCGGGACGTCCGCGATCCGGTCGTGGCGTTTGGTCAACTAAACCTAGCAGGCGGCCATGATGGGGGCAGCGACCTGCTTCTTACGGGAGAGGACACCCGGCATCCAGACGCCGTCGTGCTCGTCGGCAATGCCCAGGCCCTTCTGAGCGGCCTCGGTCTCGCCCTCGAGCAGGACCTGCGAGCCCTCCTCCATGATGTCGGTGATGCACAGGACAATGCCATCGGCACCCTTCTCGGCGGCGTAGGCGCGCATGGCCTCGCGAATCTCGTCGATCATGCCGAGCGCACGACTCTTGTCGACGGTCTCGTACTGGCCGATGAGCAGCTTCTTGCCGGCGGGCTCGAACATCTTGATGTCGTTGCCGACCATCTCGGCTGCGGTGAAGGAGCCGGACGGACGGGTGAGGAAGACCTCCATGCCAAACTTGACCGGGTCGACACCCACCTGCTCGCCGAGCTTGGCGGCGACAGCGCGGTCGACATCGGTGGTGGTGGGGCTCTTGAGCATGAGCGTGTCGGTCATCATGGCCGAGAGCAGCAGCTTGGCCTGGACGTCGGAAAGCTCAACGCCGAGCACGCCGGCGAGCTTGGTGACGATGGTGCAGCTGGAGCCCCAGGGCAGGCAGATGTAATGCAGCGGGCCGGCGGTCTCGAAGTCGCCGATGCGGTGATGATCGACAACGCCAAAGACCGTGGCGTCCTTAAGGCCGGCGACGGACTGGGCAGACTCGTTGTGGTCGGTGAGGACGACGAGCTGACCGGCCTCGACGGACTCGATCACGCGGGGCTCGGCGATGCCGGCGTCGGCGAGCAGCTTGGCGGACTCGGCCGGAAGCTGACCAAGGGCGCAGGCCTCGTAGGTGTTGCCGGCATACTCAACCTGGTTGAGCAGCTGGGACAGGACGACGGCGCTCATGATGGCGTCGTTATCGGGGTTCTGGTGACCAAAGACAAGAACGTTTGCCATGGATATCCTCCACTTGATATGTGTACTTGGACGTAGCTATGGTAGCACGCCGATGCCGAGCCTTCGCAGACGGAAGGGCTACGGCATATTTTGGGGCAGGCATGGAGGCCAAGGCTGTCCCTTTTGCACCATGTTGGTGCAAAGTAACCTGGCCCCCTTGCACCAGCTATTTGCCGGCGGCGCGCAGGGCTACGTAAGCGGCACCGATGATGCCGGCGTCGTTGCCGAGCGAGGCGACCTCAATGGGCGTCTCGCGCGAGGCGGAAAGCGCGTAGTGCTTAAAGTGCTCGCGGACCTTGTCGAGGTAGACGTCGGCCGAGGCGGAGGCGCCGCCGCCGATCAGGAACATCTCGGGGTCGACCACGTTGGCGATAAGCGCCAGAGCGCGACCGAGATAATCGGCCATGGTATCAGCCGCGGCCAGCGCAAGCTTGTCGCCCTCGCGGCAAGCTTGGAACACGTCCTTGGAATCGGAGGGGCCGGTGAGCTCGATGGGCTCGACGCCCGCCTTCTTGCATTCGGCAAGGTAGTTGCTCACCACGCCAGTGGCGCTGGAATACTGCTCCAGGTGGCCATGGCCGCCACAGCCGCAGGTGCGCTCCTCGTCGGGATTCAGGCACATGTGGCCAATCTCGCCGCCGGCGCCCACAACGCCCGACACCACGTCGCCGTTGACGATAACGCCGCCGCCCACGCCGGTACCGATGGTGACCATCACCACGTTCTGCACGCCCTTGGCAGAGCCGAGCCAGGCCTCGCCCATGGCAGCAGCGTTGGCATCGTTCTCGTACTTAACGACCGCGTCGGGGCAGTGCTCCTGAATGGCGATCCTAAGCTCGGGCAGGTTAATGGCAATGTTGGCCTTGACCTTGGCATCGCCCGAGGCCGGGATGGGGCACGGAACGGCCAGGCCAATGCCAGCCACAAAGGCACGCGGAATCTGCGCCTTGGCGACCACCTGGTCGATCGCCTCGGTCACCGCGGCAAAGCCCGCAGCGTCAACGATGGGAGGCGTGGGTACGCTGGCCTTGGCAAGCAGGTTGCCGTCCTCATCGAACAGGCCCTCCTTAACCGAAGTGCCGCCGACGTCGATGCCGATGTAGTACTGCTTAGGTTCCATGGGAGCCCACCTTTCTCGTTTAAACATTGCCTGTATGGTACCGCTCCTAAGACAAAAACCTGCCAAAAAGGGACAGGTTTGTTTTGGCAGGTTTTATCTGGGAAAATGCGAACGCCCGCTCATCAGCTCGCGCAAGGCCTTCGCCAAATATAAAGGCGCCGGAAGGCGGAGGCTCCCGGCGCCCGTGAAAGGGACTGAATTGTCTGGTGGGCCGAACGGTCCGTCGCGGCGATAACGCCGACTAGGCCGTGCGCGCCTGCAGCAGCTTGTGGACCTCGATGAGCTCCGTGGCCATGACGCGCATGGTCTCGGTGCCTGCCATCTGGTCCTCGGCATGCAGCAGAATCAGCGGGGCCTCGCCGTTACGCTCGCCATTGGCCTCCTTTTTAAGGAGCCCCATGTGAACATCGTGACCACCATTGTAAGCCTCGTCACCCTGCTTGATAAGCTCCTCGGCGGCGTCAAAATCGCCCTCCTTGGCCTTTTGCACGGCATTGATGTACATGCTCTTGGCGGTTCCGACGAAACTGATGATCTCAAAGCAGGTCATCTGCAGCTCGTTCATATCCTCCATGCGCTGCACCTAGCCCATCACGCTGACGCAGTGGTCGATGATGCCAGCAGCGTTCATGCGGCCGTAGTCGACCATGTTGATGACCTCAACCGGGAAGCGGCCAGCGGCCTCCTTCTCAAAATCGCCCTTGGTGTAGCCAATCTGCGGGCCGAGCAGCAAGATATCGCACTCGTCCAGGTGATCGTGAGCCTCGTTCATAGGACGGGCCTCGACCTCGATGTCCAGACCACGGCTTGCGACCTCGGACTGCATCTTCTGGACCAGCAGGCTCGTGGACATGCCGGCATTGCAGCAAAGCATGATCTTCTTCATGGTTTCCTCCTTATAACTGCGCGGCGCGCAGACGACAACTGGTTTTATTCCTTGCGGCTACTGTACCCACCCCCTGCGTCTTTACGCAGGGAGAGCCGCGAGCACCGGCACCGCGTACCGGCGCCCGCAACAATGAAAGGGAAAACGAACCGTTTAGGCGTTCTGCTCGGCAAGGGCCTCCTGCTTGGCGATGGCCTTCTCGGAGATCCTCATAAAGGGCAGGTAGACAACCATGCCGATGACAAGCTCGAGGGCCTGCCATACGCCGGCGCGCCAGTCAAAGCCCGTGGCAAGCAGGGCGTTAATGACGGGAGGCATGGTCCAAGGCACCTGGGCGATGCAGGGGCTGATGATGCCCGCGCAGGTCAGGCCATAGGTGATGCCGATGAACAGGTCGGGAAGAAGCACGAACGGAATCATGAGCGGCAGGTTGTACACGACGGGGTAACCGTAGATGACCGGCTCGTTGATGTTAAACAGGCCAGGAACGATAGCCATCTTGGCAACGGTCTTGGAAGCCTTGTTCTTAGAGAACAGGAAGGTATCGAGCAGGAGCATGAGGGTGCAGCCCGAGCCGCCGATAAGGGCGAAGCTGTTGACGATCTGCATGTTCATGTAGTGATCGGGCTGGATGGTGCCGCCGGCGGCAAAGGTAGCCATGTTGTCGACGATGAGCATGGTCAGGATCGGCTCGACGGTAGCGCCAGAGATGGTGGACTGGTGAATGCCGACGCAGAACAGCAGGTTCGCAAGAGTGTAGATGAGGATAACAGCCCACGGACCGGCGTTCATGATGCTCTTGAGCGGGTTGGAAATACACGTGGAGATGATGGTGCACAGATCGGTGCCGGCAAACACGGCGAGCAGCGCTGCGGCAACTGCGAAGATCGAGAGGTTGAGCAGCATCGGGATCATGACGTTAAAGGAGTTGGAGACCGCGGGGGGCACACCCTCGCCCAGCTTTACTTTAAGCTTCTCGACGCCGGAAATCTTGATGAAGAGCGTGACGGAGAGCAGGGCGATGATAATAGCCGCGAACAGACCGTTGGTACCGGTGTTGGCAGTCGAAAGGGCGCCCGTGACCTCGGCAGAGGTGATCTTGTCGGTGAGCAGCGGACTCGTGGCGGCAAGCGTGGCGGTGATCTGCTGCGGCATCATGATAACGAAAGCGGAGATGGCGACGACCACGCAGGCAAGCGGGTTATCGAAGCGCTCGTTCTTAGCGAGGCTGTAGCCGATCAATCCGGCCAAGACAATGGCAGAGACGTTGAGGGTGCCCAGCGTAATTGCCGAACCCCAGGTCTGAAGATTGGCAAGACCCGCCGCATCGAGCGGGAACAGAGGGAACACGACGTTGTTAATAAGAACCGCGATACCCGCAAGGATATAGAGCGGCGTGATGGTTGCGAAGGCATCGCGCAGGGAACGCAGGTGAACCTGGTTTCCCACCTTCGCAGAGACCTCGGCAAATTTGTCGAGGAAGCTCTTTCCGTTTTCACTGGCCATGATTGCTCCTAACTATCAAATCCGGCCTTTTCCTATGCGCACGGTGGTCTGTCGCCCTTTGCCACCAGATGTGCCATGTTTTGCGCGCGGCGGCGCGCGGTCTGGGCGCTCGCCCGGTCGCTAGTCAACCACGTGGGTCGTTGCGACCTGCTTGAGCCAAGCTGCAGACTTCTTAAGGCGGCGCTTGTAGCCGTCCATGAGGTCGACCTCGACAAAGCCGTAACGGTTCTTAAAGGCATTAGCCCAAGACCAGTTATCGATGACGGCCCAATAATGGTATCCGCGGCATTTGGCGCCCTCGGCGATTGCCTTGGCAACCCACTCCAGGTGCTGGCGCACAAAGTCGACGCGGTAGTCGTCCTGAATGGTCCCTTCGGCGTCACGGTTCTTGTATTCGTCCATGATGCCGATACCGTTCTCGGATACAAACCACTCAAGATCGGGGTAGTTCTTAGCGCAGTCCATGCCAAAGTCGTAGAGGCCCTGCGGGTAGATTTCCCAGCCGCGGCTCTCGTTCATAACGGCGTCGGGCCATACGTACTCGTCGGCAAAGTGCGGCAGACCGTACTGGTCGATCTTGCTCGCCGGAGCCTGAACGCGCGTGGGATGGTAGTAGTTACAACCGAGCCAGTCGACAACGCCCTGCTTGAGGATCTCTTGGTCGCCGGCACGGAACGGAAGTTTAACGCCGCCCTCGGCCAGGCTGTCGAGCACGTCGGCGGGAAGCTCGCCCTTGGTAATAAGGTCGAGCCACCAGCGATTGTTGATACCGCTGGTCATACGCACGGCCTCGAGGTCTGCCTCGCTGGGGTTCTCCTTGGTATAGACCGGGGTAAAGCAGTTGATCATGCCGATCTTGGCGTCGGCGCGAACGGCGCCCTCGTCATAGGCGCGGCGGTAGTTGGCCACAGCCAGCGCGTGCGCCAGCGAGATGTGATACTGCACGGTGCGGGCGCGGTTATAGTCATGGAGCTGCGGGTACCACACGCCCTCCTGATAGCGCTGCTCGGGCTCGACGATGGGCTCGTTAAAGGTGAACCAGTACTTGATCTCCTGGCCAAACTCGCGGAAGGCAACGTCGGCGTAATGAGCGTACGCCTCGACGACCTCACGGCTCTCCCAACCACCACGGTCAAAGAGGTAGGTAGGCATGTCAAAGTGGTACAGGTTGACGAACGGCTCCAGGCCGGCCTCGCGAGAGGCACGGAACAGCTCGTGATACCACGCGGCGCCCTCCTCATTGAGGTTGCCGTTAGCATCGAGCAGGCGACTCCACTGGATGGAGGTGCGGTAGGTATCCAGGCCCAAGTCCTTCAAAATGCGAAGGTCCTCCTGGTATTTAGCCATAAAGTCATTGCCAGCATAAGAGCCAACGCGGTTATAGAACGAATCCAGATCCTGGATGGACCAGGTATCCCACAGGTTCTCGAGCTTGCCGCCCTGGTTCCACTGACCCTCAGTCTGCGGGCCGGACATAGCGGCGCCAAAGAAGAAGTCACGGGGCAGCTGATACTGAGCCATCAAAGTCCTCGCTTTCGTGTCTAGAGCTTTCGGTTGGAGACGGGTTTGCTTTGGCAAGTTATCCGGCGCGGGCGCGCACCGGTTATCCAGATATCCAGCCCGCCAAAACAAAACCGTCCCCAAACGGTCGGCCCTGCCGGCGGCAGGGTTCCGTTCGTTGCGTACAACTATAGCGCTCTAATTTCTAAAGTAAAGCGTCTTTTTGTTTTTTCTTTCTCGGACTTCTTATATAAAAGTAATATGGGTGCCTCGTTGGGGGTTATACTTACTTGCGTATTCTTATATGTCGGAAAGGAGGTTCCATGATTCCCAAATACGAGGCGATAGCTGCAGATATCCGTCGAAGCATCGAGGATGGCGCTCTTAAACCGGGCGACAAGCTACCCACCGTCGTTGAGTTCTGTGAGCTCTATAGCGTTTCCAAAATCACCGTCAAACGAGCTATCGAGCAGATCACCGAAGAGGGTCTTGTTACCAGCCGGCGCGGATCGGGCACCTACGTTAAAGACACGGCGGGGCTTCCCGACAAGGCGTTTTTCCAGGGCAAGAACGACCGCGCCCAGGGCTTTTCGTATGAGCACTGCGGGGAGAAGGTAACCTCGGTGGTCTACGATTTCTCGATTGTCAATCCACCGGCAGAGGTTGCGACTCAGCTGGGAATTGCCGAGGATGACATTGCCTATCACATCGTGCGCGTGCGCCAGGTCGACGAGAAGCCCATCGTTATCGAGTACACCTACATGCCCCTCGAGCTGATTCCGGGCCTTAAAAAGAAAGACCTGTATGGATCGGTCTACAGCTTCATCCGCGAGCAATGCGGGCTGAAGATTTCGAGCTTCCACCGCACCATTCGCGCCGTAGCGGCAACCGAGGAAGAGGCTGAGCGCCTGGACACCAAACCCGGCTCTCCCCTGCTCGAGCTCAACCAGATTGGCTTTTTGGATAGCGGCACCGCCTTTGAGCATTCGATCTCGCGCAACGTTGGTGACCGCTTTGAGCTGCACAACGTAACGTTGGCATAGTTTTGTAGTCATGCGGGCGCTCGTTATGGCGCGTTTAGAGTGGGCAACCGCACAACACCATGGGGGTATGAACATGTCCGATTTGATTAAACTGACGCCGATCTTCCACGAGAAGATCTGGGGCGGCCGCCAGCTCGAAACCGTATTTGGTTACGACATTCCCGAGGGTCCCATCGGTGAGTGCTGGGCTATCTCGGCCCATCCCAACGGCGACTGCCAGATTGCGGAGGGCCCGTATGCCGGCCACACGCTGTCGTGGCTGTGGGCCGAGCACCGTGAGCTCTTTGGCAACTGCGAGGGCAAGGAGTTCCCGCTGCTCATTAAGATTCTGGACGCCAAGGACGACCTTTCGATCCAGATTCACCCCAACGACGAGTACGCTGCCGAGCACGAGAACGGCAGCCTGGGCAAGACCGAGTGCTGGTATGTGCTGGACTGCGAGCCCGGCGCCACGATCATCGTCGGACAGCGCGCCAAGGACCGCGCCGAGGCAGCACAGATGATCGAGGACGGCCGCTGGGACGAGATGCTCAACGTGCTGCCGATTCACAAGGGCGACTTTTTCCAGATTGACTCCGGTACCGTGCACGCCATCAAGACCGGTACGCTCATTTTGGAGACGCAGCAGTCGAGCGATGTGACCTATCGCCTGTACGACTACGACCGCCCCGGCACCGACGGCAAGCTGCGCCCGCTGCATATTGAGCAGAGCCTCGACTGCATCGATTTTGATGTTCAGGCGCCGACCGACGGCACCGTGACCGCGCCCGAGGTCGACGGCGTGACCGAGCTCGAGTCCAATCCCTGCTACACCGTCGATCGTGTGCGTGTCGACGGCAGCAAGACCCTCGACCAGCGCTGGCCCTTCATGTGCCTGTCGGTCATCAACGGCGAAGGCACCGTCTGCGGCGACCCCGTCCACAAGGGAAGCCACCTGCTGGCCCCGAGCACCGTCAGCTCCATCGACCTCGAAGGCAAGATGGAACTGATTATTAGCCACCTGTAGGTCACTGGTACCCGAGTGCTCGCCGGGATGGGCGCGGGGTTTGATCGCCTGCTCGGGCAGTCCTGCTCGCACGGAGAGCACATTAAGTGCTCTCCGGCTCGTGCGGAACTCGCGATCGACCAAACCCCGCGCCCATCCCGGCGAGCCTCTGGCTAGCAACAACAACCCAAACGCAAGTAGGGGCTCCCCCGCCCATCAACGGGGGAGCCCCTACTCGTATCTATATATCAGCCCACCCGGCTCTCCAGACCAAAAAGCGAACGAGCAGAGCGATGTTCGTCCAGCAACGTTACCCAAGGACCTGGGCGGGTGTATGGGGCAACATCGATCGCGAGTTCCGCACGCAAAGGAGGCCACTTAATGTGGCCTCCGTCTTGCGCAGGACTGTCCGAGCAGGTGATGTTGCCCCATACGCCCGCCCAGGTCCGCCGGGATCACGACAGCTTGACGATCGGTGCAAAACCTTTCATCAGCTTTTTGGTCTGGCCGGTTTTTTCGAACTGGACCTCGATCATGTCTCCGGCGACCGAGATCACGGTACCGGTGCCAAAGGTCTTGTGGCTCACGGTATCGCCCGCGGCAAAGTCCTGTGACGCGCTGGCGCGATCGACCTTGCGCTCCACCGTCGGCGACACCTTGGACGACGGCTTTTTAGCTCGCGGCGCGCCCGAACCAAAGGTCGAGGCAACACGGCCGGCGTCGGGCGAAACCCCGCGATGGCGCTCGGTGCCATAGGTGCTGCCACCAAAGAAATCGTCGAAGCTCGATCCGCCGCGCGAACCGGAACCGCCGGTCGAGCGCGTATGCGAACCGAACACCTTGCCGCCATACATATCCGAGCCCATGCCCGAGCCAAAGGTGCCGTGACGGTCGCCGCGCTTCTCCCAGCCCGTGCCCTCAAAACCGGCAGAACCGATACCGCTAAACTCGATATCCTCAAACGGAATCTCGTTGAGGAAACGAGAGCGCGGGTTGGCAGAGGTCGAGCCGTAGGTGCGACGCGTGGCCGCATAGGTCAGGAACAGGCGCTTACGGGCACGCGTGATGGCAACGTAGGCCAGGCGACGCTCCTCCTCGAGCTTGCCCGGATCATCGCTGCCGCCAAAGTCGTGCACGTGCGGGAAGATGCCCTCCTCCATGCCGGCCACGAACACCGCCGGGAACTCCAGGCCCTTGGCGGAGTGGATGGTCATCATGGTAATGGCATGCGTCTCGCCGGCCAGGGAATCCAAGTCGGAGCGCAGGGCCAGCCACTCCATGAGAGCAGGAAGCGCCTTACAGGTGAGCGGACCGTAGGTGCGCTCGATCTCGTCGGCATGCACGGCACCCGCCGGCATCTCCGTCGGCGCGGCATACGCGTTGCCCGCAATGGCGGCAGCCAGGGCATCCTGCGGCGAGAGCGCCGGGGCGGCTAGGCTATCGAGCGGATTGGAACCTGCGGCATCACGCGCGCCAACGAGCGCCTCAAACGAGGATACCGGGGCAGACGGTCCCGGCTCGGGCGCAGGTGCGCTCACCACGACGGGCTCGGGCTCGGCGCCGGCAGGCACGTCGGCAACACCGGCCGCGCGCAGCTCCTCTAAGCTCTCGAGCGTACCCTCGATATCCTCGTGCGTCTCCTCAAATTCGGCGGCCACGCCCAGGAATTCCTGGATGTTCTCGGCGCGGCTCTCGGCCTCCATGGTGCCCTCGGCGCGAAAGGCCTGCAGCAGGCCCGTCTTGTCGACAATCATCTCGACAACGTCCTTGAGCTCGCCGTCCATGCGGCGGCCCTCGCGCACCAGCGACACAAAGCTCGACAGGCCATTGCGGACCTTGGCGCTAAACATGCCCGTCTCGGCGCACGCGATCTCGCAGGCTTGGAAGAACGAGCAGCGGTTGTCGCGCGCCAGCTGCTCGATCTTTTGAATCGAGGTGGAGCCGATGCCGCGGCGCGGCGTGTTGATGACGCGCTTGACGCTCATCTCGTCGGCCGGGTTCACGATCATCTTGAGGTAGGCCATGACGTCGCGAATCTCGGCGCGGTCGAAGAATCGCGTGCCGCCGACGATCTTGTAGGGCACGCCCGCGCGCAGGAACATATCTTCGAGGATACGCGACTGGGCGTTGGTGCGGTAGAACACGGCGATATCGTCGTAGCTTGTACCCTTGGCATGCAGCTTTTCGATCTCGCCGGCAATCCAGCGACCTTCGTCGCGCTCGTCGCTTGCCTGGAAAGCCTGGATCTTCTCGCCGTCGCCCTCGGCCGTAAACAGGCGCTTGTCCTTGCGCTGCGAGTTGTGACGTACCACGGCGTTGGCGGCGTTCAGGATATGACCCGTAGAGCGGTAGTTCTGCTCCAGCTTGACGGTCTTGCAGTCTTTAAAGTCCTTCTCAAAGTCCAGGATATTGGTGATGTCGGCGCCACGCCAGCTATAAATGGACTGATCGTCGTCGCCCACGACCATGAGGTTTTGGTACTTGGCGGCCAGCAGGTTGGCGATCTCGTACTGGACGTGGTTGGTGTCCTGATACTCGTCGACGCTAATGTAGCGGAAGCGCTCCTGATACTTGTCGAGCACCTCGGGGCGGGTGCGCAGCAGCTCGAGCGTGCGCACGAGCAGGTCGTCGAAGTCCATCGCGTTGGCGGCGCGCAGGCGGCGCTCCAGCTCCAGGTAGACTTGCGCGGCCTTTTTGTCATTGGGGCTGTCGGCGGATTTGAGCATGTCCTCGGGGCCGATCATGGCGTTTTTGGCCGAGCTAATCTTGCTGCGGATCATGTTGATGGGGAACTGCTTTTGCTCGATGCCGAGCGCCTGCATAATGTCGCGCACCATGCGCTTTGAGTCATCGTCATCGTAGATGGTGAACTGACCGGTGTAGCCCAACAGGTCGGCGTCCTCGCGCAGCATGCGCACGCACATGGCATGGAAGGTGCACACCCACATGCCACGGGTGCCGCTGGGAATGAGTGCCGCCAGACGCTCGCGCATCTCTGCCGCGGCCTTGTTGGTAAACGTGATGGCAAGAACCTGCCAAGGTTTAACACCCAGGTCGCCGAGCATATGTGCGATGCGGAAGGTCAAGACGCGGGTCTTGCCCGAGCCGGCGCCGGCGAGCACCAGCAACGGGCCCTCGGTGGACAGGACAGCCTCGCGCTGGGCGGGATTAAGGCTGTCAATGTCGACGAGCGGCTTGGCGGGCTTGGGCGCCGGCGCGGGAGCGTCGTAAATGTCGAGCGGGACGAGCTCGGGCTCCGGCGCAGCAGGAGCGGTGTATGCATCGAGCGGCACGGGTTCCGGCGCGGGCGGCACGGATACCGCGGCGTTCTTTTCCCAGGGCAAGGGCTGGGTCATGGGCGACTCCTCATCTGACGGACGGCGCGCCTGCGGGCGGCGCCATAGTTTGAGCCGTACCAGTATACCGAGCCGCGCGGACACCGACGCAAATCACACCACGACTCCGTGCGTCACCGTCAGGCCCGCCCCGGCAGATTTGGTGCAATGGGGTCAGGTTGGTCTGCACCACGTTGGTGCAAGGAATCTGACCCCCAATGCACCAATCACGGAGCCACCGATGTCATGGCAACGGTAGCGAGCGGCGGCCAGAGCGAACAAATTGGCATGAAAAGAGGGCGGCATAGACCTTTTGGTCATGCCACCCTCTTTGAATGACAAGTTGTCGCTCTGGCCGCCGCGCAGCGTCAACCAAGTTACAGGCCGAGCATGGGCTCCAGGACGAAGAAGTACGCGAGCACCACGATGCCCAAGATGATGCGGTAGACGCCGAAGCACTTGAAGTCGTGACGGCGAACGAAGCCCATAAGCCACTTGATGGCAATGAGCGACACCACAAAGGCGACGACGCAGCCCACGCCCAAGATGGCGATCTCGTTGGTGCCGAACGTGCCGCCCTTGATGAAGTACTTGACCAGCTTGAGCGCACTCGCGCCAAACATGACAGGGATGGCCAGGAAGAACGTGAACTTAGACGCCACCGAGCGCGTGCAGCCCAAAAGCAGGCCGCCGATGATGGTAGAACCGGAGCGAGACGTACCAGGCACCAGCGAAAGCACCTGGAAGCAGCCGATACCCAGCGCAGTCTTCCAGCTGAGGTCCTCGAGCGTGGCGATGGAGCCAAAGTCCAGGTTCTCGTCATCGTCCTCATCCTCAGCGGTAGCCGTGGCGGGCGCCGCAAAGTGCGCACCGGCGGGACGTCCACCCGACACCACAGCACGCGAACCAAACGAACCGGCAACGGCCATTTCCTCGCGCTTGTTTGCGCGCCAGTTCTCGATCACGATAAACAGCACGCCGTACACAATGAGCGCCAGCGCCACGACGGGAGCATTGTAGAAATGCTCCTCCATCCAGTCGTTGAGCGGCAGGCCGATCGCCGCCGCAGGAATGCAACCGAGCACAATCTTGCCCCACAGCACCCAGGTGTCGCGACGGCCCTCCTTGCCCTTGCTGGGCGAGAACGGATTGAGCTCATGGAAGAACAGCACACAGACGGCCAAAATGGCGCCAAGCTGAATCACGACCAGGAACATGTTCCAGAACGTCTCGCTCACGTTCATCTTGACGAACTCGTCCACCAAGATCATGTGACCGGTCGACGAAACAGGCAGCCATTCGGTGATGCCCTCGACCAGGCCCATGAAGGCAGATTTTAGAAGCTCGATAATATCCAAAGGGACCCCCTCGTTAGACACCCGCCGGTAGATGTTCTGCGGACGGTGCGGGCGATGTCCCATTATCAACCGTTGGCGGCGCGCCTGCGCCTACCCTTACCAAAAAACTCGCCCGTTCACAGAATTGCGAGCGGTCAAACCCAAATCCTTGGGTATAACTGCAACAAGATAAAGTGTCCGGCGGCCAACGCGCCCGCGCCCGCCCGATGCACGAGCCCCGTGCCCGTGCGATAGACCAAGGAGGAAACCATGAACGAGGGCTACACCAAGGTATTTGTTTCACTCGACGGTACTGAACAGCAGGATTTTGTGCTCGCACGCGCCATCAAGGTCGCCGCGAACAACGGCGCCAAGCTAATCATCGGCCACGTTATCGATTCCACGGCGCTCGAGAGCGCCGGTTCCTATCCGGTCGATCTGGTCAACGGCCTAGAGGAGGCATTTAAGAACTCCATCGCCAAGCAGCTCGAAGAGGCCAAGGCCAATCCCGACATTCCCGAGGTCGAAGTCATGATTCGCGCCGGCCGTATTCGTGAGACGCTCAAAGACGAGATGCTCGACGTGGTCAAGCCCGACCTGGTGCTCTGCGGCGCCCGCGGCCTGTCCTCGATCAAGTATGCGCTGCTGGGTTCGATTTCGACGTTCCTGCTGCGCAATACGGACTGCGACATCCTGGTCGTGAAGTAGGTTCCTTCCCGTCGGCGCAAGGCCTGCGGGGTTATCACGCCGACGTCCTCGCCGCTTCGCGGCTGCGGGATGTCGGCTTAGATAACCCCTCCCGGCCTTGCGCCTTCGTCACCATACTTCAACGAGTTAGCTGATAAAAGATGGCGTGCCGCCCCGTTTGGGGTGGCACGTTTTGTTTGGGCTGCACGTTTTTGTTTGAGCGGACGTTTGCCGCATGCGTTACTCAAAGTATTGGAACTTGTTGGTCGAAAAGGCGAATGTTACGACAAAGCCTTCGCCGGGGTCGGATGCCGCGGTGACGTCGATGCCCATCTTGGAGCACAGGCGCGCCACCAGGTAGAGGCCGATGCCCGTTGCGCGCTTGGTGGTGCGGCCGTTGTCGCCGGTAAAACCCTTCTCGAACACGCGGGGCAGGTCGGCCGCGCTCACGCCGCAGCCGTTGTCCGCGACGGTGAGTTCGATACGCTCGCTTGCCAGACCCTCGTCCAGCAACGCACCCGAAAACTCGATCTTTGCGCCGTCCTCACGCGCATATTTAATGCTGTTCTGAATGAGCTGGCCCAGGATAAACTCGAGCCACTTCTCGTCGGTAAAGACCTCAAAGTCGAGGTTCTCGCACACCGGCGCCACGTGTGCCGCGATGAGCTCGCGCGCGTTGGCTTTAATCGCACCCGTCACCAAGGTCTTGAGATCCCAGCGGCGAATCAGGTAGTCGCGCTCCACGACTTCCGAGCGCGCGTAGTACAGCGCCTGGTCGATATAGCGCTCCACGCGAGCCAGCTCGCGGCCCAAATCGTCCACGCGCGACAGGTCGTCTTCGCTGCCGTCCAGGTTTTCCAAAATCAGATGGGCTGCAGCCAGGGGCAGTTTGGCCTCGTGGACCCAGCTTTCGATATAGTCGCGGTAGTCATCGGTCTGACGACGACCTTCCGCCACCTCGTCGCAAGCCGCCTTGCCCACGCGGCGCAAGACCTCGTACTCGAGCTCGCCTTCGGCATACGTCGGGCACTGCACCATCTCTTGCACCCATGCGGGGCTCTCCAGTTCCTCGGACGCCCGCTCCAGCTGATGTAGGAAGCGGCGACGGCGCGCATACTCGATCACGATGCCGAGCATGCCAAAGATAAAGGACACACCGACCGCCACGACCACGATAGATGCCGGAGCTCCGGCGACCGTCAGCACAAAGCAGCTCAGCAGCACACCGCAGGTCCACACGGCGACGGGAAGCAGCGCATCTTTAAAAAACTTGGCAAACGACATGACCGGCCCCTAGACCGAATAGCCCTGACCGCGGTGCGTCGTCAAATACCCCTTGATGCCGATTTTTTCGAGCGTGGTGCGCAGGCGGTTGATGTTGACGGTAAGCGTGTTGTCGTCCACGAAAGCATCGGAGTCCCACAGGTCCTGCATGATGGCCGAGCGCGAGACAATCTTGCCCGCGCGGCTCAGAAGCAGCGAGAGGATACGCAGCTCGTTTTTGGTGAGCTCGGTGCTAGTGCCGGTTTGCGTGTTGGTGACCATGGAGCGGGCGAGGTCGAGCTCCAATCCCTTGTGGACGAGCGTGCTGCGCTCGCCTGCCGCCGCGGTGCGACGCAGCAGTGCGTTGATGCGCGCCACGAGCACGCGGGCGCTGTATGGCTTGGGGACAAAGTCGTCCGCGCCGAGCGTCATGGCCATGACCTCGTCGATCTCGGTCGTGCGCGACGTGAGGACGATGATGGGGACCTCAGATTCGCGGCGGACTTCGTGGCAGATATGCTGGCCGTCTTTGACGGGAAGCGTGAGGTCGAGCAGCACCAGGTCGGGCGCGGCGGCGAGAATATCGCGCGAGACGTGCTCGAACGATTCGCAGGCCTCGACCTCAAAACCGGCACGAGCAAGGATGTCGGCAAGCTCGCGACGAATGGGCTCGTCGTCCTCAACGATATAGATCAGCGCCATGGATTCCGCTCCCCTCTTGGTTGTCTTACAGCCATTATTGCCGCGAAGTCGCCGGTGCACGCCTCGCGCGGCATTAAGGTGACAGAACTGTTCGCGAACGAAAGCGTTCGGCTCGCCCTCGCTCGCAGCGGGCGCGGGGATCAAATGATTATAAAATCCCCGTCCCAGAAAAATCATTTAGCGGCGGGCGCGGAGCTTTTCGTAGCCATCGGCGAAGAAGGCGACCGTGGCGGCGTCCGACTCGACGGCATCGGCATCGGAGGCAGGCACCACGCCGTGCTCGTCGCTCACCAGGAACAGCGCGCCCTTGAGCTGTGCGGGAATGTCCACGCGCGTGACCGGGATGCCCTTGGTCTGGGCCAGCTGCTCAATGAGCGTCGCCGTGCCGCACAGGCACTCGTCTGCCGGCGCCACAAAGGCAAGCTCACCGTCGTTGACGGCAGCGAGCAGCTCGGGCGCCACGCCGGTCTCGTCGGCCTCGGAGCGGGCCTCGGCAGAACGGGCACGCAGCGCCTTGGCCGACGTATCGGCTAGCGGCTCGTACTCCCCCACCGTCATGGCAGCGTTGCCGTTGATGTCGATCACCAGCATGAGTACGCCGTCGCGCGCAGTGTAATCGCCCTCGGCAAGTGACCACTCAACGTGCTGCTTGGCCCAGCTGAGCATGTTGTGGGTAAGCGGCTCGCCCTGCACCAAGCGCTCGGACAGCGCGCGGATGTGACGGTTGAGCATGGGCACCTTTTTGTTGGACATGCGCCAACGGCAGATGAGCGCGGGCTTGTCGAGCGTGAACTTCTCGACCGCCTCCTGATTGGCGCAAAAGTCCTCGTACGCACGCTGGTCCTCGGCATTGCCAAACAGCTCGGCATCATCAATCTGGGGCATGGTCATACCTTTCGTGTTAGTCATTCCGTCCTCTTATACCAAAAAGACGGCCCTCCAAACGGAGCGACCGTCTTTTGCAGAGATTATTTTGTCCCAGGGCGGAACTTAGTGACGGAAATGCCTGGCGCCGGTGAAGACCATCGCGATGCCATGCTCGTTGCACGCCTCGATGCTCTCGTCGTCGCGCTTGGAGCCGCCGGGCTGGATGATGCAGGTCACGCCATGCGCGGCAAGCACGTCGACGTTGTCGCGGAACGGGAAGAACGCGTCGCTTGCACAGGCAAAGCCGCCCTTCTCCACGCCCTCGCGCTCGCAGAAGTCCTCGGCACGCTCGCAGGCAAGTAGCGCAGAGTCAACGCGGTTAGGCTGACCCGGGCCCATGCCAATGCCGGCCTTACCCTTGGAGACCAGGATGGCGTTGGACTTAACGCCCTTGCAGACCTTCCAGGCAAACTCGAGCTCGGCCATCTCGGCGTCGGTGGGCTTGCGGTCGGTGGGGAACGTAAAGGTCGCGGGGTCCTCGGTCACGTGGTCGACCTCCTGCACCAGCATGCCGCCGTCGATGGAGCGCAGCTCCACCTGGGCGCCGTGGTCCACGCCGCCGGTAGCCAGCACGCGCAGGTTGGGGCGCTTGGCCATGCGCTCGAGCGCCTCGGCAGTGTAGCTCGGGGCGATGATGACCTCGACAAACTGCTTGTTCTGATCGGCAAAATGCTCAACCAGCTCAAAGGGAACCTCGCGGTTGCAGGCGATGATGCCGCCGAAGGCGCTCTTGGGATCGCAGGCGAAGGCGCGGTCGTAAGCGGACGTAATGTCCTCGGCAACGGCGGAGCCGCAGGGGTTCTGGTGCTTGAGGATCACGCAGGCAGGCTCGTCGAACTCGCGGACCAGGTTCCAAGCGGCATCGGCATCCAGATAGTTGTTGTAGCTGAGCGGCTTGCCCTGGATCTGCTCGGAGCCCACGAGCGGAAACTGCGAGCTCGCGGTGTTCTCGCAACCCTCGGCAAAGCGGTAGACCGTAGCCTTCTGCTGAGGATTCTCGCCATAGCGCAGGTCGTCGACCTTCTCCAGCGAAATCTCGAGCTTGGCAGAGGTATCCGCCACGTCGCTTGCCTGGGCGGCAAGCCAACGGGAGATAGCCGTGTCGTAGGCGGCGGTGGTCTGGTAGACCTTCACCTGCAGACGACGACGGGTGGAAAGCGTGGTGCAACCGCCGGTCTCGCGCATCTCGGCCAGGACGGCGTCGTAGTCGGCCGGATCGGAGATGACGGTAACACTCGCGGCGTTCTTGGCGGCAGAGCGCAGCATGGAGGGGCCACCGATGTCGATGTGCTCGATGGCGTCCGCAAAGGTGACCTCGGGGTTAGCGACGGTCTTCTCGAACTCGTACAGGTTGACGACGACCAAGTCGATCAGCTTAATGCCGTGCTGAGCGGCCTCCTGCATGTGCTGCTCGGAATCGCGGCGGGCCAGCAGCGCGCCATGAACCTTGGGATGCAGGGTCTTAACGCGGCCGTCCATCATCTCGGGATAGCCCGTGAACTCCTCGATGGGGGTTACGGGAACGCCCGCGTCCTCAATGGCACGAGCCGTGCCGCCCGTAGAGATGATCTCGACGCCAAAGTCATCGACCAGCGTCCGTGCGAAATCGACGACGCCCGTCTTATCGGTAACCGAGATCAACGCGCGTGCGATCTTCACATCAGATCCCATGCAGTCCTCCTGTCTGGTACGCCGCCGTGCTCTGTGAGTCGGTGATACGTCGATCTGCAGCGCTCGCGCAGCGGCATTGAAAATACTGATTCAATGTAGCGCATCGAGCGCGTCGATGCACCCCGCAACGGTCGCATGTGCAGAAAAAGCTTGCGAGCGGAGGGCATGGGCGCGGCACCGGGCGCGGTGAGTTCATGGAACACAGGGGCACCATAATTCGATGCCAATGGCGTGGTAGAACTGTGCTCGATATGCATCCGCAAAAGAAAGAGGCACCATGGTCTCGCGGGTTCTCTACCGACCGTTTGACACCGAAGACTTCGACGCCATCGCGCTGATTCTGCAGCAGCTTTGGCATAACAATTCGGATAACGATGAGTACAACCGCCTTGAGGCCGCGTGCGACCTTGCCTACTGCCTTTCGTCATCGACGTTTTCGCAGGTTGCGGTGATTGACGGCGAGGCGCGCGGCATTGCACTCGCGCGTGCGGGGCAAAGCTCCGGCGCCACCGTCAATGAACATTGGATGGATACCGAGCGCGCGCTGCTATCGCAGATGCGTGAGCTGGAGCCCGATGCCTGCGCCGAGTATCTCTCGTTTGTGCGCGCCACTATTCGAACCAACAACCGCCTGCTCGAGAAAAGCCCACTGCCGCATGACAACGAGGTCACGCTGCTCGCCGTCGACCCCGACGTCCACGGCCTGGGCGTGGGATCGGTGCTGCTCGACGCCGCAATCTCGCATCTGTCCTCGTGCGGGGCGACCAGCGCACACCTGTACACCGATTCCAACTGCTCGTGGAAGTTCTACGAGCTGCACGGCTTTAAGCGCACCGCCACGCACCGCGCCAACCGCGAAGAACGCCGCCACGCCATGCCGCGCGAAAGCTTCCTCTACGAACTCGACCTAACTGTCTAGGCCCAGCAGCCATACCTAGTCATTTAAGTCTGTCCCCAATGACTGATCCCCAACGACTGGTCATTTAAGTCTGTCCCCAATGAGTAGCCTAGGGAGTCTGCAAATAGCCGTGGTCAAAAAACATCAAATATGAGTACTGTTACCTTTTTAGTAGCAGCGATTTGGGGCATTTTTGAGGCTTGTAGGCATGACGACCAGCTGCACGTGCTGGCGTAGCTCCCCAAATGTTCAATAAAATGGGCTCCTAACGAGAAATACTCTCATTAGAAGCCCATTATTATGTGCAAACATATGCGACCATCGCAGCAACAGTACTCATATTTGGTATTTTTTGTCCACTGCCCCTAGCGCGAAGGTCCTCAGCGGAAAGATTGGCCCGTTTCGATGCACAAAAATGGGATGAATCTTCCCTGGCAACCGCCCAGAAAGATCCACCCCAAAGCAAGCGCTCGCTAGAACGTTCCGCCGCCGCCTCCGCCGACGCCGCCGCCTCCGCCGCCCGAGAAGCCGCCGCCTCCGCCGCCGCCCGAGCTGTCCGAGCTCGACGCGAGCTCACGGATGCTCTCGTGATACACGTCATCGAACGAATCCATCGGCGACTCGGTACCGTAATGATGGTAGTACCACCAGTAGCAGGGGTAATTGTCGTAGAAACCGTCGGCCTCGCGCACCTCGGGAGGAACAGCCTCGGCAAGCTGACGCAGGACTTCCTTCGAAACGCCCAGCGCCGCACCCATCACCAGAAGTTTATTCCACAGGACCAGATCGCCGGGGACGGCTTCCTTTAGGCGTGTGAAGTCCTCGAGCCAATGCTTAAGCGCTTTGCAGCGAGCCGCCACCTCGGCGCCCTCCGGCGTAAAGCGACGGAACGTAAGACCCACGCCAATACCCACCAGCACAATCGGCACCGAGATAACCGCGGCGATAATGTTCGCCCGTGCGCCGTCGGTAAAGAAGATGGATCCCACGGGAACAAAGGCAATCAGAATACCAAGAACCAGGCAAAACACCATTGCGACAATGCCGTCCGAGGCAACGTACTCGCTATCGGCCAGCTTGCCCTTAACGGTGTTCTGATAGTCCTCGAGCTTGTCGCCCACGGGCGTAGCGTGCTGCTTAACGTAGTGCTGCAGCTCGTCAAACGTGCGCGAGCGATCGCCGTTCTCGTCGGGCTTAGCACCGGCAAAGAAGACCTTGAGCACCATGTGGTCAATGCCCTTGGCCGATTTCCAGCCCGCATCACTCACCGTCACGCGATACGTCTGCTCTTCTTTTTCACGCCCCAACAGACCCTTCTTGGCCTTAGTCACGGTCGCCTGCTCCAGCTTGATCACACGGTCGTCAGTGAGCTTCATGAGCGTGGCGATATATGCCTGATCGGGCACCTCGTTCCAGCTCATGAGAGCCGAAAGCACGGCGGGATGGTCGGCCGAAGGCACATCGCGGAAATAATCGTCCTGGAAAAGCGGCTTGGGCTTGGGCTTGCGCAGCTTGAGCACAACGATTGTGCCGGTAAAGGCCACCGCCGCGACAACACTTAGCACGGCAAGTGCATTGGCAATCATGCGAGCGTGAGCGCGGCGAGCGTTAGCTTCGTCGGCCCATTCCTTCTCTTCGCTCAGGATCGTTGACATGCGCTCTTCGCCCGAGGCGGCAAGCTGCGGCACCCAGTCGCTGGGGAAGGCGATGCGTGCCTCGGCGAATTCGCCCTGATGCACGCAGGGAATGGTATAGGTGACCATGGGCTCGTCCTCATCGAGCGACACGTCGCCCGTGAGCGGACCGTGGCCCCACGCACGGAAGTTATCGCCCTTGACGGCCGCCGTCCCGGCAGCGGCATTTGCGAAGTACACTTCCATCTCGACATCATCGGAATCCGCAGACCAGCCGTCACCCACGAACTTCCAGTAGAGCTCGGCGGTATCGGCCCAGTTCATGACCGCACCGGTCATGGTATAGCTCACGTAATAGGTCGCGCTGTCGCCGCTCTCGTGAGGGCTGAATACCTTAATCTTTACGCCGTCACCAGTCTGCTCGACCGTGTAGACGCCAGAGTCACCCTTATTCGCGCTATCGACTTTGTTAAACGCGATGTCCTCTTCCTCGACACTCAGCACGTCGACGCCCGCCGAGCCACCCTGCTGGTTGGAGCCCGTATTGATCTCCCAAAACACGCCGTTGATGTCGTCATCGAAATCAAACTGGCGTCCCTCGACAACGGTCAGCGAGCCGTCGGCCTCGACCGTGGCGCCGATATAGGTTTGAGTCATGGAGTAGCCGTCGGCGTGTGCGGCGACAGGCAGCAGCAACAACGCAAGCGCGACGAGCACGCAGACGGAAGCGAATCGCGCAAACAGGCAGCGCTGCCGGCAGGCATTGGCAACGGGGGCGTTCATAGGCACATCCTTTTGTCTGTAAAACCAACATCGCCATTGTCCCACGTTTGCGGGCACACATGACGAATATCTGGGCCAACGGAACGTCAAATGGGACAAAAGTCCCACCCGAGTCTGGCACTTAGGGACGTTCCTTATCTGCCGGCAGTTTGGGACAGTCCTTGGCATGGCCTGCGCCAACGATAGATACCACTCCACAGCTCCGTCACAGGTGTAGCGGCTTTGTGTTGCCGCGGAATACGCTGATTGAGCCTGCGGTCGAAGGGCATAAAGCAGTTGAGCGAAAACGGTTTGCCCCTTTGCCGTTCGCTTGAGGATCATGTCCCCCTTTTCCGCGGAAACCCCGGCAGTTGCGAAGAGCTGCCGGGGTTTCTGTCGTGTATAAGGCCGAGTCGGTGTGCAGCGGTCAAGGCATTGAGTCGCAGACTCACCGCGCACAATGCGCAGCGTCGCCAACTTGCGAGCCACGGCAGCGCCTTCCCTACCGCGCCCCGCGCTATACTCATCCGCATGGATATCAAAGCACGCAACATATCAACGCCCGCCGCGGACGCGCCAACGACGCCGTTCACCCCCGTTCCCGCGCCCGTCGTGGGCCGCTTTGCCCCGTCGCCCTCGGGCCGCATGCACCTGGGCAACGTGTTCAGCTGCCTGTGCGCGTGGCTTTCGGCCCGCAGCCAGGGCGGCAGTATCGTGTTGCGCATCGAGGACCTGGACGATCGCTGCAAGCGTCCCGAACTTGCGGCCCAGTTGATCGACGACCTGGCCTGGCTGGGTCTCGAGTGGGACGAAGGCCCCTACTACCAGCATGATCGCCTAGACCTGTACGAAGCCGCCTTGCGCCGGCTGCAAGACGCCGGCCTCACCTATCCCTGCTTTTGCACGCGCGCCGAGCTCCACGCCGCGAGCGCGCCGCACGCCAGCGACGGCACGCCTATCTACCGCGGCGCCTGCCGAAACCTTTCGGCCGAAGAAGTTGCCCGCCGCAGTGCCCTGCGCGCCCCGGCCACGCGCCTGCGCGTGCCCACCGTCGATGACCTCGCCGACGACGTGGTCGAGTTTGTAGACCGCACGTACGGGGCCCAATGCGAAGCGCTCGCCACCGAGTGCGGCGACTTTTTGGTCCGCCGCAGCGACGGCGTTTTTGCCTATCAGCTAGCCGTGGTGGTCGACGACGCCGCCATGGGCGTCACCGAGATCGTGCGCGGATGCGATCTGCTGGGCTCCACGCCGCGCCAAATCTACCTGCAGCACCTGCTGGGACTGCCCATGCCGCACTATGCGCACATTCCGCTGCTCATGTCACCGGACGGCCGCCGTCTTTCTAAGCGCGATCGCGATCTGGACCTGGGCGAGCTCCGTGCCCGCTTTGGCACGCCCGAGGCGCTGCTGGGCTGGCTCGCCGGACAAACGGGCATCGCGCCGGACACCACACCGCGCTCTGCCGAGCAGCTGGCCGAGCACTTTAGCTGGGACGTCATCCGCGCGCATCGGGAAAACATCACCGTAACGGCCGAGTAGCCAAACGTCCCGCCCCTACGCAACGTCCCAGGGCTGGAGTTCGTCGCCCAGGCGAACGATGCAGTCGTAGAGCACGGTGTGGCGCTCAGCCGGGTTGGCATCCCGATGAAAATGCCCGTAGTACCAGCGCTTGTAATCCAGGCGGTCCTCAAGCTCATCGAAAAATGCCGTGAGCCGATCGACTTCGGGGTAATTCCAGCCAGGTGCCGGATAGAGCGTGGGTGAGAGCATACGCGTGGAGCAGGTGTGGGTGATCACGTAGTCGACTCTCCAGCCCACGCTGTCGAGCTTTGTCCGCGCTTCCTCAAAGTTGCGCTCACCCGGCAGCTCCTGCGGCCACCAGCTGGAATACGGAATGCGGTATTCCTTGTCCACGCTCGTGGCGCCGCCCATGGTAAAGACCGTTGAGCCGTCGAGCTCAAAAACCTCGCCGCGCGTCAGGCGCCGTATGGGGGAAGTATCCGACAGGCGCTGCGTCAGCCCACCGTGCCACAGCTCCATGGGGCGCTCTGTCCAATGGTCGTAGCGTTCGTGGTTGCCGTCGACGAACAGCACGGTATAGGGGCGCGACTCCAGCCAAGCGATATCGGCACATTCCTCGGCAGAAAAATCCCACGGAAAGCCAAAGTCGCCCGCGACAATCAGATAGTCGTCGCTCGTCAAGCTATCCCCAAAGTCCCAATCGCGCAGCTTTTGCATGTCGAGGCCGCCGTGAATATCGCCCGTCACATAGACCGTCATCGGATCACCACTTCCCTCTTATAGGCTTCGAGATCGCGCTCGACCTGTTCATCGTCCGTGACGTTGACCCACCACGGCCACTTAACGCAACACACCGGCTCGTCTACCTGCGCAAACCATAACTTGAGCTCATCCAAACTTACCGGGGCGTAGCCGTTGGCATCCACGCCCACGTCATAGCGCAGCAGCCCCTGCCGAAGGTTGAACGTGTTGTACGCGCCGCCGCAGCTGTGGATATGTCCGTGAAGATGCCAGCCGCCGTGCGACATGCCTTGCCAGTCGACCATGGGATAGTGGCTCAGCACGATTTTTTGACGGTCGATCTTGAGCACGCAAATGGGCGGCTCGACGATAAAGGCATCCGCTACCGCAGGCTGCGTCCAGTCTTTGTCGTGGTTGCCGAGCAGCAGATGGACGCGCCTACATGCAATGCTTTTGCGAAGCTCGTGGGCGTCTTGGACCGTCATCTTAAAGCTAAAGTCGCCCAAGATGTAGAGCTCGTCATCCACAGCGACCTTGCTGTTAATGTTGGCGACCATGACATCGTTCATCTGCGCAACAGTCGACCAAGGCCTGTCGGCGAGCCGGAGCATGTTCTCGTGTCCAAAGTGCGTATCGCTGGTAAACCAGATCATGGGGACCTCCTAACGCTTTTGCTCAAAATAGCCACTCGCAGTCTCACCCTGCTTGTCGGTACATTGCACTTCGATCGGCACAATATCTTGGTAGATAAGGCGATGCTTGTCATCGCGCCATTCATCGTCATGGTAATGGCCAAAAAACCAGGTGCGGTAGTCGAGCCGCCCGTCGAGCTCGCCCAAAAAGGCCTGTAGCGAATCATCGTAGAACTCGCGATTGCACTCCATGCACAGCTCGTCCGCCAAATCGACCGGTGCCTCGTGCGTCACAACATAGTCGACCTTCCAGCCCACGCGGTCGAGCGAGGCGCGGCAATGGTTCATCTCGCGCTCGCTCGGCATCTCCTCGGGCCACCACGTCTTTCCCTCCTGGCGCCACTGTTTGTCATGGCTCGCGGCGCCACCCATGGCGAGCACTGTGGTCCCCGCGATGTCGAACACCTCGCCGCGCATCAGGTGCAGCACGTGTGGGCGGGCCTTGTGAACGAGACCCCCATTCCACTCTCGCATCGGCAGCCCCGCCAGCAGACGATGGTTCTCGTGATTGCCGTCGACAAAGCACGTGGTCCAGGGCTTGGACTCAAACCAGTCGAGCCAGTATTTGTCGGTGTTCGAGCCGCTCCATATAAAGCCAAAGTCACCAGCAACGATCACCACGTCATCGCGTGTCAGCGTTCGACCCAATGGCCAAGCGCGCGACGAGAAGCGGCTCGCACCGTACTCGGCAACACCGTGAACGTCTCCGGTAACGAAAATGGACATCTAGCAACACCTCCGCGCTGTGCGGCTCTGGGCAAATCGATAGCAGAAATTGCAGGCAGGCCCCGATATCTACACCCCTTAGGGCTTACCCCTCGTTCTTCCATCCAAACGGGTCAAAGACCCAAAAAACCAAATCGAGCACGCCGCCGGTCATCATGGCGCCGGCAAGGGCCATGCAAACGTGCAGAGAGCTGGCACTTCGGAGCACGTCGAACGGCCCCAAAACAGCCAGCAGCGCGACCGCTGCACCGACAAGGCATAGCGCGAGGCACGGCCCCGCGTCCTTGACGCACTTCTTTGCGAGATGTTTGGTGTTGTCACTCATTGGTATCGAACTCCTTAGAGGGTCGTTGTTCAGATGCATGCCGCCGCGACGGAGCATGGCGGCAGGGTAAGTGTCACATGTCGTGCGGACACATTTGAGTTACCCTACAAATTATTAGATTTGATAGAATGTAGGGTAACTACTTGGAAGGGAGGCTCCATGTCCGTCTTAGAAGATGTCCTAGAAGAGGAATACGCACGCTCGATCCACCTTCTGGGCCTCATGGAGCAGGAAATTGGCCTCCTTCCAAAGGGCAGCATCCGCATGCGAAACATAAAGGGTCGCGAGTACTGCTACCTCAACTATCGAGTCGGCGACAAGGTCAAAAGTGACTATGTCCCTGCTGCAAAGGTTGATGAGCTACGAGCCAAAATCGAACGTCGAAGGGCTCTTGTGACCGCCATCAGAGAACAGAAGCAATCTCAAAAGCAAATCATACGTGCGTTGGGAAGGATACCGAATGCCGACTGAGCAGCAACAAGCTTTCTCAAAAGTACTTGACCTGGTCGAGGAAGCAGGATGCATAGAGCACGTTGTCCTCATCGGGTCTTGGGCGGAATTTGCCTACAGAGAAGCCGATGTACTTCCAGGCTTTTGCCCAAATATCAAAACAATGGATGTCGACTTCCTCGTTCGAAACCTGCGACGCCCCAGTCCAGCGGCGCGCCTGACCGCCCTTGCAAAAGAACGAGGTTTCTTTGTCGAATCCGATCGCATGACCGGAACAACAAAGTTGCTAGATATTACCGGCCTTGAAGTTGAATTTCTCATCAGAAAAATGGGTGAGGGAAAAGAGCCTGCTCTCAAGACGAACATCGGGGTGACGGCCCAAGCTCTATGGCACATGGACGTCATTCTGAAAAACACCATCGACGTGCGCTGTCTGAACCACATTGTGACCGTTCCGACCCCTGAGGCTTATGCGATCCACAAGATGACAATCAACGGCGAACGCGGCAAAAAGGCCGAGAAGGACGCCCATGCCGTAGAAAACATGCTTCCGCTGTTAGACGAGGAAAAGTTCGCCATAGTATTCAGCTCGTTACCTAAAAAAGAGAAAGCAAGGGTCCGTGCGTTTGCAGAAACCCATGGCGTTGCAGAGCATATCTTGGGAATCGCCTAGGACGTTGGCGGGCAACATGTTGGGCAGGGTGTCTTGCCTCGTTTGAGTGCGGTCGCTAATGGCACGCTTGTTTTAATAGCGTTCCGGGGAAGGCTTTTGCATCCCGCACGATGATAAATCTTGCCGTTCTTGGTAACGATTACCTTGATTTTTGAGGCATCTACGCTGCGAGGCTCGATGGGCGCGGCCACCTCTAGAGGAACCGATGCCGTTTTCCAAGGCTTGCTTCTCGAAAAACCAGAATCGCGGTATCGATTAATGTAGCCGTCAAAGCACCCGTCGAACAGCAGCCCCGTTGCCAGGCCCGCCATGAATCCGCAAGCAATCGCGGCCTCTCCTCTAATTTGCATATGTCCCTCCTTAATCAATCTCGAAGGTGAAAGTGGCGCGCGCCGCAGAGCCCATGCCCTTGCGGTGCGCGCCAAAAACAGCGCGCTTCCCTGTCCCTAACGGATCAGCTGGCGGCGCTTATCGGACAGGAATACGCCGGCGGCCACCAGGACCGTGCCGCCGATCACGAAGGTCTCACCCAGCAGCTCGGACGCATCGCCCGTGGCGGGCATCGCCGTCTGCCAAGTCGTGGCCTCGGTCTTTGCCTCCGCATGCTTGGCCTGGTACGTCACTTGCGTGACGGGCTGGGTCTGCTCGTCGTTTCCGCGGTCGGCGGCCTCTTGGCGAGCGATCTCGGCGTTAAGCTCGGCAATAGCCTGGTCGAGTTCGGCCTTGGCGGCGGTATAGTTGGCAAGCACCTCCAGGTAGGCAGGTGCCACAGTATCCGTCGCAGCTGCGGCGTCATCGAGTTCGGCCTTGGCGGTCGCGGCGCGCTCGGCGGCATCGTGAGCTGCGGCGATCTTGGCGTTGAGCGCCTCGTCTGCATCGTCAGCGCTGCCGTTGACGATGGCTTCGGCAAGATTGATCCTGCGCAGGCGGGTGACCGCGGCGGCAGAGGCATCGCGGGCGGCGGCCGCATCCGTCACGGCATCGTCAGCCTCCACCAAGTCGTACTCGGCATCGCTCACGGCCATCTCAGCAGCATCAAGCGCAGCATCGGCAGCGAGCTTGTCCTCAGTAGCCCTGGAAAGTGCTGCAGCGGCATTCTTAAGCTGGGAGGCACGCGCGGCAGCTGCATCAGACTTTGCCTGAGCCGTTGTCACGGCAGCGCCAGCATCGCTCGCAGCCTGCTGGGCCATATCGAGCTCCGCCTGAGCGCCAGCAGCATCGATGGCTGCCTGATCGGCATCGCCTTGGGCGACAGCAAGTTCAGCCTCCGCCTCACGCTGATTGGCACGTGCGTCTTCGAGCGTAGACGATGCCGCATCAAACGCACGCTGAGCAGCGGCGATATCGGCCGAATACGCTGCCAGCTCATCCTGGGCCGCGGCAAGTGCATCCTGCTTGTTGCCGACACCGACACGAGCGGCATCCAGTGCGCGCTTGGCAGCAGCCACCTTGCCCTTGGCAATGTCGAGCTCGCCAGACTTGGCGGCCACGGCGTCCTGAGCCGCCGCAACTGCGGCGTTGGCAGCGCTCAAATCGGCGCGGGCATCGCTGACGGCACGCGCGGCGACGTCAGCTGCAGCCTGCTTTTGCTCCACAGAAGCCTGAGCCTCCGAGACCTTGGCAGTCGCGACATCAACGTCAGCGACAGCGCGCTCAACCTGAGCTTGCTTTGCCGCAACGGTCTGCGATGCTGCGTCCACCTTGTTGCCGGCATCGTCGGCAACGCCCTGCGCCGTAGCAAGCTCCTTGCGTGCCGTGTCAACGCCCTGCTCGGGATTTGCCAGAGAGTCGCACCACGCGTTCAGCGCAGCCTCATACTCAGCAACCGTCATCGGATTGGCGGCATTCGTGTACCATCCTCCAGACATAGAGAACGTCTGCGCCTGCGTAAGCCAACGGTTCATCGTCCCGCGCGTGCAAACCCCCATGCCCGTCACGGTGTAATCGGGATCGATCACATTCATGTAGTGACCGACTGTATGCACGTTCCCGCCATGCGCGGCAACGTAGCGGTCCACTTCATCACCATGCTGACGATAAAAATCGAAAGCAGCCTTTCCCCTAAGGCCCGTCGCCCCCAGCGTAGCCGCAGCGCGGTCAAAGACAGCCTTTTCCTGATCGACCCACTGGATGAACGGATCGCTTCCGTAGTTCCACGCCACGTTTTCGCCCACGTTGAACTGCTGAGCATGGGCAACCTTGGTGTCGGAATAGTTCGCGTCGGCAATGGCAGTCGCCATCATGCTGTACGTCACCTTGAGCTCACTCAAGCCGACGCTCTTGCGGTACTCGTTGCACGCCTTGAGCCACACGACCGCCTGCTTCATGTTGGCCAGGCTCGTTGCATCGGCCTCCTCGCCCACCTTGTTGTAGCTAGCGAGTTTGCAGTTGAGGATGATATCCGCCGCGTCGTTGGCGCCCACGCTCTTAAAGAACGCGATAGCACCCTGGCGGTAGTTCTCCGCCGATGCATTCGCCGTTGCCTGAGCGGCATCGAGCTTGGCCTGGGCCTGAGCCACAGCCTGGTCGGCCTGCTGCTTTTGAGCCGTCGCCTGATCGAGCGCCTTGTCGGCAGCGTTCTTCTCGTCCTTAGCGGCCGAGTGCTTGGCCTGAGCGTCGGCCAGCGCCGCGAGCGCATTGGCATGCTCGGCCTTAGCTTGATCGACGGCGGCATCTGCCGCGGTCGCAGTAGCCGTGGCAGCGTCCAACTTGGACTGCGCGTCAGCCGCAGCCTGCTGCTGGACGGCGAGCGCCTGCTGAGCAGCCTGCACCTCACCCTCGGCAGTGCTCACTTCCTGCGAGGCAGCAGCGAGTTCGCCCTCGCGCTGCGCCCGGACCGACTTGGCGGCGTCCAGCGTGGCAGCGGCGGCGTCCACCTTGGCCTTGGCAACCTCGTACTCCGGGCCCGCCGCACCCTGCTCGGCTCGATCCAAATCTGCCTTGGCGGCGTCATAGCTCGCCTGAGCGGCATCCACATCCGCATCGGCTGAATCCTTTGCCTGCTGAGCTGCCGAAAGCTTGTCCTGTGCGTCCTGCTTTTTAGCCGCGGCGGCATTAGCGCCAGCCTGGGCACCCGCAAGCCTAGCCTGAGCGTCAGCCGCCTGCTGCTTGGCCTGCGCCAGCTCGCTCGCAGCCTGATCAGCTGCAGCTTGGGCAGCGGCCACGGCCTCGGGCGTGGCATCGGATGCGGCAGCCTGGGCAGCCTCGAGCGCAGCCCGAGCATCGTCTGACGCCTTCTGGGCGGTGGCCAGAGCTTCGTCCTTGTCCGCCAGGTTCTTCTTAGCGGCACCAAATGCAGCCTGAGCGTCCTCAAGCGCCTTCGCATCTGCATCGGCCTTGTCCTGCGCAGCGCCCATCTGCTTTTCCAGCTCTGTCGAAGCCGCAGAAGCGGCAGCGTCGCTTGCGTCATGGGCCGCGTCGTAGGCACCCTGCGCCTGCTGCTGGTTGGCAGCGGCGGCGTCGTAAGGAGCGGCGGCCGCATCCATATCGGCCTTGGCGGCAGCGGCCTTAGCACGAGCCGCATCGACCGCAGCCTGCAGGTTGGCGACCTTCTGCGCCGCCGACACCGTGCCCGCGCCAGTACTAGCAGCGGCCGCGCTCGTCAACGGAGACAGCACCGCAGCCGGCTTCCCAGTAGCGTCGGCACCGTTCGCACCCTGTGCCACCGCGGTCAGCGGAGACAGCAGCGACCCGCCCGTCATGGCGATCGTCGCCGCGGCAACCGTCGCCATGCGCCCGGCGGCCTTCGTCTTACCCGCAGCGCCGCCGTTGATGTTCTTATTCACGTTCTTGCTCATTGCCGATTCCTTCCCACGATGAGCTGATGTTTGACACACATAGTCGATCTAACGTGCCCTGCTAAAAAGAGGTGATAACGGGGTAATTAAATCGGAGGAGTTGGAGACAAGCCCACATCCATCAGCGGATGCCGAGCTCATACTCCCGCTCGCGCTCAATATCATTCAGGTACTCATAATCTTCGGAGCTAAGCTCTAAATCATCTTGAGCGAACATGTAGTTCTCAGACTTAGAACAAATACTGTAACCGCAGATGGTATTGAGATCGATATGGTCGGTATTGTCGTTGTAAAAGGGAAAAATTCTGCTGGTCATGCTCAAGTACCTCTCAACATAAACTGAAAACTCGTTTGCTTGGTCTCTTTTTGAGACCCCATCTGATGTGCTATGGCTGCAGTATATGTTCTCGCCTTTTACAATGCAAGCATAATTTCAAAAAGTTCTAGGAGCGATAATTGCGCAACACCATCACTTGCCGCCACCGCCATTCCCCACCGCGCCCTCACGCGCAGCGCACTCGTTGAGATACTTGACCGGAATCGGCCACACGGACGGAGCCTTATAGCGCGAAAGGCCTATGTTGGCCAGCTGAACCAACAACTCGGACAAATCATCGCCTCCGAGCATCTCAATCGAACGCACGTGAATCGCAGTCGCCATATCCTCCTGGGTGCCGTTGTTGACGCCCACAAAATAGCAAGTCCTGCCCGCGCGCTCGAACGTTCCAATGCCGTAATAAGGCGAGTTGTAGCTCTCGAAAATCTCTTTCTTACGCCCCGCCTTGCCCGCGAGCTGATGCTCGCCCACCAGAGCCATAAAGTTGTTGGAAAACGTCGTCAGTCCCGTATCCCGCACGCGCGCAAGCATAGACCGCCCGTTCGCATGCACGTCAAAGACATAGGCGCCCTTATCGAGTTTGCCGTCCGCGGTCAGCAGATCAAGCTCCATCTCGTCCTCGGGACCATCCTCTGCCGAATGTGAGGCATAGCGCATGTCCCCATCCGCGCCAATCGCCAACGTAGCGATACGCGAATCCAGCTCAATCTTGTCCTTTGCTTTATGCGGCACATCGACTAAGCCACACACCGTCACCGACTCAATATCCAAAGCGTCAAGATCAAACGCCGTCACCCGCTCGTCGACAACATCCCGCTTTACCAGCAGTTCTTTGAGCATGGCGCCCAGGATCGCCTCTTGCGCATTGCGATCCTTTTGCTTTGGCGCCACCTTAAACAGTGGCTCGCACACATCCGGCGTCACGTGCTGTTCCACCACGCCAACATGTAAGGTATAGCCGTCGTCCTCAGCAACCTCATTGGGCACAACCACAAGGTTCAGCGCCCGCGAATCCACGGTCCTTCCGCCATACGATGCGCGAACGCCCCACGAGGAATCGTTAAGTCGATCGGCCAGCCGGCGCGCCACCTCGGCAAGCCCATTACGCGCAAACGACACCACTATCCGCTGCCCCGCCATGCGCTCCGCAACCACGCGCGCGTACTCATCACCCTTGAGCACCTCGTAGAAACTCTTACGCGGGTATTCCATGAGCGTCACCCGGGCGAAGTCGCTGTAACGGCGCTCGAGAATCTGCAGCTCTCGATACAGAATGCCCTTCTTGGTATAGGCGACCTTGTCCGCCTGGGCCGAGAACGTCAGATCACGGCGCCTGGACGGCTTGTCGCCCTTGGCTCGGCGCAGGATGTACTCGTCTTTTTGTTCGTGCGCAAGCACCATCGTCGCCACGGGCGATAGCCTGTAGCCCACTTGGCTCTTAATCTTTTCGAGCTCTTTCTCGTCACCTTGTGCCCTGCCAATAAGCACACGGCGCTTGGTAAACGTTCGGATCTTAAGTTCGAAGGTGCAATCCTCGTTGATAACGATTTCAACCGTTTCGATCTTGGCAGGTCCCCTTCCGTCGCTTTCGACAGCATCGCGGCGGGCACCCTTGGCGCTAATGACATACAGGTGCCCGGTGTCATTGGGAACTTCGTCCTCAATCCCCTCAAACTGAGAGCAGGAGTTGAACAGCAAACGGAGCGCAACGTAATCGTCCAGCTCGTCCCAATGTGTTTTAATCGGAACCAACTGCTCCTGATAAAGCGAGGCATTAAGGTCGCCCGTCTGCACGCCCGCTTTGACCATCAGAAAGACGCGGTTGTCCGCAAGCTGCGTGAGCGCGACGACCTTGCCCGTCTGGCACACATCGGTCATATAGTTCGCCACGGCATGCTTACCAGCATCGCCTACGTTGCACCAAAAGACCGAGTAGCGCTCCTCGGCAGCAGCGGCATCGAGCTGCAGCTTAAACTCAGATACGGCAATGTCTCCCAAGCCACACGACTGGTTATGCTTCGATTGCACGGCCGACCGCCTCCATCATCTCCAGGCTGATTGCTCCATCCGCTGCCATATACGGGAAGGAGAACACCATCCCCTCGTCATCGATTGTCTTTTGGCGGAGCTCCAGCGCCGCCTCATCGGCCAAAACATTGACGATCAACAGGCGCTTCGCTCCAACTTTTTGGGCCTTGGCTTTAAAGCGTTCGGCATCCGTGGTCTCGCCGCCGTTGCTCCTGTAGGCCTCATAGGCGCCGATGCGATAGTGCTTAAAATCGATCCACACCCCGGTCTTATTGCCGGCGGCATCGAGCACCTCAAAATCGCCGCCCGTCTCGGCGTGGGCTGCATCACCACGAGTAAGCGAATAGCGGCCGTCGTAATACGCCTCGAAGATGGCCCTACCGGCAGACTCTCCCAACTCTCCCAGGTACACCGCCTGGAACATATAGGGCGTCATGTGCGCCGTCGCCGCCGGTTGCAGCGTCGCGGGCACCCTGTCGCGCGACCAACGCTCGCGCACCTCCCGAATCGACAGCAACTCGGGCACGCGGGCCGCCGTCTGGCTTACCTGGCGAACCGTTGCGCCCTTTAACCCCTCGTCGTAGCGGCAGCACTCCTCCAGGCGAGCAGCAATCTGCTCAACAGGTTCACCCTCATAGCTGGGAAACTCAAAATGCGGCACCTTACGCCCTCCGCCCTGCGCATACGCATAACCACTCGCGGCGAACGGCATGTGCAGCGCGGTGCTTTTGCGCGCAGGATAATGCGCGAGATCTTCCCACGGCAGGCAAAAATGATGCAGATAAAAGTCACGCTCGTCATCGTAGGCGGCCAGATCTTCCTCGCGCGCATCGAGCGAGGTAACCTTCCATGCCAGCTTTTCGTGCTTCTCTTTCGCCAGGTTGTTCCTAAAGGCAGTAAGGTTCTGCTGCTTGTTAACAGCGTGCTGCTTCTTGTCCGCCATGTGATTGTTGACGGCCGCACAGGCGCCAACCACCTGCTCCAGCTCGTAGCCCATCGGCAAATCGTGCAAGAACGAAAAATCGCAATCGGCGGCGATTTTACGATCGAGCATCACCTGCACGCGCAGCATCTTTACGCTTGTACGCATCAAGCGACCCACGGCCTGCGCCACGATGCGAGCGCCTTCGACCTGGTAAGAGAGGGTGTCGCGCACCGGCAGTTTTCCGCCAACGCCCGCCAGCACCGTGCGCACACGATGCCGCTTCTGGATAAATGGAATCTCACCGCGCGTCACGAGCTCCTCCTGTTCGACCACGCCAAGCAGCGCCTGCTGGTCAAACTTCTTTGAGCTCATATCGACTCCCCAAGCCAGGCGGCTCGTGGGCGACTCCACGTACAGAAAATCGAGGTCCATCTTGGGATGTCGCCCGTCGTTGCCAAAACCACAATCGACCTGGCGCACCGTGTTGCGCAGGCTCTCCGGCACCTCGTATTTAAGGTTCTTGGAAAAGCCACCAGCGGCAAGGTTGATAAACATCAGGGTCGGCTCGCCGTCCTTCAGACGTTCCTGAGCGCCGCGCCAGCCCTCCTCCCAGCCGGAAGCGTTAAAGCACGGCACCATATCCTTGGCCTCCTCGAGCGACTTCTCGTACGAGGCCTCGGGATGCTTAACGTTCCTAATCACCAGTTCGGCAACGATTTCGCGGACAAGATCCAGCGCCAAACTATTAAAGTCGCCATGGTTTCCCATGTGGCGCGTCGTAAAGATGGCTCCTGCCTGCTGCTCGCCGCGCGCAACGCCACGCGCCCAGGCGCTCACGGCAACGAGCGTCTTGCTTAGGCGCTTCAGTTCAAACTCGATGTTTTCGGCATCGCTCGTGGTCACCCTGTCGGCAATCTTTCGACGCAGGCACACCGCAAGTCCTTCACTCACGCCAATCTGGTCAAAGAATTCCATCGCATGCTCGTACACCTCGTCGGGAGACACGATACCGCCGCCATAGACGCCGCCGGCCACGGCCGCCATGCCGGCAAGCTTCTTGGACTCGTCGACCCAAACGACGTCGACGTCATACACCGTTGCCGCATGCTTGTTGAATAGCTTGGTCTGTCGCACGATCTCCTGGTTGAGCTCGCCAATCCAAGCATCTTTACGAACCACGCCGTGCACTTCGTCCAGATAATCCAGATCAAAGTTCTTAATGGTCGGCGCGTTCCAGGTAGCGCTCATGCACACGCAGGGAGCCTTGGCGGCAATGGAGGCCAGATACGCCTCGGGCATGCGCTCAATGCCGTGGTTGGTGAGGTACGTGGTAAACATATGGTCGATAGTGGTTTCCATCACCAGGTAGTCAACACCACGCGCATACATCGAGTCGTCAGCGGCATCGATTTCGTCGTTCTTGCGGTCCTTAAAGAACAGCGCCAGCATCAGCGAATTCCAGAAGTATTTCTCGTTGATCTGGTCGTTCCTAATGCCCAGGGCATCGATGATATTCTTGCGCGAAAGATCGTCCTTGTACGAAATGCTGCCGTAGTACAGCTTGTCCATAAGCGTGGCACAGCGGGCAAGATGGCCCACCACCATCCTGACAAGGCCGCGCGCACGGCGCACCGCCTTATTGACGGTCTGCTGCTCGTCCGTCCCACAAGACGTAATCATGTTGCGGTGGCGGCGAGTATCGAGCTCATAGCGCAAGGGATTCGACAGGCCATCGCCCACCGAAATATCGTCGCTGCCAAACAGATGACGACCGGCAAGCTGCTCGTCTTTCGCCTTGTCAGACAGGGCAAAAGGCTGCTGCAGCTCCATATCCTGAATACACGCAGCGATCATCTTTTGAATACGCTTGGCACCCTTGGCGATCTCTTCGGCAGCCGTCTCCACACTTGCGCGCGAAACCTTGCCCGTTGCCGCGTTTGACCCCTCGTGCTCGCCCGAGGTCGAGGCATGCGTATAGACCGCCATCCACTGGTCCCGATTTCCCAGCAGCAGAGGATCAACCACGCCGCCATTAAAATGGCGGTCAAGAATACGCAGCATCTCGTCGGGCTGAAATTTCATATGTCCCGCCGCCAGCATCGACAGCATATCGGCCTTCGCATGGTCGATCTCGTCAAAGATAAACAGGCATTCGTCGACAACCGCTGCGTTAAAGAACACGACGCTCGCTCCTGTCACCGTATCGATTCTATTGACGAGCTTTTGCGGCGTGCATGCAATTACATGCGGCGTGCGCTTATCGTTGAGCAATGCCGAGGGCCAAATCCGGGGAATCTCCTCAAAGCCACGCGTGATGCTCTGGCGTCCACGGCTCACCGCTCGACGCAAGCTCGCGTCTGCCAACGCCAGCTTATCCCACAGCCCTGGAGTCAGGCGGTCGACAACGCTTCCCAGACGCTCCTTCTTGTCCAAAAGGCCCAAAAGGTCATCGGCGACCTCCATCGCACCGCGCCACGCGTGCGTAATGTCGCGATGAACAGCCCCGTCCTTCGCTCCAAAGGGACAAGGAATATCACGCGGCCTTATGCTGCCCTTGTCAAACGCGGCGTCGATCCAGTTTTTGATGTTCTCGCCCGCTCGCGGAAGATCGAACACCATGCGCGCTGCTTCATCGCAACTCATGCCTTGCTCAGCCAGCAGTTCGCGCACGCTTGCAACATAGTTGTCTCGGTTGTCCTTACCCGGAACCACAAACACCAAGGTACGGCGACCAGGACATTTGTTAAAGCAGCCCGACTTATCCCAGCCGCCGGCAATCAGATCAGCCGCGACCTGCTCGGCCGTGTAGTTTTTTCCCGAGCCCGTCGTAGCACCCAAAAAGTACAGGCCGTTGTTGTCCTGGTCCTCGGGGACAAACAGTGCGCGCTCAAAAAACTCGCGCATCGCCTTTTGGCGTGCGAGATAGGGGGCAAGCTCCTTGTCGCCCGTAGATGACGGAATCGATCGACAGTTGAGTTCCCACGTAGCCATGGTCAAACCTCCGATTTAGTTGTTGCATGTGTTGAATACCATCCCGTGTGGACAAAAAATCACGCAGGGCGGTTAAGGTGGCGGCGTCTATGCCGCTTGAGAAGAGGAAAGAAAGGAAAGAGAGACAGTCGACGATTACTCGCACGAAGCGAGCACCTGCTTAAGATCACGCTCCAACGCCTCACGTTCCTCAACGTCGATCACCGCAAGGGCGACACGCATCAGGGACACCTCGCACGGAGACTCGCTTGCACAGTTATCTCCCAAAGACCCCCGAAACATGACCGCGCCTGTTCCCGGGCAAACGGAACAGAAGCGCTATGCCCAAGAGTACGAAGCAAAACAGTGCGCCTACGAGGACGTCCTTAAGCAGGCGGAACATTACGCCGCGAGCAAGGAAACGATGTAGCGACTAGGGTCGGTAGGCTGTCCGGTCTTTTCCGACAGCCTACCGATCAGGCGCGCCGTTCAATGCAGCGGCTAGAGATTCTCATCAGACTTCGAAATGGCCCTGGCCGCCTCTTCGTCCTCAATCAAATTCTTGACCGCTGTATAGGCGTCATACGTAGCGTCTTCGATCTTATCCAGGGCATCTGGGTCATGCATGCAACCGCCCTCCTGGAGTTTCTGGATCAAAAACCAGGCAGCAGTGAGCAGGTTGTCAACATCCTCAACATCCAACTGGTCAATCGAATATGCACTATCGTCGAGTTCCACCAAATATGAGCTGGCGACGCGGATGGCCTTACTTACATATGGCTCAAGGTCGTATTGGGGGTAGCGGGCATCGAGGGCCGTTAACGGATCGGTCGGCTCAACCCAATAGAGCATCGTTGCGCTCTCGCGCTTCTCCAGCGGATACTGCTCGACCGCCTTTTCCCAGCTTACATACCAGGGATTATCGTCCTCGTCTGCAAGCGATTTGCAGTAATAAAGTGCCGTAGCAGCACTTGCGCAAGAATAGTAATGGCGCGCCCTGCTCTTCTTGAACTCATCGTTCAGCTCATCGTTGTAAAACAGCTCCGCCTCCATGACCAGGAACGGACCATCCTCATCCGTAATGCTCATGGGATAGTTGTTGCATTCGTAGTCTGGATACATTTTGTCTCCAATCAACCGTTCGGACACATTAACAAGCAATATCGAAACTGCGCTCAAGCGGAGAGTTGTCGCCCTCGCGCCAATCTGCAAGTTTTTCTCATCGCATGAAAAGAACTTGCGATTCTTGCAAGTTTTTCTCACGCCGTGACAAGAACTTGCATGGTCGCCCCGCTACCTGCGCCACGAGGCAGCAAGGATAACGGGAATCCCGGCAAGGCACACCGCCAAGGCGACGGCTCCGAGCGCAAGCACGATGGCCACGCTTACGACGACATAGGCCACGGCAATGAAGGTCAGTGCCAGCAGGCAGGCAAGCAGTTCGGCCACGTAGCACAACACCAGGTTCGAGCTCGCGCGCTTCAGCAGGACGTCGGCGAGGCGGACAAGCTCGATAGCGAAGCCGCTGCCGAAATTACGTCCGGGCCCCTTGGCAAGGAACCACTTGAACAGGCACATCAGGGCGCAGCCCAGCATCATCATGATGGAAACGGTCCACGCATTGTGCCCCGTCTCGACAAGGCTCTGGTCGCCTACCGCGCTGCCGTTGATGAGCCAACTCGTTCCATAGCCCATGAACGGCATCGCAAGCAGCAGGCAAGCGCTCACCGCGGCGAGAAGGCGCGACACACGGCTGCAGAATACCGGCGTCTCGCAGCTGAGCCCAAACCCCTCTCGAACGCGCCAAACGGCATGGTAGGCAGGGTAGGCCGCGATGAGCGCGGCCACGAGCAGCGACGCCCAATCGGACCCGGGCACAGCCGACGCGTACTCCGCAATCGCGGAGATGGAGAAGGCAGCATGGAACGACTCGTTCAGGAACAGCGCGACCTCGCCCTTCCAGACGCAAAACGGGGCGGCGACGGAGGCGGTGCCGGCAGCGGCAACCGCGGCAACGGCAACGAGCAGCGCGCCCTGCACGAGCTTGACGACCTCGCCTTTGGCGGTGCGGGGTGCAACTTCAGCGACAGTGGACGAAATTTGGATAGAAGTGTTCATGATCTTCCTTTCAAAGAAGGCTACGTTCGCAAGCTAATGTAAGAAAAACGATGTCTTCGAGGGATTGGACAAGACTGTTGCCCTCAGAGGCAAACAAATGTCGTTATCGGCATATTGGCCGCTCGGGCACTTCATCATTGCGCATTTGTAATTCATCAAATCGCAGGGTCTCATTACGCTCAAGCAGAACAGATTGAATAAGCTCATGGACGGCGGCATTGCGGTAGCACAACGACTCCCACGTGGCCAGCAAGCCGTCAACAACTCCCTTGTAAGCAACAGAGGTGTCCTCGAGCTCATAGGCAAGATCAATTGCCTCGTCAACTATCTGCCTCATCTGCAACAGCATGCACGTGAGATCCGTCTCAATCGACTCGTCGCAAATATAAATACAATTGGACTCAAGCATCTTTGAATCTCCCTTCGAACAACTGACACCTGCAGAATAGTGAAAAGAGATAAAAAGCAACCCGCAAACTACCGCTATATAGCGTTAGATTGCGGGTTTACTCTAAAGCTCACTTGACTTTGAGATGACTCATGACTCGCGTTCAATTATGTCGCATATATCCTTTGCCTTCACTTTCGGATACTGCGCATAGAAGTACACTTCACCGTCCCCCTTTTCACCGCGCACAGTGATTGCACCCAGCCTCAAGCCCTTAGCGGACGGAACTTTGCATCTCTGCACACTCTCTTCGCCTTCATCGTAAAGTCGCAGATACCCTTGTTTCATCAGAATATCGTTGGCATCTCTAGACTTAATATCTAGACCGCCTTCTTTCAGTATTAGGGTAATCGAGGCATAGCCCCTGGCTTCCGCCTGATCCTTTGAGTAGCAGACCGGCAAACGTTCGGCCCCCGCAAAAGCCGCTTCGTAGACAGCGCCCTCTCGCATGATTTCCACACTCTTATGGCCATGTTCATCAAGCTGAAAAGCAGTGAAAAGACATTGAAGCGCCAGCCAGACCTCGCCCGCGCTGACCATCTCTTCTCGATCGGTGTGACAGGCGCTATTACGAAATTCAGTGAATCGACCCAGTGTTTCGCCGAGCGTCCTCCACCAGTCCCCCTTTGACGCCTGCGTCAGTTCAGCACTTTCAATTCGAACAGAGGATGCCAGTAGCTCACTCTTTTTTTCAATTAACCTTTTGTATTGACCGAGGTTAAGGCTCTCAAGCTCCTTGAGCGGCTTTCTTGCAACAACATAATCGGGAGCAATGGTCTTCAAGGTCGGAAGCAATTTCAAACGCAAGTATCTCTCTGCCGCGCGGCAGAACATTAGCAGGCAAAATGCGCAATCTGAATCGTTATCGGTACCAACACTGCCAATGCCAAATATCTTGCACAGAAGAAGCCCCTGCTCGATATTCTCAAGCACCCTATTTTTGCCATTTTGGTCGCACTCGCAATCAGCGAATGCGCTTTGAAGAGCTTCGCGCGAAGAAAAACCTATGATTCGACAGTCTTCTGCATCCAGATTAAAGCTTTTGAACGCTTCGCCCACGTTGTCCAAATAGGAATCGGTGTTTACATCAGGGCACCAAACATCTTTATTGCCATCTTTCTTGTCGTCTTCATTGATATGTTCCTCGTCCGCGCCAGCTATCTCCCTTGGAAGAGATTCTCCTCGCGGCAGCATATCCTTGGCTGCATTGAGTTCCTCAATAGCGCCGGTTTTCTGGTAATTTTCCCAATGCACAACCCATGCCGTATCGAGAATGCGCTTCATCGTTGCAACGTTCTCGTTAATCTTCCACGCTGCATAGTCAGCAATTACGTAGAGGCGATACTTGGCTCGGCTTGCCGCAACATTCACGATATTTGGGTTTACAAACTTGATTGCGCTCTCACAACTGCGCCTTGTATCACACCCCAAGACAAATACCACTTGATGGGCTTCTTTACCTTGGAACGTATGAACCGTACCAATATTATGCTTTGCGAATGCACTCCAAGCACGCTCTGCTATTCCTTCAGGCGTCTCTTCTAACAGCCTATTCTTAAGCCCGCTGACAACAGTTTTAAACGGAGAAATGATATAGAGGCTCGGAATAGAACACTCTTCATGCTCACCCGACCCGCCGGCTTTTTTCTCTGTCGCAGCTGCCGCTTTCCCAAAAGCGTCCTTGACAATTTCATACACTCTGTCGCCCTGAGCATCAACATAATGGTCGCGATTTCCACGTTCAAATCCCGCAACATTGATCCACTGTGAGGACTTTAGATAAAAGCTGTCGGCGAGATCCTTTTTTGGATTAGCCGTCTCGTTAAGCATGGAGCCCTGATACGAGATCTCATTTGAGATATCGAACATGGGTGATATGCAGCGACGGTGAACCACAAGCGGGCAGCCAATCCATTGATCATCCTCGCCGTTGCTGCGCAGGTGGCCATAGGGGTTAACGGCGTCGGCGAGTCGCTGGACCGAAGCCATATCCCCCTTAAAAGGTAGTAATACTTTTTTACCGAGGACAGCGCGGAGCTCCTTAACATCCCCCGTGATCACAGGCTCAATCTGAGAAGGGTCACCGACAATCATTGCACGTCGACTGCGAGCAAGGGCGCCCAAAGCAGCATACGGCACAGCCTGTCCCGCCTCATCTATTATCAGCAGGCCAAATAAAGGGTCTTTCCCAATCTGAATGTCCTCAAACATGCGGCCAATCGACGCAAACGTGGAAGAAATCACTGGGGTAAGCAAACTGAGCGTCTGAAAGAGCGCAGGGGCCATACTCCTTCTATCGGCTTGCGTGAACTTTATTAACTCCTTTTTGCCAGAATCGACCCCCTTGTCTTTGGCTCCCCAGTATGTTCGTAGAAGCGCAATGTTGCTCCGCATACATTTTGATTCAAGGATGAACTCGCGTGTCACCTGCAATGCATAGAGAAATAGCAGGTTGCGGTCCTTTTTTAGGTCAGGGTCATCGGATGGATTATATAGATGAGTCTTTTTTCGGCTTTCGCTATCCCCCTTTGAGATGCACTCGACAAAATGCCCATTAATCGTCTCAACAGATTCAGCACCATCGACTCTGTTGCGCTTTTGACCTTGGATCTTCACCCACAAAGAGGATAGTTCCTTCTTTTCATTCTCTAGTTTTTCGTATTTGTTCTCGAATTTCGTACGCAGCGCAACAAGCCTCTGGTCCGGTGCGGTTTGCAGCATAAAGGAATCGAGCTTCTCTCGGCTATCGGACAAACGGCTCCTATTGAAGATGCTCCCGATCAGCCCACTGGCCTTTTCTTCCGCATCGCGCAATTCTGCTTCAAGCCTATTCCTTCTCGCCTCATAATCAGCAGTATCCTTCACAATGTCATCAAGATATTTCCGGACATCACCTGCGGAACTGCCTTCAAAAGGACGAGACAGACATACCGTTTCGGTTGTCAGCTCTTCAACTATCTCTCGCTCGTCCTTTTGACACCTACAATTCAATTGGAACAATTGCTTCTTGCGGTTCAGAAGTTCGCGCTCCCCGGCTGCTTGCTCCTCCATTCTGTTGAATCGATCGGTTACCTTTTTGTATTGAGCAAGAAACAACTTCTTCGCCTCAGAAAACCGTCCGCCCTTTCCCAGCCCGCCGTTAAACTGCAGCGAAGAAAGCTCGCAATCTCTGAAGTTATTAATAGTCCTACGGTTTCCCAGACATGCCGCAACCATAAGCCCAGGATGCGCAGAGTCGCGAAGGTTGCCTTTATTGTCAACGAGCGCCGAAGAGAAATAGAGATCATCCACCGGTTTCTGCTCGTTTTTCTTTCCCCAAACAATGTTGGACAAATCTGACTCTAGAAACTCCTTTTTCTCAGATTCATCAATACCCTCCAAAAAGGCCTTCCCATCAGGAAGTTCTTTGGCGATATTCTCAACTGCTGCATTGTTTGTCGAGCAGACCAAGATGCTGAGTTTTTTAATCTTGTCTCCAGTTTCGCCCTCCTTAAAACGGTAAGGATTCTTTGCGAACTGGAGGTATCGTTTGCTCAGCTCCACCTCTTCGAAGGCGTCATCGGGCTTGTCATATTCACACAGCAGACGGGCTTTTTCGACAACGTTAGCCGCAACGATATCCTTGAGCAGGGTTGTTTTTCCCGTGCCCGGAGGACCGTTAACCGACATAACGTCGTTTGCGGGGTATTTGCGCGTCGAACTGCCACGACCAACCGCAAGATTTACCGCCACTTGCTGCATCAAGCTCAAGGAGTATTTACTCGGCCAGCGACCAATAGGTGTAGTGCCAGCTCCCAACACCTCAGAAAAGAAATTTGCACGGGCAGTCAGATCATCATCGTCTTCGCCGCCCAGAAGATCAATCTTTTCGCAGGCAGGATCCTCCCCCAAGCCGCCTTTAAGGTAAGCGGCGACAAGGGGCAGCGGCCCCTTGTCCAGATCGCCGAATGACCCTGACTTGTACTGCTCATTTATCCGGGAAATATCTTTTGCGAAAAATGAGTGACAGAGGGATTGGTCGAACGTTGGACACGCATCGTCCCCGTTGTCCTTTGGCTTCATTGCCCTATATTCGACAAGCAGCCTTGAACACCACTCGCTAATACGTTCAGCCCCGCCACCGTCGGGAAGGCAGCCGGCTATCCCCTCAATCATTGGCTGGACGCACCTATTGACAATGCCCCTAATGACACCATATGTCAGCTTTGTTCCAACGAGTTCTTGATTGAGCTTCTTGCAAATATCGTCCTGCTCTTTATCAAAGCTACCGATGGCATTTAGGCTATTCCCGACGTTCCTCTTCAACCACCAAAATATGGAGGACAACTCGAAGCTGACAAATTGACCATCAGGACTCACACCTAATAGTGCAACCGTCATGCACTCATCCTCTTTTTCGATTTCATTCCCCGGTTTTTCTGCAAGATAAGTCATGACCGCTTCGCGCGGAACGGAGCCCAGATGACAATAAATCGTTGAGATCGGCCAGTTTTCGCCGTTTGTGACACTATCCGCACGTTCTCTCGCTTCTTCAAAAGGCGTCCTAAGGTCCTGGTCGTCCCGCTCTTCTGGAACAAAGCAGTCATCAAGCATTCCTTTTCTGGGCCTAGGCGGGTTTTTCTTATCTTCGGGTTGGTCGCCTTGGCTCAAAAAATCGAGCAAATACCAGTAATCCAACGCATCGCCAATTGCTTGCTTTTTCTCAGCAGGGGTCATTTGAATCAGTCCTCGCACTCACATAGATACATTTATGTCCAATGATGTCCACGACGTCATCGCGCAATTTCTTTGGTTGAAGTATCTCAAACACATCGAGCCACTTCATCGCCCATGTTTTCATGCCGTCATACGATGCCATAAACGAATACTCTGGATTTGGGTGCCCGTCCTGCGTTTCGCGCCGAAACCCATCGTTCCCGGCAAATTCGGCTAAAAGATACTTCTCCTTTGCCTGGCTATGGCACCTTACGCGAACCGTAACGATATCGTCACTAAACATCCCGTTCACGCCAGCACGAGAGAACCTTTTCGCCTCTTCGGTCATCGCTTCAAAATGAGCTTTTGCATCGTCCACTGGTCCAGCAATGGTTATATCCCGCAGGCTATCAACTCGAATTGCGTCAAAAGACCTCGCAGCACCCTTGTGACCCACAAACAGGTAGTAGTAGCCATCGTGCATGCATAGATGATATGGCGTATGGCTATGCAGCCGTCCCTTATCAGAAGTGCGAAAGCGGACTCTCTGCCTTTGGCTAATGGCCTTTTCCAATAACTTCAAATTTGCAAGCGTTGCTTCCATATTTGCAATTCTGCCGCTTTTGAGCAGGGCGTTTTCTTGAGCCAAACGATCTTCAATCTGCCGCCTTTCTTCGCCGCACAGCAGGCGAAGAACTGCATGCTCGAGCGCGTCGGCTCCACCTACGCCCGTAGAGGCTTCGATGAGACGGCACAAATGCTCAATTTGCGCACCATCAATTTGACGCTCTATGCTGTACAGGCGCTTCGCATTTTTAGGAGCAGGATCCCCCTCACCATTCGTCAGTCGCTCGCCCTTACAAGCCAACCGACTTGTAATCACTGTGTAGAACGGATTCAGGCAACTGTTGTCGAGGTCGATTCTATTCATCTCGGTTAACGGACTGGCGCCCGCATTATTGCAGAGCGAAGGCTTTTTTGATCCAGAATCAACAAGTGCGTTCAATACGCCCTGCACTGTGTCGCGCTTAACTTCATAGCCATAACGGGCTTTAAGCTCCGCCATTATGTCGGAAACGCTCAACCCTTTGCCAAGCCCAGCATCGGTTTCCTCCAATAGGATACGCTCGACATATATCGCCAGCTCCTTTGGATATGCTCGGTGATTTCCCTGGATTTTCGGTTGAACCATAGCCGCCTCCAATCTGAACAATCAACATTTTATTCAGTCGATATGACCAAGAGATTGAAAGTGCCGCTATTTAACGGTGAACGGCGAAGCCATCCATAAAGGGCTCCGCCGTTCACAAATAGATTAGCACAGGCGATATATGGCACATCGGCAATTTAATCTTTTGCCGGAACACTGATTTAAGCAAGCTATGCTGAGTTCCGCATCCTTTGGCTCATCGAGATAGTTCAACCAATCCCTACATACCCAATATCCTAGCCCGTTCAGTAATAGCAGCCCTCACCTCGAAACACAAATCTTCAAATGTAACCGTTGGAACCGCTTCGGTTTCACGCCCTCTTCCAGGATGCAAAATGTCCCAGCGGGATATCTTGCCCGCCTTGCGTCCTGCACCAGGATCATGGTTGCCGAACCCAGGAACGATGGAATTCCAAATAGGGACGTAGCGGGCAATTAGCGCCGATTCCGTTAGGGGCACCCAAACAGCATTCAACACAAGCATGCGGCAATAAAAGTGTTTGATGTCCAAATTGGTCGCCTGTTCAATTGACTTTCGATGATCGCCAGCAACTCGGTCATAAAGGCGAGAACCAGCACTCGGAGTGTCGACCACCCTTGCATCCAGCTCATTTCCGGTAAGCGTTTTCGGCCCCGCTTTTCCTATATAAATGGGAAATGACCCCGGACAGTCGAAGTTAATGTCTGACAGTTCAGCATATGCTGGAAAATCGCCGCAATAAAAAAGAGCGTACACACCATCCCCGTAAAATTTCTCAATATCAGCAAGCGGCACGAGATCAGCACTCATGAGCTCACGCGCAAGCGAATCGGATAGAGACGAATAATCAAGTGGGTTATACAAATGCGGCTTCATTAGCCATTGTCCCTTTCAATCTGAACGACAAATAGGCGTTCATCTGCTTTCGAGCCGTGTCTTCCCTCAGCGCACATGCTACGGAAGACGCGACAACACGAGCGAGCTCAACGGGCACCGCGTTGCCTATCTGACGCATACCCTCGCTCCAAGCCCCGCTAAACTCATAGCCATCCGGAAAAGTCTGGATACGCGCAGCCTCTCGAACAGTCATATATCGCAAGGAGTCATCGTCAAATCGAATCATATTCTCCCCGCCGGGAACTCCATGGACACCCGCCTTGATTGCCTTGCTTGGCTTATCGAACACGGAGCCAGTGTGGCCAGGATAGGCTCTCGCCTTGCCCTCGTGCATCTCATTGTTAAGTGACGGAAGATTATCAACCGCTTCACCAAGAGTAATCCAATCGGAAAGGCCTTGGCCATGCGTGCGCTGGGGAAACGCCCAAGATGCTTCGACATCAGATCGGAAACCGACAATTATGACACGATGCCGGTGTTGGGGCACCCCAAAATCAGCCGCGTCGACAACCGTCGGAACGACTTCATAGCGCAATCCTTCATGGTCGGCACTTGTATGTACCCGCGAAAGGCGCACGGCGTGCTGTTCCCATGTTTCATCTTCACGCTTGGCAAGCGAAGGATGCTGGAGCCTCAAAAGGATATATTCGTAATACTGATGAAATGACTCGCGAGTAAGCCCTTTGACGTTTTCACATATAAAGGCCCTCGGCCTAAGCTCGGCTAACACTGCAGTATAAGCGGGAAACATATCGCGTTTATCAGTTTCCGCGCGCGCAAGACCACCAAGAGAAAAAGGTTGACACGGAGGCCCGCCAGCAAGCAAATCAATATCCTCCGTAAGAAAGGACCAATCGACCTCTCTAACATCACCTTCGATGACGCGCATATCATTATCAATAAGGGGATAACCTTTGTCTTGGTTGAGACGAAGGGTATTGCAGCAATTGTGCTCCCACTCGGCAGCAGCAAGATGCCTGAATCCCGCTAATGATGTGCCAAGTAGAAGTCCGCCAGCTCCCGCAAAAAGCTCAACAGCTGTTAAATTGCCTTGGGCATCCATGGTGTCCACCTATCTAAGAAACAAGATTGCATAATCGAAAGGCCTACGACGTTCACGCCGTCCGCTTGGCGGCGCTCGTGTGAGCGACATATATTATTTCATTTTATGCGGACAAACAGAATCTTGTCAGACGATTGGACTAACCGCCATCCATATTACGCGCCATCACGCAATTGAGCGCTAGTTTTAAGTCGGCTCAATCGACAAACGGATCACTCACAACACCCCCATCGACACTATAAGGCTGCTTCCTAACCCTCGAAACGATTTCCTATTCAAGCACGTCTCCGCTAGAGCGCCTTCTTGCTGGGCGCAATTACCTCGTCCACCAGGCCCAGTTCCAAAGCGCGCTCGGCGTTGCACCAACAGTCGCGCTCGGTGAGCTCATGGAACTCCTGGGCGTTCAGGTTGCCATGCTCGGCCAGCAGCTCGTCCAGCTCGGCGCGCATGGCCGCCGTGTGCTGGGCCACGATCTCGATATCGGTCTGCTGCGCCATGCCCGTGCCGCCCATCAGCTGGTGGATGAGCACTTGCGTGTGGCGGTACACCTGGCGGTGGTCGCCGCAGGCCAAGATCACCGCGGCCATCGAGGCCACGACGCCCTCGCCCACCGTGATCACGGGGCAATCGAGCGACTGCATGGTGTCGATGAGCGCCAGCCCCGCCGTAACGCTGCCGCCCGGGCTGTTGATGATGAGGGTGATGGGCTCGGTGGCGCTCTGATGCTCCAGCACCAGCATGGACTTAATAAGGCCATTGCAGGTCACATCGTTGACCTCGCCTTCCAGCAGCAGCACGCGGCTGTTAAGCAACTCACTTGCCATATCGACGGCGGCAACGCGACCGTCCTTGGACTTCTTGATAATGCTAGGCTCACGATACATAACGGACATGGTAATTCCCTTCTAAACGGAATCGGTAAGGAAGTAAAACGAGGCCGCACGGCTAGCGGCCAATGGAAGCCGTGCGGTCAAATAGGCAAGATTGAGCGCGCGAAGCTGTAGGGACTAATCCCTCAGCCACTTGGCCGCATTGGGATGGTCGCCGCAAAAATACTTCTTGGCACGGAAAGGGCGCATGCCGGTTACTTTGACCAGGCAGTCGGTACGCGGCATAAGCCCCACCTCGCCCGGGGTTATCACGCAACCGCGCACATCGACGGCAGTGCGCTCGGCGCCCACGTAATTGGTGCCCAAAACCGACTCGCCGCACAGATTGCTTATGTACTCCTGTGTCGCGATGTTGCTGCCGCCGCCCATATAGATCAAGCTGTCGCAGTTATCGAGGATGGTAAGCGCTGCGGATTGGCCGTAGACGGCATCGAGCTGGCTCAGCGATTGCGCACACATCAAAAAGCTAATGCCGCGACTGCGCACGGTCGCAATGCTGCGTTCAAAATCGGGGATGCTTCCCACATTGGGAAACTCATCGAGCACAAACTGCACGCGACGCTGCAAATGGCCGCTGGGGCTGGCATCGGCACGGCGCTGGGCTAGGTTAAACAGCTGCTTTAGGGCAACGTTCGCAAGCCACGCATTGGTCGAGTCGTTGTCGCTCACCTTAAGATCGATCACGCGCTTGCCCTCGTCGATACGGTCAAGGCGCATCTCATCTTTCTCATAGACGCGCATGAGCTGGGGAGTCTTAAGCCGCGAGATGGTCGCATTGAGTGTGATCAGAATACTCTTAAGCGTCCTATCGGCTGCTCCGCGAAAATCGCGATACTGCTCAACGCCATACAGGTCCGCGTTCGCCGACTCGTACTTGCCAAGAAATTCCTTGGACTCCACCTGCTCCACAAGGTAGTCCAACGGAAAGCGGCCCTCGCCATCTCCCGTGACCTTGATGAGTGCTGCCAGCTTAAAGACGTTGTTCATCTTAAGGTAGCGACGCGGAGCTGCGGGGTCCCCGTCCGGCGCAAATGTGCCGTCAAGGCACTCCAAGAGGAACAGAATTCCAATAATCGCTCGAAGCAGCAGATCGCTCGCATTGTCCCAAAACGGATCATCCCTAAAGCTGCGCCTGTCAGGATCGACCCCCTCCATGATTGACGCCACCGTGGTGGGGATATCCTCGACATCCATCACGTAGCGCAAGGGATCGTACCCGGACGACTGCTCGGGATTAATGGTATCGAGAACCGTTACCTCGTAGCCGTCCTCTTCAAAGCCTTTCCCCGTACGGCGCAGCAGCTCGCCCTTGGTGTCTGTGACCACATAGCAGCACTCATGGTGATTGAGCAGGTTGGGCAAAATGAAACTCGCCGTTTTGCCGCTGCCAGTACCGCCAAAGGCAAAAACATTGTTGGAAACGCTCGTCTCCCAATGCTTATCGCCCTCGTAGAAAGCCACCGTGGCACCTTGCGCCAAGATCACATCGCGCTGCTCGTCGCCGGATGACAGCGTCTGCATTTCCTCCTTGGTCGCCCACTTCTTGGTTTGATACTCCGTTTGCTGCGCGGCCTCGTAGCCGTACATCTTAATGACCGACATGGCACGGCCCCCTTCTTGTCGATAATTCTGCGTGGTTGCTAGGAAATACGGTCGACGTCTACGCCCTCCTTGGGGCTCGTCGCACACGGCAACTTGACCGCGCCGTCAATCAGACGCTCGGTTTGCGCCAGATAGCTCTCGCGCGCCGCGATTGAGACTGAGCCGTCGCGCAGATACGCAAGCAATGCATCAATCATCAGCTTGTCGAGCAGGTCGTATCCCTTGGCCTGAGCGTAGTTGAGGGTGTAGCGGTCCCGAAGCCTCTGTACCTTGGTTGCCAAATCGATTTCCATCTTTTCCTCCCTGTAATAAAAGTTCTGCCGATTGTCCGAAAGCGCCTCAAACGGACGTTTGACACATAGCTCGAAGTTGAAACGCGAACTCGCATCGAATACGCGTTGCTGAATCACGCGGTAACGTTCGAAAAACATGACGGCATCGTCTTCGTCCGCCGTAAAGCCACGCGATCCATCGCGATGCACGTGGTCGTAGGGCCTTTTGTGGTCGGTATGACGCACAAAGCGAGACGGAATATATCCACCTTTTTCAGACGAGTACTTCATACCTGTCGAAACCTGCTCAAACATGAGCACGCCGCTCGATTTAAAGCGCGGATTGCTTCCGTGCCGAAACAGGCTAATTAAGATGGCCATGCAGCGCATGCAGTTATCGCGCTGGGGAAAGTACAGCGACAGCAAAGCGAGCGCCGCCGCGGCCAAAAGCTCGCGAGCCTCGTGCACATCGTCTCGATACTGCTCGGGCACCAGCCCGGAAATATCGGGCGAGCGCTTTTCCAGCACGCCAACAAGTGCCTTAGCGAGGCGCTCAACGTTCTCTTCACCGCAGTACGGATACGGAAACGGCTTCTCTGCCTTCTCGTTCTTTGCGCACATGCTGCGGAGGTCTTCGTCGGGCGTGTTGAGGAATACCTCATAAATGTTGTCTTCGTTCTTCATGGATGCTTCTTCCTGTCCGGTTGCAAATGCTTGTCGTTTAGTTTGTTCTAAGTTTTAGAATGTTCTGAGGCATAGGTAGTAGTTGTTGACCTAACCTGCTGCTTCGTAAGTGAAATCGTCTCGCTCGATAACGTAGCTTGCCTAAATGCTGTATAGCGGTTGCATCAAGCAGTTGATATTGAGTTAGTTTTGGATTGCTTCGAGGATAGCACAGTGAGCTGTTCTCGTCATTAGAAATTTTCAAAAAAATCTGCTAATATATAACCCACTAAGAAGAAAGGGCATACGTATGTACGAATCCGCGTTCTCTTTGCCACGCCTCACCGCTGCCATCATTTCGCGCGCGCTCAATCTAGAACAAGGCAGTCACTTACACATCGTTCGACTACCTGATTCGCTCGATGCCGACTTGCTCAATACATGTCTCTTCATGAATAAAGGCGTTTTTCCCAGCATTAGCGAGCTTGAACCAGGAGAGCGAAACGACGCCGACGGCCCCGCTCCGGTGTTTATTGACGCCACGGGTTACCATCGCAATACTCACGACAAAGAAATACGCTTATGCGAGGCCCTTATCAACGATCTGGAGCCGGGCTATTTAGGCTTTTGCGATTGGGACCCCTTTGTTTGGTGTCTCTATGCTCTCGCACTTTCCGGTCGAAGCAAAGCAGCGGTATTGCTGCCAGCAAGTCTAATAGATAAAGCCGAGCAGGCGCGCACGGTTCTCATGCGCGAAGGACTCATTGAACGTGTCGTCTATTTCCCGCACAGCGAACCCAGCAGATACAAGATGTGCGAGCTCATCGTCCTGTCGACAGAAAACCGCAGCGTCACATTCCACAACCTATCCAGCTTCACTCGTTACTTGGTGCCAACCCCCGCGAACGAAGAATCCTGCCCACCCCTAGCTATTGCGCCGGATTGGTCCCACGTTAACCTCGATCAAGATCAGACCTCTCCCATAGAGACAATCGTTCTCGAGACGCGTGAACTACTCCAGCACCATGCCCCACTCTCGTGGAACAAAGTCAGCCTTATCAGTCTCACCCGAAACTACAGCGCCACGCTCGGTGACGCTTTTACGCGAGTAGCACCATTTATGCCCCGCGAGAGCACCACGTCGAACGATATTGATGCGATCGAGGTGCGCCGTATCTCATCTCAGGATTTTCAGGACGGCAACCTTCTGCCCGCAGACGCTGTAGAGAGCGCAAATGGTTCGGATTCAAGAATCGTAAAGGTGGACCCCAGCATTCTCGATCGCTATGAGCTCCGCGCTGGAGATATCGTCATGCCACGCATGCTGGGTCGTTACGGCGCGTCCAATCTGCTCGTCGTCAGCGCCGGCGACGCAAAGCAGCACCTGGTTGCTTCGCACAACACCACCGTCATTCGCCCGTCATTCGAAACAATGACCGAAGAGGAACGCGTGGTGTTTTCGGAGATAATCGTTGGATACCTCACCGAAGGCCATGGGGCACAACTGATTCAAGCATTAACTGAAGCAGCCGACATCCGCGCCATCCGCCCGAGCGACCTGTTCGAGATCGAAGTCCCGCCGGCACTCGACCCGCGCACGCGCGAGTACAGCGAATCCATCAATCGCTTTGCCGAGGTCGTAAAGGCAAAGAAACAAGCCGAGGCCGCTGTCGCCCAGGCCCAACGCAACCTCGCAGCCGCAAAAAAGACCATCACCGAGGTGGTCGACCAAATCTGCGAGTAGCACATAGGCAGCAGCAACGCCCCAAGCCGGCGGCAGGACCACCTCCTGCCGCCGGCTTGCCACCGGCCCACCATCCCCCACTATCGAGGTCTAATACTTTTCCCGGGAAGTGAACGCCTGTTTTTGGACCCCCGAAACATCAGCATTTTTCGGCAGCAAAATCGCAGGATTCCAGCATCGAAACCGCAGGAAAGCGCGCCCTCAAAGTGTCGATGTTTCGGGGGTCCGATTTTGCTCGTTCACTTCTCGGGAAAAGTATTAGACCTCGCCTCCAGCCACTAACAATGACCCCCTTCTCTCCCCCACACGCACCCAAAAACTCATCCAACATTAATCTTGGCTCAAGAATCGCTTAATCTATAACCTGCACTATAGAGTTCGACCAAGGGCGGGGCGGCACCGCGCAACGCAGACCGCCGAACGCAACGCTCGCGCCCGAGCAAATTGCCCGGCGTCGCGCCCATCGAACGAAAGGACAGGTCATGGACGACCTCGAAAAAGTTGAAACCATCCGCACCAAGTGCAACGTGAGTTACACCGATGCCAAGGCGGCGCTCGACGCTGCCGACGGCAACGTTTTGGATGCCATCATTTGGCTCGAGTCGCAGGGCAAGACCCAGACCACGTCGGCGCATGCCGCCACCGAGTCCGCGCCAGTCGATGAGCCCTCTGCCGAGATGGTCGCCGCGCAGGTCGCTTACGAAAAGTCGAGCGAAAAGACCGACTTCTCCAAGAAGATGGACAGCGTGTGGGAGTACCTCAAAAAGCTCTTCCGCCTGAGTCTGGACACCAAGTTTATCGCCACGCGCCGCGATGCGATCATCCTCAACATCCCCATCCTGATTCCCATCGTCGCGCTGTTTGCCTGGGGCGCCACGATATGGCTGATGCTGATTGGCCTGTTCTTTGGCATGCGCTACCGCATCGACAGCGACGGCGACGTGCCCGGCAGCATCAACAACCTTATGGATAGCGCTGCTAACGCCGCGGACGACATCAAGCAAAATCTCAACGACGACAAGTAATCGCAGACGGGGGCACGCATGGCACGAATCCTGATCGTAGAGGACGAGGAGAAAATCGCCCGCTTTGTGACACTCGAGCTGGAGCACGAGGGCTACCAGGTGGAGCACGCCGCCGACGGACGCACCGCCGTTGACCTGGCGTTGGAGCGCGACTACGATCTGATTCTGCTCGATGTACTGTTGCCGCAGCTCAACGGCATGGAGGTGCTGCGGCGCATACGCAAGCACAAGGATGCGCCAGTGATCATGGTCACCGCGCGCGATGCCGTGATGGACAAGGTTGCCGGGCTCGACGCCGGCGCCGACGATTACCTGACCAAGCCGTTTGCGATCGAGGAGCTGTTCGCACGGATCCGCGTGGCGCTGAAGCGCTCGGAAGCCGTGCGGGCGGCTTCGGGCGTTGGCGGCGGCGGGGCCGGGGCTGGCGTAGCGAGCGGCACGGCCGCCGGTATCGCCACAATGTCCCCGGCAACCGACACGGCCCAGACCGCTGCCGCGCCCTCCCCCGCCGCACTCGCCGTGGGTTCGGTCGCGCTCAATCCCGACCGCCGCGAAGTCACGGTCGGCGGCTCGCCCATCGCGCTCACGGCCCGCGAGTTCGACGTCCTCGCCCTGCTTATGACGCATGCCGAAACCGTGCTCACGCGCGAGCGCATCGCGCACGAGGCGCTGGGCTACGAATACGTAGGCGACACCAACAACGTCGACGTGCACATCGCGCACCTGCGCGCCAAGATCGAAGACGCCGGCGGTGCCCGCATCATCCAGACCGTGCGCGGGGTGGGCTATGTCTGCCGCGCGTAATGCCGAGGCCAAGCGCGTCACCTCCATCGCCCGCGCCATCAACTGGAGCTATATGTGGCGCCGCCTGATGAGCTACGTCTGGCTCGATCTGTTGCTGTTGGTTATTGCGGTGGCGATCCTCGTCTATGGATACAACCAGACGCTGCCCAACGGCGCGTTTACCGCAGGATGGATCCCCAGCGCCACCGTTCGCAGCATGTCGCTGACGCCCGCGCGCGGCTGGGACCTGACAACGCTCACCTATACCGTCGAGCTTGCGCGTACCACCAAGACTTTCCCCCTCGCGCAGGACCTCGTCACGCTATGGCCTCTCTACCTTGTAGTTGTGGGTTGGCAGGTCATCAGCGTGCTCAACATGCTCGGCGGCGCCCGCCGCGTGCGCCGCACCATGGCGCCGCTCAACGATCTGGCCCTGCGCGTGGACGAACTCGGCCGCATGCAGCTCTCCGGCGGCAAGATGGAAACGCTCGAGCAGGCCATCGAGCGCGCAAGCGTCGACTCGCCGAGCGTCACCACCGGCGACGCCGACCTGGCAAGCATCGAGGTCGCGCTCAACCGCCTGCTGCGCCAGATGCAAGAGGCCAAGCTGCAGCAGATGCGCTTTGTCAACGACGCGAGCCACGAGCTGCGCACGCCCATCGCGGTGATTCAGGGCTACGTGAACATGCTCGACCGCTGGGGCAAAGACGACCCGGACGTGCTGGCAGAATCCATCGCGTCCCTCAAGGCCGAAAGCGAGCACATGCAAGAGCTCGTGGAACAGCTGCTGTTTTTGGCACGCGGCGACGCCGGACGCACGGTCCTGCGGCGTGCGAATACCAACCTGGCCGCGCTGGTCGGCGAGGTATGCGAGGAGTCACAGATGATCGATGCCGCGCACACGTATCGACTGGCGTACGACGCTGCGCTTGTCAGCGACCCGCGCTGCGACGCGCCCGTTGACGTGGCGCTCGTGAAGCAGGCTCTGCGCGTGATCGTGCAAAACGCCGCCAAGTATTCGGACGCGGGCACGCCCATCTCGTTTGGCGTAGCGCCGGATGCGGGCGCAGGCACGATCGACATAAGTGTTGAGGACGAGGGTATCGGCATGAACCAGGAATCCGCAGCTCACGCGTTTGAACGGTTCTACCGCGCCGACAACGCACGCGATGCCGGCGCGCAGGGCTCGGGTCTGGGGCTTGCCATTGCCAAGTGGATCGTCGATAGCCATGGTGGTGTCATTGGCGTGACCTCAGTCGAGGGCGTCGGCAGCCGCTTTACGATTCGCCTGCCGCGGTAGGAAGCCCCTCGGCATAAATAAAGGGATAAGGCCATGCGGCCCTATCCCTTTTTGCTAGCTATGGCAGCTCGTGCGCTACTCGCGGCACAGGTGCACGGCGAAGCCGGCGAACTCGCGCTTAAAGTACACGAGCTTGGTGCTACCGTCGGGCAGCAGCGCGCGCGACTCCTCGTTGACCTCGAGCCCGCGCTCGGCAAACCACTTCTCGGCCGCATCGATGTCGTTGACGGCAAAGCCAATGTGGCCCTTGGTGCCACGACCGTTCTGCTTCATGATTTCGACCAGCGAATCGTTAAAGTACGAAACGGGGGTCTCAATGACGGGCAGGCCCATCATCGTCGAGAACAGCTCCGCGATCTCCAGGGCGTCTGCCGGATCGGCAGCGTTAATGCCCACATGGGCAACGCGCATGCCAAAGAGCTCTACCGGATTGGCGTTCTGCTCGCTCATACAGGCAACGCCTACTGAGCCATAACGTCGAGAACGGCCTTCTCGGCAGCGACGCGGTTCATGCCGGTCATGAAGGGCACGCCGCTCACGTACGGGCAGGTGAGGCCCTCGGGGGCAACGGTGGTGGCGATCAGCAGGTCGGCGCCCTCGTCGCAAGCGTCCTTGGCCTCGGAGATGGCGCACTGCACGATCTCGTACTTGCCGGCATAACCGTTGGCATCGAGCATGGTGGCGACCTTCTGGGCAACGAGCGTGGAAGTAGCAGCGCCAGCACCGCAAGCCAAAACGATCTTCTTCATAGGTAATGTCTCCCTTCATGGTTTACTTTAGGTAAGTGTACCGCAGCGAGCGATGGCACTTAGCCTCGATGAGCTTTTATGCCAGTTTGCTTGCGCGCTGCGTATAATACATCTAGTACGTGTTGTCATACCGCTCGCTTTATGAGCGACTAAGGACCCTAATATGCCCGATTCCCGCACACTCTGGACCGCCGTCGTTATCATCTGTATCGCCGTGTCGGTGTTCTTTAGCGTCAAAAAACGCACCACGTTTAAACGCCTGCAGCAGCTTATGGCCGCTAAGCAGTGGGACGAGTTCGATCGCTTGCTCGACGACAAACTCACCAGCATGCTGTACCCGCGCTACAACCGCGACTACCTGCGCCTGAACTCCTATCTGCTGCGCGAGGACCACAAGCGCGCCAGCGAGATGTTCGACCTGCTGCTGGGACTCAACCTGCCCAAGATGCAGCGCGTCGACCTGGTCATTAAGGCCTTTAACTACTACGTTGGCCAGGAGGACCGCAAAAAGTCCAAGGAGTTGCTGCACGAGATCAAGGGCTTTGAGGGCGGTCAGGCCGAGGCAGTCGCACACGAATGCCAGCTGATGTACGACACGATGATCCTCAAGCGCCACAACGACATTCCCGAGCTGGAGCGCATGCTCGAAGAGGCCGGTGACGACAAGGTCAAGAGCTGCCGCCTGGAATACCTGCTGGCCCTGCAGTACAAGAACAAGGGCGACGAGGCCAAGTTTGCCGAGTACTTGGAAAAGTCGGGCCAGCACTCGATGGCCGTCAACGCGTAACGGACGGCTTGTGCTAGACTTCTAGTCTCACGGGGGCGTGGCGGAATTGGCATACGCAGGAGACTTAAAATCTCTCGCCGCAAGGATTGTGGGTTCGAGTCCCACCGCCCCTACCATTTGGCTTTTACGAGCTCGTGTCCCCCGGGGATGCGGGCTCGTTTCTTTAAGATGCCGGCGGGACTCGAACCCGCGAGGGGGCGAGCGTTAAGCGGACGCGCAGCGTCCGTAGCGAGCCGGCGAGGGCGCCGACAGGCGGCCGAAGCCGGTGCGTATTTGCGCAGCAAATACGCAGACGTCCCACCGCCCCTACCATGTATTGTTTACGAGCTCGTGTCCCCCAGGGATGCGGGCTCGTTTCTTTTACACGCCGGTGGGGCTCTAAGTTGCGGTGGAATAGATCCTGTTTATACCGTTTACCAGCTTATTTAGGAACTATTTCACCGCAACTCAGAGGAAGACGGTTAAAGAGCACTCAGGCTCGGGGTCCAGGCGATGGTGGGAGTCGCGCCGTCGAGAACCTCGTTGATGGTGGCGGCCATGCCGGCGAGGAGGCTGTTCTCGCTTACGGTGAGCGCATCGTAGCCGCCGGCACGCATGAGCTCGCGGATCACCACGGCGCCGGCCAGAATCACGCCCGCGCGCTTGGGCTGCACGCCCGGCAACGCGGCAATGCCTGCAACATCCAACGCAGACATGCGCTCGATAGCGGCCGAGATCTGCTCCATCGAAAGCTCGCGCAGGTGCACAAAGTTCGAGTCGTACGGCTCCAGTTCGTGGACCAGCGCCACGAGCGTGGTAACGGTACCGCCCACCGCGACGAGGCGCTCGGCGCGCTCAAAGTCGACAGGCAGGCCCTCAAAGTAAGCCCCGAACTGCTCGCCCGCCCATGCGCCAGCGGCGGCAAGTTCACTGTCCGTTGGCGGCAGCGCCGAGAAAAACCGCTCCGTCACACGACGGCAACCAATGTCCAGCGAACGCGTTCCCTCCAGCGCGAAGACCCCGCGCTCCGGCGCGTATACGCCCGTCGCGAGCTCCGTGGAGCCGCCGCCCGAATCGGCAACAATGATGCGCTCGCCGGCAAAGTCGTGCGCCACGCCAAAAAACGTCAGGCGCGCCTCGACCTCTCCTGGAATCACCTGCGGCTCGAGACCCAGCTCGCGCAGGCCGTCCAGCAGCAGCACGGCGTTGGACGCATCGCGCGCGGCACTCGTGCACGTGGTACAGATGCACACGGCCCCAAAGGCACGCGCCTCGTCCACAAACATGCGGCATGCGGCGAGCACGCGCTCGACCGCCGCCTCGCAAAAGCGGCCCGTCGCGTCAACGCCCTCGCCCAGATCGGTAATCTCGGTATGCTTGGACGATTCCACGATCGCCCCGGCCTCGACCTGCGCCAGCACCAGTCGCGACGACACCGTTCCCAGGTCGATCGCGGCTACCTTATAGCGTTTGCAATCTGCCATTGCGGGCTCCCCTCCGGGCGCTATTTGCCGTTGGACACGACCGTCTGGCCCTCGACGCCGTTAAACCCAAACAGCATGTCGAGCGCTTGGATGTACCACGGCGCGTCCTTACCGACTTCTTCAATTTCCTTGGCAACTTCGCTGGCCTTCTTGGCGTTCGACGACTTCTGGCTCAACGAGGCATCCGAATCGCCGTCCAGGCCCTGCACTTCAATCCTCTTCTCGCCGGGCATCACCAAGCCCAGGTCCTCGGATGCCGCATCCTTGATACCCTCCTCCGAGAGCAGCTTGTCGACACTTTTTTGCAGCCCATCATTGTATTGCTGGCGAATCTCGACCTGCTTGGCCAAGATATCGCTCGAACGCTTTGCCACGTACAGGTCGCGCACGGGGAAATACAGGCTCACGAGCACCAGGGCAACGACGATGCCGATGAATAGCCCTCGCTGAGAACCGTGGGTAAAGTCGTAGATCGCCTTGACCACCGCGTTGTCGTTGGCGTAGTGCATAAAGTCCGAGCCCGAAAAACGGTTCGAGGGCCTGCTCGACCTATCGTGCGTTTGAGCCGACGAGCACTGAGCATGCGACGAACGTGCCGGGCGCACTGGTCCATCTGTCGAAGTATTCACTTGAGCATTGGGGCGCGAGGTACTTGTCGGGCGCTGCATGGAGCGGTCGGCGCCGGCGTAGGCGGACCCACCGAGCTGCACCGTGCGCGCACGGCGAGGCGACGGCTCACGCGAACCGGCGGAATAGTACCTGTTGTCGTAAATCTGATCCATGTGCGCCTTGTGCGGTTGAGGTTTGTTTGCGCTAAGTCCTTTAGTTATAGCACGAGCGCCCGCACCGCCTTCGCCAGCCTTTGCTCGACATAAAAAAGGCGCTGAGCCATATGGCCCAGCGCCCACAGCGCTTTGCGGCGTCCAGCCAAGGCGGGGCGGAGCCGAGTCAACCCCCGCCCCCCGCGAGCACCGCTTGTTTAGCGAATGTTGTAGAACGCGGCCTTGCCGGCGTAGCGCGCGCTGCCCTCAAGCTCGTCCTCGATGCGGATGAGCTGGTTGTACTTGGCGATACGGTCGCTGCGGCACGGGGCGCCCGACTTGATCTGGCCGGCGTTGACGCCCACGACCAGGTCGGCGATCGTGGAGTCCTCGGTCTCGCCGGAGCGGTGGCTCACGATGCAGGCGTAACCGGCCTCCTTGGCGGTCTCGATGGCCTCGAGCGACTCGGTGAGCGTACCGATCTGGTTGACCTTGACCAGGATCGCGTTGGCGGCGCCCAGCTCAATGCCCTTCTTGAGGCGCTCGGTGTTGGTGACGAACAGGTCGTCGCCTACGAGCTGCACCTTATTGCCAATGCGGCGGGTAAGCTCGACCCAGCCGTCCCAGTCCTCCTCGGCCATGCCGTCCTCGATGGAGATGATGGGATAGGTGTCGACGAGCTTCTCCCAGTAATCAACCATCTGGGCACTCGTGTACTCCACGCCCTCGCCCTTGAGCTCGTACATGCCGGTCTCGGCGTTGTAGAACTCGGTCGAGGCCGGGTCCATGGCGTACATGAAGTCGACGCCGGGCTTAAAGCCGGCCTTCTCCACGGCCTTGGTGATGTACTCGAACGGCTCGGCATTGGTCTTAAGGTTGGGTGCAAAGCCGCCCTCGTCGCCCACGCCGCCGCCCAGGCCGGCCTCGTGCAGCACGCCCTTGAGGGTGTGGTAGACCTCGGCGCACCAACGCAGGCCCTCGGCAAAGCTCGGGGCGCCCACCGGCATGATCATGAACTCCTGGAAGTCGACGTTATTGTCGGCATGCACGCCGCCGTTGAGGATGTTCATCATAGGTGTGGGCAGCAGATGAGCGTTGACGCCGCCCAGGTACTGGTACAGCGACAGGCCCGCCGACTCGGCGGCGGCGCGGGCAACGGCCAGCGACACGCCCAGGATGGCGTTGGCACCGAGCTTGGTCTTGTTGGGGGTACCGTCCGCGGCAATCAGCGCGGCATCGACGGCGCGCTGGTCGAAGGCGTCGAGGCCCACGACGGCGTTAGCGCACTCGTTGTTGACGTGCTCGACGGCCTGCGAAACGCCCTTGCCCAGGTAGCGGCCCTTGTCGCCATCGCGTAGCTCGCAGGCCTCAAAGGCGCCGGTCGAAGCACCCGAAGGCACCATTGCGCGGCCAAAGCTGCCGTCCTCGAGCACGACCTCGACCTCGACGGTGGGATTGCCGCGGCTGTCGAGTACCTCGCGACCGTAGACGTCCAAAATATCGCTCATGTTGTCTCCCTCTCACTTGGAAACGTAGTGGATGCAAGCGACCGGCTGACCGTGCACCATCGGTGCGCCTCCGTAAGTTAGCCATGTCGCACTTTTTGCATTATGCCCTAAGTTAGCCGAGGGATACACTTGATTTTCGAAAAATTTAGCGGGAACGATGAGGCGTGTCAGCCCGTCGTTCCCGCAGTCTTACTCCTCCGCCTTTGCGGCATCCCACAGGTCGTTGAGGCCGTGGGTCGAAAGCTCGGCAAGATCCACGTGGGCATCGGACGCCATCTGCTCCATCGCGGCCCAGCGACGGCGGAACTTTGCCGTGCTGGCGCGCAGGGCACTCTCGGCGTCGATCCCCTCTTTGCGCGCGACGTTGACCAAGGCAAAGAGCAGGTCGCCAAACTCCATTTCGCGCTCGGGCGAGCCAGGGGCCTCGGCCTCAAACTCGGCACGTTCCTCGGCGACCTCGTCCCACACGTCCTGGACCGTCTCCCACTCAAAGCCCACGGCAGCCGCCTTGCGCGACACCTTCTGAGCCTGCATCAGCGCCGGCAGATGCGTGGGCACGCCGTCGAGCAGACCCTCGGGCGCGGCCTCGCCCGCCGCCACGGCCTTGTCCTTGGCAGCCCTCTCGGCAAGCTTGACCTCGTCCCAAATCTTGAGTACCTCGTCGGAACTGTCAGCATCTACATCGCCAAACACGTGCGGATGACGGCGGATGAGCTTGGCATCGATATCACGCGCCACGTCGGCCAGTGTAAACTCGCCGGCGTCAGCAGCAATCTGCGCATGCAGCACGACCTGCATGAGCACGTCGCCCAGCTCCTCGCGTAGGTGGACCGCGTCATCCGCCTCGATGCAGTCGAGCGCCTCGTAGGCCTCCTCGATCATGTTCTTGCCAATGCTGCGGTGCGTCTGCTCACGGTCCCACGGGCAGCCATCGGGCTGACGCAGGCGCCAGATGGTCTGCACCAGATGCTGCAGCTCGGTCGACGCGTCTACCAGCGTAGACAGATCGCGCGATCCCTCGGCATTTTGCTGAGCCATGTGCTGCGCCATGGCTACTCCTCCTCCAGGATCACGTGGCGGAACGCGCCGTTCTCGTAGATGCCATAGCTGTGCGTGCCGTCCTTGGGAATGCTCACGCTACCGGGGTTGAAGAGCCACAGGCCCGGGTGCGCGGCGCTTTCCTCGTTGACCTTGATGTGCGTATGGCCGTAGACGAGCGCGGAGCCCTCGGGCAGCGCGGGCGCGTGGTCGACGCTGTTGTGCATGCCGGCGCCAAAGACGTGGCCGTGCGTCAGGAACAGCTCGCGGCCGGTCTCGTCGAACAGCGTGGCGTAGTCGGCCATGACGGGAAAGTCGAGGACCATCTGGTCGACCTCGGCGTCGCAGTTGCCGCGCACCGCGATGATGCGGTCGGCTAGGGCGTTGAGCAGCGGAATCACGCGCTTGGGAGCATAGTCGCGCGGCAGGTCGTTGCGCGGACCGTGGTAGAGCAGGTCGCCCAGCAGAACGATGCGGTCGGGCTGCTCGGACTCGATGGCGGTGACCAGGCGCTCGGTCCAGTATGCCGAGCCGTGGATGTCGGAGGCGACGAGGTATTTCATGGGGAGATCCTTTCGAATGGGGTTGATGGGGCGGGTGTGGCGCGTCGCCGACCGTGTCACTCAAATTGCAGAGCCGCGGCTTGTGCTGTCTGCATCACGCGCTGGAGCGGCACATTATGCTCGCGAGCGAGACGGGCGCAGTCCTCGTACTCGGGCGCTGCACGCTCGCTGCCATCGGGCAGGGTCGCCACCTTAACGGATACCTCGCCCCATGGCGTCGTTACGCGCTCAAAGCGGCGTGGCAGGCAAACGCGTTCCATCACCTGGCGACGAATGGCGTTGGTCGTGGTCTCCAAAAAGATAATCGTCTGCAAGCGCTCGATATCATCGTGCGAGCAGATTACTTGCAGCTGCCAGCCGGGGCGGCCCTTTTTGCAGTAAAGCGGCAACCAATGCACCTCGCGGGCGCCGGCCTTGCGCAGGCAATCGGCAGCGTAGGCAAGCACCTCGGGCGACGCATCATCGATGTCGCACTCCAGCTTGACGATAGTTTCGGGCGCATCGGTCTCGCGAGACAGCGGGGATGTGCTATCGCATTGCATACGGTCCGGCTCCTTTCCGCGCGGGCTCGTTTTGTTCATCCAAACGCTAGCACATCGGACGTGGCACAAGCGTGACTTTCGTCCGTCGCCGCCCTTGCCCCCATCCAAACGTGTACGTCAGCCTCCAAACATGTCATTATTTGTCGGTTTTGGAGGCTGACGTACACGTTTTGAGAGCAAGCGAGGCCGCACCACGCGCCGCGCAACCTTTCCAATCGATTTCGATCCCCGGCGTGCGCGGCGTGTTGAGAGCTGCACCATTACAATGGAGCGGATTCACCAAATGCAAAGGAGTCGCCATGCCCGCCTGCCCGCTGGTCGATTGCCATACTCATACCTCGTTCTCGGACGGGCACGCCTCGTTCGAGGACAACGTCCGTGCCGCTGCTGCCGCCGGCTGCCGCGTCATGGTCTCGACCGACCACCTTACCCTGCCCGCCAGTATGGATGCTAACTGCGAGGTGCAGGTCGTCGAGGGCGACTTGCCGGCACATCGTTTGGCCTTTGAGGACGCCCGCAAACTCGCCGCGCAGATTGCGCCGGAGCTCACCTTTATCTACGGTTTTGAATGCGATTGGTACGAGGGCTGCGAGCCCTTGGTAGAGCACTGGTCCCAGGGCGCCGTCGTACGTCTGGGCAGCGTGCACTGGATTGGCAACCCGGGCGATATTGCGGCAGGCGCCGCGGGCACGGCAGGGACAGAGGACGTCGCGCGCCCCGATACACCCGATTCCCTTTGCGGTTGGATCGACGACGATACCAACTTGCATGTTTGGGAAAACTTAGGCGTGCGCGGCGCGTGGGAGTGCTACGTCGACGACTGGTGCCGTGCTTGCGAAAGCTCACTCAACTTTGACGCGATGGCCCATCCCGACCTGGTCATGCGCTTTTCGAAGGACGGCTTTGCACCCGACTTTGACCCCGCGCCGTTTTGGGAGCAGATGGCCGAATGCGCCCACGATACGGGTCGCCGCGTTGAGGTCTCGACCGCCGCACCGCGCAAGGGGCTCGACGATTACTACCCCGCGACCGGGCTGTTGCGCCGCTTCGCCCATGCCGAGGTGCCCATCACCTTTGGCTCGGACGCGCACCGCGCCTGCGACATCTGCTGGAACATCCGCGAGGCCCAGGCCCACGCCTACGACTGCGGCTACCGGGCCTTCGATATCCCCCACCCCACCGGCGAATGGGAATCCACGCCCCTCGCCTAACTAGTCGTTTAAGAACGTCCCCAATGACTAGTGGCGGCGGGCGTTGAGTTCGCCGGCCAGTTCGTCGAGGGTGATGCCGTAGCGCTCGAGCGTCACGAGCAGGTGGTAGATCAGGTCGCCGGCCTCGTAGCGGATGTGATCGTGGTCGTTATCCTTGCAGGCCATGATCACCTCGCTCGCCTCCTCGGCAAGCTTCTTGAGAAGCTCGTCCTCGACGTCGGTCAGCAGACGCGCGGTATAGCTCTCCTGCGGCGATGCGTCGCGACGACTGTGAATCACCTCGGCCAGTCCCGTCAGCGTCTCACCGATGTTTCCCGGCTGCACGTTAGCTGTTCTGACTCCCATGGTTATTTCCTCTCGTTACTGCAGCGTAAAGTAGGTACCGGCCTCATCGAACCGAGGCTTTGCGCCCTTTTTCTCAAAGAACTCGACGATGACGGCATGGGCCTCATCGAGCCTTTCCTTCTCGGCCTCGAGCCAAAGCGACTGCGCCCCGCAGGCATCAGTCAGGTGCACGCGGCATGGCACGCCCGCGCGGAGGAGCTCGGTGTTGCATTCGGCGACCTCGAACGGCGTCACGACTTTCATCGCACTCCCCCTTCCACGCGCTTAAAGAAGCAGGTACGGTTGCCGGTATGGCAGGCCGGGCCCGGTGAGTCCACCTTGACCAGCAGCGTATCGCTATCGCAGTCGGCCCAGAGCTCCTTGACCTCCTGCATGTTGCCACTCGTCGCGCCCTTGTTCCAGAGCTCCTGACGGCTGCGACTCCAAAACCACGTGGTCCCGGTCTTGAGCGTCAGCCCCACCGATTCCTCGTTCATCCAAGCAACCATAAGCACCTCACCGGTGTCATGCTGCTGAACCACGCAAGGAATCAGCCCGCGGGCGTCGTATTTAAGCTCGGTAGCATTTATTACCTCAGTCATCATTTCTCCCAAGTAACAAACGAAATCCCACAGGTCGGCGAGGGTTGTCCAGGTGCCGCAGGTTGCCGCGAAAGAGGAGCGACGCGTACTTTGGTACGCGAGCGACGGTTTGAGCGGCAAGATGCGGTGCCTGGGCAAGCCGCAGCACTAGAAGTCCAGCCTCACAGGGATGCCTTGGCTGGCCATATACTCCTTCACCTGGCGAATGCTGAAAGTTCCAAAGTGAAAGACGCTCGCCGCCAGCACGGCATCGGCCTCGCCCTCGATCACGCCCTCGGCAAAATGCTCGAGCGTGCCCACGCCGCCGCTTGCGATCACCGGGATCGGCACCGCGCGCGCCACGGCGCGGGTGAGCGCCAGGTCAAAGCCAGCCTTGGTGCCGTCGCGATCCATGCTGGTGAGCAAGATCTCACCGGCGCCGCGACGAGCCGCTTCCTCGGCCCACGCCACCGCATCGATACCCGTGGCGTTGCGACCGCCCGCCGTGAAGACCTCCCACTTGTCGGCATCCGGCTGACCGGGCAGGCCCACGCGCTTGGCATCAATCGCCACGACCACGGCCTGGCTGCCAAACGCCGCGGCGGCCTGGCTGATCAACGACGGATCGCGCACGGCGGCAGAGTTAAGCGACACCTTGTCGGCACCGGCGGCAACCATGGTTCGCATGCCCGCCAAGTCGCGGAAACCGCCGCCCACGGTATAGGGAATAGCGAGCTCCTCGGCCGCGTGCGCCGCCATCTCGATGGTCGTCGCGCGGTTGTCGCTCGTCGCGGTAATGTCCAGGAAGACGACCTCGTCTGCACCCTCGCGGTCGTAGGCGCGCGCCAGCTCCACCGGGTCGCCAGCATCGCGCAGGCTCACAAAGTTGACGCCCTTGACCACGCGGCCGTCCTTAACATCCAGACAGGGAATCACGCGTTTGGCAAGCATGGGCTACTCCTTCCCTCGGGCGGCGGCCAACGCCTGGGCCAGCGTAAAGTTGCCCTCGTAGAGCGCACGACCGGTAATGGCACCCTCGATGGCATCCTCGCCCACCGCGGCCAGTGCGCGGATATCGTCGAGCGTCGAGATGCCGCCCGAAGCCACGACGGGAAAGCCCGCGACCTCGGCCACATGGCGATACGCCGCCACGTCGATGCCCGTCTGCATGCCATCGCGCGCGATGTCGGTATACACCAGATGCTTAAAGCCCAGCTCGGTGAGCTGCGCCACGGCGTCGTCGAGCGCCACACCCGCGCCGTCGCGCCAACCATTCACCTTGACCTGGCCGTCACAGGCGGCAATGTCTGCCACCAGTAACTCGCCAAAGCCTTGCGCCGCCACCTCGGCAAATCCCGGCTCGGTCACGAGCACCGTGCCTAGCGCGATGCGACGCGCGCCGTAGCCGGCCAGCTCGTCGATGCGCGCGAGCGAACGAACGCCGCCGCCCACGTCCGCGGACAGACCGTCGACGCCGCAGATGGCCTTAATCGCTGCCGAGTTGGCAGCGCACGCGTCCTCGTCCTCGCCAAAGGCAGCGGACAGGTCGACGACGTGCACCCAGCTCGCGCCCTGCTCGGCAAAGGAGCGGGCAACGGCCACGGGGTCGTCAGAATACACCTTACAGCGGCTCCGGTCGCCGCGCTCCAGGCGCACGACCTTGCCGCCGATCAAATCGATTGCGGGAAACAGAATCATCGGCCGGCCCCCTCGACGATGCTCACGAAGTTCTTAAGGATGCGCTGACCCAGCGCAGAGGATTTCTCGGGATGGAACTGGCAGCCCCACACGCTGCCGTGGCGCACGATGCACGGGAAGCTCCGTGTATAGTGCGTGCGCGCCAACACATCGGCGCCATCGACGTCGTCGGCCACCGCGTAGCTGTGAGTGAAATACATGTTGGCGCCCTCGGCAAAACCGGCAAGCAACGGATCGGCCGCACCGGCGGGCGTCATGCGCACCTGGTCCCAGCCCACGTGCGGGACCTTCAGACGGCTCGACTCCAGGTGCGTGCACGAGCCACGCATGATGCCCAGGCCATCGACCCAGAGACCACCGGCCTGCTCGGAGGCATCGTCGTCCGCGTCCGCGTCCTCGTTCGCAGGCACGCCCTCGTTGCCGCGCTCAAAAAACAGCTGAAGGCCCAGGCAGATGCCGAGCAGCGGAGTTCCGGCGGCAACGGCATCGAGCACGGCCACCTCCTCGCCGCTCTGACGCATAAAGGCGATCGCGTCATAGAACGCACCCACGCCCGGGATGACCAGGCCGTCGGCGTTGCGGATCTGCTCCGGATCGTCCGACGTGCAGGCGGCAGCACCGGCGCGCGCAAGCCCGCGCACGACGCTCGACAAGTTGCCCTTGTGGTAGTCGACCACCACGATCTTCGGTTCGCCCACGCGACCCCTCCACTTCTCATCATCCAAAACCATCACAAAGAGGACAGGCATCTTCGTGGTGGTTTTACCCTTGTGACGGTTACAGCGAGCCCTTGGTGCTGGGGATGCCCTGCACGCGGGGATCGAGCTCGCAGGCGCGGCGCATCGTGCGGCCCACGGCTTTAAAGGCGGCCTCGATAATGTGGTGCGAGTTGCCGCCCGCCAGCTCGCGCACGTGCAGCGTGAGCTTGGCATCGCGCGCAAAGGCATAGAAGAACTCGACGGCCAGCTCGGTATCAAAGGTGCCCACACGCTCGGTCGGCACGGGCAGCTCGCAGTAGGCCTGGCCGCGACCCGAAATGTCCACGGCGGCCATCACGAGCGTCTCGTCCATGGCGATCGCCGCATCGGCAAAGCGCGTAATACCCGCTTTGTCGCCCAGCGCCCGGCAAAACGCCTCGCCCAGCACAATGCCCGTGTCCTCGACGGTATGGTGCGCATCGACTTCCACATCGCCTACCGCATGCACCGTCAAATCGAACAGGCCATGGCGGCCAAAGGCGTTGAGCATGTGGTCGAAAAACGGCACGCCGGTCGAGATATCGCACGTACCGGTTCCATCCAGGTCGAGTTTGACGACAATGTCGGTCTCCCCCGTCTTGCGGGTCACCTCGGCATAACGGTCCATCTACATCTCCTCCTTCACCAGCGCGGCAAACGCGGCCAGCACCTCGTCGTTTTCCTGCGGGGTGCCCACGGTAATGCGCAGGCAGTCCGCGAGCCCCGGCGCGTAGCTAAAGTCGCGCACCAGAATCGAATACTCGTCGCGCAGACGCTCGCGCACGCGCGTGGCATGCGGCGTGCGCACGAGCACAAAATTCGCCGCGCTCGGCCATGCCTCCACGGGCATGCCCTCGGCAGCCATTGCGCGCAGGGCGCACAACTCGCGCTCGCGCTCGGATGTAACTTGCGCCACCACGGGTGCATACGCATCGCGGGCACGCACGCAGGCAAGCGCTGCGGCCTGGCTCAGCACATTGACCGAATAGATCTGGCGAATCGCCGCGAACACATCGATAACCTCGGGCGCCGCGATCACATAGCCCAGACGCGTGCCGGCGGCGCCGAACGCCTTGGACAGCGTGTGCAGAATCACCAGGTTGGGATGCTCGGCGATAAGGCCTTGCGCCGTGGTTGCCGCGCCAAACGAATCGTCGGCAAACTCAACATAGGCCTCGTCGACCATCACCATGCCGGGGCATGCATCGCACAGGGCCGCGACAAAGTCGAGCGGCACCACATCGCCCGTGGGATTATTGGGCGAGGTCACGATTGCCAGGTTGCACTCGGACGCCGCTGCGAGCACAGCCGCTTGGTCGAGCTCAAAGGTCGCCGGGTCGCGCCACACATCGCGCACTTCAGTCTGGCACAGAGACGCAAAGAACGCATACTCGCTAAAGCACGGCGGGCAGTTGAGCAGGGTCCTCCCCGCGCCGCCAAACGCCAGCAGGCAGTTATAGAGCAGCTCGTCGCCGCCGTTGCCCACGCAGACATTCTCGCGCGCCACACCATGCCAAGCGGCAAGCTCGTCGCGCAGATCGTTGGACATGGGATCGGGATAGCGGTTGAGCGGCGTGGCGGCAAGCGCCGCATCAACCGTCTCGCGCACGTCGGCCGGCACGGGGTAGGTGTTCTCGTTTGCCGAAAGATTGATGCGCGTGGGCGTAAAGTTGGGATCGTAGGGCTCAATGCCGGCCAAGTAGGGCTGGACGAGCTCCTTCATGCGGGGCGTCAGCTCGGCCATATTAGGCCTCCCCGCCGGTCGCACCGGCGCCATCCGCGCCCGCAGCCGCCAGGTCCACGCCCTCGGCAACCGTCGCCACGGCGTCGCCCGGCCAGGCAACCTTGGTCAGGTCGGCCGCGGCCAGCGACTCGGCACTCACGGCATCCTCGCCCTGCTCCAGCACACGGCGACGCAGAGCGGCGGAAAGCGCGTGTGCCCACAGGCCCTCGGCCTCGGCCAGGCGCTGCGTAGCGGGAGCGTCGGAGAGCAGGCCCTCGGGCGTATAGCAGATAACGCTCGAGCGCTTAACGAACTCTTCGACCGAAAGCGGGTTAGAGAACATGGCCGTGCCGCCGGTCGGCAGCGTGTGATTGGGGCCGGCAACGTAATCGCCAAGCGGTTCGGAGCTCCAAGCGCCCACAAAAATAGCGCCGGCGTTGCGAATGCCGCCAAGCAGGCCCATTGCATCTTTGCAGTGCAGCTCCAGGTGCTCGGGCGCCACGGTGTTCACCGCCTCGACGGCGGCAGCCATGTCGGCGGCCACCACGATGGCACCCTCGTTATCGAGCGAGGCGCGCGTGATCTCGGCACGCGGCGACTGCGCCACCAGGATGTCGATACCCGCCTCGACCTCACGCGCAAACTGCTCGTCGCAGGTCACCAGATAGCAGGCCGCCAGCGGATCGTGCTCGGCCTGAGCCATCAGGTCGGCCGCGACCACCATAGGCTTGGCCGTGGCATCGGCCAGCACGCAGACCTCGGAGGGACCGGCGACCATGTCGATACCCACGTCACCCGAGACAATCTGCTTGGCAGCGGCAACAAAGGCGTTGCCCGGGCCGGTGATCTTGTCGACGCGCGGAATGGTCTCGGTGCCGTACGCCAGCGCGGCCACGGCCTGAGCGCCGCCCACCATATAGATTTCGTCCACGCCGCCGAGCTTTGCCGCGGCGAGCGTGTAGGGGCTGATCAGTCCATCCTTTTGCGGCGGGGTCACCATGACCACGCGCTCAACGCCGGCCACCTTGGCGGGAATGGCGTTCATGAGCACGGTGGAAGGGTACTGCGCACGACCGCCCGGCACATAGATGCCGGCAGCGGCAAGCGGGGTCACCTTAACGCCGAGCATCGTGCCGTCCGGGCGCGTGGTAAACCAACTCTGCTCGACCTCGCGCTGGTGGAACTCACGAATCTGGCGTGCAGCCTTTTCGAGCGCGGCGACAAAAGCCGGGTCGAGGCCTTCGAGCGCGGCATCGATCTGCTCCTGCGGCAGGCGGAAGCTCTGCAGCTCAACACCGTCAAAACGCTGACAGTAATCGCGCACCGCGACATCGCCGTTGGCACGCACGTTGGCCACGATATCGCGGGCGGCGTCGACGATGTTTTGCGGCAGCACGCCCTTGCGGGTGAGCTGGTTGGTAACGAGACGCTCGCCGGGGGCAAGCTTGATGGTCTTCATATCGGTATCCCCTATCGGTCGAGGTTGTGTTCGAAAAACGAGAGGCCGGACGGCGGCGCCAATCGGCCCGCAGCCCGTACGTTGGGGCGCCCGTGCGTGCTCGCGCTATTGTGCCGAGCCCGCGACGGGCTCAAAATGCTTGTCCTTCACGGCTGCCGCCAAGCGATCGGCCAGATTACGCACGCGCGGATCTAAGCGCGCGGCACCCGGGTTGACAAAGAAGCGGGCCGTGCAGTCCATGATGCGACCGGTGATGACCAAGTCGTTGTCGCGCAACGTGGCACCCGTGGCAGTAATATCCACGATGCGATCGGTCATGCCGACAATGGGGCCCAGCTCGATGTTGCCGTGCAGCGAGACGATATCGGCGTTCACGCCGCGCTCGGCATACCAGGCACTCGCGATGCGCGGGTACTTGGTTGCCACGCGAAGCGAACCGCGGCGGGCGTAGTTGCGCTCGGCCTGACCGGCGCGCCACGCGGGCTCCGCCTCGATAAAGGTGCACAGGCCGTAGCCCAGATCGACCAGCTGCAGCAGGTTGAGGTCTGCCTCGATAAGCGAGTCCCAACCGCAGATGCCGCAATCGGCGCCGCCGCAGCCCACAAAGGCAGGCGCATCGCTGGGACGCACGATGACAAACTCGATATCGCCGACCGCACCCTCGCCGGCACGCGTGTCGCGGCCGCGCACGATCAGGTGACGGCCGGGATCACGCAGCTCAGAGACGTCCAGACCCGCGGCCTCGAGCACGTCGAGCGTGTCGGCCTTAAGCGAGCCCTTGGGCACGGCGATGCGCAGCGGGCCCTCGGCGCCACGGCCCGCGGCGTGATCGCCATCGGAAGCGGCGTCCTCGGCCGAAGTGCGCGCGGCCTCCAGGCGCTCGAGCGAAAAGGCGAAGCCCGCCGCCGGCACCTCGATACCGGCGCCAAATGCGCCGGTAAAGATGGAGTCATAGCGTCCACCCGAACCGACCGGATCGGGCAAGCCACCGGCATAGGCCTTAAAGACCAGACCCGTGTAGTAATCGAACGAGTTCATGATGGAGAAGTCGAACGACAGCACCTGGGCGTCCTCGGGAGCCAGGCCCTCGACCAGGGCGCGCAGCTCGCGCGTGAGCGGCGCGACAATGCCCGCCGCCGCCAGAAGCACATCGACGCGGTCGAGTACCTCGGCGCCGCCGTGCAAGCGCGGCAGCTCGCTAATGGCAACCTTGACGGCATCGGACTCGGCGCTTGCCGCCACGCGGGCATCGAGGCCCACAAAGTCGTTGGCGTGCACGCAGCGCAAGGCCTCGGCGGCCAGCTCGCGATCCTCGCACGCCGCGAGCAGCTCCTTAAACGGACGCACGCTACCTGCGATAATGCGCGCATCGGGCAGCGCCAGCTCGCGCACGGCCTCGGCCACGAGCGAGACAATCTCGACATCGCCCGCGGTATCGCCCGCACCGATAAGCTCAAAGCCCAGCTGGGTGAACTGACGCGAACCGCCGGCATTGCGCTGGCACTCGCGAACCACCGGCGCCTCATAGCGCAGGCGCAGGGGCAGGTCGGCCGCACGCATGCGGGTCGAGACCAGACGCACGATCGGCAATGTGTTGTCGGGACGGACCACCAGCAGACGGCCATCATCGTCAAAAAGCTTAAACGGCGTGTCCGCGATGCGGCCGCCTTCCTCGAGTGAACCCTTGTCCTCGAGCAGCGGCGTTTCGACCGGAAGGTAATGATGCTCCCTGAAGCAGCCCTTCACCGTCAGCGCAATCTCCTCGCGCGCCTGAGCCTCCTCGGGCAATATGTCCCGGAATCCCCACGGTGTGGCCGTCATCTGGTGAGCCTCCTCATGCTGCGTTTCATATAGAACAGAAGACCGGCATAGCTCCGCCGGTCTTCTGGGTACTTTAGCATACTAGAGTACTTGCGGGGAGAATCGTCTCCCACGGCTCACAGCGTATTCATTTGGAAACATAGGGCGAGCGATTAGCAGTAGCCTCTTGTCACAACGCAAAAAGGGCGCCCGCGCGAATGCGGGCGCCCTTGTGTAGGGCCGAAATATCAACCAGCCAAGATATCGGGCCCGCGATCAGCCCTTAGTAGTCGAACTGGTGGTAGTAGCGGCGGTACTTGAGGTTGTGCTTGGTGACCAGCTCGTAGTTGCGGGCGAGGCGGTCGGTGGTGAGCACGGAGAGGATCCACGGGGACACGATGACGCGGAAGTCGTCGTCCAGGCCGGGGATGGCGTACTCGGCGGTGTCGATGATGACGTAGTCCTCGTCGCCGGTCACGCCGCTGGTGAGGAAGGCGCGCACGCGCTCGTCGAGGGCGCGGCACTCGTCCTCGCCCATGAACAGGAACACCGGGACGCCGGGCTCGAGCAGCTCCAGGGTGCCATGGAAGAAGTCGTGGCTGGTGATGTGGCGGATGCGCTTCCACTGCATCTCCTCGAGCAGGCACATGGAGTACAGGATGGTCTCGCCCCACAGCGCGCCCGAGCCGATGAACATGGTGTAGTCGGCCAGCGCGTACTTCCTGGCGAGCTCCTCGGCGCGCGGCTCGAAGCGCTTGCGGATGTCGAGCATGTCCTTCCAGACGTCCCTCGTCTGCTCGATGAACAGGTCGAACTTCGGGAAGCAGCCGCGGCGGTTGAGCAGGCGCAGGCCGAAGCAGTCGGCGAGGTAGTAGCCCTTCTCGCAGCCGCCGGCGCCGTGGTCGGAGGCCATCATGACGCAGTTCTCGGCGCCCACGGCGCGGCCGATCTTGCCCTCGGGGTTGGTCATGGCGAAGACGCGCACGCCCATCTCCTTCATCTTGCCGATGGCCTCGAGCACCTCGGGGGTGGTGCCGGACTCGGAGGCGGTCAGCACGACGGAGCGCTCGGTCATGCGCTTGTGGCCCATGACGTTCCACTCGGCGGCGTGGATCAGGTAGACCTCGAGGTCGCGGTCGCCGAACTTGTTCATGAGGTACTCGAGCTGCATGAACTCGTCCCAGGTGCCGCCGACGCCCATCAGGAAGACGGCGTCGTAGCCCTCCTCGTGCACGCGGTCGGCCAGGGCGGTCATCCGCTTGCCGGCCTCGTAGACGTTCCTGCCGTCCTCGAGGTAGCCCTCCTGGTCGAAGTGCATGATCTCGATCTTCTCGGTCTCCTTCATGTGTGTCCTCCCATCACATGTGCACGATTCTATACATCGCGCTTCTTGCTGATACCAATTATAGCCATACGATTGCTTGTTATTTAATACCAATCCAAACTCACGAAGATTTACGACGAACGGTCGGTTTCCTTGCCCGAGTGGTATTACAACGCCATTAGTTGTCTATTTCGATCTCCGCTGCCAACGGGCGCTCCACAACTCACAGGCTAAAAATGCGTTGCGCCAGACCCGCCCAAGCGTTTCCGACGCAACCGCGCAGTTTAGTTATTCGGCTTCCATCTCCGCTGTCACACGACGATACATCTCGATAACCTGAGTCGTCGCCTTGGACGGATCCTGATAGTAGCGGCCATCACACGTCTCGGCCGAGACATAGCCCGTATAGCCGTGGCGTATGAGTGCCTCGAGGTCGGCACGCATATCACGCTCGCCGTCGCCCCAGGCAAGATGCGTCGTGCCGCCGCCCACATCTACAAAGTGAGTGTGAACGATCTTGTCGCCCAGGACCTCAAAGTAGCCGTCGATCGTGTCGCCGGCAACTTCCATGGCGCCAAAGTCGATACAAGCCTTACAATTGGGGCGGTCGACCGCCTCGAGAATGCGCGCCACGTCCTGTGCGGTATTGACCAGCACGGATTCCGAGGGCTGTAGCGCCTCGAGCGCAACGCGAATGCCGCGCGTATCGGCATAGTCGCACACCGAACGCAGCATGGCAACGCTGCGGACCCAAGCGTCCTCAGCCGGCTCGTCCAGATAGGCCCAGCCGCTCGTCACCAGAATCTGCGGCGCGCCCAATTCGACGGCAACGTCGATCACATTCTTAAAGTACGAGAGGATACGTTTTTGGCCCGCCTCACCGCGCACCGCGACGTTCCACGGCTTGGGGTTATTCTGCTCGGGGCAAACGCACACGATCTTGATGCCGTACTGGGCGGCAAGATCGCGAATCTTGTCCACCGAATCGTGCTCGTGGCAATCCACATACAGGTGCATCGAGCCGGTCCACAGCTCGATATTGCGATAACCGGCCTCACCTGCAGCCTTAAAGAACGTCTCGATGCTGTAGTAACGATGGTTGATGTTCATGAGCGAAAGCTCGGGTACGGCCATAGCCCTCCCCTTTCGTACAGGCTTTTAAAAAACAGGGGGCCGCCGCAGATGCGACAAGCCCCCAAAGATCGACGCAACCGTTAGACGCGATTGAAGCGCGATTCGAACATATTAGGCAAGCACGCCAAAGTAAGCGCCGATGATGCCCACGACCATGGTGCAGAGGATCAGGACCATCGGGTTGATCTTCTTGGAGAGCAGCCAGTAGTAGAGCCAGAAGGCGGCCATACCGAGCATACCGGGCATGATGCCGTCCAGGATGTCCTGGAGAGTCTGGGCGGAGTCGCCCTGACCGATGGCGATGGGCAGCGAAGCCCAGAACATGTCCTTGCTCATGGCGCCAACAACCATAACGCCGACAATGCCGACGCAGGCCATGATCTTTTGCATCAGGCCGGTCTTCTGAGCCTTGTCGAGGAAGCCAATGCCCAGCTCATAACCCTTGATAGCGCCAAAGATACGAATCAGGAACGCCGGGATGTTGTAGACGAGCAGGAAGGCGATGGGGCCAAAGACGTTGCCGGCCTGGCACAGGCTGATGCCCACGGCAGCGGCGACGACGCGCAGGGTGGACAGGAAGAAGGAGTCACCCAGGCCGGAAAGCGGACCCATGAGGGCGGCCTTGATGTCGTTGACGCTCTCGGGCTCAACCTCGCCACGAGCGACCTTTTCTTCCATGGCCATCGCGATGCCACCCACGAAGGGAGCGAGCTGCGGGGTGATGTTGAAGAATGCGCTGTGACGGTGCAAGGCCTCGGCGTAATCATCGGGACGGCCGGCATAGATCTTCTTGAGCATGTTGGCGACCATCAGGCAGAAGGCAATGTTCATCTGCTTGTAGTAGGTCCAGGAGAACTCCATGCCCAGGGCGCCGGTGTTGACGGCGCTCTTGATGAGGTCGGAGCGCGTGATCTTGTTCTCGGGACTAGAAGTCATCGTCCTCATCCCCTTCCGCGGAGAGCTGGGGCTGGGCTCCGCCCAGGCCGAGCAGGTCGAACTTGTCGATGCCGATGATGATGGCGATCAGGGCGACGCCCAGGACGGGCACGTTGGCGTAGGAGCACAGCAGGAAGCCCAGGAAGTAGAAGGGCACGAGCTGCTTGGTGAGCACCAGGCGGCCGAGCATGGCGAAGCCCATGGCCGGCAGGATGTTGGCGGCAACGCCAAAGCCATCGAGGACGAACGTCGGGATGAAGTCGAGCAGGCCCTGAACAGCGTCGGCACCCAGATAGAAGGAGACCGAGCACAGGATAAAGGCCAGGACGACAATCACGAGACCGATAATCCAGTGCATAGCGTAGATACCCTTGAGGTTACCCTTGCTGGCAAAGACATCGGCACGGTCGACCAGAAGGGGCATACCGGCGTTGACGACGTTCTTGATGGCCAGGCACAGAGTGGCGATGGGCATCGCGAGCGCGATAGCGGCCTCGGTGCTCTGACCCAGCTGAATAGCGAAGGCGCAGGCGAGCACGCCGCCAATCGTCTCATCGGGCGGCACGTAAGCGCCGATGGAGATAGAACCCATGAAGAGCAGCTCGAGGCTCGCACCGATGGCGAGGCCGGACTGCAGGTCCCCGAGGACTATGCCGACGAGCGGGCACAGAACGATCGGGCGGAACGCATAGAGCGTACCGAGCTGATAATCGAGCTTACCGAAGGCAGCGATAAGTCCGATGAGGATCGCTTGAACAAGCATTGTTCCTCCCTTTGATCCCTCTTGGATCCGCGCGGCGATTCCCGACTTGTCAGCGCGCCCTTTTCCATGCCGACAATCGCCCAGACAGATCCAGCTTGTACCGGTGTGCTGTTAACACCTAAACCGGTGCAAATGATTTGATACCAATTATATAGTCATGCAAAAACTATTTAATACCAATCGCTCAACGGGCGTGTACTCTCGGTGAACGGTAGATGGGGGTAACGGGTAAAGCGTTTATCCGGTACGCCCACGGATAGGGGCGGCGCCGTACGTGCCGCCCCGTGGTTCCCAATTAGAGGGCGCTTAGGGCATCGACCTTGGGGTCGTCGGCCAGAGCGCGAATCTCGACCTCGACACCGCGGCCGACGAGCTCGCGAATGTCCTCTTCCTCGGCAGCAGTCACAAAGATCTGGCGGGAAATCTTACGGGCATCGGGACGCTGCTCGTCCTTGGACTTGGTGTTGCCCAGGTTGATGGAGGTGATCTGCGGGCAGCCGTCGACAAGCTGCTTGGCCTCGGCGATGCTGGCGACGCAGATGATCATCTTGTACTTATCGGTAACACCGGAGTTGATGGCCTCGATGGCGTGCTCCATGTCCTTGATGACGAGCTTGACATTGGCCGGCTTTCCCATCTTGAGCGTGGTCTTCCAGACGGGATCGTTGGCAACCTTGTCGCCAACGCAGAAGATGCAGTCGGAGCCCAAGCCCTGGACCCAAGAGACGGCCACCTGGCCATGAAGCAGACGATGGTCGACGCGAAGCAGTTGAATCATGATTGACCCCCAAAGGTCTCATGCCGGAAACCCGGCCCCATTAATAGCAGGCGGTGACTAGAACTCTTCCTCGTCATCCGCATCGGTCAGCAGGTCGTTGACAAACTTGACGCGCGTGTCGTCAGCCGCGAGAATCTCGCGGATAACCTGATCGGCGGGAGCCTCCTGGTCCGAGAACAGCAGCTGGATCAGCAGCGGCAGGTTCATGTTGGCAACCAGGTAGGTGTTGGGGCGCGTCTGGACGATCTTGGTGAACTCGTTGTTGACGCTGCCGCCAAACAGGTCGGTGCACACGATTACGTCGTCGGCGGGGTCGAAGGTCGCCAGGAGCTTGGCGGCTTCCTCGGCGATGTCGGTGCGGCCGTCGACAAACATCGACAGGTCGTGGACGTTATCGCGCGCGCCCGAGAGCAGCTCAGTGCTCTCTTTGATGCCGGTCGCAAAATGCGCGTGGCTGGCAAAGATGTATTGCCTCATTGCGGTTTCCCCCAAATGAAATTAGTAGTCGAACTGGTGGTAGTAGCGGCGGTACTTGAGGTTGTGCTTGGTGACCAGCTCGTAGTTGCGGGCGAGGCGGTCGGTGGTGAGCACGGAGAGGATCCACGGGGACACGATGACGCGGAAGTCGTCGTCCAGGCCGGGGATGGCGTACTCGGCGGTGTCGATGATGACGTAGTCCTCGTCGCCGGTCACGCCGCTGGTGAGGAAGGCGCGCACGCGCTCGTCGAGGGCGCGGCACTCGTCCTCGCCCATGAACAGGAACACCGGGACGCCGGGCTCGAGCAGCTCCAGGGTGCCATGGAAGAAGTCGTGGCTGGTGATGTGGCGGATGCGCTTCCACTGCATCTCCTCGAGCAGGCACATGGAGTACAGGATGGTCTCGCCCCACAGCGCGCCCGAGCCGATGAACATGGTGTAGTCGGCCAGCGCGTACTTCCTGGCGAGCTCCTCGGCGCGCGGCTCGAAGCGCTTGCGGATGTCGAGCATGTCCTTCCAGACGTCCCTCGTCTGCTCGATGAACAGGTCGAACTTCGGGAAGCAGCCGCGGCGGTTGAGCAGGCGCAGGCCGAAGCAGTCGGCGAGGTAGTAGCCCTTCTCGCAGCCGCCGGCGCCGTGGTCGGAGGCCATCATGACGCAGTTCTCGGCGCCCACGGCGCGGCCGATCTTGCCCTCGGGGTTGGTCATGGCGAAGACGCGCACGCCCATCTCCTTCATCTTGCCGATGGCCTCGAGCACCTCGGGGGTGGTGCCGGACTCGGAGGCGGTCAGCACGACGGAGCGCTCGGTCATGCGCTTGTGGCCCATGACGTTCCACTCGGCGGCGTGGATCAGGTAGACCTCGAGGTCGCGGTCGCCGAACTTGTTCATGAGGTACTCGAGCTGCATGAACTCGTCCCAGGTGCCGCCGACGCCCATCAGGAAGACGGCGTCGTAGCCCTCCTCGTGCACGCGGTCGGCCAGGGCGGTCATCCGCTTGCCGGCCTCGTAGACGTTCCTGCCGTCCTCGAGGTAGCCCTCCTGGTCGAAGTGCATGATCTCGATCTTCTCGGTCTCCTTCATTCCCGCTCCTTTCACGAGCAGTTTGAATTGTCGCACGGACGGGACGGGCTTGCCGTCCCGTCGCACCACTTAACCTTATGGTCACCTTGACCCCAGGCTCAACAATTCAAAGGTTCTTAATACCAGTGAACGATAACAGGTTAGCCGTTTTTAATACCGATTTTTCGATTTCATTCTCCCCTCTCGGTAGACGGTCAGTTTTTGCCGCTCATCGGTCACGCGACGTATGTCCGTAAAAAACGAGCGCCCCCGCCGTGCGCAAGGACGCTCTAGGTGCTAGTAGTTGTAGGTATATCCGCCGGCATCGCCGCGGGTAAAAGACTTGGCATACTCGATAACCTGCCCACTCGAGTCGTATGTCAGGCATTCCAGCACAAGCGCTGGATCGCCCGGCTCAAGGTCGAGCAAGCTCGCATCGCGTGCACCCAGCGCCTCGATATCGAGCTTCTCAATAGATTTATCTGGCTTTCTGCCCAACATATCGTAGGTCTCGAACAGACTGAAGACCGAAATGTCCACGCCTTCGATGCCTGGGAACAGCAGGCACGGGATCAGCGTCATCTCGATCGACACGGGCTCACCGTCGATGCAGTTAAGACGGCGCACCGAGTAAAGCAGATCGTCCTCGGCGATACCAAACAAGTCGGCATAATACGGGCCGGCATAGCGTTTGGAGCGCGCCAGGATACGCACCGACGGCGTCGAACCCGATGCCAAAACCGACTGACGGAAGCCGCCCTTGCGAACATGCTCATCAAACCACTTGTGCCCCACAAAGGCGCCCTTGCCCTGTACGCGACGAATCTGGCCACTTTTGACCAGCTCGTCCATGGCGCTACGGATCGTCAGGCGCGTCGTGCCAAACTCCTCTGCCAGCTCATTTTCTGATGGAATCATCGAGCCCGTCGGATAGTCGCCACGCTCGATTCGCTCCGCAATGCAGCGGCGAATTTGCTTGTATACCGGCATGTCTTCTACTGACTCAGCCATTCGACACCCACCTTCGTCGCAACGCCGTCTGCCTCGCCGTTATCGGCAAATCGATACTTGGTCGGCAGAATCACGGACTTGCAATATTCGACAAAGCCATCGTTCTCGTCGCACTCGTGCGAAGTCTTATAAAACACCGGCGTGCCCTCCTGGGCATCCAGCAACTTAGCCTCGTCGGCATTCAGGCGACTGATGGAAATATGCTCCTTGCCGTGCGTCACATGGACATTCCCCTCTTTAAGCAAAACGTCGTAGAGGCTCTCCTGCTCAAAATCGTGATCGGGAAGCGAGGGACACAAAGACAGATTGACGTAAGCCGTCTCGATTGACGCCGGGGAACCATTGACCACGCGCACGCGCCTAATGCAGAAGAGCGGCATGCCCAGATCGATCTGGGCTTTTTGGACCAAATCGATATCGGCGTACGCGACCTTGGACCATATCAGGCGTGCGGTCGACTTTGAGCCAACCCTCTCCACCGCCTGCGTATAGTTCCACGTTTCCTGAAAGATGTTCAGCGGTTTGGGCGGGCACACATAGGTGCCCGAACCACGGCGGCTTTCCAAAGTTCCGCACGAAATAAGGCGCGTGATCGCGGCGCGCAACGCCGTGCGCGACACACCCAGCGCTTCACAGAGCACACGCTCGGCGGGCAGCCGGTCGCCACCCTGCAGGTCATAATGTTTGATATACCAACGAATGCCCTCAAAGGCGCGATCTTTGGGCGGAATCGCATATGGTTCACTCGACATGGGCAAGGCTCCTCAACCGCTTGCTGCTGCGGGCATCATTACTCCGGACGCCCCATGGCGTCGAAGGCTTCTTTTATCCGCTCTGCAACGTTCCGATACGACCGATATAGGCCGGAGTCTCGCTTGACTTCGCCCGCGGTCACCGGAATCTCAAGCTTCGAAATCTCATCCTCGCCGGTTTGCACGGCAACGATGACACCCATACCAAGGCACATATTACGCTTGGCAGCGTTGTTTTTGGTGGCCTGAGCTGGATTAATCAAAATCTGCTGAGCTAGTTCGCGATTACTAAGCTCCGGCACATCCTCGGGATTTCCGGTCTCGACAATCTCGCACTGCAGCACGTCCGCATAGTCAAAAATCTTCGGCTCGCCGCCGCGCTGATGCACGGCCCACTTGCGGCGCGTGGCATCCTGGTAAATGGCCGGCAAAAACGTAAACCGCGGCGGGTCCAAAATCGTATCCGTGATGGTAAACACATCGGGATCAAAGGCATCCTGCGGGTTTTTCTTCTTGAACAGCCCCATATCAGCCTCCCGTACTAGCATTAAACAACTCAAGCCCAATATAGCACCAATTTCAAGCCGTCACTTTACCGCATCGGTGCGCGGCGCCTATGGCTCGCCCAGCGGAAGAACATACGGACGAGGGCCGGGGTGGGGTGCTTGGTTTTGGAAGTGGGCTTCGCGAACTTCCAAAACCAAGCACCCCACCCCGGCAATGTAGTCTTGGCTGACCATAGTTAGATGCACAGTTTCCAAGGCAGCGTAAGCAAAATCCCCATTACATAAAAAAGAATCAGCCCCCGCATATCGAAACGGTCGAGAGGGCCGCCTCCGGGCGGGTTGCCTACCTACTCGTTGTCGCCTGCGGTCATCTGCGTTGCGGAGAGCGCGCCGTCGGCAGCAGTTGCGGCTGCGGCGTCGGGCCAGACCCAGTCGGTGAAGGCCGGGTGATCGTAGCCCTCATCGCACGCGAACTCAAAGGCCTCGGTGCGGAATGCCTCCCACTCGTCAATCTGCTCGGCAAACTTATCGGCGTCAACCATGCGCAGCACGTCGGCGGCCAGTGCCCAACGGTCCATGTTGTTCAGGCGCAGCATGTCGAACGGCGTTGTCGTGGAGCCTTTCTCCTCGTAGCCGTGGACGCGGAAGGCGTCGTGGCCGGGGCGGTTCCAAATCAGACGGCGAATCGTGCCAGCATAGGCGTGGAATGCAAAGAGCACGGGCTTATCGCCGCAGCCGAACAGCTCAGTCCAGCGCTCATCGCTGATGGCTTGGTCGTTCTCGCAGACGTTCTGGATCTTGAGCAGATCGACCACGTTGACGAACCGCACCTTAATGCCCAGCTCACGCAGCATGTCGGTTGCAGCCAGAGCCTCGAGCGTCGACACGTCGCCGCACGTGGCAACCACGACGTCAGCCTCAGCGAGCGAGTCGGCGGTCGATGCCCACTCCCAAGTCGCAACGCCCTCGGCGAGCTCGGCGCGGGCCTCGTCGACCGTCTGGAAAGTGGGGGCGGGCTGCTTGCCGCAGAAGATGGCGTTGACGCAGTCGGTGGACTGGTAAACACGCTCGGCCACAGCAAGCGCCATGTTGGCGTCAGCCGGATAGTAAGCATTCACGATATGCGTGTCGTTGGCCTTGTTGAGCAGCAGGTCGATAAAGCCGGGATCCTGGTGAGAGAAACCGTTGTGGTCCTGGCGCCAGACATGGCTCGACAGCAAAATGTTGAGGCCGCTGATGGGGGCACGCCACGGAATCTCGCGCTTGGTGGCCTCGAGCCACTTGCAGTGCTGGTTGACCATGGAATCGACCACGTGGACAAAGCTCTCGTAGGAACTCCACACGCCGGAGCGGCCGGTGAGCACGTAGGCCTCGAGGAAGCCCTCGCACTGGTGCTCGGACAGCTGCTCGACAACCTTACCGGAACCTGCCAGCAGCTCGTCGTTGGCCTCGTCCTCGTAGAAGCCGGCGTCCCACTGCTTCTTAGTCACCTTGTAGGCATCCTGCAGGCGGTTGGAAGCGGTCTCGTCGGGACCAAAGATGCGGAAGTCGTCCATGTTATTTGCCAGGACGTCGGCGGTGTACTCACCAAAGACGCGGGCGGCCTCGGTGGAGCCCCAGCCATGACCATTAGTTGCGACGGGGACCTCGTGGGCATGAATATCGGGCAGCTCGAGCTCGCGGCGCACCTTGCCGCCGTTCGCGTTGGGGTTGGCGCCGATGCGCAGCTCGCCGGTCGGCATAAAGGCCGTCACCTCGGGGCGCACCTGACCCTCGGGCGTAAAGAGCTCCTCGGGCTTGTAGGAGCGCAGCCACTCGCGCAGCACGCGGAAGTGCTCGTGGGTGTCTTTGGCGCTCGCGAGCGGCACCTGATGGGCGCGCCAGGAGTCCTCGGTCTTCTTGCCGTCAATCTGCTTGGGGCAGGTCCAACCTTTGGGCGTACGGAACACGATCATGGGATAGGCCGGGCGGACCACGGTCTCGCCCGCGGCAGCTTGGGCCTGTGCGGCGGCCTTGATGTCGCAGATCTCGTCAAAGACCTGCTCGAACAGGGCGGCGAAACGCTCGTGAATGCTCGCATGGCTCTCGTCGTCAAAGCCGGCGACAAAGAAATGCGGTTTATAGCCCATGCCCTCAAAGAACTTGGTGAGCTCTTCGTCGGACACGCGGGCGAGGATGGTGGGGTTGGCGATCTTGTAGCCGTTGAGGTGCAGGATCGGCAGAACGATACCGTCGGTTGCCGGATTCACGAGCTTGTTGGACTGCCAAGAGGTCGCGAGCGGACCGGTCTCGGACTCGCCGTCGCCCACCACGGCCACGGCCAGCAGGCTCGGGTTGTCCATGACGGCGCCGTAGGCGTGGCTGAGCGTGTAGCCGAGCTCGCCGCCCTCGTGGATGGAACCGGGCGTCTCGGGCGCAAAGTGACTCGGGATGCCGCCGGGATAGGAGAACTGGCGGAAGAACTTCTGTAGGCCGGCCTCGTCATTGGTGATGTCGGGGCGAATCTCGCGGTAAGTACCGTCGAGCAGCGACTGAGCAGTACCGGCGGGGCCACCGTGACCAGGGCCCATCAAGAAGATAGCATTCTGGTTGTGATCGGCGATGAGGCGGTTGACATGACCGAACAGGAAGTTGATGCCGGGCGTGGTGCCCCAGTGGCCAACCAGGCGGTGCTTAACGTCCGGACGACCGAAGTCGCGCACCTCACCGGTTTTCTCGTCGACAAAGTCGGGGCGCATTAGCGGGTTAGAGCGAAGGTAGATCTGACCGACGGACAGATAGTTCGATGCGCGCCAATACAGGTCGACGCCCTCGAGCTCGGAAGCCGGCACCTCGTGGCCCAGCTTTTGCCACGGCGTCCCCAGTGTTTTAGCCATTGTTTATGTCCCTTCGCTGTGCGGTCACCCTCCAATACGGCAACCTTTCGTTGGGACCAGTATATTTGCTAAAACGTTTTATCATGGTGAAAAAACGTTTTATCACCCTTATCAATCCCATCGATTAGCAAAACGCGACATTCACCTGCGGCGTTGATTGTCACAGGTACTCCACATTCGGTCTCTGCAAATTGGTAAACGTGTTTAGTTGTGTTTAGTAAGCTCGAGCACGCTGTCCTTAACGATAAGCTCCGGCTCCAGAACGACCTCTTCGGCACGCCTGCCGCCCCTACCGGCAAGACGCTTGGACATGCAGCCAAAAGCATGCTCCGCAAGGACACCAGGGTCCTGCTCAATCGCGGTCAGCGCCGGCTCAAAGAGAACGTCGGCCGCCGAGTTGTCATAGCTCACCACCGAGATATCGCCCGGGATGCTCTTCCCCATCTCGTGTAAGCGCTTGAGCAAACCGAGGGCAATGTTATCCGAGCTTGCGAACACGGCAGTGGCGTCAGTTGCGAGCACTGCCTCCGAGGCCTCGTATGCGCTCGGAATGTAGTACTCGCTCTCAAACTCCAAACGCGCGTCGATCGGCAGGCCAACCTCGCGCAGCGCGCGCTCATAGCCGGCAAGTCGCTTGCGACCCGTATTGGAACGGCGGGCATTAACCAGGCAGGCAATACGGCGGTGGCCTTGCTCGATCAGATAGCGGGTGGCCATATAGCCGCCCATCTCGTGGTCGAACATCACCTTGTCGCACTCGAGCCCCTCAATGGCACGGTCGACCATTACGGCCGGGATGGGCAGGTGGCTGACTTCTTCGCGCAGGGCGCGATCATCGGAGAACTCGTCACCCACCACCAGGAAGACGCCATCAACGCCGCGCGTCACCAGCTGGCGCAGCAGCTCCAGATCGTCATCGGCGCTTCCGCCCGAGCTGGTAATGAAGAGCGCATAGCCGTCCTCGCGGCAGCGCTTTTCCAAGCTACCGGCGAGCGAGGCAAAAAAGCGGCTCTCGATGTTAGGGACGATAAGGCCCAGCGTGCGCGACTCGCGCATAACCAGGCTGCGCGCAATCTGGTTGGGAACATAGTGGTTGCGCGCCGCGACCTCTTTGATGAGCTTGCGGTTTTCTTCCGAGATGCGACAGGGCCGATTATTGAGAACAAGCGAGACCGACGAGGGGGAAAGCCCCACCTCCTGGGCGATCTGCTTGAGGGTGACTTTGTTGGCCATCTCGCTCCTTCCGGGTTTACGCGCAATCTCTTGAAAGTATAGCGACTACCCCTCTACCTCGGTGATAAACACTTTACCAATCCGGTGGACGGCTGTTTTATCGCCGCCAGCGCACCAAATCCGTCCGGGTGGGGTATATTGCAATCGATTGATGACAACGACCACCAAAAGGCGGATATCCGTATGCACGAGAACGATTTTTTTAACGAGGACCTGCTGTGCGCGCTCGCTGGCGTTGCCGGCGAGGACAACGTGCTGATGAGCGAGCCCATGCGCGAGCACACCACGTTTAAGATCGGCGGTCCGGCCGACGTCTTTGTCACGCCCGATACTGAGCAGGGCCTCGTCGCCACGCTCGATACCTGCTATCGCTGCAATCTACCACTCACCATCGTGGGCAACGGCTCCGACTTGCTCGTCGGCGACAAGGGCATCCGCGGCGTCGTCGTAGCGCTGGGCGAGGGCCTCTCCGACATTACGGTCGACGGCACGCACGTCACGGCGGCAGCCGGCGCCTTGCTTTCCGATGTCGCAGCCGCGGCAGCCGAGGCCGGCCTTACCGGCATGGAGCCCATCTCGGGCATTCCCGGATCGGTCGGCGGTGCCTGCTACATGAACGCCGGAGCATACGGCGCTTGCATGGCCGATGTGCTGGAGTCCGTGCGCGTCTACAAGCCCGCCCGCATGCTCGACGACGGCACCCGCGGTAGCGGCAGCATTATCGAGTTCGATGTCGACGAGCTCAACCTGGACTATCGCAAGAGCCGCATTGCCGACGACGGCTTCATCGTGCTCTCGGCCACCTTCAATCTCGCCCCGGGCAACGCCGCGATGATCAAGGCCGACATGGACGACTACCGCCAACGCCGCGAGGACAAGCAGCCGCTCGACATGCCAAGCGCCGGCTCCACCTTCAAGCGCCCCGAGGGCTACTTTGCCGGCAAGCTCATCATGGACGCCGGCCTGCGAGGACACGCCATCGGCGGCGCGCAGGTGAGCGAAAAGCACTGCGGCTTCATCGTCAACGCCGACCACGCCACCGCCGCCGATGTCGACGAACTCATCCGCCACATCCAAACAACCGTCAAAGACCAATTCGACGTAGACCTAGAACCCGAAGTCCACCGAGTAGGCGAATTCCTCTAACAAAGAAGGCCCCGAAAGGGGCCTTCACCATATTTATTCAGATAACCCAGTCCGGTGTGTCGCGCCCCGAACCCGAGAGGGCCGCGTGCCCGCCCGCAATATATTTGATTGATCGCGAGTTCCGCACGCAAAGAAGGCCACTTAATGTGGCCTTCGTCTTGCGCAGGACTGCCCGAGCAGGCAATCAAATATATTGCGGGCGGGCACGCGGCCCAGTCGGCTTTACGACAGCGCAATACCGCCAAGCCAGCCCCAACGCACGCCAGAGCCAGTACCATAAAAGCTGATGAACGAATCAAGCGACTTAGACGTAATGGCACCCTCGTTGCTCATAACGATGCCGCCGCCAACGTAGATACCCACATGACCGTAGATAAGGCCCGGAGCACCCGTGCCGCTGTGCGAGGAATCGGCCACGATCATGCCCACCTGCAGCGCCGAGCGGTCGGAGCTATAGCACCAGGCGTTGAACATGTCACACGCGTTGCCGCCAAAATAGCCCACGCCGGCATTGCGGAAGACGTTGGTAACCCAGGCAGCACACCAGCCCTGGCCGGGAGAAGGCGTCGAGTAGCACGCATTGACGACGGCCTGCTGCTTGCCCGAACCGCCCGTCTGTTGCGGGGTGCCGCCGGCATACGAGCCGCCACCCGAGCTCGAGCCACCCGAAGAAGAGCCCGTGTTCGCAGAGGCCGCGGCTGCCGCAGCCGCCTTCCTAGCGGCCTCCTCAGCCTGGGCGGCAGCGAGGATCTCGGAATCGCGCTGAGCCATGAGTTCCTTGACGTCGTCGGAAAGACCGTTCAGCACGGTCTGGACTTCTTGCTGCTTGGCCTGCATGTCCTGCATCTGGGCAGTCTGCTGATCCTTGAGCTTCTCCAAGTCGGCCTTCTGCGACTCAAGCTCGGTCTTTTGCGCATCGAGCTCTTCCTGGATGGTCTGAATGTCCTCGATGGCGTCGCGGTCGCTCTTGTTGATCTTCTCAACATAGTGCGCATTGGCGACGAGCTCCTCAAACGAGCCCGAGGCGAGCAGCAGCGACAGGATGTTGGTGCCGCCCGACTTATAGCTGGCGGAAACGCGATCGGAAAGATCGCCGCGCTTCTTTTTGAGCTCGGCCTTCTTTTCGTCAATCTGCGCCTGCGTGCTGTCAATCTGGCCCTGTACGCCCTCGATATCGTTGAGGGTCTGGGCGTTCTTGTTGGCCAGCGCCGCGTATTCATTTGCGATGCTGTCGAGCTGGGCCTGGACCTCGTCAAGCTGAGCCTGGGCCGCATTGAGCTTGTCGGTGGTTTCCTTGGTGGCCTCCGCAGCATGGGCGCGAGCGGGCAGACCAAAAAGAACGGCTGCAGAAGCTGCGCCGAACAGGGCCTTGAGGGCAGTGCGACGCGAAAGCTCCTGGGAAAGGATGGAATCGCTGTTTGGTGACATATCTACTCCGTTACATGTTTATTTATATGTCGCTCAACTTATACATATTAGCGTACATCCGGCGCATCCCAACGATTTCCACGAACGGCAGCAAACCGTATGGTCGGCGGCTCGTATGCAAACGTCAAAGTCAAGGTTACGCCCACGCCAAACATTTCAATGAGTACGTTAGCATGTTCATCTGCTTTTCCTGCCCTGCACCTTTTGGGTGCCCCTGCCTGCGCTATACTCCCCTGAAGAAGTGTTCCTGATTCGATAGGAGACTACATGTCCAAAGCACTCGACCCCAAAGACACCTGCGTCCTCGTAACCGGTGGCGCCGGTTTTATCGGCTCGCACACCGTCGTTCAGCTGCTCGAGGGCGGCTACCAGGTCGTCATCGTCGATGACCTCTCCAACTCCAGCGCCGTCGCCGTCGACCGCGTCAAGACCATCGTGGGCGAAGAGGCTGCCAAGAACCTCACCTTCTACGAGGCCAACGTGCTCGACCGCGAGGCCATGAACAAGATCTTCGACACCCATCAGATCGACCGCGTCATCCACTTCGCCGGCTTTAAGGCCGTCGGCGAGTCGGTGAGCAAGCCCGTCGAGTACTACCACAACAACATCGAGAACACCCTGGTGCTCATCGACGTCATGCGCAACCATGGCTGCAAGTCCATCATCTTCTCGAGCTCCTCGACCGTCTACGGCGATCCGGACAACCCGCCCGTCACCGAAGAGGACCCCAAGAAGCCCGCGACCAACCCCTATGGTTGGACCAAGTGGATGATTGAGCAGATCCTCATGGACGTCCACACCGCCGACCCCGAGTGGGACGTCGTGCTGCTCCGTTACTTCAATCCCATCGGTGCCCATCCGTCGGGCCTGATCGGCGAGGACCCCAAGGGCATCCCCAACAACCTGGTGCCCTACGTCGCCCAGGTCGCCGTCGGTAAGCTCGAGGCCGTTCAGGTCTTTGGCAACGACTACCCCACCCCCGACGGCACCGGCGTGCGCGACTACATCCACGTGTGCGACCTGGCATCTGGTCACGTTGCCGCCCTCAACTGGATGAACGGCAAGACCGGCGTCGAGATCTTTAACCTGGGCACCGGCACCGGCACCTCGGTACTCGAGGTCGTCGCCGCCTTCTCCAAGGCCTGCGGCAAGGAGCTGCCCTACGTGATCCGTGAGCGCCGCGCCGGCGACATCGCCGCCAACTGGTGCGATGCCTCCAAGGCCGAGCGCATGATGGGCTGGAAGGCCCAGTACGACATCGCAGACATGTGCCGCGACAGCTGGAATTGGCAGAGCCATAACCCCAACGGCTTCGCCGACGCCGAGTAGCCACTCCCCCGTGCTAGGTTTTGTGGCATGCCTCAAAACCTAGCACGCGACATGCTCGGCACATGCCGCTTCCTGCATGGGTAGATTTCTAGACATGTCCCAAAAATCTACTGGCCCCGGCCTCCAATGTGAGGTCGGGGCTTTTTAGGAACTCGTTCTCGAGCTCGAGCTCGCGCATGCACTTGCGGGCGGCCCTCATCTCGGCGGTCTCGGTCTTGGCCGCGGCCGCCGCGACCGGGTGGTTGGCCAGTTCCTTCTTTCTGACCGTCACCCATCTTCCCAGGATCTTCTCATTGATGCCGAGGTCGGCGGCAACTTGGGCGATGGGCTTCCCCGACGCGACGGCTAAGTCTGCGGCCTCGGTGCGGTGCCCCGCTGTGCAGGAGAGCCTATCTGCCATGACTGAACACTCCTTTCTTTTTGGCGCTGAAACGATTATCGCCGCTCAACGCCATTCCTCTAAGTCAAGTGTCCTGGGATACAATACAGTTCAAATGGACGAGGAGGATCCGGCGCTCCTCTTGATGAGCCCGGAGAGGCCCCTGGTCGTCACCCTTCCCCGCGCGAACGCAAAGCGGACGGCGGCGAGCCATGTCCTCCCCGCGCGTTCCATTTAGGGAGTCCTCGAGAAGTCGATCTCCCTGTGCGATAATCGAGCTATTGAGTCTCGCGAGTTTAGAGCTGGTGATATGCATTGAAAATCAAGGTGAAAAACATCGGCAGGGTCGCTGAGGCCGATATCGAGATTAATGGCATTGCCGTGATCGCCGGGGAGAACGGGACGGGGAAAAGCACGGTTGGAAAAGCGCTTTATGCGGCCTTCAACAGCATGTCCGATTCGGAGAACAAAATCGACCGCATGAGGCGCAATAGTGTTGAACGCGCCATCAGGAAGGCATATGTGGGAGGCCCTCTCGACTCCACGTCTCGCCACAGGCGAACTGCTGGAAGAATGAATGGTTTCATCGACAGGGTTTTTTCGGGCGAGTGCACGAGGGACGAGCTCATTGATGAGATAAAGGAGTATTACGGGGAGGAGATCTCCCGTGAGATCGAATCCGATTTCACGAATGGCGTAGCAGGAGTTGCCGATCAGATTATCGAGATCATGGATATCTCCGATGATGAGGTATTTCGTGCGATTGCGACAAACAGGTTCCAAAGCGAGTTCAACGGCCAGATCAATTCGGTTTTCGGCGAAGAGCCCGGGAAGGTCGAACTCCAGATAAAGGACGCATCTACGGTTTTCTCGGTTGCAGGTGACGAGGTGGCGGAGGTGCACGATAGGAGGGTTTTGCGATTCAGGGCGCATTATCTGGACGACCCGTTCCTGATCGATTCTCTCGGAGGGCCCTACGGCCCCGCTTTTCGGTTCAGGCCCCTCCTTGGACACCAGGAGGAGCTGCGGCAAGATTTGATTCAGGCGACCATCCGTAACGATGACAGCGAGTCCTCGCTGTTCGACGAGATCGCGAAGGAGCGGCACCTGAAGGTTCTCATGGACAAGGTCTCCTCCTTATGTCCGGGGTATTTCGAGAGGAGCGAAAGTCGCGGTCACCTTACGTATCTCGAAGAGGGCTTCGCTCGGGGGTTGGAGCCTGGGAACCTTTCTGCTGGCTTGAAGACGTTCGCCATCATGAAGGTGCTCTTGAAGTCCGGCGCGCTAGATGCCGGAGGGACTATTATCCTCGATGAACCCGAGATTCATCTTCATCCTGCATGGCAGCTGGCCTTCGCCGAGATAATCGTGCTGCTCCAGAAAGAGCTCGGGATGCACGTCTTAATGAGCACCCATAGTCCATATTTCTTGAATGCGATCGAAGTGTATTCTAAGAAGCACGCTGTTGATGGATTGTGCTCATATTATCTTGCGGAGACCTGCGCTGATGGACGCTCTCGCTTTGCCGAAATAACCGGCTCGACTGAGGTCGCCTACGAGAAGCTGGCGGCTCCTTTTGATACGCTTGAGAGGGAGGAGTACGGCCTTGAGTAGCGACCTGTGCGCCTCCTGCCCTCATCCGAACTCTCCCGTGGTGCCAGATGGCAGCGATGGTTGCTCCCGTTGCAGGACCTGTATCCTAAGGGACTGCACGTCGACCATCTCCAAAACATCCAGAGACGGGAGCGTCTCTCTTGTGGATGACGATTTGCCTGTTGTCAATTTTGACTCTGTTAAAGAATGCTACTGCAAGAAGGTCAATAGGTGGATGCAACTCCCGCGCTCCGCCGATGCGCTGTATTGCGATCGGGAAACGTTATATCTAGTCGAATTTAAAAACGGCAGTCTGAAGGAGACGCTGGGGAAGAGGCTCAATCCCAAGGATGACGAAGAGCTTGGTATCAATCTTGGCCAAAGGGACGCCCTCATCGAGAAGTGCAAGGACAGCGTTTTGATCTGCTCGGACCTGTGGGGAAAGAGGACGAGATGGTTTCGCGAGCACTGCGTCTTTGTTTTGGTATACAACGAGGACAAGAACAAGACCGCGTTGAAGCGGGTTGCCAGCTCGATTAGGAAAAAAGCGCGTTTTGGGCTTCCTGACAAATTGAAAGGTTTTTGCGTGAAGGATGTCTTGACGCTAACCGAAAAGGAGTTTTCGACATCGCTCCTTTCAACTTGGCGAGACGCAGAAGAAATCGCGGAGGTCGACGCGTAGGAGACCGAAAGGCATCCGGTGGCTATTTGCTCCCGATATCGATCGTTCGTCTGCAGTCGGTTTTCTTTCCGCTGCGCCCGCCAGTTTGCGATGAGTCGCGCACCGTGTGAAGCTCAACACGGATGAAATACAAATATAATCCCCCCTTGCACTGTGTTGATAAATATTGCTCGTCGAACTCATCTGAACTGGGCTTTCTTGCATAGAACTGCCTGAACCTGAGCGTTTTCGGGTATCGCATTGCCCGATCGAGCACCATCGCGACCTTCTCAAGCTTGTCCTCGGGCGGACTCATAGCCACAGCCCCGCATGTCGTCCCGGTTGGAGCCGGGATGAGCCCTCAGGAAGCACTGCATGAAGTAGCGCATCCGGTTCACGGGCCCCAGCGGGTTCTGGCCGTCGGGAACGCCCTTGAGCAGCTTCGCGTTGTAGTGCTGGCTCTTCAGTGACAGATTGTTGACGGGAGCCGTGTGGCGCCCGGCTCCATGTCGTGGATGAGCGTGGAGCCGGGCGCCACACGGCTCCCGAACGTCGCCAAGGTCTTCGCCCTGCTTGTCTTGCCAAGGCCCTCCCGGATGAAGATTGAATTGCCTGGCTCATCGCAGCCGAGCGCGACACGGCCTCTACCCGAGACCATCATCTCTACACATAGCCCATCATTCGACAAGAACGCGCAGTTTGTCCTGCATAGGCGCATGGTGTCCCCCTCCGCCGCAAGAGGTGAGCAAAAGAGAGGCTCCCCTCGCCACTACCGGACAAAGGGACCTCTCTGGGGAAACACGCTATAAAACCTTCTTGCCGGGCGGTCGAGTACAGCACCGACGGCGTACCCGTGGAGACCTACCCAGAGCCCACGCCATTTCAAGTTTCTTGGTCTTCAACGCCACAATCCGATAATCATCCAGCCGTCGAAATGACCTCGTCACAGGCGGCAAGCATCTCCTCGTCATGAGTGACAACGATTACAATATGGTCTCTCTTAATTTCATGAAGCAATTTGATCAGCGCGCCTCGACTCTTCGCATCAAGTGCTGAGGTCGGTTCATCAAAAAGCATAACGTCCGGCGATTTCAACAGCTGTCTCACAATTGCAATCTTTTGCTTCTCGCCGCCGGACACCCCTCCTTTCCCGCCGTCAAGCATCGCCGTTGCCCCGTTCTCCACAGAAGCAACCATTTCGTCTAGCCCCAATATGACAAGCATCCGATTCAGCTTATCCATCTCGTAATCATCAGAAAGCAGCGTAAGATTATCGAGAATCGTCCCCTCAACGATAGGGGGTTCTTGCTCCGTAATGCTGACTCGACACCGCCGCAATGCATATCGATCGATGCAACGCTGTGACACCCCGTTGTAGCGAACGGCCCCTTCTGTGTCATCTGGATATAGCCCCAATATCACTGACAGCAGCGAGCTCTTCCCCGAACCATTCGGCCCCGAGATTCCATATAGCCGACCCCTGGAAAACGCGAGCCCCTCAATGCTTAACGCGACCCTTTCCGCCCCTGGATAACGTAGCTTGATGTTCTCTAGACGGATTTCCTCAATCGGACCAAGCGCCAATTTGCCATTCGCTTCCACCGGGACATCCCAAATTCTTTTCAGCCGCTCATAGCATACGCGATTAGTCTGGTAATCCCTTCCCCAGCCCAACAAATACTGTACCGCTGAGCTTAAGTTCGAATAATATCCAACAGCAGTCACGAGAAAACCAGGCAACAGTCTCCCGCCCATCACTTCAACCGCGCCCACAGCAAGAAGACATCCTTGAGCGGCGGAAGCGACCAACGCGTTGCCAAAGGTAAATCTAGACCCTACTTCCTGATTTGCTCTCATCGTTGGATAGAGCCCATTAAAAGCTTCGACCAGTACAGCGCGGGACCTATCGAACAAAGCATGTTTGCGGATGAAATCAACTTTCTCCAACTGATCTTGTAGACAGGAAAAAAACCTCGCGCTCTGCTCTTGTACGTCAAAACTTCTCTCAAACAGCCTTGCGCGTGAAACCGCATAAAAAGCGGCACTCGCTGCCGCAAGAACAAGGCAGACCACACTCAACTTGATATTCAGGCTACCGAGAACAAACAGGGCGGACAAAAGGGTGATAACGTTGCTTGAAACCCCCACAACCGAGTTGATTACGAAGATGACAAGGTCATTAGCGTCGTGATTGATTTGCTGGTTATAATACGACGCGTTGAAGCCCTCGAAGAATGCCTGGGGAAGGTGCTTCACGTGCTCAAGCGTATCCGCATTTAAGCCGAACCCCGCATGCGACTGAAGGTTGATGTACAGCATCTCTGAGCAATACACTAGTCCCGCTCGAACCGCTTGGACCGCAACCAAAATAAGGCAACAAACGAGAACGGCGGCAAGATCGGCGCTGGCCGGCATCGCCAATCGGTTTACCACTATGCCGGTAAGAAAGGGACCCGCAAGCGCAAGCAGCCCGACCAAAACTGTTACGACAAGATAGGCGTAGAATCGACCGCCCAGTATATATTTTCTACAGAGATTAAGCATCAGCCTCATTTTGCCCCGCACCCCGTTTTGCCGTATTCATCATCTGGGAGAGCAGCATTTTTTGCTCGGCATCATACCGGAAGGAAACGCAACGTTTCCCCTCACCGTTTAAGGCGTGGTTGGGGCACCCTCCCATGCACATGGGAAAAGCAAAGCACTCTTGGCATTCCGGGTCATCCGGCTCATATGCCATCCAGTTAATCATGTTCTTGCTCAACATTGGCGGCTCGAAAATAGTTCCGACCCTCCGCTCCTTCATTCCAATGTCATCCCAGCACTTATACAAATCTCCGACGGGATCAACCACGTACGAGTTGATTCCAACGGCGCAACATATCCCGAAATTCGTCCCACCAAAAGGTTGAACTTTGAAGCCCCGCGCAATTGCCCTTTTATAAAACTCAGTCTCCTCATACGAGAACTCTTTTACAGTAAAGCAGTGGCTGTCGTTCGCACATACCTGATTGATATCGTCAACAGGGGCTAAATAGAAGTGAACCTTATTCATCAGGCCATTTAGCTCGAGATAATCCAATAGCTCTTGAGCGGCCTCGATGTTGGTCTTGTCGACGTTGCTCCTTATCGAAATATCGATGATGTCGGCACACTCTTTGACGTTCTTGAGAATACGTTCGTATGTAGGGCTTCCGTCGTGAAGAATCCTTCTCGAATCGTGATCCGACTTCGATCCATCTATAGTCACTTGCGCGCTCGTCACACCACATGCCGCGAGCCTCCTTGCAACATCAGGCGTCAGCAGATAGCCATTTGTCACTATCGATGCGGAATATTCACACGTTGGCCCCACGACATCTTTCAGATCCGACGTAATCCGTTCGATCATCTTCATTCCGAGCAGAGGCTCGCCGCCGTACCATCCAACTGAGAGACTTGCGATACCAGGATAGTAATCTTTCACGAACTTGGAGAGCTGTGTCAAAACCTCCTCGCCCATCGTCGTGTACGCCTGTCCCTTTTCATAGCAGTAGGGACAGCAAAAGTTGCAAGCCATCGTTGGCGCAATGGTAAGGGACAGAGCAGTATTCGCAAAGCGCGCGGCGCGACTTTGCAACCTGATCTCCCCAAGCTCGTCCCTCTCCTCATTGACTAGGATGCCTCCCCTTATCAGCTCCGCGACAAGATCATCGGCATCCCGAACGTCCCCTTCTTGAATCCTTTTGAATTTCTGCGCGTATTCCGGATTTAACGACAGGATGCCGCCGGTTCGCGCATTCATGATAAGAAGACTTCCGTTATGTTCATGCACCACATTAAATTGCGACAGTTTCACTTCGCACCATCTCCATTTCCAATCAAATCCATATCGACCCTCAGACGCTGCGCATACGCCAGCGCACTACCTTCTTCGATAAAAACTGCACGAAAGCAGCAATAGACATGCGAGCGACACGATGACCGCATGGCCGCATGCAGCCATCAGGACCGTCCCGCCGGCAGCCCCGCACGCCCTCATCCAATAAGCCATGTGAACCGGGGGTAAAACGGTTGGGAAACTCATCGCGATAACAAGGCCCGCGAACGTTGCGACCAGCAAGGCTCCCGACACAAGAGATCTGATCCTGAACACCTCATATGCAACCGCAACCATCAGCGTATAAGCGGCGTCTATAACGATATTCGACAGGAGTGCCGAGGTCACATTACCAACCGTAAGGCTGTCTAGACCGCTTCCGGAGCACACGGCAAAGACCGCAGCGACACCGAGAGTAAACGCGATGTAGGGGCACAGCGTATACACTTCGCAAGCCAATGTCTTTGCCGCAAACAGCTGCCAGCTGCGGAAGCCCCGAGCAATCGAAACTCCCCTTGCCGACACGCTCGTCGCATCACCGAATAGCGTCCCCGCCACAACAACAGAGACGATTGGGAAGAACACCGTATGCGCCATGGAGACGACACTTAGCCAGGAAGAGATACCCGTTGGCCCAACCCCTATCGAGAAAAGATAGCCCGGATCGGCGGAAAAGCCAAAGAACTGGCCCTCTCCCCCTGCGGAGACCCATGCGCCGGACCCGGCAAACACATAAATCCCCGCGATGCCCAAATACATCAGCGCTATTATCACGGCGAGTTTCATTCTCCTTGCGCGGAACAGTTCCGCCCTGACCGACATCCCAAGATTCATCGAACCGCCGTCCTTACAAATAGCGAGACGAGCGCAACTCCAACCGACACAAGAACAGTGCCGCCCGCATACAGCAAAACCTGAATTACACCAACATTCTGCATACTCAGGGAACACAGGTTCATCAGGTAATACACGGGCGAGAGCATGAGCAGCAAGCTGGGCTGACCGCTTCCGTATGTACTTGGGAACCACACCATCACAAATGTCGAAACCGCTATTGCAACGACGCTGCTCGCCACCACACTCCTCGTGAGCAAATACAGGGCGAAGGTAGCGGCGTACATCGAAATGAGCAGCAGCGCGATCATCAGCGCAATCGATACAAATTGGGCAAACCCTGAGCACGAGGCCCCAACGTCCCATTGGGCCATCTTGGTTAAATACAGCGCAGTCGTAGAAAGAAGATACACGGCACCGACCAGAGTGCAGTTCACCAACAGCTTCGTGATCACAATCGCCGCCTGCGACACCCCTCGCGATCTCGATACGGCGTAAGCCACGGATTCAAAGTCTCTCGACGTAGCGTAAACCGCGTAGAGAATCGTCACCGGAATCCAGACCACTGTAGACGCAAAAGACGTCCGGGCAACAGAGCCCAAAACGTCCCCTGCATCCACTAGGTTTCCAATAAAACCTATAGCCCCTCCAAGCGTATACGGGTCATCACCGGCGACCATGATCAGCACCTCAGACGAAGTCGCAGCCGCAACCACATACAGCACAGCCGCAAGCGCAATCATCAGAGCGGTCGCCGGGTGCCTGGCGAGCAACCATACCTCGCTCCGAAAAGCTGAGATGAACTCGCGTTTCATCACAGCTCGCTCTCTCGACCGATGAGCTCCGAATAAAACTCCTCAAGGCTCTTCCTATGAGAATACGCCTCCGCAACCCTCACACCTGCGGTCGAGAGCGCTTCGATTGCAATGCCCCGCCCTTCCTTTTTCTCCTCATAGCGCATAAGGACGCTGCCGTCCGGCAGAAAAGAATGTGAGGTCTCATCTCCGAGAACCGATCTCGTTCGCTCCAGATCGTCCACATGCAACACGAAACCACCGCGGCATGACTTTTCCAGCTGAGGTGCGGTCATCCTTCGAATGAGGCGACCATGACTTATGAAGAGGTAATCAGTTGCCAGCTTGTGCATCTCCTCAAGATTGTGGCTGGATACGAGAATCGTTTTACCTTGATCTTTGTTAAGATGCGTAAGGATTTTTCTTACTTCGACTATCCCCATCGGATCCAGGCCGTTTGTCGGCTCGTCCAGGATCAACAGCTCCGGATCGCCCAGCAACGCTATGGCCAGATCGAGACGCCTCCTCATTCCCATTGAGAAGTTCTTCACTTTCTTCCCGCCGGCCTCCCCCAAACCGACGGTTGATAACACACCGTCGATGGAACGATCGGTGGGAAGCCCCCACTCAATACAGCGAACGACCAAGTTGTCTCGCGCGGTCAGATTAGGATACGAAGCATTGAGGTCAGGCATATAACCCAGCCTTTCCCTGCAGCTCCGTATTTCACGTCTCCCGGTTTGCCCAAACATCGAGATCGTTCCTGACGATGGCTCCGAAAGCCCCGTGATCAATCGAATTAACGTGCTCTTGCCGGCACCATTCTCCCCAATGAGTGCACACAGCTCGCCTTCCATTAAAGAGAACGAGACTGATTTAACCGCTTCAAACCCGCCATATCTCTTGGATATGGCACGCAATTCAACTGGGACTTCCCGCATGGACGACATCCTCCCCGTCAATAAAAAGGGACGACATGGCAATTGTGCGGGGTTATAGGTAACGTCGGTTCGCCCCCCCATATTGCAATGCCACATCGCCCCTCAGGCGCTGCTGGCCAAAATATCTTTGAACAGTCTGTGCACGCCGTACGGCGTGCACTATCCGCTAAAAGCGGATAGTGCACTCCTGTGAAGAACACTTGGTGCTGCAGCTGCCGTGCGCGTAGAAGAAGCAGTTGCCGCACGCGGGTGCAACGCCTTCCTCCGGCTCGTTAATCCAATCCATCTCTCCCTCCTTTCCTTGCATACCGAATTGATAATGTTATTCTAATTCAATATATATCATATTTCAATATAAGCTTATTTATATATTACACAAGGTAAGCACCCCCCCTGCATCCAGCACAGGAAATGACTCTCTCGTTCCCCAGTGACGCGGCGAGAAATACAGGCCACTGCAGGACGTTGAATGAACAGCCCGTGAAAACCGTTGTTTTCACGGGCTGCACCTGCTCAATACTTTTTTATTCTCCAGCCTCAGTCGTCTCTAAGATCGACCACGTAAACATGATCTGACTCCAGGACCGGGTCATCACCCGTCGCGGTCGCCCTGCTCAGCGCGTTGCGGGCGCGCCGCGTCGCCAGTTCCTCAAGTTCTCTTTCGTTGACGCGCTTAATAAGATCGCCAGGCTGGCAATCAAGCTCTACGCAAATATCCAGCAATGTCTTTAACCTAATTGCCTTCACCTTGCCATTTCGTATTTTTGAGATACTTGCCGGTGTGTGCCCGGTCGCCCGAATGATATCCGTACTCGTCTTTCCGCGTCGAAGCAATAAGCTTTCAAGCTCAATAATCAGATAGTCCATGCCGCCCCTCACACCAAATCCTCGGTCTGGTCTTGAAGCAGAGCTCCGTAGCGCCATATCGCAGAAATCGAGAAGCAGCAAACGGCCCCCAGCACAGCACCAATATCTATGGGCAGGGCCAGGTTTTCAAACATCGAATAGGCGTTCCCCAGCAAGTCGAAGGGGCCAATCACTATCGAAAGAAACCCCGGAGAAAACAAGAGGTCACCTATTGCTGCTGCAACAAACAGCCACCCGATAATCGAGATTCTTCGAGCATGCGAAAGGGTAAAGGGCGATTCGCCATGAGCCATGTCCATGCTGATTCCCCGCAGGGTCCATGTGGCCCCTCCGGAAATCAGAAGATACATCAAAGGAACCACTACGGAAACCGTCTTTGATGGATCATATAGGTTTCCTTGAGCAGCCATAAGCCCAATGGAAATAACCACCACCACCGAACAGCAACACACCGCTATAAACAGTGCCGTAAACAGAATCCCAAGCCTTCTTCCGAGAGTCATCATCTTCTGGATGGACTTATCGATCTTCTGGGCGCTATTCACCACAGCTCCTCCTAAAGCAATCAGAGGTCTTCTTACTTACTGTTTTTCCTACATTGTAACGAACTCGATAAGAAGAGGGTCGCTTCACGCCGCGCAATCCCGAACTCCAAGCGTTTCTCATCAGCATTGCCCATCTTTCGAGTCGAAATTCAAATCCAGTTTCTTATCGCATGCCAAAATCAAATCCTGATCGTGGCTTACAACAAGAATTAGCTGATTAAAGGGGTTTCGAGAGACATACTCCGTGAACTCCCGACGGCTTTCTTCGTCTAAATCATTCGTCGGCTCGTCAAACACAAGCACTTCCGGTTGCCTGCAAAGTGCTGAGATTATCCTTAGCTTCCGATACTCTCCACCAGAAAGGTCCCTACAATTCTTACCTTTTAACGATTCGACGGTTCGGCAGAAACTCGGCACAAGCTCGCAGAGATGCTCGCCCGTTCCCCGAATCGATGCCCTCTCAAGATAGTGTTCCACCGTTTCATTCGGAATAAAGAGCTTTTGCGGGCACACCGCAAACAGGTCATGTCGGATCGTCTCCATATCGAGCTCTTCATATGGCACCGACCCCAAAGTCCGATGCCCCCCAGCAGAATATAGTCCAAGAAGCACCTTCAGAAACGTGCTTTTGCCGCATCCGTTCGGCCCGGTAATGGCATAGGTTTTCCCCCTCTCGACCTCCACGGAGAGATCGCGGTACAAGTAGGACTTTTCCGCATATCGGTACGCGATGTTGGACAACGATATGCTCTCCACGTGCCCAACCGAGATGGTGCCGCGGTCCTCGGCGCCTTCCGACAGAGCCTCCAATCGGTCGAACGAGGCCCTCGCGTCCTGATATGATTTGAAATAATTCAAATAATATTTGAAGCATCCGAACGCCATCGAGTAATACGAGTTCACCATTGTGAACTCGCCAATGCTCATTCTTCCGCTTAATATTTCCATTCCGGAGATCACAAGCAACGCTCCCCGGAACACAGATGAGATCAGGCCGTCGCTCGAGGTGGCCAGATTCGAGACCCTACTTGCTTTCATGTAAATCGGGTAGTACCCCTCGAATATCCCCTTGAGCGTACGGGCACTCTGGTCATATGCCCCATCGCACTTAATGTCAAACAACTGCGACAGCTCGCCGCTCACGGATGCGAACAGCTTGCTCAACCCCTCTTTGTTCGCAAGCGAACTGTTGTACAGCGGCTTTTTCAACACCCTAAATAAAATGAAGTATGCCCCAAGCGAACATGTACTTAACGCCAGAAACACCGGGTTAATTGAAAACAGAATGATGAAAATAAACACAATCAGAACGATGTTAAGCCCGATTGTCAGGAAGTTGTTCACGACAAACGATGACACCGCATTCGAATCCGCATACACCCTCTGCGTTGTATAGGATGAATCCGCCTGCTCCCCCTTTTCCAAGGGCCCTCGTTCAAACGACTCACACGTGGCCCCCATCAGTCTCGTAGTCATCTCCAAAATGACGCGCGATACGTTCACGCCCATCGCATACGACATGAAGGATGCCGATATCCCTATGCTGGCAACAAAGGCTGCAAACCATACGACGCGAGATGGATCCCTATTCGTCACGAGAAAATCTACAAACCCACCGTTTAAGGCGGGCATGACGCACGAGTGAGCATAATTCACCGACATGAGAATCACGAAAAGCCGCGACCCTTTACAGCGAAATAACTCGTTAACCGTCTTCTTAAACATGCCAGCCCCCATCAAGCGACCTTTTATCCAAAACTGAATTAGTTCGCCGCTTAATCGCTCCCATACACTCCTTATTGTTAATCCTCGCAAAACACTATCGCGGGTTGCGATGCCCAGGATTCCGTTTCGCCTTGATATACATACGAATAGACTCCCTATTTACATAGGCAAGTGCGGCGATTATTACGGCAGCCACCATCAGACCGAAAATCGCCCTTTTGTCCGGAAAAAGGGACGAAAAAAGGAGACATATTGCGGAGAAAACTATAACCGCCCCCACCGCTCGGTTTGTGCCTAGAGACTCGGCCGTCCGCTTTTCCTCCTCTAAACGCCCTCCCGATAGCGATGACATTCCAGCAAGCAATCCCGTGAGCTTGCCTCGATACATCATTATTCCGAACACCAGCAGCAGGCATGACCCCACCATTGGAACCACAACGTCCGACATCGCCATCACTCCAGTCCATTCCTTGTCATCGAATCCTTGCGGCGGCTCAGCACATCTGGCGTCAAATGCAACCTCGTGTCAAACGGACTGCTCGCAAGCTCAATTACTTTGCATGAGCTCGAACATACCGGTTTAAACGGCATACAGTTTAGCCTCGATGGCCTACGTGATTCTCATGAACATATGCGGGGGTTCCCGGGGCTATACGACCGGGTACTAGACGCCATCGATATCACGCTGAACGAAACTTCGCTGCACCTTTCGATTGCCTTTTGTCCAACATCATTTAATGTCGACGATTTCAAACCAGTTTGCACGATGCTCCGGGACAAGCTGAAATCGTCGAGCAGGACCGACCGAATTGACCTTCGAGTTCAGCCACTTATGCTCCTCGGCAGAGCCCGAAAAAACCGCACAATTCGCCCTTCAAATAATCAATACCGTCGGTTGGTCAACACGATCAACGACCTTCGATACGATCCAGGCTATCGAGGCTACTTCATGTTTGAGTGGGGCGACCCCATCGACCACTTGGTCAGATTCCCCCAGCTGCAGATGCAATTTGACCAAGTGGCCATCCACGCCAATGGCGATATCGTCGTATCCCCCTATATACCTCTCATCATTGGAAACGTTCGCAAACACAGTCTTCAGGAATACTACGATGCCGGAATGGCAACCGTTTGGGATAAACCCGTTATTACCGCGTTGGCCAATCGCATGCACTCGATTGACGAGATGGAAGAGATCTCATCGTTGATTGCAGACATCAATATGGACGGCGACCTCTATATCGACCTAATCGATGACGATCTAGGCGACCTGAGCGTCCTGTCCCAACTCTAAGGAGATGTTCCCATGTACGAGACCCCAGAAGTAGAGAAGATGGATTCCAAAACCGGCCCCATTCCCGTTGTAGTCAACTTCGCAGCCGTCGTGGATAACGTAGTTGCAGCCGTCTACGATGCCGTCGTTGCGGCCTACGCATTCTGGTACTCGGCAGATAACGACGGCACCGGGGCAAGTACGGCACAAAACTAGTCGCCAACCCATCGAGCAATCACCTCGCCTATCGCTGCATGCGATTGACTGCGCAGCCCTAGCCAACGCCCAGAGCGCCTTGAAGAGCTGCTTGTAAAATTCGCTCATTCAACAACGCGATCTCTTCACCAATCTCGGCCGGCCCGACAGAACTGCACACCAGTCGGACCGGCCAGACCCATAAAACGCTGCGTCCCGTCCACACCACACCTCACGAAACTCGCACTGCCACCACATGGGCGATTCGCGCCTCGATGTTGCGGCGCGATACTATCACGAATAGTCCCCGTCCAACAAGGCTATCCCTTCCACAGGCGTTTCAACTGTCAGTGGTAGCATTAAACTGAACGGTGAAAAATACACTAACACTAACAGCGGAGATGACGACGTCGATGCCCTTCATGCAGCTGAGCACGTCCATCGTCGGCTTCCATCGGGGCTGTTCCGACTGGGACTCCACCTTGGATTCCAGGTCCTTCTTCTCGTCTACCGCCCGCTTGACGCGCTCCTTATAGCAGTCGAGGGCCTGCTGGGCCGTGGGGTCGGCCATCTCCGCGGCTTCGATCCAGGCCCAGTGCGCCCTGGTCCACGTCCCGAGCCTCCTTCTCTGGTCGTCTCCGCCGGGGTGGCACTGCCCATTCCTGGGCAGGTACTTGGAGAGGCGCTGCTTGACGGTAACACGGTAACCTCTCCCGGGCATCGGCAGGGGCCTGGGAGAGGTCCCTGGCGCCCTCGCACTCGCAGTCGGGGACGTGGACCTCGACGATTTCGTGCAGTGCGAGCTGCTTGGCCGAAAACTCGGCGTCGCGCTTGTCGGTCTTGCGTCGCTTGTCGGCCGCGGGCCTCTGCATCTTGGAGACCGCGCCGATGACGCAGTCCACGCCGAGGCAGCGCGGCTCCCTGCAGAAGGGAAAGCCGGTGACGCCGGACTCGTAGACTGCCCCGGGCGACTCGATAGAAAGGATCGAGTCGGCGACGGAGGCGGGGTCGTAGGAGAAGGGGCTTCCCGCCGATCTCGCCCGTGAACGGATTGAAGGCGCATCCTTTGATGCTGCGGGCGTGCACCTCAAGGCCAATAGAGGCAACATGTGGCATTGTGAGCCAGTCTCGCATTGTGGCAACCTGGCTGGCTGCCGGATTTTAATGACGACGACCATTGTCAGCCTTGGCCCACGAATCAAAAGACGATACGAAGCAGGGGCTCACATTGTTCTGCTCATATCGTCTTTATGGCGCACTACCATTCACCGAAATTCGGCAACTTTTTCATTCTCTATATACATGTTTAAACAACATGTTCTACAATAGGGACAATAGAAATGGAAACTCGGGACGAGCCGTTTATCCATCTACGGCGCAGCCCCTTATTCAAAAGGACGGTGAGTGCATCCATGGAGCATGCAAGCGGTGTTCTCATGCCCATCTCGTCTCTGCCCGGACCGTATGGCATCGGCGGCTTTGGCTGGAACGCCTATGACTTTGTCGATTTCCTCGCCTCGTGCAAACAACATTATTGGCAGATTCTGCCCCTTACGACGACGAGCTATGGCGACTCGCCCTATCAGTCGTTCTCGGCCCGTGCGGGCAATCCCAATTTCATTGACTTTGCCGAGCTCATCGAGGCAGGTTACCTGGAGCAGCGCGATATCGACGGCGTGTACCTGGGCTCCGACCCCAGCAATGTCGACTATGGCGCCATCTTTGGTGGCCGTCGTCAGATTCTCGACCGCGCCGCCGAGCGCTTTGCCGCCGACAAGCCGGCCGACTTCGACGAGTTTGTCCAAACCAACGAAGACTGGCTCATCCCCTACTGCGAGTTCATGACCGTCAAGGAGGAGTGCGGTCTCAAGGCATTTTGGGAGTGGCCCGCAGAGCTCCGTACCCGCGGTGAGGCTTCTGCCAAGGTCTGCGCCGCCCATCCCGCGCGCATGCTCTACCACCAGATGACGCAGTACTTCTTCGATCGCCAGTGGAGCCGCCTCAAGGCCTATGCCAACGAGCGCGACATTCTCATCATCGGCGACCTGCCCATCTATGTCTCGCGTGACTCCGTCGAGATGTGGGCGACACCTGAGCTCTTTAAGATCGACGCCGCCGGCAATCCCGTGAGCGTCGCCGGCACGCCGCCCGACCAGTTCTCGGCCACCGGCCAGTACTGGGGCAACCCCATCTACGACTGGGACGCCATGGAGGCCGACGGCTTCTCCTGGTGGGAGGGCCGCATTCGCGCCGCCCTCGACATGTACGACGTCATCCGCCTGGATCACTTCCGCGGCTTCGAGGCCTATTGGGAGGTGCCGTTCTCCTCGCCTGATTCGTCCTACGGTTCGTGGACGCAGGGTCCCGGCCTCAAGCTCTTCAAGACACTCGAGGAAAAGCTCGGCACGCTGCCCATCATCGCCGAGGACCTGGGCTTCCTCACCCCCGGCGTCATCGATATGCGCGACAACTCGGGCTTCCCCGGCATGAAGATCCTGCAGTTTGCCTTTGAGGGCACCAACTCGTACTACCTGCCGCACAACTACATTGCCAACACCGTCGCCTACGTGGGCACCCACGACAACGAGACGGCACGCGGTTGGTTTGAGGGAACGGCCACCCCTCGTCAGCGCGAGCAGGCAGCCCTGTACACCCATCAGCAGGCCGGCGAACCCATGGCAGATGCACTCAATCGCACCATCGCCGCCAGCGTGAGCGACACGTGCATCTACACCATGCAGGACCTGCTCAACTTGGGCAACGAGGCGCGCATCAACACCCCTGCCACGCTGGGCGGCAACTGGACCTGGCGCATGCTCGACGGCGCCATCACCCGCGAGCTCGAGCACAAACTCACCGACTGGACCGAGACCTACTTCCGCATCCCGTCGGAAGCCAAAATCGAGCTTCCTCAATAGGAGCTACCGCGCCCGACCCCTCCCCACCGTGCGGACGCGCTTGCTTTTCCCGCGCGAGGCCACCCCAATCCCCTCGCGCGGGCTTCTTATGAATTGCAGACATGAAACAACCCATCACAGGAGAAAACATGCCCCAAATTAACCTCATGGAACTCGCCGAGCAGTCTTTTGGCACCTCGCTCGAGCAGCTCGACGACCGTCGCATTTACAAGCTGCTGGTCAAACTCGTGCAGGAGCGCTCCGCCACCTGCCCGCTCAACAACGGCAAGAAAAAGCTCTATTACATTTCCGCCGAATTTTTGATCGGCAAGCTGCTCATCAACAACATGATCGACCTCGGCATCTACGACGAGGTTAAGGACCAGCTCACCGCCGCAGGCCACGACCTCAACAAGATCGAGGAATTCGAGGTCGAGCCGTCGCTCGGCAACGGCGGCATGGGCCGCCTGGCCGCGTGCTTCCTGGATTCCATCGCCACGCTGGGCTTGACCGGCGATGGCGTGGGCCTCAACTATCACTACGGTCTGTTCCGTCAGCGCTTTGTCGACAACCAGCAGAAGGCCGTCCCCGACGAGTGGCTCGGTGAGCAGGACATCCTAGTCGACGATGACCGCTCCTACACCGTCGAGTTCGGCGATTTTGCCGTTACCTCCAAGCTCGTCAACATCGATGTGCCCGGTTACGACCAGCCCACCAAGAACCGCCTGCGCCTGTTCGACCTGGCGAGCGTCGACGACGGCCTGGTCCCCGGCAGCTCCATCGACTTCGACAAGACCGAGATCGCCAAGAACCTCACCTTGTTCCTCTACCCCGACGATTCCGACGAGCAGGGCCGCCTACTTCGCATCTATCAGGAGTACTTCATGGTGAGCAACGCCGCCCAGCTCCTGATCGACGAGGCCGTCGAGCGCGGCAGCAACCTGCACGATCTGGCCGACTACGCCGTGGTCCAAATTAACGACACGCACCCCACCATGGTCATCCCCGAGCTCATCCGCCTGCTCACCACCGAGCACGACATCGAGTTTGACGAGGCCGTGACCATCGTGCGCTCCATGGTCGCCTACACCAACCACACGATCCTTGCCGAGGCGCTCGAGAAGTGGCCGCTCGCCAGCCTGCAGAAGGTCTCCCCCGCCATCGCCGACATTATCGTCAAGCTCGATGAGATCGCGAAAGCCGAGCACGATGACCCGCGCGTCGCCATCATCGACGAGCACGACACCGTCCACATGGCCCACATGGACATCCACTTTGGCTTCTCCATCAACGGCGTAGCCGCCCTCCACACCAAGATCCTGGAGGACACCGAGCTTCATCCGTTCTACGAGATCTATCCCGAGAAGTTCTCCAACAAGACCAACGGCATCACCTTCCGCCGCTGGATCCATGGGGCCAACCCCGCGCTCGCCAGCCTGCTCGACGATGTGATCGGCACCGACTGGCGCAGCACCGGCGATCTGAGCAAACTCGCCAAGTTCGCCGACGACAAGGACGTTCTTGAGCGCCTGGCCGCCACCAAGGTCGAGGCTAAGGCCATCATGCGCCAGTTCATGGCGCTCGAGCAGGGCGTGACCATTCCCTCCAACGCTATCATCGATGTTCAGGTTAAGCGCATCCACGAGTACAAGCGCCAGCAGATGCTCGCGCTCTACATCATCTGGAAGTACCTCGATATCAAGAACGGCAACAGACCTAAGCACCCCGTCACCATCATCTTTGGCGGCAAGGCGGCGCCTGCCTACACTATCGCGCAGGACATCATCCATCTGATCCTGACGCTGTCGCAGTGGATTGCAAACGACCCCGACGTGGCTCCCTACCTGCAGGTTGTCATGATCGAGAACTACAACGTCACCGCCGCCGAGAGCGTGATCCCCGCCGCTGACATCTCCGAGCAGATCAGCCTGGCCTCCAAGGAGGCGAGCGGCACCTCCAACATGAAGTTCATGCTCAACGGCGCCCTAACCCTGTGCACGCTCGACGGCGCCAACGTGGAGATTGCCGAGCTCGTGGGCGACGAGAACATCTATACCTTTGGTGCCTCGTCCAAACAGGTCGAGCAGCTCTATGCCGACGGCACCTATGACGCCGGTGTGCTCTACCGCAAGCCCGGCATTAAACTGCTGGTGGACTTCATCACCAACCCGGCCTTTATGGCGACCGGCAATGCCGAGCGCCTGCAGCGCCTGCACGACGACATTAAGGGCAAGGACTGGTTTATGGCCCTGCTTGACATTGAGGAGTACATCCAGACCAAGGAGCGCGTGCTGGCCGACTACGAGGACCAGGACGCCTGGATGCGCAAGGCGCTCATCAATATCGCCAACGCCGGCACCTTCTCGTCCGACCGCACCATCTCCCAGTACAACGACGAGATCTGGCACCTGAGCTAGCTCATTCCCCTTACCCATTCTCTTGAGAAACGGAGTCGTGGCGACACGGCTCCGTTTTTTGTGCCCGCACGTTACCCTGTGACCCGACTCGACAAACAATCTCGATCTGTAACAACTACTCGGTAAAAACGGCCCCAGCTGTTACAGATTGAGACATACCGGCCCCTCCCTTTGGGTTTATCTCAATCTGTAACATCTGGTACCAAAAATTGGTTCTTCCTGTTACAGATCGAGACAAACGGAATCGTCCCGCAGCAATATCTCAATCTGAAACATCTAGCAGCTGAAATTCGCCTTTGGTGTTACAGATTTAGATGAAATGGTTAGCTAAGCGGAACCGTCTCGATCTGTAATATCTAACGTCCGAAATCGGCCCTACCTGTTACAGATCGAGACAAGCGACCGGTCAGACAATCCCAACACAAAGAAAGGCTCCCCTCTCGCCCAGTGGACGGGAGGGGAGCCTTATATGTGACCACGGCAAAAGGATGGCAAAGCCGCAGTCGCCCAAAAGGAGGGCCTGATTGGATCGGGCCTAGATAAGGTTCTTGCCAGAGACCTTATCGAAGAGGTGGGTCGCGTTCTTCTCGAACTTGAACCAGATGGGGTCGCCTGCCTTGAGCGCGCCCTTGGCCTCGAGGTCGACGACGGGGATAATCAGGACAAACTGGCCGTCGGGAGCGGTCACGTGGACATGCTCGGTCGAGCCCATGAGCTCGGTCACCTCGACGGTGCCCTGGAGCGCACCCTCCTCGCCCTTGTCGGCAAGCAGGATCTGCTCGGGGCGCACGCCGGCCGTAATCTCCTTCACGTCGCCGCCGTCCCAGTTGAGGGCAAGCTGAGCGCAAGTCTCCGGGGCGAGCGCCACGTTCATATCCTCGGTCTTGACAGTAAAGCCGTTGCCCGAGCGCACCAGCTGGGCATCGAAGAAGTTCATCTGCGGCACGCCGATGAAGCCGGCGACGAAGATGTTCGCGGGATGGTTGAAGACCTCCTGCGGCGTGGCGATCTGCTGGACGACGCCGTCCTTCATGACCACGATGCGGTCGCCGAGGGTCATAGCCTCGGTCTGGTCGTGGGTAACGTAGATGAAGGTGCCCTTGATCTCGTGACGCAGCTTAATGAGCTCGGCGCGCATCTGGTTACGAAGCTTGGCATCCAGGTTGGACAGCGGCTCGTCCATCAGGAAGACCTTGGGGTCACGCACGATGGCGCGGCCGATGGCGACGCGCTGGCGCTGGCCGCCGGAGAGTGCCTTGGGCTTACGGTCAAGATACTCGGTAATACCCAGGATCTCGGCAGCGGAGCGAACCTTGCGGTCGATCTCGTCCTTGGGGACCTTCTTGAGCTCGAGCGTAAACGCCATGTTCTCGTACACCGTCATATTGGGGTACAGAGCATAGCTCTGGAACACCATGGCGATGTCGCGGTCCTTGGGAGCGACGTCGTTGACGCGCTTGCCGTCGATGAGCACGTCGCCCGAGGTGATATCCTCCAGGCCGGCGACCATGCGCATCGTCGTGGACTTACCGCAGCCAGAAGGGCCAACGAGGACGATGAACTCCTGGTCGTGAACGGTGAGGTTGAAGTCCTCTACAGCGAGCACACCGTCCTCGGTAACCTTGAGGTTGTGCTTCTTCTCCTCGGTTTTCTTCTTTTTGCCAAAGAAGCCCTTCTTTTTTGACTCGTTGTTGGGATACACCTTCTGAACATGTTTGAGAACGATCTCGGCCATGTCTTTACCTTTCGATACGCGGCGCCGCGCTGAGAGGCGCCGCCAAAACTTGCAAAACAGTTACGGCATCAGCCCTTGACGGCACCTGCCACAACGCCGTCAATGATGTACTTCTGGCAGAAGATGTACATGATGACGATGGGGATGACGACCATCATGATGCATGCCATCATGGGGCCGAGCTCGACGTGGCCATAGCCGCCACGGAAGTACTGGATCAAGATAGGAATGGTCTTGTACTTGGTGGAGTCGAGCGTAAGGTAGGGCAGCAGATAGTCGTTCCAGACCCACATGGTCTCAAGGATGCCGACCGAAAGATAGGTGGGCTTCATAATGGGAAGGACGATCTTAAAGAACACCTGGACCGGGTTGCAGCCGTCGATCATGGCCGCTTCCTCAATCTCGAGCGGGATGTTCTTGACGAAGCCGGCGAACATAAAGACCGCGAGGCCCGCGCCAAAACCGAGGTAGATGAAGCAGATGTTAAACGGCGTGTTAAAGCCGATGCGGTCCGCGAGGTTGGACAGCGTGAACATGAGCATCTGGAACGGTACGACCATCGAGAAGACGAACAGGTAATAGAAGAAGTTCGAGATCTTGCTGTTGACGCGCACCACGTACCAAGCGCACATGGAGCAGCACACCAGAATCAGCACGACCGACGTGACCGTGATGATAAGCGAGTACATAAACGCCGAGGCAAAGCCCTGCTCGTTCAGAGCGTGCACGTAGTTTGCGAGGCCGTTGAACGTCTCGGGCGTGAGCAGATCGAACGCCGTGGTGGTGCTGATTGCGGTCGCTTTCTTAAAGGAATTGAGCGCAATCATGAACACGGGGTAGATCCATGCGAGCGACAGGATCGTAAAGAAGATCGAGAGCGCGCGGTTGATAGCCTTATCGCGTTTCATTACTGCTGCACCTCCTTGGACCTCGTGGCCTTAAGCTGGATCATAGAAATAGCGACAACCAGGATGCAGAAGATAACTGCCTTGGCCTGACCGATGCCCTGCCATGCGATGCCAGCACGCGAATAGAACGTGTTGTAGATGTTCAGGGCGAGCATCTCGGTGGAGTGCGCCGGGGCGCCACCGGTAAGGGCGAGGTTCTGGTCGAACAGCTTAAAGCCGTTGGTGATGGACAGGAACAGGCAGATGGTGATGGTCGGCATCAGGTTGGGGATCTTAACCTTCCAAAACGTCTGCCATGCCGTAGCGCCATCGACCTTGGCGGCCTCGATGTAGTCAGACGGAATGGACTGCAGACCGGCGATGTAGATGATCATCATGTAGCCGACCTGTTGCCACAGGGTCAGGATGATAAGGCCCCAGAAGCCAGCGGCGGAGTTGAGGGCGATAAGCTGGGCACCCACGTTGGAGAGCAGGCAGTTGATCAGAATCTGCCAAATGTAACCCAGTACAATGCCGCCAATCAGGTTAGGCATAAAGAAAATCGTACGGAAGATGTTGGTGCCCTTGAGCGCCTTGCGAGTGAGCGCCTGCGCAATGGCCAGCGCGATCACGTTGATGAGCACCGTCGACAGGAAGGCAAACGCCACGGTAAAGAAGAAGGACGTGGAGAACTGCGGATCTGACAGTGCGCGCACGTAGTTCTCGATACCGACAAAGTGCGCGTTATTAATGGTAATAAACTGGCAGAACGAGAGATAGAAACCCTGGATAAAGGGAATCACGAACCCGATCATAAACGCCAGGCACGTGGGCAGCATAAAGAGCGGCCACCAGCGTTTGAGTGCTTTGCCCATAGAAGGGTCCTTTCAATATGCAGGGGGCGGGCAAACCTACGTCTGCCCGCCCCCTGTCGCTAATCAGATAGCTTGGGCAGCAACTGCTTACTCGGAAGCAGCCTTCTCGGTCTTCCAGCCATCGACGAAGGCGTTCTTGACGCCGTCCCACTTGGTGTTGTCGGCAGCATAAGCGATGAGAGCCTGCTTGAGGTTCTTCTTCCACTCCTCAGAGGGGATGTAAACGAAGTCCCAAGCAACGGTCTTCTTGCCGTCCTTGGCCATAGCAACGGCCTGCTGCGAGAAGACGTTGGTGGTCTCCTTAGCGCTCTTGAACGGGGCGGTCAGACCCATCTTGTCAGCGATGATGCTGGTGGCGGTGTCAGAAGTGACGCACCAATACATGAAGTCCTCGGTGGCCTTCTGGGCATCCTCGGAAGCCTGGGAGCTGACGCACCAGTAGTTCTCGCCGCCGGAGCACAGGCCCTGGTTCTCCTCGCCGTCGACGCCGATGTAGATCGGCAGCATGCCGAGCTGGTCGTCGGTCATACCGGCCTTGGTGAGGTCGGCGTAGGCCCAAGAGCCGTTCTGGTAGAAGACGGCCTTGCCGGTTGCGAACTCGTTGGTGGCGTCGTCACCGGTCTTGGAGGCGAGCTGCGAAGGATCGCAGGTGGAGTCGGTGATATACAGGTCGAAGATCTGCTTAAAGTTGTCGAGATACTCGCCCTTGATCTCGTCGTCCTCCTGATTGTGCTCCTTCTCGAACTCGTAGTAGAGCGGGAGGTTGGCGAGGTGCGTGGTGTAGCGCCAGCTGGAGGAGTCATCCATACCGGCGGAAGTGAAGGCACCGTCAACGCCGAGCTCGTCCTTGCGGGCCTGGATGTCATCGGCGCAAGCCTTCAGCTTGTCGAAGGAGTTGATATCCTCGGCCTTGTAGCCGGCCTTCTCGAGGAGCTCCTTGTTGTAGATGATGCCGTAGCTCTCCTGAACCCAGTCGATACCCAGATCCTTGCCGTCGGACTGCAGCGCCAGGGAGTCGTCGATGAGCTCGCCGCGGAGCTTGGTGTCGGAAAGATCGGCGCAGTAGTCCTTCCAGTTCTTAAGGCCGGTGGGGCCGTTGACCTGGAACAGCGTCGGAGCGGAGCTCTTGGACATCTCGGACTTGAGCTTCTCCTCGTAGGTGTTGGAGGCGGCGGTCACGATCTTGACCTCGACGCCCTTCTCCTTCTTGTACGCCTTGGCGATCTCCTTCCACTCCTTGTCGACCTCGGGCTTGAACTGGAGGAAGTAGACCTCGGCAGCGTCACCAGAAGCAGAGGAGCCGGAGCCGGCAGAACCACCGCAGCCCACGAGACCCAGGCCAAGAACCGCAGCCGCGGAACCAGCAAAGCCCAGGAACTGCCTTCTGCTCATTTCGTTCTTCATTACAATCCACCCTTTCACACCGTGGCGGCACCCTTTGCCGCCGCCTTCGGAGATTGGCTCGGGGACTTTGCCCCTTTTGCTGATTTGTACAATACGCTATTTGGCTAGTTGTTTGAACAAGTATTACTAGAGCGGTAGAAAAACTTCGGTGAACGGTAATTTCGACTTGATACTTGACAAGTTTTGTATAAACAATTATTTGTTATCGAATGCAGAGAAAACGCCCGATCAAGCCGATGCATCGTCGGTTTGACCGGGCGTTTTCGCTTTGAGGGCATGAGTCTCGTCAGGCTGCGAGCTAGCCGGCTATCGCTTGGAATTGACGCGGTAATGGAAGATCTCGGGGTGTGTGCGGGCATGCGTGGCCTCGAACAAGATGCCGTCCGAGGTGTACGACTGGCTCTCCATAACGGCGACGCAGTTGTACTTGCCAAGGTCCAGATAGCTGCAGTCCTCATCGTTGGCGAGCTCGACACTCACCGTACGACGGCTCGCCATCACTTTGACGCCGCGCTTGTGCTCCAGATAGCCGTAGATAGAATCCGCCGCGATCTCGGGGGTCAGGCCCTTGGCGACCGACGCCAAAAAGTAGCCATGGTCCACTTGGCGCGCGCTGCCGTTGAGGCTTCGGACACGCACTACGCGAATCAGCTCCTCGCCCACCTTAAAGCCCAGGCGGCGAGAGAGTTGCTCAGTGCAAATCAAATGTTCAAAAGACTTGACCTCGGTCGATGCGACGGCATTGTTGCGTTTTGCGAACTCGCCAAACGACTCAACCTCTTCGAGTGCGCCCAGCATGTCGGTTTCGCCCTTAAGCCAAATAACGCGCACGCCCTTACCGTGTATAGGCTGCACAAACATCTGGTCGGCCAGCATGCTCAAGGCGCGTCGAACGGTATTGCGCGTGCAGCCAAACTCCGCGGTCAGCTCGGCTTCGGTTGGCAGCATCTCCTGAAACGCATAGGTCCCGTTGATGATGCGCGAACGGATCTCGCGGTAGATTCCTTCGTAAATCGCTTTTGGCATGATTTCACCTCTAATGAATATGTATGGCTAGGCACGATAGCATTTCTTAAAGTTGTTTAAACCGATTATCGGTAAAGCACGGATTATTTACCGTCGACGGTTCCCCCGAAACCCAAATCGGACCGAATCAAAACCGTCAATGCGGCAAGCAGCCAGTCCTCTACAATGAGTTCATTGTTTAAACGTTCTTGCTCGCACAGCATGTTGCATCCGGAAGGCATATTATGCTGCAGAAAATCCAACGTTTTGGCGGAGCCATGTTCGCGCCCGCCATGCTGTTTTCTATATCAGGCCTCATGGTCGGCATCTCCGCCCTCGCAACGACCGTGGATATCGTCGGCGACCTCGCCGTATACGGAACCCCCTGGTACGTTTTCTGGACCATCATCCAGCGCGGCTCGTGGACGGTCTTTAAGCGCCTTCCACTTCTTTTTGCCGTAGCGCTGCCTATCGGCCTTGCCCAAAAGCAACCGGCACGCTGCTGCCTCGAGGCGCTCGTAGCCTATTTTGCCTACTGTTTCTTTTTGAGCGAGATCATTAAGCTGAGCGGCGACAACCTTGGACTTAAGTACCCGTCGTCTTTAACCCCCGCCAGCGGCATCACCGTCATCGACGGCATCAAGACGCTCGACACCGGCATTATCGGCCCGCTGGCGGTGTCGGCAACCGTCGTCGCCATCCATGACCGCTTCTACGATGCCAAGGTTCCCGATTGGCTCGGCACCTTCTCGGGTTCCTCGCTGGTCTACCTCATCAGCTTTTTTGCCGTGTTTGCCCTTGCCGCCATCTCGGCCGCCATCGTGCCCTTCGCATACGCTGTGACCGAAACGCTGCGCCACGCACTTGCGGGCGTCGGCCCCTTCGGCGTGGGCATCTTTGTGTTTTTGGAGCGAGCGCTCGAGCCCATGGGGCTGCACCATCTGCTCTATATGCCCATCTATTACGACAATCTGGTCATTCACGACGGTATTTACGCCACGTGGACCAACCTGCTCCCCATTCTCTCCCATAGCACGCGCCCTTTAAATGAACTTGCGCCCTGGGCAGGTTTTACCGCCACCGGCTGGGGCAAGCTCTTTGGCCTTCCCGCCATCGCGGCAGCATTCTATTTCACCGCCAAACCCGAACGCCGCGCCGGCCTTAAGGTCATCCTTTTGCCCGCCATCGTCGCCTCGGTGGTCTGCGGCGTCACCGAGCCGCTCGAGTTTCTCTTTATGTTCACCTATCCCGGACTCTTTTTGCTCTACGCCGTCCTGTCCTCCTGCCTTGCCATGACCATGAACTTCTTTGGCATCGTCGGCATCTTCTCGGGCGGTCTCATGGAAATGACGGCCTTCAACTTCATCCCACTCATGCGAATGCATGCCGGCTCCTACCTTTTGGCGCTCGGTATCGGTCTTGCCTTTAGCCTCATCTTTTTTGTTAGTTTTCGAGCACTCATCTTGGTCTATGACCTTAAGACGCCGGGCCGCGAGGATCATGTCTCCAATCGCGCGGCAATCGATCGTTTAACGGGAAGCGGCTTTGCCAAAGAGCAATCTCCCAATGGCGAGGTCGGTATTCAATCCGATCAAGATCACGTCCTCGCCGAGCGGGTAATTCAGCTTTTAGGTGGCGTTGGCAATATCGTGGGCGCAACCAACTGCGCCACGCGCCTGCGCGTCGAGGTCGCAGACCCTTCCATCGTTGCAGATAATGCGTCGTTTGTCGCGGTGGGCGCCAAGGGCCTCATCATTACGGGCAAGACCGCCCAGGTGATTATTGGCATCTCCGTTCCCCGCGTTAAAGAGCATTTTGACCAGATCATGGGCCTCGAGCCGGGATTTGTGCCCACCACCTCGGCCTCCCCTGCCGCCAGCGCAGCCCATAAGCGCGGCGATATCTGCTTCTTCGATATCGACGGAACACTCGCCTGGCAAGACCATCGAGTGGCACAAGAACTTCCCGAGAGCGAGCGAGACCTCTCCCCCTATCCCAATGAAGCGGTCTCGCAAGCCATCCGTGATTTTGTCGCCAAGGGCAATATGGCGTTTATCTGCACAGGGCGCACGCTGAGCTGCATCCATCCAAAGCTGCTCGAGCTGCCCTGGACCGGCATCGTCTGCCTCGCGGGTGGCTATGTCGAACTTGAGGGACACGTGATTCGCGATTTGGCGATGACGCCCGGCATGCTGCAGCGCCTTGCTCCCATTCTTGAGCAATCGGACGAAGTGATTCGTTTTGAGGGACTCAATGGCGTCGTTCGCATGAGTGCCGATGCGCCCGACGCCCCGGGATACGCCCGCACCGTGGGCGATGCAATTACGCAGCTGCAACATTACAGCGCCTACAAGATCTTAATGTCCACGTCGCTTGCCAACCGCATCGCTCAGGATCAAGCGTTTGAGCCGCTGCTCTGCTTTAACGAGCTCGAGCTCGAAGTGACCGAGATTTCGCCTCGCGAATGCACCAAGCGCGAGGGTATCCAGTCCGTACTCGACGCCCTCGATCCCCACCACGGAACCGTATACGGCATCGGCGACGCCAGCAATGACGTCTCGCTGATGAACGCCGTCGACGTTGGCATCGCCATGGGCAACGCACCGGACTTCCTCAAGGAAAAGGCCGACTATGTCACCGACAGCATCGACCACGACGGCGTCGTCACCGCGCTCGAACACTTTGGGCTTATCTAGCCAAGCCCCTACCGCACTTGCGGCCGCATGGACCAATCGTCTTCAACCGCCGCGCTCGACGCCCTAATGTGGCAATATGTTGTCTGCATAATGCAACGATGCAACCTATCAAAGAATGCGAGAACCCGTGTCCAGTCCGTTTACCAGCTTTTTAGCCCAGCACTTTGACCAGATTAACGACTATCTGGCCACGTTCTTTGACGGACAGGCGACTTCCGCCGATATCGAGCGCTACCTGTATACCCCGCTCTCGGCATTTACGGCAAACGCTGGCAAGCGCCACCGCCCGCTCATCTGCATGCTCGCCGCCACTGCGGTAGGCGGCAGCTTTGAGAGCGCCCGCAGCGCAGCGGCGGCCATCGAGCACTTTCAGTCGGGCGCACTCATCCACGACGACATCGCCGACAACGGGCAGATTCGTCGCGGCAAGCCCTGCATGCACCTTACCGAGGGCACCGGTCTTGCCATCAACTGCGGTGACCTGGCGCTCACCATGGTCACCAAGACGGTTCTCGACGATCCCACGCTCGAGTCCGACGTGAAGCTGCGTGTGCTCCACGAGCTTACCGAGATGATCGTCCGCACCATCGAGGGTCAAGCACTTGACCTGGGTTGGGTCCGTGACGAGCGCTTTGATATCTCGGTTGATGACTACCTGGACATGGCGACGCACAAGACCGCGTATTACAGTGGAGCCACGCCGCTTGCCGCCGGAGCCATTATCGGCGGCGGCAGCGAAGAGCAGGTCGAGGCGCTACGCGCCTTTGGCCTGCACACCGGCCTTGCCTTTCAGATTCAGGACGACCTGCTCAACTTGGTCGGCACCAAAGAGGCCGCCAACAAGGACTTCCGCACCGACATCACCGAGGGTAAACGCACGCTCGTTGCCGTGCACGCCCTGTCTGATGAGCGCCATCACGACGAGGTCGAGGCAATCCTTTCCTCGGGCACCGAGGACCCCGCGCAGCTCGCGCGCGCCGTGGAAATCTTCCAGCAGATCGGCTCTGTCGATTTCGCCCACAACTATGCGCTCGACCTGACCGCCAAGGCCAAGGCCGCTATCGAAGGCGTCGAGCTCGACCCGCATGCGCGCGAGCTCTTCCTCTCCATGGCAGATTTCTTTGTGGAGCGCCTCAACTAGCGGGGGTCACAAAACCTGTGGGCAGCGCGTTTGGGTACAAGTTGCTACACTGTTGAGTGCATGTTTATGCATTGTCTCGCGTTGTCTATCCGACACGCGCTCAAAATAGTACGAATCGTACGCCGAAAGGGGTTCGTTCATGGAACCTATTACCACGGGCATGCAGGGAGCAGCCGTCGAGGATGTTCAGTCCCGCCTTCTGCAGCTCGGTTACACCATCGATGCCGACGAGGTCGCCGACAAGCGCTTTGGCACCACCACCGAGCAGGCCGTCAGCACCTTCAGGCTCGACAGCGGCCTTGCTGCCGGTCATGCCGTCGATATCCCCTGTTGGAGCGCCCTGGTCGACGCCTCGTATAAGCTGGGCGACCGCACTCTGTATCTGCGCATGCCCAATTTCCATGGCGCCGATGTGCAGGCCCTGCAGCGCGCTCTCAACGTTTTGGGCTTTGCCTGTGGCGAAGACGACGGCTACTTTGGTCCGCATACCGAGGCCGCCCTGCAGCAGTTCCAGGAAAATGTCGGCCTGTTTGCCGACGGCATGGCCTTCCAAGACACCTACGCCTACATCAACCGCCTGCACCATGTGTGGGAGGGCAAGCCCTCGGTCACCGAAGCCGAGTCCCGCATCGGTTTTGCTCGCGCCGCCAACGTGCTCGAGCGCTTCCAGATCGCCGTTATCGGTGAGGACCCCATCGCACGCAGCGTTGCTTCGCGCATGTGGAACATCGCCACGGCAACGACCGACAACAGCGGCATGATGCTCTGCGACTCCGAGGTCCCAACCGACGTTGACCTGGTGCTCGAGATCGCAAGCGACGAGCTGCCCGCCGACGCCGCGCCACGCGCCACGATTGCCCTCGCCGAGTGCCACAACCTGGCCCAGCGCATCCGCACCGCCAATGTCGCCGCGCAGCAGAAGCCGGCTCGCATTCGCATTGAGCTCACGGGCATGACGCGCTACAACGGCACCTTCACGGCCAGCGACGCGCAGACGCTCGCCGTACGCCTACTCGACGGCGTTTGCGATGCCCTCGCAGATTAGGTAAACTAGACGAGTTGCTTTTGGGCAACACCACACATTGGGACGTAGTTCAACGGTAGAACTCCGGTTTTTGGTGCCGGCTGTTGGGGGTTCGAATCCCTCCGTCCCAGCCATTAAAACTGAGCGCCCTAAGCCCATAACGGCCCAGGGCGCTTTCTTGTGGGCAAGCGGAGGAATTCGAACCCGCAAGGGTGCGGAGCTGAGGAAACGCGAAGCGTTTTCCAGCGCAGCACGCAAGGAGCGAAGCGACGCAGCGGGGCGCGGCCGCCGACCAGGCAGACGCGGAATCCCTCCGTCCCACACCAGCCAAGAGCCCCTCACGTCAAGCAAATCGAGCCAACGCCGCCAAGCGGAGGAATCCGAACCCGCAAGGATGCGGAGCGACGCAGCGGGGCGCGGCCGCCGCAGGCAGACGCGGTGCCGGCACTTGGGGACGCTCCTAAGTGCCGGCATTATAGGAACGTCCCCAAGTGCCGGCTCGGGACTATTTTCGAGGACCCTCCGAAGGACTGTGGCCAAAAAAACGGCAAATATGAGTACTGTTACCGTTGTAGCTACATTATTTTCGTTAATAAAAGAAGATCTTAATGAGATTTATTCGCATCAAGGTCTTCCTTTAATGAACACTTGAGGAGATACGGCAGCTTATCTGCTCGATCGACACGTCAAATCACCTTAAATGTGGTCAAAATTACTGCTACTAAAAGAGTATCAGTACTCATATTTGATGTTTTTTGGCCACGGCTCTTTATAGACACCCTGCACAGCGACGGTGGTAGATTTCGGAACGTGTCCGTCAGCCCCGTTCCGAAAAACGAGCCGCATGCAACGGCCAAGCCACGACAGGCCCCGGGAGAGCGGGGACACCGGCTTAGGTTTATCGCGAGTTCCGCACGAACAGGAGGCCACTTAATGTGGCCTCCGTCGTGAGCAGGACTGTAGAGCAGGAAACCTAAGCCGGTGTCCCCGCTCTCCCGGGGCCGGCGGAATTTAGTTGTTCAGCATGCGGTCGAAGCTTCCCGAGTCGCCATCCCGATAGTCGGCGGTCATCAGGATCTCCTGCGGAATGCGCCCGCCCTCGCGTAGCACATTGCGGAACTGCACGCGCGTGACCATGGGCAGATCCTTGATCGTCGCCGCCAAGTTCTGCGGCACGCCCTGGTTGGCAGCCGCGGGCTCGCACTCGCCGCCGGCCTTCACGCGACGCTTATGCTCGGCGAGCATGGCGCGGTACATGCCGGCATGCAGACGAATCTCAACCACATTGGCATTGCGAGCCTGCTCGACGATGCGCGCGCCCTCGCGGTCGATATCGCCCACGTAGTAGACGTAGTTAAAGCGATAGCCGATCTCAGCCAGATAATCGTCCAGGGCATGCGAGACGCTCGCCTTGCATCCGCCGCCAAAAATCACGCCGCCCACCTTGATGCCAAAGAGCTTGGCGTGCTTGCGGCCACGCAGCAGCCTGACGATCTCGTCATAGGTGTCCAGGTTCTCGACCATAATGAACGGCTTATCGGCGCCCAGCGTAAAGAAACCCGTAAAGTGCACGGGGCGGTTGGGGGCGACCTTGATCGCCTGCATGCTGATGCCCTTTTCGGTCATGCGCCTTATCAGGCGCTCACCGTGCTTGCCGTCAAAAGCCTTCTCGTCGTTAAAAATCTGGTAGGCACGCTGGCGGCGCGAGGCAACCGGCGTATCGGCACCTCGGTTTTGCTCGATCCAAGCCTGGATGATTGCGATTTCCTCGGCAATCTTGCGGTTGGACATCTCGTTGTGCTGAGTGCGCTGCGGCGCCTTTTTGCCGTCCTTGCCCTCGACCTTAACAATTTGAGTCTGCTGCTCCTTGATCTTAGAGAGCGCCGTAGGCGTAGGGACAACTTTGAGCAGCTGCCTGCCCAAAACGCGGGCAAGGGCAAACGCCGATACCTCGCCGTGGACGGCCGACTCGGGCTGCTGGGTAGCACTATCAGCCGCGGCAGGCTCAGCCTGTGCATGAGGCTTACGCTTGGAATCTGCCCGGGTATTACGTTCCTGCTTGGGCGCAGACGAGCGCTTTTGCGGACGATCGGACTTGGCCTCCTTCGCCGGCTGGCGCTTGACCTGATCCACCGGAGTCTCGGCCTTCTCATCTCCGTTTTGTGTCGCTGTCTTCTCGGCCGCGGCCTCGGCATTTGAGCCACGACCGCCGCGGTGACGACGACGGCGGGGCTTGCCTGAGGCGCTCTCCCCCGCCTGCTTATCAGCGGTCTGTTGAGCTTTGACCTCAGTGTCAGCCGCAGGCTGCGACTCGGAAGGTTGCTGCTCGCGAGCCGCCGGCTCAACGGTTTTCTCGGTTTGTTCGGCCTTCTCGGCCTGAGCGGTCGAAGCCGGCTCGCCCTTCTCCTGACGCCTTACGGGATACGCGCGCCTCGCAAAACCACGCCCGGGACGGCATGAACCCGGAGCCTTCTTGGCAGACTCCTCAACATCGTCTGCAGCCTCGGAAGGCTCTTCAACCTCATGCGCGACATCCTGCTGCGCAGCCTTAAAGTGGGCACCACGGCGACGCTGGGACTCCTGGGCCTCCACGGGCTTTTGCTCCTTCGCGGGCCTCTGCGACTCGGCAGCAACCTCGTTCTCAACAGCCTCGGCATCCGTCTCACCCTTTTGAGCAACGGCACGACGGAAGCGCTCCTGCTGGGCGCGGCGCTGCGCATCGCGCTTGCCACCCCCGCCAAAACCGCCGCGTCCTGCCTTGGCCGTAAAGGCACGCACGACGTTCTCATCGAGCAACTCATCGGTATCGACATGCTCACGCGGAGCAGCTTCTTCCACAGCAGGCACGTCAGCGGAATCCTCGACGACAAAATCTTCGACGGACTCGGCAGGCTGCTCCTGGGTATCGCGGATCTCGACATTGATGGTATAGAACGCCGGGCGCCCGTTAATGCCGCTGCCCTCGATCTTGGTCACGATATTTGCCGCGATAAGCTCATCGCGCATCGCCTTGGTGTCGCATTCCTTATCGACGGAGCGGAAAATCTGCGCCAGCGCGCTCGACTTAATCTTGAGTGCCTTGCGGCAGAGCAGGTCGTAGGCAACCAGCTTGGCGCGCTCGGCAGAAAGCGATGTCTGGCTGCTCAGACGCTCAGCCAGAGCATCGACATTGTTTTGATTATCGGAATATACCGTCTTGGCCACGGGGCCCCTTTCATATGCACACATATACGTCCATATGGTACAACGCACGAGCCTATCCACGCAAAACATCTGCGAGAACGCCCTTGCACCACCTGTTCTCACAAGAAAAAAGACCGGGTCCGCTTGATTGCGGACCCGGTCTTTCCGAGTCAAATAGATGGGAGATTCAACCCGTCCGACCGACTAGGCCTTGGCGGCCTCGGCGTCGGCAGGAACTTCAGCGGCAGCGGCGCGACCGTACTCGGCCTTGCCCATCTCGGACCACTCGGGCTCCTCGTCGGGCATGGAGCCGGCCTCCTTGCCGAAGAACTCCTTGAGGCAGTTGACGGCGACGATGAGGCCCAGGACCATCAGCAGGACGGCGAAAACGAGCTGCAAGCCCTTGGTGGCGGCGACGGAGACGGCGGCCGTGGTGGCGGTAGCCGGGATGGTGCCGAAGAAGCCGTAAGCCTGGACAGCGGTCATGCAGCCCATGGCGCTCTGGACCAGCGAGGTGAAGGTGCAGCAGAGCAGGAAGGCGACGGGCACGTAGAGCATCCAGCCCTTGCGGCCGGTGCACTTGCAGAACACGGCGAGGGTGATCATGGTCATGCCGCCGAGCAGCTGGTTGGAAGCACCAAAGAGCGGCCAGATGTTGGCATAGCCGCCAAAGGCGAGGGCGAGACCGGGAAGCAGGGTGACGACCGTGGCGAACCAGGGGTTGCCGAGAACCTTCATGTAGCCGGCCTTGGACTCGATGGCCAGGGCGTCGTTGGTCTGGGCAAAGAACTCGGAGAACGAGGTGCGGGCGATGCGGGCGACGGCATCGAGCGAGGTCAGGGCCAGAGCGGAAACGTTCATGGTCATGAAGACGGTAGCGAGCGTGCCGTCAACACCGAAGGCCTGCATACCGCGGGAGATGCCAGCGGCGAAGATCTGGAACGGGGTGGAAGCGACGCCGGCGTTGAGGGCGCCGGTACCGGCGGTGTTCATGTCGGAGAACATGATGCCGGCGACGATGATGGCAAGGATGCCGACGAAGGACTCGACGATCATGGCGCCATAACCGACCTTGACGGCGTCCTGCTCCTTCTCGACCTGCTTGGAGGAGGTACCAGAAGAAACGAGGCTGTGGAAGCCGGAGAGGGCACCGCAGGCAACGGAAACAAACAGGACCGGGAACATCATGCCAGAAGCGCTGGAGAAGCCGGTAAAGGCCGGAGCGGTGATGGTGGCCTGGCCGTTAACACCCAGGACGACGATACCGAGGACAGCGCAGGCGATCATGACGATCATCATGATGGAAGTGAGGTAGTCGCGAGGGGTCTTGAGCATCTGGATGGGCATGGCGCCAGCAAAGACCAGGTAGACCATGACAACGGCGAACCACTGGAACTTGTCCAGGTAGACCGGGAACTGCATACCGACGGCAAACATGAGAACCATGAGGACCACGCCGGTGACGAACTCGGTAGCACCGGTGAGGTTGAACTTCTTCTGGGCCCAACCAAAGGCGATAGCGACGAAGGTGAACAGGATGGAGATGGTACCAGCGCAGCCGGCGGCATAGGACTTGGTGAAGTCGATGGCACCGGTAGCAGCACCAGAAGCGTCAACGGCCGGGGTGAACATGAACGTCTTGCAGACCATGTCGGTGAAGGCGGCGATGACGATGATGCAGAACAGCCAGCAGAACAGCAGGAACAGGCGACGGCCGGTCTTGCCGATGTACTTCTCGATGAGCTGAGCGAGCGACTTGCCGTTGTTCTTCATCGAAGCGTACAGAGCACCAAAGTCGTGGACGGCGCCAAAGAAGATGCCGCCGACGAGGACCCAGAGCACGACGGGCAGCCAGCCAAAGGCCATGGCGACGATCGTACCCGTGACAGGGCCAGCACCGCAGATCGAGCTGAACTGGTGCGAGAACGCGGTAAAGGCGGAGACGGGCGAGAAGCTCTTGCCGTCCTTCATGCGCTTGGCCGGCGTGAGGGCCTCTTTGTCAACGCCCCACTTGTTGGCCAGCCAGCGGCCGTAGCCCAGATAGCCGCAGGCGAGCACCGCCGCGGCCACAACCATGAGCAAAACTCCGTTCATTACATTTCCTCCTCTAAAAAGAACTTCCTAGACATAAAAAATGAGGGCCGTCGGTTGCGCTCGACGGCCCTCATCTTCATCAGCCGCCCGTTATCGTACGGGCTAGCTGTATGTGCTAACCCGCATCAGATAATTACTACGCTGATAATGTTTAGCTGATGCGTGAACATGTCTAAGAAATCCTCTTCAATCATGATGCGAACGATCCGTGCGTGTTCACATCCCCCAGTGGTTGAAAAGGAGTATGAAACTTTAGTTACCTAAAGTCAACGCAAATATGTAATGAATTTTCAACTTTTTTGAATTTCTCGGTATAAAACGCCACTGACCTCGGACTTTACCCGACAAAAGTTTTTGCATGAGAGATGCCCCTCGGGAGCCGCGGGAGCTCCCATCTCAAATGCGGAGCAAAGCTCCGCACACCATCTTTTTCTTTCAGCTAAAGCACGCCGGAAAGTCAACGCAGCTGGCTAACCTTGCCAGACGTTGTCGACGCCAAACCAGCCCAGAAGCCATATCGATACAGAAAGGTCCCCGACCGGAGGGGCCGGATATAAGGTTTATCGCGAGTTCCGCACGCAAAGAAGGCCACTTAATGTGGCCTTCGTCTTGCGCAGGACTGTAGAGCAGGAAACCTTATATCCGGCCCCTCCGGTCGGGGACCGCACCCGTATGACTACAGCGTCATGTTCGGATCGGCATCGACGTCGAACGGCGAGATTTCGCCTCGGTCGAATTTACGGCGGGCAACCTCTGCGATCATGGCGGCGTTGTCGGTGCACGCCGAAAGCGGTGGCACCGTTACGCGGATCCCCTGACGCCCAAGCTTCTTGATCATCATCTCGCGCAGATGCGGATTAGCCGAGACGCCGCCGCCGATGCAGTATTCCTTGCATCCGGTGGCATGCAGGGCGTTTTTGGCCTTCTTGTACTGAACGTCAAAGACGGCTGCCTCAAACGAAGCCGCCAGATCGGGCAGGTGAATCGTGCGCCCGGCCTTGGTCTCCTGCTCGATGTAGAGCGTCACGGCCGTTTTAAGACCCGAAAGCGAGAAACGATAGTCTCCCCTGCTGTTAAGCGCGCGAGGAAAATCGATCGCGCGGGGGTTGCCCGTCTCGGCCAGCTTGGAGATGATGGGGCCACCGGGATAGCCCAGACCCAACGCCTTGGCTACCTTGTCGAAGGCCTCGCCCACAGCATCGTCGAGTGTCTCACCAAGTACCTCGTAGTCGCCCCATGCCTTCACGTGCACGAGCATGGTATGACCGCCCGAGACGAGCGTGAAGATAAACGGCGGCCTGAGATCGGGCTGCGCCAGCAGGTTGGCGAACAGATGGCCCTCCAGATGGTTGACGCACACGAGCGGCTTGCCGGCGGCATAGGCAAAGCCCTTGGCGAAGGCGACGCCCACTACCAGAGCACCCACCAGGCCCGGACCCTGCGTCACGCCAACAGCGGCGAGTTCGCTCGGCGCGATGGCTCCACCCTCAAGACCAAGCGATGCTGCGGCATCCTCGAGCGCCGCATCCACGACACTCACAATCACCTCAACGTGTTTGCGCGAGGCGATCTCGGGCACCACGCCGCCAAAGCGGGCGTGAAAATCAATCTGTGTCGACACCTGGTTGGCCAGCATATTGCCATCCGCATCGATAATCGCCACGGCCGTCTCGTCGCAGGAGCTCTCGATAGCGAGCACTAGGCGGCGGCGCTCAATTTCGGCACGCTCCCCCTCGGAGCGCCCAGGCGCAGGCAGCGGCCATACGCGCTGCTCTGCCGCCGTCGGCTCGGGCGAAGCATTGTCGACCGGAAGCACCAGGGGCAGCGGAGCCGTCATGACGATGGCGTCCTTGCCGGCACCATAATAGCCGCGGCGACGGCCAGCCTCGGTAAAGCCCAGAGCGTTATAAAGCGCGGTCGCTCCCTCGTTACCGTCCTCGACCTCGAGCGAAGCCGTAGTGCAGCCGAGCATCTGGGCATCATAGCTCACGTGCGACAGCAGCTTGCGGGCAATGCCCTCACGGCGATGTGCCGGGTCGACGGCGACATCCAGAATCTGCACATCACCGTCCACGACCATACCGCCGGCAAGGCCCAGCAGCTTGCCGTCGTCGTGTGCCACCCACCAACTACGCGGCGCAGCGACGTCCTCGCCCAGTTCGGACAGGAACATGCCCGGCGTCCATGCCTCGTGTCCGGCACCTTCAAAGCAGGCAGCCTCCAGCGCGCTCGCGCCCTCGGCATCCGCCGCGCCCATGGGACGGAACTGCAGATGACGACCGGCGAGCTCATCGGCAACACCCGTAATTTCGCTCTGCGCACTCTCGGCAAGACCAAGACGCTTGCGCTCGTTTTCCTCGGCATCCGAAAGGCGCGTGTAAATCGGCAGGACGCGGGCCGGATCGCCGTCACCCGCAGCGTGCGCGAGCAGCAAGCCCTCGCCCGAAGGCCACCACAGGTCGCGCTCCACGCAACGGGCGGCCTCGTCCTCACCCAGCAGCTTGCCATAGCGCACGAGACCGTCACCGGTCAGCTGAACCTGGCCCCAGTCCGCTGCTTGGCGCCACTCATCGAGCGCCACGGCGGCCTTGACCACGTGTTCGCGCTCAAATTGACGCTCGGGACCCTCATCGACCAGCATATACAGCGCCGGATATACCTCACCGCGCATAGCATCGGCCAAGATACCAAGCTTGCCGCGCACGCCAGCCTTCCACGCCGTCCAAGCGCAAGCGTCGAGCGTCGACACGCCCAGCAGCGGAACATTGGCACCACGCGCGAGGCCCTTGGCAGTGGAGATGCCGATGCGCACACCCGTAAAGGACCCCGGGCCGCGGCCGACCACATAGCAACCAACATCGCTGCGATCCAGACCGGCTTGAGCCAGCACGCCATCAACGGTATTCACGAGCTCAACGTTGGCGTGACGGCGACACATGTGGTCGCCACTCACGAGCTTCGTCTCACCCGTCTGCCCATCAATCCAGCTTGCCGCGCAGGCAAGCATGTCAGTCGAGGTATCGAGCGCCACCACCAGCGCGTTGTCGTTATGCAAGCTCATCTTGTACAGCCTTATCAATCAAATGGGAAAGTTCCATTGCGCGGTCACCGTGCGCCTCAAGCGTTATCGTTCGCACGTCGCTGTCGCCCTCATCACGCCTGAGCGTCACCGAAAGATACTCATCCGTCAGCTCGTCCTGGAATTGTTCGCCCCATTCCAGCAGGCAAGCACCCTCATAGCCCAGCACATCGAAAATGCCCGTATCCTCGAGCTCGTAGGCATGCTCCAGGCGGTATAGATCAAAGTGAAACAGCGGAATACGACCTTGATCGTGAACGGCCATGAGGGCGAACGTAGGGCTCGTAACCATATGCCCATCGCCCAGCCCGCGCGAGACGCCCTTGGTAAAGTGAGTTTTGCCCACTCCCAGGCCACCGGTCAGGATGAGCACATCGCCGTCCTCAAGGCACGGTGCAATTAGCTCGCCAAAGTACTCCGTATCGGCAGCGCAAGTCGTTTTGTAAGTACCTACCCCCAGGCGCTCCAGGGACATATATGCTCCTTATTATTCCGAGGCGTCCTCTGGCGCGGGATGTCGCTCCAGATAGTCGCCCAGCATCTTAAAGTCTTCCTCCAGCAGCTCCTGCCAAGCCGGATTGCGCAGCGCTGCTGCCGGATGGAACGTGGGCATTACCACAAAATGCCCCATCTGGTGGAACCTGCCGCGCAGCTTAGTAATGCCAATCTCGGTCTTTAGCACAAAGTGCGTCGCGGGGTTGCCGAGCGTCACAATAATATCGGGCCAGATGCTTCGAATCTGCTCACGCAAAAATGGCGAGCAAGCCAGCACTTCCTCGGGACGCGGATTGCGGTTTCCCGGCGGGCGGCACTTAAGCACGTTGGCAATGTAGACGTCTTCGCGTTTGAGCCCCGCCAGCGACAAAATGCCGTTGAGGTCCTCGCCTGCCGCCCCCACAAAGGGCTCGCCCTGCAAATCCTCATTGCGGCCCGGCGCCTCGCCAATAAACATCACGCGAGCGTGGGGGTTTCCCACGCCAAACACGATGTTATGGCGCGACTGGTAAAGCTGGCAAAGGTGACAATCGCCCAGAACGGCCTCGATCTCCTCGAGTGCGACCTCACGCGGCGCCTGATGGCTATGGCCGGGGATGTGCATGACGCCCATAGCGACTCCTACACGTAGACCTTGTCGAGACGCATACCAAAGCCGCAAGCGACCTCGTAGTTAATCGTGCCGCGTAGGCGCGCCATCTCGTCCATGGTAATCTCGGCATCTCCATCGCGGCCGACAATGATCATCTCGTCACCATACTCGGCCTCGGGAATCTCATGCGCCGGGTTGGACTGAATGGCGACCATAAACTGGTCCATGCAGATATTGCCCACCTGACGCACACGCTCGCCGCGATACAGCACGTCCATACGATTGGAAAGCGTACGCGAAAGGCCATCGGCATAACCGATCGGAAGGGTGCAGATCTGAACGCGCGTGCGCGGTACGCGGTAGGTAAAGCCGTAGCCCACGCCCTCGCCCATCGCAGGATGCGCCACGCGCGTCACACGCGCGTGGACGCTCATGACGGGATCAAGCTGCATCACGCGACCACTCAGCTCACATGGCTGCAGACCATACAAACCGATGCCGGCACGAATCATGTCAAAGTGCATTGAAGAATCGAGCATCGAGGACGGCGTATTGGCACAATGCACGATACCGCATTCAAAACCTGCGTCCTTAATGGCCTGAACGGCCTCGGTAAAACGCTGGCACTGCAGCTTGTAGTCCCAACCCGAAGGTTCATCGGCCGTGGCAAAGTGCGTAAATACGCCGTCGCACTGGATGCCGCGATGGAAACTGATGCCGCGTACAAAGTCGAGCACCTGTGTGTAGTGAACACCGATACGATTCATGCCCGTCTCGATGGCAAGATGGTACTTGCCCACCTTGCCCGCCGCGACGGCGCATTCGCCATACGCAAGAGCAAAATCGGACGTATAGACCGAGGGCATGATATCGAATTCGAGCAATGCAGGAATAGCCTCGATAGGCGGCTCACTTAGAATCAGGACGGGCTTAGTAATCCCGCCCTGACGGAGCCCAACGCCCTCGTTAACCGTCGCCACGGCAAACATGTCGGCACCGGCCGAATACATGATCTTGGCACACTCAACAGCTCCATGACCATAAGCATCGGCCTTGACCACGCAGCACAGGCGCTGACGCGGATTCAACAAGTTCTTATAGGCCCTCGTGTTGCGACGGAGCGCCCCGCGGTCGATCTCGACCCAGGACCAGCGCGTCAAATCGGCTTTATTCATGATTAGTCATCCGACCCTTCGTCCATGATTCCCAGATCTTCGAGCGCATCCTTTGCCGCCAGCTCCATGGCAGGACCGATCAAGTCGATAAGATCGGTCGCGATGACGCTCTTCTCACCATACTCCGTCGCCGCGGCAAAACCGGCGTAGCTGTGAAGTGCGACGGCGTACGAATACAGCAACTCCCAACGATCCATCTCGTCGCGCATGGTGGCAAGCGTGCCGGCCAAAATACCCGCGAGAACATCACCCGAACCGGCAGTTGCCAGAGAAGCCGGACCCGAGAGCGGCAGCAGCACACGCTCAACGCCACAGATAGCCGTCGTCGGCCCCTTGGCAATGACCACCAGATTGTCGGAGCCTGCAGCCCAGACAACCTTCTGCGCGGCCGCAATCGCGGTACCAAGGTCGTTCACCTCGTCACCGGCAACCAGGCGCGAAAGCTCACGATAGTGCGGCGTCATAACCAACGGCTGCTCGCGGCGATACATCTCGGGGTTACTATCAATACCGTCAATGGCAATCTTAGCAAGGCAGTTGAGTGCATCGGCGTCCAAAATTAGCGGTACATCAAGCTCGAGCAAGCCCGAAACCACCTGCATAGCGCCGGCAGACGTCGTCATACCGGGACCGCACAGCACGCAGCTGTACTTCTTTGCGATCTCGCACACCGTCATGCGCGCAGCGGCGCCAAAGGAGCCGCGGGAATCAGACGGAATAGCAAAGACCGGAATCGAAGGAAGTGCCATGCGAATGAGATTGGCGCAGGCGTCAGGAGCCGCGACTGCCACGTAACCAGCACCCGCGCGAGCTGCAGACTTGGCCGCCATAATGGCAGCACCAGGATATTGCGCAGATCCGGCGACAATAAGCACGGAGCCACGGGAATACTTATCGATATTCGATGGTAGCGGAGCAAAGTAATCAACTAAGTCACCGGGCTCGACAATCTCGGCGGCGTGGTCGACATCATCGATGACCTCGTCAAGACGGTCGTAAAGATTGCCGCAGATCAAATCGCCAGCATACTCAGGACCATCAGCGCTATACAGACCAATCTTGGGCGCAATCATCGTCACCGTGCGCTCGGCACGAATGCAGTCGTCATCAACAACGCCCGTCTCTGCATTCAGGCCCGAGGGGACATCAATGGATACGACACAATCGGCGCATTCATTGACCGTAGGAATCCAAATGGAGAACGGCGCACGCAGATTCCCGTGGAAACCGGTACCAAAAATGGCATCGACAACAACATCGGCCTTATCGATCAAAACCCCGAGTTCATCACGCGAGGGGCCGACGCAAACGTGCACATCGCGGCCGGCAGCACGACGAGCAACATGACGTGCCAGAGCAGCAGGAATCTCATCCGGTTCAACCGGAGAAACGATATCCACGTCCACACCCTTATGGCTCAGGATATCGGCGGCAACCCAACCGTCGCCGCCATTATTACCAAAACCGACCAAAACGAGAACCCGATCGGGATTGAGCTTCAAGACCTCGTTAGCGGCAAACTCACCCGCTAGCTCCATAAGCTCGGCCTTCGAAGTCCCTTCGCGTTCGATGATATCCTCGAGACGAACGACTTCTTCGGTACTCAAAACCGGTTTCATCTATGCTCCTAGCGTATCTTGCGAAGCATCGCCCAGGTGCTCCGTCAATGCTGAATTCTGCAGCTGCTCGAGCTCATCTAATACAGAGCGAGCCTCTTTAAATGTCTGCGCAACGCGTTTCTTGGTGCTCACCTTTTCATCTTTTGGCTTAGGCCGAGCATCTTCGGTAATCGCGATGGCATTCGCAACGGCCAAGTCTCCCGTAAGCGTAATGGAAAGAGCGACCTCAACAACGCCCAGTTCTTGAGCGATCTCGAGAGCACGGCCCGAAAGCAGCGCCTTCGGTTTGCCGAGCTTATCACGCGTTACCGAAACATCCTTGCGACCCACGCCTTGACTAAAACCCGTGCCGAGAGCTTTAAGCACCGCCTCGCGCGAAGCAAAGCGGCTCGCATAGTGAGCAGCGGGACGCGATGATGCATCGCAATACGCACGCTCTTCTTCGGTAAACACACGCCGAGCAAACGACGGCGTCTTTTCAAGAATTGATTTCATGCGGGAAATCTCGACGATATCAACGCCGATACCAGCTTCAGCCATGTTCACCTCCATATCGCACAGACTAAGTTATTGTAGCCCGTTCGCAGAAGATGCGACAAACGAGGGTTATAAAACACAGCTACTATGTGAGACAAATTGCCCGAGATACAAAAAAGGGGGAGGCCGCGAGGCCTCCCCCTTCTGCAGTTCAAGCGTACGGCTCGGTGCCGTCCACCGGTCAGCGGCGCCCTGGCCTCCCA
>DXMU01000038.1 GCA_019414025.1 Collinsella sp.
CGCGATTGGCGAAAATACGTTGGTGAAAATGGTGAAAAATATATTGACGCTAACAGCACGCCAACCTCAAGTACAAGTTCGGCAACAGGAAGTTCTGGGCGGAGGGCTACTACGTGTCCACCGTCGGCCTGAACGAGGCGACGATCGCCAAGTACATCAGGGAGCAGGAGTCCCACGACATCGCGCTGGACAAGCTGAGCGTGAAGGAGTACGAGGACCCCTTCAAGAGGGGGTGATGCTGCCGGTTCGACCGGCGCGCCACGGGTCAAGATGCACTAGGCCTGGACGAAGTCCGGGCCCGCGCCTTTAGACGCGAGCCCGGGGCCCGTGGGTTATACCCTAAGAGCAAACCACCCTTTTTAAGGGTGGTTCTGATTTCACGGCACCTTGGCTCAAATGACGGGCGCTCGCTGACGTTGCCAAAACGTCGGCGTCGTCGTGTTTGTTAAGGGGTTGGTGCATTGGGGACAGGTTACTTTGCACCAAGTTGGTGCATATGAACCTGGCCTCTTTGCACTAATGGGTTGTAGCGGAAAAGCAGATTTTCCCGTCTGCCGATTTGTGCCTTGAAAAATGTATATAACGACTATAACGTAGTGTGAAACATATTGGAAACAATACCGAGGAGGCTGCGTTGAAGAAAAGCAATCTGGGCTATGTGCTGGTGCTGATCGCCGCGCTTATGTGGGGCAGCATCGGAATCTTTGTAAACGGCATCTCGGCCATGGGCGTTACGTCCCAGAGTATGGCTGCCTTTCGCTTGTTGTCGGGTGCCGTCTTAATGGCTCCGGTCTTGGCATTCATGGGTTGCCAGGGAGGTGCTCGTGAGGGAAAGGCATCGGGTCCCCTGGCACTGTTCAAGGCAAGTCCTAAAGAGCTTGTTCCTTGTGCGCTTCTTGGCATTATCGGCCTCGCCACCGCTAACACTCTTTATTACGAGTGCATGGGCGAGGTGGGCATGTCCACGGCCTCGGTGCTGCTCTACACCTCGCCGGTGTTTGGCGTCATGCTCGGCCGCGTACTTTATCGCGAGGATGTGACTCCCAACAAGCTCGTTGCCATCGCTTTTAACATCGGTGGCTGTGTACTTGCAGTGACCGATGGCGACCTTTCCGGTTTTCATTTTTCGGTTTGGGGCGTCACGTCGGGCGTGATTGCGGGCTTTTGTGGCGCGTCGCTCGCGGTGTTTAGCCGGATAGCAACCAAGACGGTCCACCCGCTGGCTGTCACGTTTTGGGGCCTTGTTTTTGGCGGTGCGGTTATGGCGGCTATCGCGGCTCCGTGGCCAGATGTCGCCGCGGCAATGTCGCCACAGCTGCTGCTGCTGTTCCTTGGCTTTGGACTCATCCCCACAGCCGTGGCCTATGTCTTATATATGCAGGGTCTGTCCATGGGGCTCGAGACGTCGAAAGTTCCCGTCGTAATGTCATTCGAGACGGTCGTCACCGTGCTGCTGGGCATTGGTGTCTACGCCGAGCCCGCCGGTGCGATCAAGGTTCTGGGCATCGTTTTGGTGCTCGCGTCCATCGTGATCATGAACACCGACTTTTCCAAGATGCGCAACAGTGTGTTTGTCGGCCATGTCATTGAGAGCATGACCTTTAAGCCCAACGCGTGGTGGACGGAGAAATCGCAGGACATGGATCTGTTCCGCGAGCGCACGGGCATTACGCTGGAGCCCACCGTGCAGGAAAGCCCCTGGTACTTCGTGCGATAGAGGATTGCACGCAGGGTCCGACTTGGGGTTATCCCGCCAGTGCCGGCCTGTCCAGCCCCAACGTTTCAAGTACGTTAAACCCGTCAACGGTCGATTTTCACCCGCGAACGGTCTTTATACTAATTAGCAATATCCGCAACGTATAAGACGTTATAATGACCATAACGAAAAGGAGGAGGCAAGATGAATCAGATCATTCTCGCATCTCATGGCGGCCTGGCCGCAGGCGCCAAAGACACGCTCGAGATGGTTCTCGGCGACGTGTCGAACGTCCACGTCGTGTCGCTTGCTCGTGACGACAAGGAGCCCATCACCAACAAGGTGGACGCCATGATCGCCACGTTCAACGCGGACGACACCGTCTATGTGCTGACCGATATGCTCGGCAGCTCGGTCAACAACAGCATGGTCGAGCTTTCCCGCAACGGTGCGGCATTCACGGTGATTAGCGGTTTCAACATTCCGCTGGCACTGACGCTCGCTATGAGCCCCGCCCCCATCAAGGGTGCCGAGCTCGCGGCCCTCATCAACGAGGCCCGCACCGGTCTGACCAACCCCAACGCACCGGTCGAGGCTGCCGCGGCTCCCGCCAAGAAGGCTAAGGCGCCCCGTCACAGCTCCGGTCCCGCCAAGATCGTCCTCGCACGTCTTGACTACCGTCTGCTGCACGGTCAGGTCGTCTTTACCTGGACCACCAAGGTTCAGGCCGAGCGCATCATCGTCGTCGACAACGCTGCCGCCAACGATGACATCAAGAAGGGCGCTCTTAAGCTGGCCAAGCCCCAGGGCGTGCGCCTGAACGTCTTCACCGTCGAGCGTGCCCTCGCCAAGATGGACAAGCTCAACACCCTCGGCGAGCGCGTCATGTTCGTCTTTGGCAACACGGCCGAGATGCTGCAGTTCTGCCAGGGTTACAAGCTCGACGCCATCAACCTGGGCGCCACCGCCAACCACGACGGTGCCGATCAGGTCGGCGGCAAGGACAGCTCCGTCTTCTTCGACGCCACCCAGAAGGCCGACGTCAACCAGCTGCTCGACATGGGCATCAAGCTCTACGTCCAGCAGACCCCCACGTATCAGAGCGTCGACATCGACGCCAAGCTGTAATCAACCAGGCTTTTGCCTGACTGAAAGGAGAAGGGTATGAATACGTTCATCAGTGCGGTGCTCGTCGGCCTCGTCGGCGTGTTCTGCATGTGGGACTCCCGCCTGCTCGGTCGTCTTAACTTCGAGCAGCCCCTCGTTGGCGCTACGCTCGTCGGTCTGCTGCTGGGCGATGTGCCCACCGGCCTTGCCGTCGGTGCCGCCGTCGAGCTCGTGTCCATGGGCCTGGTGCAGGTCGGCGCCGCCGTTCCGCCCGATATGGTCCTGGGCGGCATCGTGGCCGCTGCCTTCGCGTGCCTGACCGATGCTTCCGCCGAGACCGCCATGACGATCGCCATCCCGGTCGCCGTCCTGGGTCAGCTGCTCGGCATCGTGTTCCGTTCCATCATCGCCGCCCTCACCCATGTGGCCGATAGCGCGATTGATAACGGCAAGTTCAAGACCGCCTATCGCATGCACATCTGCGCCGGCTCCGGTCTGTACGCCATCATGTACTTCCTGCCGATCTTCCTGGCCGTCTTTGTCGGTACCGACCTGGTCCAAGCCATCGTCAACATGGTTCCCGAGTGGCTGTCCGTTGGTCTGAACGTCTCGACCAAGATCATGACCGCCTACGGTCTGGCCCTGCTGCTCACCATGATGATCAAGAAGGGTATGACTCCGTTCCTGTTCATCGGTTTCCTGCTCGCCGCTTACCTCAACCTATCCGTCATCGCGGTCGCTCTGATCGGTGTGTGCCTGGCTGTCGTCTTCATGGGCTTCAAGTTCAACGGTTCCCATGCAGCCGCCGGTGTCGATTCCGACTACGATCCGCTCGAAGACGACGAAGACTAAGGAGGAACACACTATGGCAACCGCAACCAAGGACGTGTCCCTGAACAAGAAGGTCAGCCAGTTCTTCTGGCGCTCCTGGGCCATCCAGGCCTCTTGGAACTACGAGCGTCAGATGAACATGGGCTTCCTCTACGGCATGGTTCCCACGCTCGATCGCCTCTATCCGGACGAGTCCGACCCCAAGCAGCTCGCTGCTAAGAAAGAGGCTTACCACCGTCACATGGCGTTCTACAACTGCACCCCGCAGACGAGCGCTTTCATCCTGGGCCTCGCCGCCTCCATGGAGGAGGAGTACGCCAAGGATCCCGAGAACTTCGATCCCGATTCGATTAACGCGGTCAAGACCTCCCTCATGGGTCCGCTTTCCGGCATCGGCGACTCCTTATTCCAGGGCACCATCCGTGTTATCGCCTTTGGTCTGGGCGTTCAGCTGGCTCAGCAGGGTTCCATCATGGGCCCGATCCTGGCCATGCTCATCTCCATCGTCCCCTCTGTGCTGATCACTTGGTTCGCAGCCAAGATGGGCTATCAGGGCGGCCACGAGTACCTGAGCAAGCTTCAGGGCGGCGATCTCATGGAGAAGCTCATGTATGTCTGCGGCATCGTGGGTCTTATGTCCGTGGGCGGCATGATCGCTACGCTGATCGGCGCCACCACCCCGCTGCAGTTCGCTGACGGCACCGTCGTGATTCAGGACATCCTGGACGGCATGATGCCCCAGATGATCTCCCTTGGCCTCACCGGCCTTATGTACTGGCTCATCAAGAAGAACGTCAACACCGGTTGGCTTCTCGTGATTGCCATCGTGGGCGGCATCGCCCTCTCCGCGGCCGGCATCCTGGCCTAGTCGCGACCCAGCGCTTCCCCCGGGGGCCTGCCTGGCATCCCATACCCCAGGCAGGCTTCCATCCCTAACATGTGACAAAGGGATAGTCCCTTTGTCACATCCTCAACGGGCCGGCGACTCGGTCCTAACTACGGTAACCCTGCGAGCGTCCGGCAATGTGACGCCGCAACAAATCGAAAGGAATGTGTCAGATGTACGAGATCGACCTTAACCTCCCTAAGCAGATCGTCGCTGACGTCCTGTCCAACCACGAGATCCACAGCGTCGCTTTCGTCGGCTGCGGTGCTTCCATGTCCGACCTTTACCCCGCCAAGTACTTCCTGGCCAACAACACGGACAAGCTGAACGTTCAGATCTTCACCGCTAACGAGTTCAACTACGACACGCCTTCCTGGGTCAACGAGCACACCTTCGTGATCACCTGCTCCCTCGGTGGCTCCACGCCCGAGACCGTCGAGGCCAACAAGACCGCCAAGAAGCACAACTGCCCGGTCGTCTCCCTCACCAACAAGGCTGGCTCCGCTCTGACCGTCGACGCCGACCACGTCATCGTTCACGGCTTCCACGCCAACTACGCTGCCAAGTGCGAGAAGCCCGGCTACGCCATCGCTCTTGCTGTCGAGATCCTTCAGCAGACCGAGGGCTATGACCACTACGAGGACATGATCACCGGCCTCACCAACGTCTTCGAGCTCTGCGAGAACGCCGCTCAGTCCGCCAAGGGTCTTGCCAAGCAGTTCGCCCAGGACTTCAAGGACGACGAGATGATCTACTTCATGGCCTCCGGTGCCTCCGAGAAGATGGCTTATTCTCACGCCGCCTTCCTGTTCACCGAGATGCAGTGGATCGACGCCGCCGCGTACAACACCGGCGAGTACTTCCACGGCCCGTTCGAGGTTTCCACCGAGGGTAAGCCCTACGTCTTCTTCATGTCCGACGGTGCCACCCGTCCGATGGACGCCCGCGCCCTCACCTTCCTTAAGCGCATGGGCGCCAAGGTCGCTCTGATCGACTCCAAGGACTACGGCCTGGCCGACGCCGTGCCGGCAAGCGTCGTCACCTACTTCAACCCGCTGCTGCACCTCGCCGTTATGCGCGAGTACGGCAACCAGATCGCCGAGGCCCGTCAGCACCCGCTGACCATGCGTCGCTACATGTGGAAGCTTTCCTACTAATCACAAGTAAGTAGACCTTACGGGTTGATTGAGAGGGGATGGGGTTTGCGCCCCGTCCCCTTTTTTGCTCTGGGGAGGGCGCGCCCGTCGCGCCGCAAAACCCCAGATAAAACCTACCAAAATAAACCTGTCCCTTTTTGGCAGGTGGGAGGAGATGCGTATGATCAAGGCAGTGCTGTTTGATATGGACGGCGTGCTGGTCGATACCGAGTGGTTCTATAACCGTCGCCGCGTGGCGTTTATGGAGGAGAAGGGGTTCCACTTTGACGAGATCCCCGATCTTTCGGGGTCTAACGAGCCCGCCATTTGGGAGACGCTGGTTCCCGACGATGTTGAGCTGCGCGAGCGCCTGCGCGTGGAGTACAAGCAAGTCTACAGCCCGGACCACCCCGTTCCGTATGCCGAGCTGCTCAACGAGCAGACGGAGCCGGTGATGCGTGAGCTGCACGAGCGCGGCGTGAAGTGTGCCATCGCGAGCTCGTCGTATCGTGAGTTGATTGACGAGCTGGTGGAGATTGCGGGTATCGCCGACGTACTGGACTACACCATCAGTGGTCACGAGTGCAGTGCGTTTAAGCCCGACCCCGAGATCTACCTGCGTGCCATGGAGGCGCTGGGGGTGGAGCCTGCCGAGTGCCTGGTTATCGAGGACTCGCCTTTGGGCATCGAGGCCGGCAAGCGCTCCGGCGCCCGCGTCCTGGCACTGCGTCCGCACGAGGGCGTCAACCTGGACCAGTCCGCCGCCGACGTTGTCATCGACAACCTGACCGACATCCTACCTGCCATCTAGCAGCAAAACCACCACAAAGGGGACAGTGAACTGCCTCCCATTTCTTGGACATCGGGAAATGG
>DXMU01000039.1 GCA_019414025.1 Collinsella sp.
CGACATGGCGCCGTGGCTCCACGACTGGACGCTCGACCAGCTGGAGTACGACCACAGCCTCAACTGGTGCTCGGCCGAAAGCGGCCTCACACGCCACCAGGGCACCTGCGAGAGCTACCAGCGCATCTACTCCAAGCTCCTTGACGCCGCGGGCATCGCCAACGGCCGCATCACCGGCAACGGCCACACCTGGAACGCCGTAAAGATCGACGGTAAATGATGCCAGATGGACCTAACCTGGGACGACACGAACGACAACTGGTACGGAGACCTGGACCAGCGCCATCTGTACTTTGGTCTGACCGACGAGCTCATGGCAATCGCCCACTCCGACCACCCGGCTAACTACCAGAAGGCCGACTACGCCTACCGCTCAACCGACCTGTCCAACAATTACTCAGTGCGAAATGGCAAGGCCGATGAATGGGCGGAGAAGTATGCCGACCGCATTCAGCATCACTTGGATGCCAAGGAAAAGAGCTTTTCCATTGATGCCGGCAATCAGTCCTTCCCGCCGAGCATCTCGGGGATTCAGAACGGGATTGCTGCTTATGCGATGAATCTAAGGGAGTGGAAGACCGGTGGCGCCAAGGTTGAGCTTACTGCGGCATCTAACGTCACCAAAGAATCGAACTACAAATGGTGCGCTAAGTACGACCTAACAGCTAAATACCAAAACACAGCTTTGGAGAGGGTCGTCGACGACGGCGCCTACCGGGTGGCGAGCGCGTTGGACGGATCTATGGCCGTCGCGGCCTCGGCCTCCGGGTGCAGCATCGCTACGGACCCGGCATCGCGTCTGGCAGCATCTCCATAGCGGTCACCGTCCTTTTCCAGAATCCGTATTATGGTATTCCGGATTCATGAACAGGGACAGTTTTGCCCTTTTTGACGGCTGGCCGTCTGCGGATTTACATCAACATATCCGACGAGATCGAAATCATAAGTCACATTAAAACAATGATTAACACTTATTTCTTCAATGCGCAGGACCACTGCATGAGACCAGCTCTAATCAACGCAAAATAATGGGAAGATAATTTACGTGAAAGGTACATAGGCCATTTCCAATTATTATATGTAAGCTGAGCAACCCCATTACCAACCACAAGCGCCCAGACACCCATGTTAGTAAAGGAAATTAAGACATACGACAATACAAAACCCGCAATAGCCGAAACTATATAAGCCGGAAGATAGGGGATTTCATTTGTACTGATAATGTAATTACAGCACAATGAATGATGGTTCCAAACCGCAAGATAAACAACCAACGCGAAATAAAGAAGCCCGTCGGGGGAAAAACCTTTCTTAACTAGGAACAAGACTGGGAAGCCGACAAACCAGACACCGATTGTGCATACAACAATTAAAATCCAATATAGAGACAGACTTTTTTCAATAATTTTTCGTGCAGTCTGAACTTCACCACCAGCATAAGCAGATTGAAACATCGGAATAAAAGATCGAACGTAGGCGCTGGCAAACCCGTAAATTGCACCGCCAACTTGAATAATTAATGAATACTGAGAGTTTACCTCCACGCCAAGAAAATAGGAGCAGAGCAGTGAACTCAACTGAGTGGAAGCATAGCAGCAAAGTTGAGCAACGCCGTCCCTCCACGCCAAATAAGCCACTGAAATAAACGTTTCTTTTATTTCAGAAATAGAAACACCCGCACAAGCGTCATTTGCTTTTCTCATCGCCTCTGAGTGAACCTCCAGAAAGCGACCGCAAAAAAATCTCAGCACAATGTCATTAAACAGATAACCGATGGCAGCGCCAATAATGCCAAAACCCATAAACAGCAAAAGCGCAGACACCACAAGCTGCCCAATGCGACCATAAGACTTTGCCCTGCTTTCAGCGGAGATATCCCCGAATCCTCTCAGGCAGGTCGTATAATGAAAAAAGAATAAATTAAAAAACACATCAAAACAAAAAATTAACCATGCAATCCAACAAGAAAAGGGATCAATAGCACTCGAAATTGAAGAAATGTAGGCAGTTCCAACTGTAGCGGTAAGCATCAAGACAACGCAAGAAATTAACGCGTAAACAAGCCGGGATGTTTTAATCAGTTTGCCAAGCAGCTCATAGTCTACAGAATCACCAACTTGAGATGAATCGTAGCCGCTCTTGCTAATGCTACGCGCACCGCTAAGACAATAGACAATATTTCTCGCAAAAGTTGGTGTGAAGCCAAATTCAAATAACAGCGTTAAATTACCAATGGCAACAAATGTGTACCAGAGACCAAGTTCGGCGCTAGATAAGTAAGCAAGCAGAAACGGAAGAAGAAGGAAACTGCTCCCCATTGAAAGAACAGTACTTACATAGTTCCACAAAATGTCTGACTTGGTAGTATTAATTTTTGCCATTATTTAGCCATCTCCACAACATCCTTTGATGGCACCCCGGATTGACAGGACCCCTTATATGAAAAGGCGGGCAGCGCCATAAGCATAAAGAAATTACATGCTGGATATAACATTCCGCATTCAACAAACCCCATTAGGGAATACAAGACCAAGCCCATGAATGTCACGTGGGCCGAAATACGCGCTTTATTTATCGCTACGCAATAGAAAGCAACAAACGCAGTAAATGGGATCAAACCATATTGAATAAGTAATCGACAATAAGCATTATCAAGCATGACTCTTGTTTGGATTAAATAACCGCCCGTTGCAGACGGCAGCGAAACTATGGCTGTTAAGTCATTACCAAAAACAGTCAGAGGATAGTTTTCAAAATAATAGGCGGAATAAAAAATCCGGTTAGTCATTAAATTATCAAGCTGGACAAGCCATGTATTGGCACCATGGGACCACATAAAAGGCAGGGCTATACTAACAATCGCCAGAAAAAGCGGTAAAAAAGTAAAAAGGGACCCATATGGTTTTGAACGGGGGCTTCTGAATAAAATAACCGAATACAAGGCCATTACGAAAATGCCTGCTGCAGAAGTTTTTGAATCCGCTACGAAAAAAGCAATTGCAAAGCAGAAGATACCCACAAGACCACTTCTGCCTTTCAGCTCAAAAATAGAAGCAGAATAGGCGATAAACAAAAGCTGGCCAAAATTATTAGGATGGGCAAAACCCATCGAATTTCGAACAAAATTGCTACCGCGCGACATTAATACAGAAGGAATGGCACCGACACTATTAAGACCAACAACCATCAATAGAGTTAAGACGGAAGATACAAGAATAGGCCTAGAAATGTAGGATTCAGGGACGTCTTCAGCACACAGACAAAGCAGAGCCAACCAAATAATCTGAGGAGCTTTATTTGATTTCAGCGACCCGACGCAAATTAAAATCAACAGCAACCCAACAAGCACTTTTACATGGGAAGTCTTTTGTAGTAAAAGCTTCAACAGTAGAAACGCTAAGGCACATAACTCAAAAACCAGCGAAAGCGCTGCAAGAGAAATCCCAAACACATTGTTAGCATTTACTGATCCAATATAATAAGAAGTTGAAAATAAAGCCAATGCGAAGCTGAACAGTACAGCCCCCGCATTTACCCGCTTAATCTCAGTCCAGGATCTTTCAACATTAGTCAAAGTCAATTAACATACCCCATAAACAAACTTAGTAAAGCCAATTGCAGCCATAACACGCCTCGCGAGAAGAAGACGGATCGTAATGCGATTTTTCACTTCAGAGATTAAACAGCGTGAATAACGGTGAGAGGCAAAACCTTCCATTAAATAGCTGAAATACGGCTGGCAGACCATATCAGAGACAGGCATATAAAGCTGATTCGATTCAAACCGTGCAAGATTACGAATCAAAGATAAGACTTCCCTGACTGCAGATTGCTTGTAAAGTTCGTTTAAATCCGGATTCACGAGACATAGCTCGTATAGTTTTATCAATAAATTATCGACACCCTCGATAGCCGAGATATCAGTATTTCTCGTCACCGAATCACTATTGTTCACATAGCAATAGACCGCCGAGTCTACCACTTTTACATTTTCCGCCAGACGATAAGCATCTACCATAAACAGTGCGTCTTCACCGAAACGAATGCCATCTTCAAATTTAAGAGAACCGTTCCGAAATAATGATTTGTTAAATATCTTTCCACAGACGCTTCGAAATGCAACACCATTAGCAAAGCTCGGAAACGGTACTTTATTAACATTGTCCCAAAATGCAAGGCTAAGCGAGCATGCTGTTTCCCATCCAATACTTATAGCCTTGCTCGAATAATCGCCATGCTCATTCAGCAGCGCCCCGATAACCAAGCTACAGCCATCTGAGGATTCAAGCAACAGCCTAACTGCATTTATAGGCAGTATATCGTCAGCATCAACAAATGCCACCCAATCACCGGAGGCCTCATCGATACCCCTATTACGCGCCACGCATACACCGCTATTGTTTTGACTAATCAGCTTAATCCGGTTGTCGCCCTCTGCAATAGCCATAACTAGCTCAGTGCCACGATCTGTCGACCCATCATCAACAATAATTATTTCAATGTTGCTCACACTCTGACGCAGAAGACTATTTAATGTCTTTTGAATCGTTTTTTCAGCGTTATACATCGGCACAATCACGCTCACAAGAGGATTGTTGACCAAGGAAGATTGACAGCAATTTACCTGCTTGCTTGTTGACGTCATAAACAGACGACCCCCGCAAGCTTATTTGGACGACCCATAGAAATAATTACGTCAATCCATTCGGCAACATTAAAGGAGCATTTTAAAAATTTATCAGAAATATCAGCCGTATCTGGAACGCCAAATGAACAGACACCTGGCAATCCGTTAAGCTGGGCCTCAATTGCAGCAACTCCAAGTCCCTCAAACGTTGTAAGAAAGTCAAACGTAGCATATGAGCTAAGGGCCTTTATATACCTCCCAACAACGATTTCGGTTCCACAAAACCCATTTGAAAGGCCAGAAACTAAAACCCTAGGCTTATTGTGGTCCAAGGCAAACGAAACCATTAAAAAGCCTTCCTTCCAAATCTAAGAACCGATAGAACAGAGGAGATAAACCAAGACAGCTTGGGTCCAATTACTGGCGCAAGCTTTTTCCTCATTTCAACACGGAACTTCTTAGCGGGTGACAACCAGGTGCCTGAATAATGATGAATAGAATATGTATCCTCAGTAATTTCAAACTTGCCACTATGGCTGTCTAGGGGATCAAAATAAGTAGCAGGGTATGCAGTGAAACCATTTAACTCCTGGAAAGAACCGTCTCTCCTAAGAGCGCAATTCACTTCCAAGTAATCAGTCAGCACCCTCGGAGAGGTATCCATAGAGTTGCGGCCTTTTCGCAGCTCAAATTTCATAGATTCATATAAATTTGCGACATCGCTCATGACATGGCTTCCGGACTCAGAACCCATGATGAGGCCGGGATTCAAGAAGAAATTATTCTTCATGAATCCCGCAAAGGCCTCATTATCTAAAAGCCCGTCCAAAGGCTTCAGGACTTCAACATCTGTATCGAGAAGGATTCCACCCTCTGAATACAGTATTTTGTATCGCGCATAGTCGCTGACAAACGCCCATTTTTTTGAGGCATATGCCTCACGAGAAAAGTCACATTGATTTATATCGAAATTGCTTTCGTCCCATCTACGAATTTCCCAATCAGGCATGATCTTCGACCAAGACTCAATGCATTTTCTTTCAAGTTCAGGAAGCTCACTTCCACCGAACCAGATGTAGTGCAGAACTTTAGGAATCATCAATTCCCTTTCGAACATTAGGCTACTTCTTTATGATTTTTTTAACCAGACGCTTCATCGGGTCATAAATTCCAAGCTTTTCGCATGTATGCCTAGCAAAGCGCTCGGCTTTCACTTTTCCGGAATCGGGGAACCACTTATTCATTAGCTCCTCACCATCCAGATTCGCCACATCAGCCATGAATTCATCGCGGCGCGGATTCAACTTCACGGACTTAGTAAGTTCACGAACACCTTCTACTGCGGCCTCAACATCAATCTCCTTCATACGGGCATAGCTTGAGGCACGATCAAGCAATTCTTGCCCCTCATCGCTTTGGATTAGAACTCGAGTGACGCCTCGATTGTCATCGAACTCTTTCGAGAGTCGATAAACATCGAAGAAATCCCAGCAAGTCAAATCAGTAACGCGATAACGCTTTTTGAACGGGCATTCGTAACAGATGGGTCGATCTGAAAGGTCTGCAAAAAAGGCCCTTAGGTAAGGATCCGTTTCGACACCTTCGCTGTACAGCCTTTCTCCATCCAGAGTCTCGCCTTCGAGCTCGCACATATTTGAATAGCGATAGCCAAACAGTGATTTATCTCTAAAAAGAACGGTCTCACCTTTTACGCCAATCTTTGCGTCAAGCCATTCGACCTGCCGCGCGAACACAGCGCGAGCGGGGTTCGCGCGGCAGACGAAGTCTGCCACGCGTAAATTTGCCGGCCTGTCGCCCAAAAATCGAAGCAGGCCTTCGCATTGACAAGGGGTACCAATAAAGAGAACTTCACGTCCAGTTTTTAGTTGTTGTTTGACCTCGGGATACGCAGGGCCAACGACACTCTGAACATATTTACTGTTGCGGAAGCGCCAAAGTTCATCAACGCTTTCCACAGAAAAATGTCCGACCTTAAGTCGCCCAGGGGCTCCTTCGGCTCGCACAAGCTGTTCACCGCGCAAATAACCTGCGCCAAACACAATACCGCCGTTAGCAATCACGGCCTGAGCAAGGGCAGTAAAGGCCCCGCCAGAAGTACTTTCAGCAAGCACCTTTTGATCATTATGCTGGACTAGAAAGGCTCGCTGGGACTTAGGCTCATCCTTATCAACATTAAGCACCGGGCAAGCCTTTTCGCATAATCCGCAATCAATGCACTGGTCAACATTGACTACAGGGTACTCGCAGCCCTCGGCGTCATATTCCATTGATATGCACTGCTTGGGACATTTTTGAGCACAGGCAGCGCAACCGCAACATTTACTTTTATCAGTGATGGAGATCATACTGTTCCCTACAGCTCAAGAGCGGATTTAAGCCAATTGGCCGATTCATTCTTATACGCATTAAGTCGTTGACGTACTGACACAAAGTCGATTTCATTTGCCATTGCTGCATGGAAAGCATCCTTCGATTCGCAAATACGATCGGAGTTTCCAAGGACACGCAGCAATGTATCAATACGTGAGTTCGTAGACTGAGCACCCATATTCTCGTGGCGGCGGAACGAGAAGAAGGGCACCTCAAAAATATTTGAGAACACGCTTCCGTGGAAAGAGTCAGTACAGACATACGAAGCATGGGCAATCAGATTGACCCACTCAGCCGGACCGGCCTCCCAAGGATAATAATCCGCGTAATCGTCATCAGCCTTAACATACTCATCGGGATGGGCAATTGCGACGATCTTCAAATTATGCTGCTCGGCAAGCTCCTGGGCACATTCACGATTCCATGCATTCTTACCCATGAAATAGCAGAAAACATACGGCTCGTCAGGAACGCTAATCAATGAGGAACCAGCAAGGCTTGCCCACTGATCTCTAGCCAGCAGCATCGTAGGATCGCATACAACAGAGCATCGGACGCCCGTAGCTTTCTCTACCAAATCCGCTCCCGTATCCTCGCGAACAGAAATGGCCGAAAAATCAGAAAGAAACTCTTTTGTTTTACGAAGATATTTTTCAGAAAGGGAAGATACTCCAAAACTAGTGGAATAAGACACCTTACGGACAGGAGGCTGCACGAAAGAAAGTGTAAAGTACCTACCAGCAATGTTGACAGGCAGCCAAAGCTGATCGCTACCAACAACAACGCTGTCATAATCAGCCACAAGCGCCCCAAGATCTTCAAACGAAGCAGTTTGAGGAGTAAAACTAAAATGTGTTGACTCGAAAGAGGAAAATGCACTTTTCCTCTTTGCCATTTTCTTTCCAAAGTCAGCATCAAGCTTCTGCTTGATGCGATGCTTTACAAACCCCAGCTTTGCACGATAAAGATCTACATCAAATAGATGCTCAAGATAGTAATCATTACGTCCTGCAGAAATAGCATGACCCAGACCACGTTTATCAATAGTATTGACTTCAACGCCCAGCTCCTCAAGGGCACGCTGGGTCGCGTACGCCTGAAGAACGCTGCCAAAGTTGATTTTGTCATGACACGACGCGACTGCGACTCGCTTAGAACATTTAATAGTCAAACTATCCCCTTAATCAACAGAACCCAAATAGGTCATATAACAATCCAATAAAACTCTGGCCGCAGCATTAATTTCAAATACCTGCAAACCGGCATCGTCGCCAGGCGCGAAGACCTTTGTACTCAACTCAATAAGTCTTTCGGCCCACTTTATACAGGAGCTAGAAAGTGATTCAAATTGCATCATGGTTGTAACAGCAGTCTCAGAGGTAACGGCATCAGACGCAAGAATGGGTGTATGCGATGCCTGGCATTCGACTCCGACCATTGGGAGACCTTCATACAGGCTCGGCAGGCAGAAAACATCAAATGCTCGATATAAAGATGCAGCGTCGCTTCTAGTGCCCAAAAGCCGAATGGAATGGCTTATCCCCAGACAATCAGCTTGGTCCTTTATCTGTTCAACCAACGGACCAGAACCTACCAAAACTAATACTGCATCATTACGAATCTTTAAAACCTGATCGAATATCTTAAGCAAATATGAGTGATTCTTCTGCTCTGTAAAACGACCAATGTGCCCAATTAGAAGCTGTCCGTCAGCAACACCAAGCGATCGCCGCGTCCTTAAGCGATCCTCATCATCTGGCGCGAAAACAGACAAGTCGACAGCATTACGCATGACTACAAATTGAGAACTAGATCCAAATAACCATTCACCAGCGAATTTACTACACGCAAAACGATGCGTCGGATAACGATTTGACTGCGTTTTCAGTACAGCCTTCAGGGCATTCTTGGCATACTCACCCTTACCGCTCGTAGAGTGGCTATGTGCAATGCGCACAGGAACACCCACCTTTTTCGCGGCACGAAGCGGAAAGACCGAAAGCGCGTTGATGTGACTGTGGACAATCTTCCAGCCCTCTTGCTTAAAGAGACGCTGAAGCTCTCGCTGGTATTCAACAACATGCTGATAGGGCGGAATCTCAAAGACCCTGCCACCGAGCGATTCGATTTCTTCACGCGGAACGAGCGTCGAATCGGCATCAACAAGAAAGTCAAACTGCACTTTACTGCGGTCAATATGACGGTAGTAATTCATGACGACGGCCTCGACTCCGCCGCCAACCATCTTACCAACAACCTGAGCTACCCTAATCGGTTCAGTCATTTAGCAAGCACCGCCACCGGTAAAAACCTCAACAACCGTGAGGAGAACAATCTTCAGGTCCGTGATGGGGCCGCGCTTGGCGATGTACTCAAGATCGCGGCGGACCATGCCGTCAAAGTCGGTATCGTTGCGATCGGTCACCTGCCACCAGCCGGTGATACCCGGCTTCACGGCAAGGCGCTGCAAGTCGTACTCCGTGTACTCCGCCACCTCATTCGGCAGCGGCGGGCGCGGGCCGACGACGGACATCTGGCCCAGGAACACGTTCAGGAACTGTGGGAACTCGTCAATGGAGTGCTTGCGGATGAACTTTCCGATCTTGGTGACGCGGGGGTCCTCCCTCATCTTGAACATGGCGCCGGCGATCTCGTTCTGCTCCCTGAGCTCGGAGAGGCGCTCGTCGGCGTCCTTGTACATGCTTCGGAACTTCCACATGCGGAAGGTGGACAGGCTGCCGTCGGGGCGGGTCTGGCCCACGCGGATCTGGCTGTAGAATGGGCTGCCGTCGCTCTCCAGACGGATGAGCGCCGCCAGCACCAAGCTGGGAATCGCGATTACGACGAGCACAGCACCGCTGAACACGATGTCGAACGTGCGCTTGACGGCCCTATAGACAAGGCGCGAACGGTCCCAGTCCATGATGGATTGCATAGCCTTGTACCGGCCGGCGCCCTCACGCCGGTCCATGGCCTGAGCAATCAGCGCTGCCCCCGCGGGCGCATTACTCTCTGTTACTTCTTTAGCAGCCACAATAAAACTTACGTTCCTGTCCCCAGGAACCCCCCCCATCTATGAATCCAAAATCAAGTAATTTGCCGTCGCAACGTCTCCCTTACGTTTTGCTGGGCACGTCTAACGGAAGCAGCTCCCTAAATGTGGAGTCACCCTCGCCCACGTCTACCAGGCACCAGCGCTTATGACGGTCTATCTTCTTTACACGGGCCTCTTGCCCCACCAAGGGCCCCTGTTCTATGTGCAACACGCCGTTTTCTATGCGCGCGACGCTGTTGCGCACCACGTCGTCGTCGTCCAGAACGCTGCGGTACCAGTCCTGTGCGTCGTCCGGCATGGGCATGTACGCCCGCTCCCTACTGCCAGCGATGCGGCAGCCAAAGCTCAGCTGGGCCAAAGCCCTATCGAGCGCAGCGGCATCGTGCGTGGCGACGAAGAAATATTCCTTGTACATGGGTTTGGTTTGGAGCGACCAGGCGCCGTCCCGCTTAAACCAGAACTCCTTTTGCATCACAAAAGCGTCCTGCATCAACTCGTGCGGGATAATGCAGCGGACCTTTTCGCAGGTCTCGCGCTCTTTTCCATGGGGGGTGTGAACCAGATACCAGCGAACGCGGCCGTGCTGGCTGCTGATGGTGGCGCCGTTAAAAGCGCCTGGCAGCTGCTCTTGGCGCCGTGCCGTCTGATCCATGTTCTCGCCCCCTCTTTTGGCTTTGCGATGCACGCAAATGCAGGGGCGTTTAGAACAGGCTTCTCGCTCGCAGCTAGGCGCAGTCGCAAAAGTACAGGTTTTTGTATCTTTCGACAGACGACATTATACGAGCAATTAATCAGCGTTTGCCCAGATTACGCAAAATGTACTGCTAGTAGGTACATCTCCATACCCCTCTATAAAAACCTGTACCTTTTTGCGCAACAAAAAAAGCCGCTCAACCAGCGGCTTTTCTTATTTGGGCATGAAAAAAGGCGACCGACCTATGCGGACGGTCGCCTTTGTTAATTGTTGTGAAGCTTGCCTTAAGCGCGAGTCTTGATCTCCTCGAGCACCTTCGCAACAAACTCGTCAACGCTCATCTGAACGGTCTCGTTGGAGCGATCGCGGACGGAGATGTTGCCGGCCTCGACCTCTTTCTCGCCCAGGATGAGCATGTAGGGCACGCGGTCGATGCTGCGGGCCTCGCGGATCTTGTAGCCGATCTTCTCGTCGCGGTCGTCGCAGACCACGCGAATGCCGGCCTCCTCCAGCTTGGCGCACACCTCGTGCGCGTAGTCGCGGCTCTTCTCGGAAACCGGAAGTGCCTTGACCTGCACGGGAGCCAACCAGGTGGGGAACTTGCCCGCAAAGTGCTCAATCAGAATGCCGATAAAGCGCTCGATGGAGCCAAAGCATACGCGGTGCAGCATGATGGGGCGCTTCTTGGTGCCGTCGGCGTCCACGTACTCCAGATCAAAGTTGAGCGGCATCTGGAAGTCGAGCTGAACGGTACCGCACTGCCAAGTACGGCCGAGCGAATCCTCCAGGTGGAAGTCGATCTTGGGGCCGTAGAAGGCGCCGTCGCCCTCGTTGACCTCGTAGTCCATACCCAGCTTCTCCAGAGCGGTGCGCAGGCCCTCCTCGGCGCGCGCCCAGTCCTCGTCCGAACCCATGGAGTCCTCGGGGCGGGTGGAAAGCTCAACGTGGTACTTAAAGCCAAACTTCTGGTACACGGAGTCGATGAGGTTGACCACGCCCACGATCTCGTCGGTCAGCTGGTCGGGGCGCACAAACAGGTGGGCGTCATCTTGGTTAAAGCAGCGCACGCGGAACAGGCCGTGCAGGGCGCCGCGCAGCTCGTGGCGATGCACCAGGCCAATCTCGCCGGCACGGATGGGCAGCTCGCGGTAGGAGTGCGGCTTGGAGGCGTACACCAGCACGCCGCCAGGGCAGTTCATGGGCTTAATGCAGTACTCTTCGTCGTCAATGACGGTGGAGTACATGTTGTCCTTGTAGTGGTCCCAGTGGCCACTGGTCTTCCACAGCTGCTTGTTCATGATGAGCGGCGTGGAGATCTCCACGTAGCCGGCCTTGTGGTGGATCTCGCGCCAGTAGTCCAGCAGCGTGTTCTTAAGGATCATGCCGTTGGGCAGGAAGAACGGGAAGCCGGGGGCCTCGTCGCGCATCATAAAGAGGTCCATCTCGCGGCCGATCTTGCGGTGGTCGCGTTTCTTGGCCTCCTCCAGCATGCGCATGTGCTCGTCGAGCTCCTCCTTGGTGGCAAAGGCGACGCCGTTGATGCGGGTGAGCATCTTGTTGTCCTTGTCGCCCTTCCAGTAGGCGCCCGAGACGCCGGTAAGCTTAAAGGCCTTCAGCGCCTTGGTGTAGCAGATGTGGGGGCCGACACACATGTCGATGTAGTCGCCCTGCTGGTAGAAGGTAATGCGGGCGTCGTCGTCCAGGTCGCCGATGTGCTCGACCTTGTACTTCTCGCCGCGCTCCTCCATAAGGGCGATGGCCTCGGCGCGGGGCTTCTCGTACACGGAGAACTTGAGGTTCTCCTTGACGATCTTCTTCATCTCGGCCTCGATCGCGGGGAAGTCGTCCTCGCTGATCTTGACGCCATCGGGCAGGTCGACGTCGTAGTAGAAGCCGTTGTCGGTCGCGGGGCCGTAGGCAAAGTCGGCCTCGGGATAGAGACGCTTGATGGCCTGCGCCATGATGTGCGCGGCGGAGTGGCGGATGACGTGCGTGACCTCGTCCTGCGGGAGCTCGGCCACCGAACCGTCATTGTAGAGTGCCTTCATGGGTATGTTTTCTCCTCTCGGATGCCTGATGCAAGTGCGTGCGATGCGCTCGGCGTTTTTGACTTGCATCATTATAGGCAGGTTGCCTTGGTATACAAGCGCCCGCCGCACCTTAATGGCACGGCGGGCGATTTTCTACGCATGCTTCATCGTGTGGGGGCGGGGTGCGCGTATGGCTTGCGGCGTGCCCGTGGCTCGCGGCCGGCCCGGCGATGGATGCGTTACTGGATGCGAGTTCGGCAGTAGGGGCAGACCTTCCAGTGCGCATCGAGCGGGCGATGGCAGCTGGGACATACGTTGCGAACCTGGGTATCGCACACCGGGCAGACGACGAAGTCCTTCTCGATGGGCGCGCCGCACTGCGGGCAGGTGCCGTACTGGGCAAGCTGACGCTCGCGCAGGGCCATGTCCAGCTCCTGCTCCTCGCGGTCGGACGCGTAGGAGTGCGGGCGCAGGACCAGGTAGGCGATGAGGCCCACAAACGGGATGAGGGCGATGATGCCCCATGCCACGTAGGCGCTGGCGCCGCGGCGGCGAGCGTCGATGAACACATAGACGACCGACAGCACATACAGGGCGATGATAAAGCCAACAAAGGCATAGACGACGCCCATAAGCTGCGGCGACATGAGCTCGGAGATGTACTTGGACATTACGGGTACCTTTCGGAATATTAACAGTTCGGTCAAGTTTACCACGGGGTTTGTTTATATGGGACTACGGCTGGGTACGGGGCCGGCGCGGACACAAACATCTCAATCTGTAACAAGTGGGAGCGGAATCCAGGTCTAGGTGTTACAGATCGAGACAAACCATTCTCTCCCCAACTTAAATCTCAATCTGTAACAACTAGGGGCCAGAAACCCTTCTATCTGTTACAGAACAAGACAAAGGAAAACGTCCAATCTCAATATCTCAATCTGTAACAACAACTCGGCAAAAACAGTCCCAGATGTTACAGATTTAGACAAACTACCCTCTCCTCAACTTCAATCTCGATCTGTAACATCTAGAACCCAAAAACAGTTCTTACTGTTACAAATCAAGAACAGATCAAGACAACCAGAATCCGTCGGAACGATTGTCTCAACCTGTAACAGAAAAGACCCAAAAACCTCGGCTTATTGTTACAGATTGAGACGAACGTGCACCTGTGAACTCAGTATCTCAATCTGTAACAGGTAACGGCGTAGACCGCGAGGTTGGGCGGGAGGGTCTCGCGGTCTGGTGGGGTCGGCATCCGTGCTGGGCCGGCCCTCGCCTGCCGTTGGCGGGTGTTGCGGGGCTGTTCGCCGCATTGCCGCCGCACTGGGAGTGTGCAGACCGTAAGATAGTCTTATTGACAGCCTGTCAACTTGTCTGGGAGGCACCGTGGCAGAAACGTTTGATATCGCAATTGTGGGCGCGGGCATTACCGGGTGCGCCATCGCGCGGCAGCTCGCGCGGTTTGACCTGTCCATTTGCGTGGTCGAGGCGGCCAACGACATTGCACTGGGCGCCTCGAAGGCCAACGGCGGCCTGGTTCACGCCGGCTACGATCCGGCTCCGGGAACCGTAAAGGCGCAGGTCAACGCCCGCGGCTGCGAGCTATATGGCACCTGGGCCCAGGAGCTGGGCTTTTTGTTTTGCCGCACCGGATCCATGGTGCTGGGCTTTAACGACGAGGACCGCGCGCACCTGGGGAAGCTGCGCCAGAATGGCCTGGCCAACGGCGTGCCCGAGTTGTCGATTATCGGCTCCGAGCGTATCCACGAGCTTGAGCCGCGTGCGAGTGCCCAGGCGACGTGCGCGTTGTGGTGCCCTTCGACCGGTTACGTTGACCCGTTTGAGGTCGCCATCGCCGCGCTGGAAAACGCCGTCGCCAACGGCGTGACGTTTATGCGCTCCGCACCGGTGGAGGCGATTGAAATCGCGGGCTCGGGCGACGACGCGCGCTTTACGTTGGCGACGCCCGCCGGAAACGTGCGCTGCCGCTACCTGATCAACGCCGCGGGCAACGGCGCCGCGGACATCTCGCGTATGGCGGGCGCTGAGGAATTCCAGATGGCCTGGCGTCAGGGCAACATCGTGGTGCTGGACAAGGAGCCGCGCACGCTCATGCCGCTCTACCCCGTACCCACGCCGGTATCCAAGGGCGTTATCGTGACGGGCACCGTGCACGGCAACACCGTGATTACCGCGACGGCTGCCGTGCGCGAGCCGGGCGACACGCAGACCTATGCGAGCGATATGAACGCGCTGCTGACCGGCGCGCGCAAGCTGGTGCCCGATCTGGATACGCGCCGCGTGGTGCGCGCATTTGCCGGAGGGCGCCCGGTCATTAAGGGTACGAACGACTTCTTTATTGGGCAGTCGGCCGTGGTGCCGGGACTTTTCCAGGCGGCGGGCATTCAGTCGCCAGGCGTGGCGAGCGCGCCGGCCATTGCCGAGCGCATGGAGCTTGTGATGCGTGAGGCGGGCGTGGAGCTGCACGAGCGGGCGGACTGGAACCCAATTCGCCGCGCGCCGGACGACTTTGACCGCGCACCACTGGCGCGCAAGGAGGAGCTGATCGAGTCCGATCCCGCGTGGGGCCAGATTGTCTGCCGCTGCGAGACGGTGCCCGAGGCCGAGATCGTGGCCGCGATCCGACGCCGCCCGGGCGCGGTTTCGGTCGAGGGCGTCAAGCGCCGCTGCCGCGCCGGCATGGGTCGATGCCAAAGCGGTTTTTGCCAGAGCCGCGTGGTGGCGATCCTGGCGCGCGAGCTGGGCTGCGACCCCAGCGAAGTGCTGTTGGAGGATGCCGGATCTTGGCTGGTCGAGGGGCCTTTGAAGGGGGTGCGCTAGGATGGCGACGATCGATGTGCGCGGCGGACGCGCGGAGGCCGGAACCGCAGAGGTCGGAGCTGCAGCGCCCGTGCAAACGCAGGCCTTCGACGTGGTCGTCATCGGAGGAGGCCCCGCCGGCATGGCTGCCGCGCTGGCCGCGCATAAGGCCGGAGCGCGCGTGGCCATCGTGGAGCGCGAGCAGCACCTGGGAGGCATCCTGCGCCAGTGCATCCACCCCGGCTTTGGGCTGTCACACTTTAAGCAGGAGCTCACCGGCCCCGAGTATGCGCAGCGCTTTATCGACCAGGTGCGCGCAACCGACATTGCGCTGTTCCTGAACAGCATGGTGATTGGGATTGATTCAGGCGAGCCTACGGAAGGCGCAGCACTCCACACCGTCACGCTCATGAGCCCCGCCGACATGCTGCGGCTCACCGGACGCGCGGTCGTCCTTGCCATGGGATGCCGCGAGCGCACCCGCAGCGAGATCAAGATTCCCGGTAGCCGTCCCGCCGGCGTGTTTACGGCCGGCCTGGCGCAGCGATACATCAATATCGAAAATCTCAAACCCGGCTCGCGCGCCGTCATTTTGGGTTCGGGCGATATCGGGCTCATCATGGCACGTCGCTGCACGCTCGAAGGGATTTCGGTCGAGGGCGTGTACGAGCTCATGCCGTACGCCAACGGTCTGCGCCGCAATGTGAAGAACTGCCTGGACGATTTTGGTATTCCGCTGCACCTATCCACTACCGTGACGCGCGTGATCGGGCACGATCGCGTGGAGGCCGTCGAGGTGAGTCAGGTCGACGAGCACCTGGCACCCATTCTGGGGACCGAACGCATTGTTCCGTGCGACACGCTGCTGCTTTCGGTGGGCCTGATTCCCGAGAACGAGCTTTCGGTTGCCGCAGGCGTAGAGCTTGACCCACGCACACGCGGCGCCGTGGTGGACCAGAGTCTGCAGACGGGCGTGCCGGGCATATTTGCCTGCGGCAACGTCCTGCACGTGCACGACCTGGCCGACAACGTAACGACCGAGTCCGAGCGCGCCGGTGCGGCTGCGGCGGCATGGGCGCTGGGTGGCGGGGCCGAAACGAACGCGGTCGCGGACACGAGCTGCGAGCTCACGGTCTCCCCTGCAGGCATTGCGGGATACGCGCTGCCAGGACGCATTACGACGACGGCGCTCACCAAGCTCAACTTCCGCGTGCACCGACCGGTCGACGCCGCCCGCGTACGCATTCTGGCAGGTGGCGAGGAGCTGTTTGCCGGCAAGGTCCGCCCGTTTAAGCCGAGCGTCATGGAAAACTTCCCGCTGCCGGCAAAGGTAATTCAGCGCGCACTCGACCTGGGTGCCAGCGAGATTGTCCTGTCCGTCGACCCCGTTGAGGAGGCGTAAGGCCATGAGCATAAACGCGATCGAAACGCTGCAGTTCAACTGCACCACCTGCCCATCCGAGTGCCTCCTGACCGTAGAGGTGAAACGCGACACAGACGGCGCCGTGGCAGAGGTGCGCTCCGTAACCGGCAACAACTGCCCGCGTGGCGACAAGTTCGCACATCAGGAGCTCACCTGCCCCATGCGCGTGCTCACCACCACCGTGGCTGTATCCGGCGGCGACGAAGCCCTGCTCCCCGTGCGCACGGCCGAAGCCATCCCGCTGGCACTCCACGCCCAAGCCATGGCCCTCATCCGAGGTCTAGTCGTCAACGCCCCCATCCGCATGGGCGACGTCGTGCTGGAAGATCTTCTCGGCACCAACATTGACCTAGTCGCCAGCATGGACATCGACCCAGCCTAAGCAGCTAATTAGGGACGGAGCTCTTTTAGCTACTTTTGTCTGCATGCCTGCCAGGCTGGTCATGCTAAGGAGTGTCCCAAGGTGCCGACATAAAAGGAACGTCCCTATGTGCCGGGCTTGGGATACCATGGTGGCAGCCTAGCGAAAGGATGTTTCATGGCACATGTCGATGACCAGCGCGTGGCGCGCGTGCTCGATGCGCTCGAGGCTCAGCACCCCGGTGCGCAGCTGCTCGTGAATGACCCGTGGTCGATCTATTACCTAACCGGCTTTTATGCCGATATGTTCGAGCGTTTTTGCGGCGTGCTGCTCGCGCGCGGTGCCGAGCCGGTGATCCTAGTCAACGCCCTGCACCAGCTGCCAGAGTATGACAATGCCCGCGTCGCCTACCACACCGATACCGATATCGTGACCGATGCCATCGCTCGCGAGATCGATCCGACCAAGCCGCTCGGCATCGACACCGTCATGCGTTCCGGCTTTTTGATGCCGCTCATGGAGCGCCACGCCGCAAGCGAGTTTTTCCTGGGTGACTTTGCCGTCACCGCCGCACGCACCTACAAGGATGCCGCCGAGCAGGAGCTCATGCGCGCGTCCTCGGCCGCTAACGATGCCGTGATGGCCGATGTTATCAAGCTCGTCCACGAGGGCGTGACGGAGCGCGAAATTGCCGACCAGATGCTCAGTCTGTATCGCAAGCACGGCTGCGAGGGCTTTAGCTTTCCGCCCATCGTGAGCTTTGGCGCCAACGCCGGCGACCCGCATCACGAGCCCGACGATACCGAGCTTAAACGCGGCGACGTGGTGCTGTTCGACATTGGCGGACGCCATCGCAACTACTGCTCGGACATGACGCGCACGTTCTTTTGGGGCGAGCCGGACGAGGAGACGGCGCGCATCTACGATATCGTGCGCCGCGCCAACGAGGCCGCCGAGGCGCTCATCGCACCGGGCGTGCGCATGTGCGACCTGGACCGTGCCTCGCGCGACGTGATTGAGGACGCGGGCTACGGCGAATACTTTACGCATCGCCTGGGACACTCGATCGGCCTGCAGGACCACGAGCCAGGCGACGTCTCGCTCGTCAACGAGCAGGTCGTGGAGCCGGGCATGACGTTCTCCATCGAACCGGGCATCTACCTCCCCAGCCGCACCGGTGTCCGCATCGAGGACCTGGCCCTGGTGACCGAGAACGGCGTCGAGATTCTCAACGCCTACCCCCACGATCCGGTCCGCCTAGACTAGGCACGCCACCAAAGCTCCCCTAGAAGTTGCGGTGGAATACGGACTGTTTAAGGCTTCTAGCCCATAAAACAGTCCCTATTTCACCGCAACTGATGAGGGGATGGGTTAGCGCAGCAAGCCTGCCACTTCGCCGGCTAGGGTAATGGTGCCGGCTGCTACGAAGGGCTCGCCCGCGGCCTCGAAAGCTGCGAGGGCCTCGGATACGCTGGGGTACACGCCCGCGAGCTTGTCAGCGTCCACAAGGGCGGCGAGCTCCTCTGCCGGCAGGGCGCGATCGGAATCGGTCTGCGTCACGACCACACGGGGGAAGGCCGGAATCAGCACGTCGACGATGCCAGCCACGTCCTTGTCGGCCAGCGCGGCACACAGCAACGTGGGGCGGTTCTCCACGCACGGATCGATCTCGTCCAGCGCGCTCACAAAGTTCTCGCAGCTCTGAGGGTTATGGCAGGCGTCAATCAGCTTAAGCGGATCAGTTCCCAGCACATCAAATCGGCCCGGCGTGGGGCAGCCCATAAGCGACGCATCGAGCTTGTCATGATCGAGCTCGCGACCCAGATACCCCTCGCACAGCATAATCGCGCACGCGGCATTCTGCGGCTGATAGGCCGGCTTGACCATGCTCGACGTATAGATCGCACGCGGCGTGGTGCAGCTAAACTCAACCGTATCGCCCACATGCGCCGGCACCTTGGTCGTGGCGTGGCTCACCACGAGCGGCACGACGCCGCACTCGCGGCAACGGGCATCCATCACGCGCTGAACGCTCGCCTCGTGCGTGCCCTCGCCCAGCACAACCAGGCGTCCGGGCTTAATGACCGCAGCCTTCTCCCCCGCAATGGCCTCGAGCGTGTCGCCCAGGATGCGCGTGTGGTCGAGCCCGATGCCCGTAATGGCAACGGCGACGGGATCGGTCGCACTCGTGGCGTCCCAACGGCCGCCCATGCCAACCTCGAGCACGGCAATGTCCACCGCGGCCTCGGCAAACACGACAAGCGCGGCAGCCGTCAGCAGGTCAAACGGCGTGATGGTGTAGGCGCGCTCCCCCGCCGCCACACGACGAGTATTCACGCGATGCCCCGACTCGACGGCGGCAGAAACGCCGCGGGCAAACGCCTCATCGCTCACAACGCGCCCATCGACCTCCATACGCTCGGGATAGCGTACAAGCTGCGGCGACGTATACAGCGCGGTCTTTAACCCCTCGCCACGAAGGATGGCAGCCGAAAAACGCGTGGTCGAAGTCTTACCATTGGTACCGGCAACCTGAATGCAATCGAAATACTCATCCGGACGCCCCAGCTCATCGAGCATATCGACAACCGTCTCAAGCAGAGGCCCAGCATCCCCAGAAATCCGCCCCGTATCAGCAGCAAGCCCGACAGCTTCATCAAACGAAAGCAACTCAAACGAGAACGGCACAGAATACGACCCAGAACGCTTAGCCATAACCCAAGTCTCCAATTACAGAAAAAGAGGCCCACCAAAAAAAATGAGCCCCTCGCGTTGACAATATCAGCCTTTATCCGCTTGCAGCAAAATCAAGGGCACAACCCAGTGGCCCTGCCAGGCAGCGGACGACCACGTAACCGCTATGGGAGCGGTTTGGGGCTTTGCTCGATACAAGTTCCGCACGAGCCGAAGGCCACTTAATGTGGCCTTCGTGCGAGCAGGACTGTCCGCAGTAGCGAGCAATGCCCCAAACCGCGTCCCCCGAGTAAACCTTACGAGAAGTCAGCAACCTGAGCAGTCAGCGCCGCCAGGATCTCCTTGAGCTCAGCTGCACGGTCCCTCTTCTTCTGGACCACCGCGGGCGCGGCCTTAGCCACAAAGCCCTCGTTGGCGAGCGTCTTCTCGCAGCCGGCAAGCTCCTTCTGGGCCGCGGCAATCTCTTTCTCCAGGCGTGCCTTCTCGGCCGAAAGGTCAACCTTGCCCTCGAGAACCACAAAGACCTCGACGCCGCTGTCGACCACGGCAATGCTCGCAGCCGGCTTCTCAACGTCGGTACCCATAACCAGCGAAGCGGTGTTCGCCAGCGGCTCGATGGTCGAGCGCAGGCTCTCGAGCTTCTCGATATCCTCGGCGCCGGCGCGCACGACAACGTCGAGCTCCGCCTTGGGGCTCAAGCGATAGCGCGAACGGGTGGCACGGGCGGCAGACACGACGGCACGGCACAGCTCAAACGCGCGCTCGGCGGGCTCGTCGACGTACTTGGCGTAGTCGGCGGGCTCGGGCCACTTGGCGATCATGAGCGCCTCGGCGCGGTTCACGTTGCCCTCGGCGTCCAGATCGAGCACGCTCGCCGGCATGTTGTCCCAAATCTCCTCGGTGACAAACGGCATGAGCGGGTGCATCAGGCGAATGGAGGTATCGAGCACAAAGATCAGGTTGCGCTGCGCCTGTAGACGGCCCTCGCCCTTCAGGCGGGCCTTGGTGACCTCGACGTACCAGTCGCAGACCTCGTTCCAGAAGAACTGCTGCACGCCGCGGGCCATGTCGCCAAAGGTGTAGTTCTCGATGCCCTCGGTGACCATCTTCACGGCCTTGGCCAGGCGGCTGAACATCCAGGCGTCGGCCGGCGTCTCCACGACGGGCTCGCCGGGCGTGTAGCCCTCCATGTTCATGAGGAGGAAGCGGCTGGCGTTCCAGATCTTGGTCACAAAGCTCTTGGCCTGGTCGGTACGCGGGCTGTCGATGAGCTTCTTGGTCTTCTTGTCGATGTTCGCGTCAAACTTGACGTCCTGGTTGTTGGTGCACAGCGTGAGCAGGTTGAAGCGCATGGCGTCGGCGCCGTACATGCCAATGAGGTCCATGGGATCGACACCGTTGCCCTTGGACTTGGACATGCGGCTGCCGTCCTTGGCCAGGATCGTCGGGTAGATGACAACGTCCTTAAACGGAACCTCGTCCAGGAAGTACAGCGAGCTCATGACCATGCGGGCGACCCACAGCGCGATGATGTCGCGCGCGGTGACGAGCGCCGTCGTGGGGTGATGGCCCTCGAGCAGCTCCGGCTTTTGCGGCCAGCCCTGCGTGGCGAAGGTCCACAGCTGCGAGCTGAACCAGGTGTCCAGCACGTTCTCGTCCTGATGCACGTGATGGCCGCCACACTTGGGGCACACGTCGGTGTCCTCGGTGAGGGCGTCCTCCCAGCCGCAGTCCTCGCAGTAGAACACGGGGATACGGTGGCCCCACCAAAGCTGGCGGCTGATACACCAGTCCTTGAGGTTCTCCATCCAGGTGGTGTAGGTCTGCGTCCAGCGCGCGGGGTGGAAGGTGACCTTGCCGGAGTTGACGGCGTCGAGTGCCGGCCCCTTGAGCTTGTCGACGGCGACGAACCACTGCTCGGACAGCCACGGCTCAAGCGCGGCGTCGCAACGGTAGCAGTGCATGACGGAGTGGTCGTGGTCCTCGACGTGATCGAGCAGGCCGTGCTCCTCAAACCACTTGATGACGGCCTCGCGGCACTCGTCGCGGTTCATGCCGGTAAACTCGCCGTAGCCCTCGACGACCACCGCGTGTTCATCAAAGATATTGATCTGCGGCAGGTCGTGAGCCTGACCCATGGCATAATCGTTGGGGTCGTGGGCCGGGGTGACCTTGACAAAACCGGAACCGAAGTTGGCGTCGACGTGCCAATCCTCAAAGATGGGAATCTCGCGGTCGACGATGGGGAGCTTGACGGTCTTACCCACGAAGGCGGCCTTCTCGGGATCCTTCGGGGAGACGGCGACGCCCGTGTCGCCGAGCATGGTCTCGGGGCGCGTGGTGGCGACGACGATGTAGTCCTGGTCGTTGACCGGCTCGGTCAGCGGGTAGCGCAGGTGCCACAGGTGGCCCTTCTCGTCCTTGTACTCGGCCTCGTCGTCCGAGATAGCGGTGGTGCAGTTGGGGCACCAGTTGACGATGCGTTTGCCACGATAGATCAGGCCGTCGTGGTACCAGTCGCAGAAGACCTTACGCACGGCCTGGGCATAGTCCTCGTCCATGGTGAAGCGCTCGTTGTCGAAGTCGACGGAGCAGCCCATGCGCTTGATCTGCTCGACGATGATGCCGCCGTACTCGTGGGTCCAGTCCCAGCAGGCGTCGACAAACTTGTCGCGGCCAATCTCCAGGCGGCTGATGCCCTCGCTCTTGAGCTTCTTGTCGACCTTGGTCTGCGTGGCGATACCGGCGTGGTCGGTACCGAGCACCCAGCGCGTGGACTTGCCGCGCATGCGGGCCATGCGGATGATGGCGTCCTGGATGGAGTCGTCGGTAGCGTGGCCCATGTGGAGCTTGCCGGTCACGTTGGGAGGCGGAATGGTGACGGTGCAGTCGCCCACGCCCTCGCGGCGCTTGTAGTAGCCGCCGTCAAGCCACTTCTGCAGGATCGCCGGCTCGTTAGTCGACGGATCGTAGTTCTTGGGCATTTCTTCCATATATCTCTCCCTGTCCCGCCGGGGAGGAATGTAGGCCCGCTAGGGTCTGCATCCCCCCCCCTTAGGTATCGATTACTTCAGTCTGAATGAATTCGCTGAGGCTTAAACAAACACACAGAATAACACAGGTAGTTGGGGTTATTGCGTATATATAAAATAGCCTCCGGCCGCAGGTGGTCGGAGGCTATCGACAAAAACGTTTTGACAGGTTTTAGCCGTAGATGCGTTGGGGCTGTTCTTCGCCCTTAACCGCCGCTTCGGTTACGACGACCTTGGCAACGCCTTCCTCGCTGGGGAGGTCGAACATCGTCTGTTGCAGCACGTCCTCGCAGATGGCGCGCAGGCCGCGGGCGCCGGTCTTGCGGGCAAGCGCCATGCGGGCGATCTCGTGCAGGGCCGCGTCCTCAAACTCAAGATCGACATCCTCGAGCTGGAACATCTTGCGGTACTGTCGCACCACAGCGTTCTTGGGCTCGATCAGGATCGACACCAGGTCGTCCTCGTCAAGCGCCTGCGTCTGGGTGACGACGGGCGTACGGCCCACAAACTCGGGGATCATGCCAAAGGCGTTGAGGTCCTGCGGGAGCACCTGGCGCAGCAGGTCGTTCTCGTCGACCGAGGTGGGGCCGGCGATCTCGGAGTTAAAGCCCACGCCCTTGTTGCCCACGCGATCGGCAATGATCTTATCCAGACCCACAAAAGCACCGCCGCAGATGAACAGGATGTTCGTCGTGTCGATCTGCAGCAGCTCCTGTTGGGGATGCTTGCGGCCGCCGGTGGGCGGAACGCTGGCCACCGTGCCCTCAAGAATCTTAAGCAGTGCCTGCTGAACGCCCTCGCCCGAGACATCGCGGGTGATGGAGAGATTCTCGGCCTTGCGGGCGATCTTATCAATCTCGTCCACGTAGATAATGCCCACCTGAGCGCGCTCAATGTCGCCATCGGCAGCATTGATGAGCTTGAGCAGGATGTTCTCCACGTCCTCGCCAACGTAACCAGCCTCGGTGAGCGCGGTGGCATCGGCGATGGCAAACGGCACCTCGAGGATGCGCGCGAGCGTCTGGGCCAGCAGCGTCTTGCCGGTACCGGTGGGACCGAGCAGCAGGATGTTGGACTTGGCGAGCTCCACCTCGTCCATGTCATCGTCAAACTGGCCGCCCATGCCCGATGCCTCATCAAAGGCGGACACCGCGGCACCGCCCTCGATCACGCGACGGTAGTGGTTGTACACGGCCACCGACATGGCGCGCTTGGCGTCCTCCTGCCCCATAACATAGGCCGAAAGCTCGTCATAGATCTCGTGCGGCGTCGGCACGTGCGTGATGACCTGACGGTCGTCCTCAAGCTCAAAGCCCTCGGCCTCGGGGTCAACGGCGGGCTGGGATGCAGCCTGGCCATGGTCGTTGAGGAAGCCCGGCAGCTTGCCGTTGCGGGCAGCGTCCATAAAGTCCGAAGCCAGTGACTCCTCCAGGATCTCGGAGCAAGCGGCGACGCACTCATCGCAGATAAAGATGTTGGTCGGACCCTTTACGAGACGACGGACCTGGCCCTGCTCTTTTCCGCAGAAGGAGCAGCGGATGGGGTTGCCGTTCTCGTCAAAGTTGTCCTGCATGTTACCGGCCATCCTAGGCGTCCTTCGCGGCGAGATCGCGCGAGGTGACGATACGGTCGATCAGGCCATAGTCGAGGGCCTCGGCAGCGGTCAGGTAGTTGTCGCGCTCGGTATCGGCCTGGACCTTCTCGATGGGCTGGCCGGAGGCGTCGGACAGGATCTGGTTGAGCTCGCGGCGGGTCTTCTTGATCTCCTCGGCCACGATCTCGATCTCGGTCTGCTGACCCTGGGCACCGCCGCTGGGCTGGTGAATCATGACCTTAGAGTGCGGCAGGCAAAAGCGCTTGCCCTTGGCGCCGGCCGAAAGCAGCACGGCGGCCATAGACGCGGCCATACCGACGCAAATGGTGGAAACCTGCGGCTTAATGAAGTTCATGGTGTCCAGAATCGCCAGACCGGAGTAGACCTCGCCGCCGGGCGAATTGATGTAGAGCGAGATATCCTTCTCGGCATCCTGGCTCTCAAGATGCAGCAGCTGGGCAACGACCAGGTTGGCGCTAACGGAGTTGATCTCCTCGCCCAAGAAGATGATGCGGTCGTTGAGCAGGCGCGAATAGATATCGTAGCTGCGCTCGCCGCGCGGCGTCTGCTCGATAACGTATGGCACGAGGGCGGAATCGAACTTGGCGATCATACGCATCTCCATTTCTCTTACGGACCAATATTGGTTCTAGACAAACGTACGGTGCCCGCATGCTATGCATTGGCTGGCACCGTACGAAGCAACCGGATAACCGGTGTATAACTTTACCCCATCACGGACGCGTGCATGCGCTCGTGGGAAAGGTGGCGAGAATTACTCGGCGTCCTGGGCGGTCTCGTCGACCTCGGTCACCTTGGCGTTCTCGACCAGGTGGTCGACGGCCTTGGAGCGACGGATGGACTCGCGGACGGCAGGCATGCGGCCATCGGCGATGAACTCGGCCTTGGAAGCCTCGATGTCCTTGACGCCAGCCTTCTCGAACTCGGCGTTGATGTCGTCCTCGGTGACCTCGATCTTGAGCTCGCGGGCGAGGGCGTCCAGAGCCAGGGACTCACGGGCAACGTCGTTGGCCTGCTTATGCAGGTCGCCGATGAACTGCTCCATGGTCAGACCGGAAGCGGGCAGCCAGGTGTCCAGGGTCATGCCGCGGGCAGCGAGGTTGGACAGGAAGTTCTGGCCAAGCTCCTCAAAGACGGACTGCTCGTAGTCGGCATCCATCTCGTCGAGCTGCAGGCGCTCGGCGAGAGCGGAGACGCAACGGTTCTCCTTCTCGGCCGGGAGGCGGGAAGCCTTGTCCTGCTCGATCTCGATCTTGATGGCGTCGCGCATAGCGTCGATGCTGTCGAAGCCAAAGTCGGACTTGACGAGCTCGTCGGTGAGCTCGGGGGTGTTGCGGACCTTGATGCCCTTGACGGTGACCTCGACGGTGTGGGTCTCGGCCTCCTCGCCCTCCTCGGCCTCGTCGGTCCAGGTGACGGACTTGACGTCGTCAACGTTAGCGCCGATCAGGGCCTCGTTGAACTCCTTGGGGTTGCTGTCGCTACCGGCGATGAGCATGCGGCCCTCGGCAGCGAAGTTGTCGGCGTTCTCGACGGCCTTGAGGTCGACGGTAACGTAGTCCTCGGCCTCGACGGCGCGACCCTCGACGTCCTCGAAGGTGGCACGGTAGTTGAGGAGCATCTCGACCTGGTTGTTGATCTCGGACTCGGTGACCTCCGCAGGGGGCATCTCGATCTCGACGGCGTCGAAGGAAGAGAGCTCGGCAGCAGGACGCAGGGAGAACTCGACGGTGTAGGTGTAGTCCTCGTGATCCTTGGCGAGGTCAAGCTCCTTGTAGTCACCGTTCTTGGTGGGGACGATGTCCAGCTCGTTGAGGACGGAGGGCTCGTTGGCGGCGATCAGGTCGTTGGTGGCCTGAGCGAGGGTTGCCTCGGCGCCAAGAGCGGAGTCGATGACCGGACGGGGAGCCTTGCCGGCGCGGAAGCCCGGGAAGCGGTACTTCTTGGCGGTATCCTTGTAGGCCTTCTTGATCGCGGCGTCGACGTCGGCGGCCGGGATGGTGACCGTAGCGGTGAGCTTGGCGTCCTTGACGTCAGAAGCGGTGATGTTCAACACGTTCCTCCTCATACTGCCCAGCTTATCTGAGGTGCTGGTACCTTTATGCAACAAAGTGTCGCGACGGCCAGGGCCGACGCAGGTGCGATGGTGCGGGCGAAAGGACTCGAACCTTCACGGGAATCCCACCAGAACCTAAATCTGGCGCGTCTACCAATTCCGCCACGCCCGCATGAGCGCACAGACTAGGAATGATAGCAGATACGAGCGGCAAGCGCACGCACACGTTTTACAGGCTCACGACCTCACCACGAGTGCAAAAGGCGGGACGAGTTGTCCCGTGCCGCCAACTACGACTTGTTCGCTAACCCGCTACTCCCCCAGCAGCGCTTTCTCCGGCGTGATCGGAAGCGAGCGTACCTGATGTCCGGTGGCGTGTGCCACGGCTGAGGCCACGGCGGCGAGCGGCGTGTTGATGACGACCTCGCCGATCGACTTGGCGCCAAACGGGCCCGTCGGCTCGTAGCTCGGCTCAAAGGCCACGCGAATGCTGCCGATATCCAAGCGCGTGGGCAGCTTGTAGCTCATAAAGTTGCCGGTGCGCAGACGGCCGCGGTCATCGTGCTCGACGACCTCGTAGAGCGCGTGGCCAATGCCCTGGGCAATGCCGCCCTCGGCCTGGACGCGCGCGAGTGCCTCGTTGATCACGGTGCCGCAGTCCACAGCCGCCGCGTAGTCCACCACGGTCACCTTGCCGGTGGCCTTGTCGACCTCGACCTCGGCAATGCCGGCCATAAACGGCGGAGGCGAAACGGGCAGGCAGGCAGAGGCATGCGAGGTGAGCGCGTCGCCGCCCGCGATGTTCTTGACGCATAGGTTGGCAAAGTCGCGCAGCGTGAGGTAGCGGTTCTGCTCGCGCGCGGCACGCTCGTCGGACAGGCGCACGTACTGGCCATCAAAGACCACGTCGGCGGCGTCCACATCCCACATCTGGGCGGCCTTAGCGCAGATCTTCTCGCGCAGCTCGGTCGCGGCGTTCTTGGCGGCAAGGCCCGTCACGTAGGTACCGGAGCTCGCGTACGAGCCGGCGTCGAACGGCGACACGTCGGTATCCACGCCGCGCACCACAATGAGCGAGCTTTCAACGCCCAACTCCTCGGCGGCAATCTGCGCCAGGATCGTGTCGACGCCCATGCCGTTATCGGTGGCGCCGGTGCCGATGGAAATGAAGCCGTCCTCTTCCAGGCGCATGTCGATGCCGGCGATATCCACGTTGGAAATGCCCGAGCCCTGCATGGTGAGCGCACAGCCCAGAGCACGCACGCGGTCGCCCAGGTCGACGGCCAGCGGCTTGTCGCGCCAACCGATCATGTCCATCGCGCGCAGCAGGCAGCGGTCGAGTGCGCAGGCGTTGAGCTTTTCGTTGTAGTACTGCGGCATGATCTCGCCCTCGCGCACGATGTTCTTAAGGCGCAGGTCGGCGGGGTCCATGTGCAGCATGTCAGCGAGCTCGTTGACGGCACTCTCCACGGCAAACTGGCCCTGGGTGGCACCGTAGCCGCGATACGCGCCGCCGCGGTTGGTATTGGTGTAGACAGCGTCCCAGCTAAAGCGGCTCGCCTTTACATGGTTGTAAATCGGCAGGCTCTTGTGGCCCGAAAGGCCGATCGTCGTGGTGGCGTGCTCGCCGTACGCTCCGGCGTTGGACAGCGTGTGCAGGTCGATGGCCGTGATGGTGCCGTCGTTCATGGCGCCCAGCTTAACGGTCATCTGCATCTGGTGGCGCGAGTTGCCCGCAGTGATGGTCTCCTCGCGGGTGTAGCAGCAGTAGCTCGGACGGCCAGTCTGCTGGGTGACGAACGCCACGAAGATCTCGCAGCAGCCCGTCTGCTTGGAGCCAAAGCCGCCGCCGATGCGCGGCTTAATGACCTGCACCTGCGACTGCGGAATGTCGAGCGACTGCGCGACCATGCGGCGCACATGAAAGGGCACCTGCGTAGAGGTGGTCACCGAGATGCGGCCGAACGCGTCGGTCGTCGCGAAGGCGCGGAAGGTCTCCATGGGCGCGGTCTGCGTGGCCTGGCTGGTGTAGGTGCGCTCAAAGACGATGTCGCTCTGGGCGAAGGCCTCGTCCAGGTCGCCAAAGTCGCTCGTGCCGCTGCACACCAAGTTGCGCGAAACATCGCCGCCCTGCGGGAACATAAAGGTCACGTCGCCCTCGGGGTGGACCACGATGTCGTTATCGAGCGCCTGGGTAAAGTCGAGCAGCGGCTCGAGCACCTCGTAGTCGACCTTGATGAGCTTGAGCGCCTTGTCGGCAGCCTCCTCGGTCTCGGCGGCGACGATCGCCACCTCCTCGTTTTGGTAACGGACGAGGTTCTCGAGAATTAGGCGGTCGTAGGGACTCGGCTGCGGATAGCTCTGACCGGCGATGGTAAAGCGGCGCTTGGGCACGTCCTCATAGGTGTAAACGCCCACCACGCCGGGCACCTTCAGGGCGCGCGACGTATCGATGGAGCGGATCTTGGCGCGGGCATAGGGGCTGCGCTTGAGTTTGACGATCAGGGCGCCGGCGGGCACCATATCGCCCGTGTAGACGGGACGGCCCTCGAGCAGCGCCTTCGAGTCCTTCTTGGGCTGCTTATGGGTGATCTGCTTGTACGAGACACCGTTGCAGCTGGTGTCGTTGACCGGCAGCTCGGGCATCTCAAAGCCCACCTGCACGCCGGACTCGTTGAGGAAGCGCACGATGGCGCGCAGCTGGCTCTCGTAGCCGCTGCAACGGCAGAGGTTGCCGGCGAGCTGGCGCGACAGCTCCTCGCGCGTGGCGACGAGGCTCGGGTCCTCCTTGGCGGCGCGGGCAAGCGCCAGCACGTTCATGATGAGGCCGGGGGCGCAAAAACCGCACTGCTCGGCGCCTTCGGCAGCCATCGCACGGGCAAGCGCCTCGGACTCGGCTTTGAGACCCTCGAGCGTGGTGATGGAGCGGCCCTCGATGCGCGCGGCGGGAACCGAGCAGCTCAGCACCGGGTCGCCGTCGAGCCACACCGTGCACAGGCCGCAGTTGGTGGTCTCGCAGGCGCAGCGCACCGACGCACAACCCTGCTCGCGCAACAGTGCAAAGAGCATGGTGTCGGGGGCAATCTGAACCTTGACCTTACGGCCGTTGAGCGTAAAGGAAAGATCGATGAGTTTGGCAGCCATTAGCGCACCTCGCTAGAATCGACGCCGGGCACGCGGCGGCAGGAATACTCGTCCGTGGCGAACTTGGGGATCTGCACGGTCTCGAGCTCGCGGGCAAGCGCGGCCGAAAGCTCGATGCCGGCGGCGCGACGCACAGCCTGGATGGCGAGCGGGGCCGAGATGCGGCGGCGGTAGTCGGCCGAGCCCCACAGGTTGGTGCCGTAGCTCAGCGCGCGCACTGATGCGGCCAGGGCGCGCAGCTCGTCCTCGGAAGGCTGCTCGTTGGTGAGACCACACGCCTCGCCCTGCAGCAGGGTCGCGCGCAGTGGGCGGGCGCCCACGGTGACATGCCAGCTGTTGTCCCACCAGGCGGCGGTGACGTTTAAGGAGGGGAAGTCGGTCGCGGCCTTGCGCACGGCCTCGTAGCTCGCACGGTAGTCGTGCTTAACGACCACGACGTGCTCGATCACGTCGCGCACATAGTCCATGTCCACGAACTCCGCGAGCGGCACGCGACCGGCGCCCGTCAGCTCAACATAGGAATCGAGCGCCAGGAAAGCCGAGAGCACGTCCGAGAAGCCAAAGCGGCCGTAGATGCTGCCGCCCACCGTGGCGGTATTGCGCAGCTGCACACCCACGATGTCGTGGACGGCGAACTCAAAGACATTGTTGACAAGCGCGTTGAGCCCGGCATGACGCTCGAGCTGGCGCAGGGTGCACATGGCACCGATGCGAAACTCGGTCTCAGTCTCCTCGATCTGATCGAGTCCGCAGGCCGAAAGGTCAATCGCCGTCGCCACGCGACGCGAACCCAGACGCATCCAAATGCCACCGCCCACAATCTTGTTGTTGCGGTTCTTCTGTAAGAGCTCATAGGCTTCGGCCGCGTTTCCAACACGGACGTAGGTACCGAACTTGAGCACGTTCTCCCCCATCTCTTTACTTGTCCAGTACCTCTAAGTGTACCAAACGAGGGCGCACGACCCTCACCACCATAGAAAAAGGCTCCCGGCCGATATGGTCGGGAGCCTTAGCGCATCAGCGGGTGCTGTACGGAGCTATGTCAAGCTGAATTTAGCAGACGCCCTGAGCGAGCATGGCGTCGGCGACCTTCAGGAAGCCGGCGATGTTGGCGCCCATGACAAAGTTGCCCTCCTGGCCATACTCCTTGGCGGTGTCGTCCACGTTGTGGAACATGCCGCGCATGAGCTGCTCGAGCTTGCCGTCGACCTCCTCGAAGGTCCAGGACAGGTGCTCGGCGTTCTGGCTCATCTCGAGGCCGGACACGAGCACGCCGCCGGCGTTGGCAGCCTTACCGGGCATAAAGGCGACGCCGTTCTCCTGGAAGTAGGTCGTGGCCTCGATGGTCGTGGGCATGTTCGCGCCCTCGCCGACCACCTTGCAGCCATTGGCGACGAGCGCCTGGGCGTCCTCGAGCAGCAGCGTGTTCTCGCGAGCGCAGGGCAGCGCGATGTCGCAGGGCAGCTGCCACACGCCGCGGCCGTCGCCCTCGTGCCACACGGCACCGGGCTTCTCGTCAACGTACATGGCGAGCGTGACGCCCTTGTCGTGGCCGGAGCGCTTCTGGTTGTAGACGTGCTCGAGCACGGAGTAGTCGATGCCGTCGGGATCCTCGACCCAGCCGTGGGTATCGGAGCAGGCCAGCACCTTGCCGCCGAGCTGGGCGACCTTCTGGACCGCGTAGATGGCGACGTTACCGGAGCCGTGAACGACGACGTTCTTGCCCTCGAAGGACTCACCGCGGCTCTTGAGGTACTCGTCCACAAAGTAGACCAGACCGTAGCCGGTGGCCTCGGTACGGGCGAGCGAGCCGCCAAAGGAGAGGCCCTTGCCGGTAAGGACGCCGGTCCACTCGTTGGTCAGGCGCTTGTACTGACCGAACATGTAGGCAACCTCGCGGCCGCCAACGCCCAGGTCGCCGGCGGGAACGTCGGTGTTGGGGCCGATGTGGCGATAGAGCTCGGTCATGAAGGACTGGCAGAAGTGCATGATCTCGTTGTTGGACTTACCCTTGGGGTCAAAGTCGGAGCCGCCCTTGCCGCCGCCCATGGGAAGGGTGGTCAGGCTGTTCTTAAGGATCTGCTCCAGACCCAGGAACTTGAGCATACCCAGGGTGACCGTGGGGTTAAAGCGCAGGCCGCCCTTGTAGGGTCCAATGGCAGAGTTGAACTCGACGCGGTAACCGCGGTTGACCTGAACCTTGCCCTGGTCGTCGACCCAGGGAACACGGAACATGACGATGCGCTCGGGCTCGACAAGGCGCTCAAGCAGGGCGGCCTCCTCGTACTCGGGGTGGGCGTCGAGCGCCGGCTGGATGGTGCCGAGGATCTCGGTCGCGGCCTGGATGAACTCAGGCTGCTCGGGATAGCGGGCCTTGAGCTCTTCGAGAACTTTCTGCGTGTAGCTCATGCTTCCTCCAATTGATGGAAAAGAAAGGTGTCGTTCGCGGCGCCCCATGCGCCGTGAGCTTTATCGAGTATGGATAATATCGCACTGTTGCTACAAAGTTACGAATAAGGCAACGGGCGGATGTTTCATTTTGATTACGATGCAGGTAGAAGCGTTTTTGAACAGCTGACGTACAAATTGCGTGTTTCGAAGCTGTTTCCCGCACGTTTCGAAACCACCACAAAGGGGACAGTGAACTGCGCCCCGAAACTTGGACTGAATAAATA
>DXMU01000004.1 GCA_019414025.1 Collinsella sp.
GACGCCGCCCTCTCAAGGCGGAGATCACCAGTTCGAATCTGGTACGGGCTACCACGCATCTGATACCCGGACTTCCTATGGAAGGCCGGGTTTTTTTATTTTCAAACAACCGTCTGCAATTCCCGTTTGAACCAGAGCTTTGCGTTCTGTCTATGGTCCTTGCGGGTACAATATCCAAGATATTTTGACTGTTAGAAGGAGTCTTATGACGGAGTCCTCTCAGCATACGTCTAAGCCCCAGGTCGAGGTTGAGGCTTCGGGTGGCGATGACAATAAGAGCGCACGCCGCGGCGCCATCTTTATCGGCGTCGTGCTGGTGGGTTATATCGTCTATCTGGTGGTAACCGGTCAGATGGGACAGTTCTGGGCTGCCATGTCGAGCGTCCAGGCTCCGTGGCTCGTTGCCGCATGCTTTTGCATGTTCCTGTATCTATTCTTTGGCATTGTGGCCTATGCGATCGCTGTCTGGCTCGACCCTAATTCACCCGTCGGCATCCGCGACCTGATCTCGGTCGAGGCGAGTGGCATCTTCTTTGGCAACCTGACGCCCATGATGATGGGCTCGACCCCTGCTCAGATCTACCGCCTGACCAAAGCGGGCCAAAATGTCGGCGAGGCCGGCGCCACGCAGTTCACGCGCTTTATCGTGTACCAGTTTGGCCTCGTTGCCTGGGGCGCTATCCTCCTGCTTGCTCGCATGCCGTTTTTCGCCGAGCGCTATGGCGACATGACGCTGCTGTGCGTCTTTAGCTTTGGCGGACACTGCTGCATCTTGCTGGGAATCTTCGCCGTCGCGCTCATGCCTAAGACCGTCACGCGCGTCGCCCATTGCATCATTAATTGGCTCGAGCGCATAGGCGTCTCGTCCACTAAGATCGAGGGATGGCGCACGTTTGTCGATGGCGAGATCTACTCCTTCTCCGAGAAGTTCAAGCTTTCGGCCGGACATTTTTCTTCCATGCTGCTCACGGTGGTCATCACCATGCTGCAACTCGCGTTTTTCTACCTGGTTCCGTATTTCCTGATGCTTGCCTTTGGCCACCACGAGGTCGACTTTTTCTCGGTCATGGCCGCGAGCGCCTTTGTCCAGCTGCTGAGCTCTGCGGTCCCCCTGCCCGGTGGAACTGGTGGCGCTGAGGGCGGCTTTGCATTGTTCTTGGGTCATTTCTTTGGGTCGGCTTCGACCGCCGGCTATCTGCTGTGGCGCCTCATTACGTTTATTGCGCCGACCATTTTGGCTGCGCCCCTGCTGGGACTTAAGAGCGCCCACAACGAGAGCATCCATGCGCGCTGGGATCGTGTGATGCGCAAGCTCGGCCGCACGCCTCAGACGCCCTCTGCGCCCACTATGCCGCACCCCACGAATGCTGTTACCGTTGATCCCAAGAAGCGCGCTCAGAAGGCTTCTGGGACCGCTAAGCCGGCTCATAAAGCCTATGTGCGCCAGACAGGCGATGGTATTCGCGTATCTCCGTCGGCACTCAATAAGAAGAAGCATCCCAAGTCGCAGTAGGGCAGTCGTGCGTTCTTCATGATGCAGGGCATATTTGTGCTGTATGGGGGATAATCCTCTTACGTAGATTATCTCTCATCTGTTGATGAATGCTTGCATATCGAAGGGACACGCCCATGGCAACCAGCAAACCGCGTCTTGATCGTCGCATCATTCGCAGCCGTAATGCCATCCTTTCGGCTTTCGAGCGCCTGCTCATGGAAAAGCCGCTGGCAGACATTACGGTGAGTGCCATCGCGCGCGAGGCCAATGTCGACCGCAAGACCTTTTACGTTCACTTTGGTACGGTTGACGGCCTGCTCGATGCCATTGCCGTCGATGTGGTGGAGATGATTGTCGACTCGGTCGAGAAAACGCTTGCTTCTATGGACGGTGACACCAGCGAGCGCGCTCTTGGCGCGGCGGCGACCTTCTTTAAAACCGTTAATGAGGCACTGTGCAACAACTTAGTGCTCAATCGTCAGCTGATCGAGAATATTCCGCTCGATGATTTCATGGCTCGTCTTCGTGCACCGCTCGAACATGAGATTGCCGAGCGCGATCTGCTGCCCCAAGGTCTCAAGGACGAGATGTTCGACTACTATCTGGCGTTTTTGCTGTCGGGTATTATCGGTATCTATCGCACGTGGGCGCTGTCTGACGGCTCGGTTCCTATCGAGCGCGTCTCTGAGGTCGCCAACGATCTGACTCTCAATGGTCTGTCGAGTCTGGAATCTCGCTTGGATTAGGCCTAGTTGGGCTCGTCGGCGTGGAAATTCCTGTTCCTGAGGTTCTCCGGCGCCTTGGAGACCTTGCCGGCGTAGGAGCTGTAGCCTGAGGATCCTTAAAAGAAAGTCCAGTTTATCCTTCCCACTCCAATTTTGGAATCCTCCGATGCGCCTTCGCACGCTCGCATGACCTCGATACCATGCGAGCGTGCAAACTCGACGAGCTCTGCGTTGCGGGCGTTTATGGTGCCGAAGGCGGCGGGGCACACGATAAGGCGCGCGCAGTGGACGAGGAGCTCTTTGGCGCGGGCTATGGTTTTATCCCCGATCGGCTCGAAGGCGCGCTCGGCCACGCATTCCGTCGCCAGGTCGCGCGCGAGCTCACAGTCGATGTCCCCTTCGTGCAGAACGCCCGCGTAGAACGCCTTGCCCTGCCGGATGAGCTGGCGAAACACAGCTGACCCCGTACCTGCGCCGGCGATGACGAACGTGTGCGCATCGCCGTGTGGGCGCCCAATTTCCACGCTGCCGAAGCGCTCGTTGAAGGTGCCATGTTGAAGGCCGTAGAGCTCGCCAATCGTCTCGCGCGTGAATATGTCCTCGGGTGCGCCGGCGCGGAAGACCCGACTGTCCTTCACGCAAATCACCTTGTCGGCGCTTTTCTGCGCGAGCTCGAGTTCGTGGATGGACATGATGACAGCCACATTCTGCGATTTCGCAAGGTGGCGAAGTATTCGCAGCAGGTCGATCTGGTAGCGGATATCGAGATATGATGTGGGCTCGTCGAGCACGAGCACACGCGGATCCTGCGCGATGGCGCGTGCGAGCATGACGCGCTGGCGTTGCCCGTCGCTTATCTGCATGAAGTCGCGTTCGGCGAGCTCTTCCACATGTGCGGTTTTCATGGCCTCGTCGACCCGACTATGGTCGTCAGGCGAGAGTGTTCCCATTCGCCCGGTGTAGGGATGCCTTCCCGCCTCTACGATATCGCGGCAGGTGAGGAGTTCGGTCCGGGGGCGATCTGTCAGCATAACGGCAAGGTTCCTTGCGAACTCCGCCGTCTTCCATCGGGAAATCTCCCGCCCGTCGAGCTCGACCGCGCCGGCAAGCGGTGCCAGATGGCGTGTGATGGTTTTCAAGATGGTCGACTTGCCCGAGCCGTTCGGCCCGATGAGCGCCACGACGTCGCCCGTGCGAACCTCCAGATCGACGCCTTCGACTACGACCTTCTTGTCGTAGCCCGCCGACAGGTCACTTATGCGGAAAAGCGGCGCTCCGTCAGCCTGCGTTTCGACCGGGGTTTCGAGGTTCGACTCCGCTCGGAGCGTTTTGGGCCGCGGCACAAATTTCCCCATCTACCTCACCCGCTTCTTCAACATGAGCGCGATAACCACCGGCGCGCCGAAGATGGCGGTGACGGCGCTGATGGAAAGCTCGACGGGGGAGAACAGCGTGCGCGCGATCAAATCGCAGCCCGCGCAGAAGATGGCGCCTCCCAAGAAGCACGCAGGAATCACGCGGATGGGCTTCGACGACTTTAGCGCCGACTTAACGAGATGCGGAACCGCGATGCCTACGAACGACACCGGACCAGCGAACGCGGTCACGCAGGCGGAGAGCATGCTCGCTAGAAGGACGAGCACCACGCGGAAGCATGAGACGTTCACGCCGACGCTTTTCGCGTAGGCTTCTCCCAGCTGGAAGGCGGAAAGGGGCTTCGATATCGCGAATACGCATGCGCTCACGGTGATCACCACGACCGCGATGACCGCGACGTCGTCCCAGCTCGAACCCGAGAAGCTACCCAAGGACCAGTTGTGCAGGTTCACGATGGACTGGTCGTCGGCGAAGGCGATGAGGAAGTTCGTCGCCGCCGAGCAGATGTATCCCACCATGACGCCCGCCACGATGAGCATGGCCATAGAGCTTATGCGCCGTGCTATGAGGAGCACGAAGCCGATGGTGATAAGCGAGCCCAGAAACGCTGCGGCCACCATGGCCGGCGAGGACATGGCCTGGTTCGCGCCCAGAAGTACGATCATCGTAAGCGCGACGACGAACTTTGCGCCCGAGGAGACGCCCAAGATGAACGGGTCGGCGATGGGGTTGTTGAAAAACGTCTGCAGCAGGAACCCGGAGAGCGAAAGTGCCCCGCCGAGAAGCACGGCTGAAAGCACGCGCGGCAGACGAATCTCCCAGATGATCTGGATTTCCATGGAATTGGCCGCGCCTCCCGAAAGGATGCCGGGGATGTGGTCTGCGGGCACGAGCACGCTCCCGATGCACAGGTTGGCCCCGACGAGCACGATGAGGGCAACAGCGAGCAGCGCCGTCACGACGCGACACCGCGCGGCGCGCCCCGATTCGTCGTATGTCATGGAAAGCCGGCTTCTCATGGCGCTAGCCGAGCTTCCTCAGATAATGGAAGTTGCTCACGTCATCGCCGGTGAACGCCCCGTGCAGCTCGTCGATAATGTCGGCGGTGGAAGTCATCTGCTGGTACATGTCGGCGCTTGTGACCCAGACGTTGCCGTTCTTCACGGCTTTGAACTGCGACAATAGCGCGTTTTTGCCTACGAAGTCGTTCAAGGTGGCAACCGATTCGTCGATGGTGCCGTTGTAGACGATAATGTCGGCATCCTTCGCCGTCGCGTAGAAGCGCTCCATTTCGAGCGTTACTGACGAACCTGACGTCGACGCCGTCTGCGCGTCATCGAGCGCGTAGTTGCCGCCTGCAAGCTCGATCATCTGCGCCACGTAGTCGCCCGCCCGCCGCGTGACGGCGGCCCCGTTCGAGCTAATGTAGAAATACGCCACGGTTTTACCTGACGACGCGAGCCTCGACGTTTGCTCGACGCGGGCCCTCTGCTCGTTGAACAGGTGCGCGGCCTCGTCTTCCTTGTCGAACAGGACGCCGAAAAGCTTAATCCACTCGACGCGCCCGAGTGCTTCGGGCTCGCTCGACGACTGTTCGGTGAGCACGACGAGCCCGAGCTTCTGCAGCTTTTCCTTCACATCGGGCGTGTGGTTGATCATGGTGTTCTCGATGGCGAGCGTGCAGCCCGAGGCCGATATTCGCTCGTAGTCGGGCGCGCTGTACTTGCCGCCGTAGGCGATCGCCCCACTTTCGAGTGCGCTTTTGAAGCCCGCGACCGAGCAATCGTCGGCCTTCGTGCCCGACATGAGGATGTTGTCGTTCGCATCGAGCGCGTCGACCAGGCACATCGTCGCCGACGACACGAGGTACACCTTGTTGGCGGGACGCCTTATGACCGCGATGTCGGAGCTCAACCCATCAGGTACCTTTGCATCTTGCGGTACCACGAGGAAGCGCTCCCCGTTCGAAATGCAGATAAGCCGCAGGCCGCCTTCGTACTCGTCGACAGTGAAGTGCTCGGCGTATTCAAGCTGAAGCGCCCCCGTCGGCTCCCAGCCGCAGCCCAAATCGGCGTTGTGGAAGTCGGCCGCGGCGCTTGAAGCCGTTCCCGCAGGGGAGCCGCCGCTTGCATCGTCGCCCGATTTCTCCTTCATGGTGGATGAGTCGAAGTGGAGCGTGTAGTCGATGGTGTGCGGCGTCGACATGGCGACGGTCTCGGCCGACACGGCGATGTCCTCGTCGAGCGTGACGGGTATCTCGAACGTGGAGTTGCCGCCGTCGTTTATGGGCGCGTAGTCCACGCCGTCGACGGTCATCTTGTCGTAGTTCGAACTCGACCATGTGATGGTCGCGGTGTAGGTGTCGCCATCCTTCACAATTGTGGTTGGTGAGGCGATGCTTGCGCGCCCTGACCCGCCGGAAAGCGAGACGCTCACAGTGTATTCCTGAGAGCCCGTCGTGGCACCGGTCGCGTTCGGGCTCGCACTGCACCCCGCGAAGGGAAGCGCGAGCAGGGCGACGAGAACGCAGGCGATCGCGCGCGCCGCGATGCTGTGGCGCTTCCTGTTTTCCCCCTTGGGAAGAATCGACCGCATGGCGTTACTTCAGTGCGTCGGCGCGCAGATCGACGCCGGCGGATTCGAACACGAGCGTGCGGTCGTACCACTGCTCTTTTCTAATACTCCACGCGGCGCAGGCGGTGTCCTCGTCGAGCGCTTCAACGGGCACGTCGTAGGTGTACTTGCCTTCCGCGTTTTCCACATAGGGGATGAAGTCGGCCTCGCTCGCGGCGGCAGCCTCGTCACCCGTGCCCATGAAGAGCTTGCCGTAGCCCGTGCCGGAAAGTGTCATCACGCAGTGCATGGAGCCGTTTTCCACGATGAGCTGGGCGTCCACAATCCTGAACATGTTCGAGCTGGAATCTACGGTGATCGGATAGGTGCCGTCGGCCACCTTGTCGGCGGTGATGGGGGCAGCGCCTGCGCCCTCGGGCGCATCGGCCGCCTGTTCGGTCTTTTCCTGGGAATCGGCATCGCTTGCCTTTGCGCTGTCGATTGAATTTCCGCCGCAGCCGGCGAGCGAGAACGCGAAAAGCGCCGCTGACAGGGCGAAGGCGAGGGTTTTCTTCAACATGGAGGGGGTTCCTTTCAATCGCTTCGACCGCCCGCGCCGTGCGGTGGGCGGGCGGGATGCGAATGCAACGGGCATGCGCCGTCGGTCGGGGAAGGCGCATGCCCGTTGCACGGGGACGCGACCGGCGCCCCCGTGCGCGGCGAGTTTACAGCTTGGCGATGGCGTCGTCCACGTGCGAGACGTAGATGTCGTCGACCGCGGCGTTCTGTCCCAGACCCTGGAGCAGGCACGTCACTTCGAAGCCAGCGGCCACGAACTTTGCAGCCCAGCTGTCGGGGTCGGTCTCGTCTGCCATGTCGTTGTTCGCGTGGTCGCCCGCGACCACCATGAACGGCGCGAGCACGGCCTTCTTGTACCCTGCGGCGCTCGCGGCGGCGATAACATCCTCGCAGGTCGGCTCAGCCTCGACGGTGCCGACGAAGAACTGCGTCAAGCCCTCGTTCTTGAACACTTCCTGCATCTTGGCATAGTCGGCGTTGGAATCGGCTTCGGTGCCGTGGCCCATGAGGCACAGCGCCGTCTTGCCGTCGTCGAAGGACGCCATGTTCTCCTTAATGGCTGCGGCCACCTTCTTGTAGTCGTCGTCGGAGGTGAGCAGCGGGTCGCCGAGCGAGATCTTGTCGAACTTGTCGGCGTACTTGTCGAGCTCGTCTTTCACGTCGGCGTATTCCAGGCCAGCCATGAGATGCGTCGGCTGCACGACAATTTCCTTCACGCCGTCTTCCACGCAGCGGTCGAGCGCCTCGGTCATGTTGTCGATCGTGATGCCGTCGCGCTTCTTCAGCTTGTCGATGATGATCTGCGCGGTGAAGGCGCGGCGGATGTCGTAGTCCTGCCAGTACTTCTCGCGGATAGCGTCTTCGATGGCGCCGATGGTGATGTGGCGCGAGTCGTTGTAGCTCGTGCCGAAGCTCGTGACGAGGATGACCGGCTTCACGGCCTTCTCCTTTTCGCTCGATTTCTCGGAACTCGCGGAGGTGTTGGAGCAGCCCGCGAGCGCGACTCCGGCGAGCGCGACGGCTCCGGTTGCTGCGGCGCCCATGAAGCCGCGGCGTGACATCTGGTCGGACATGGTTTTTCCTTTCCTCGGTTTGCCGGTCCCCCGGCGACAGTTGCTTGTCGGCACAAGCGAAAGAAAAGCGCACCCCTCGGGGTTCACAAGGAGCTAACGCCACGGCGATGCCGTGAGGAAAAGGCGAAGCAGTCTGGCTTGGGGCGCGAGGCGGTTCGCCCGCGCATCCTATACAGTAATGTCCCTTGCCCAGGATTCCCACCTGGTTCCCTCCGCAAGCCAGCGCGGGCTGTGCGGGCGCCGCGCCGGTCATTTCCTTTTATCCGATTGTCATATGCTCGTTGCCGAAACTTTTACTATGATAGTGGGCACTTGTGAACGTGTCAAAGCCAGGGCGGGCGGCATTGCGGCTCCTGCCTGCGTATTTGCGCCGATTGTCGCCGCAGGCGCCGTGTTTTGCCCGCCGCGCGAATGGCGGCGTAAACGGTTGCGATGAGAAACGGGAAGGGAAGGCTCGGATGATTCATATCGTTGGCGCAGGCTCGGGCGCCGCCGACCTTATCACGCTGCGCGGGGCGCGCCTTCTGCGCGCGGCCGACGTGGTCGTTTGGGCGGGAAGCCTTGTGAACCCCGAGCTGCTCGCTGAGTGCAAGGAATCCTGCATCGTCTACGACAGCGCGCACATGACCTTGGAGGAAGTGCTCGACGTGATGTGCGCGGCGGATGCGCGGGGCGAGGAAGTGGTGCGCCTGCACACGGGCGACCCGTGCCTGTACGGCGCCATCCAGGAGCAGATGGACGCACTCGACGCGCGCGGCGTGGACTACGAGGTGGTGCCCGGCGTGTCGAGCTTTTGCGGTGCCGCGGCGGCGCTTCGCCAGGAATACACGCTGCCGGGAATCAGCCAGTCGGTCGTGATCACGCGGCTTTCCGGGCGCACCCCCATGCCCGCGGGCGAGAGCATGCGCACCATGGCGGAAAGCGGCTCGACTATGGTCATCTTCCTGAGCTCGGGTATGCTCGCCGAGCTTTCCGCTGAGCTTTTGGCCGCGGGCCGCAGCTCCGACGAGCCGGCGGCGCTCGTGTACAAGGCGACCTGGCCTGAGGAGCGTGTGGTGCGATGCACAGTGGGCACGCTCGCCGATGCGGGCGCGCGAGAGGGCATCGACCGCACGGCGCTCGTGGTGGTTGGCCGCGTGCTCGGAGCTCGCGGCGGACTTGCGCACGACGGCGCGCAAGCGGAGTCGTACGAGCGCAGCAAGCTTTACGACCCTTCGTTTGCCACGGGCTATCGGAAGGCGAGCAGCTAGCGTGGCCTTCGAGCACTACATATATACTGGGACGACCCGCCTGCGCTGCGGCTACACCACGGGGAGCTGCGCCGCGCTCGCGGCGAAGGCGGCCTGCGAGATGCTCTTGTCACGAAAGACCGTGGGCCGCGTGTCGATCGTCACCCCCGGCGGGCTGCCCGTCGAGACGGACGTGGTCGACGCATGCATCGGCGAGGGGTGCGCCCAGTGCGCCGTGCGAAAGGACGCAGGCGACGATGCCGATGTGACCGACGGCGTGCTCGTGTACGCGCGCGTGGAACATGCGGGGTCGGGCACGGGCGCTGCGGGCAGCAAGGGCGTGCCCACGCGCGAATCGGAAGTTTCCGTCGATGGCGGCGTGGGCGTGGGGCGCGTGACGTTGCCCGGGCTCGAGCAGCCGGTGGGGGCGGCCGCCATCAACGCGACGCCGCGCGCGATGATCACTTCGGCGGTGCGCGAGGTGTGCGCCGCGCACGGCTTTTCTGGAAACATTGCTGTGACGATTTCGGTACCCGAGGGTGTTGCCCTTGCCGAAAAGACCTTCAACCCGCACCTGGGGATAGAGGACGGCATCTCCATCCTGGGCACGACGGGCATCGTCGAGCCGCGCAGCCTCGCTGCCTTGCGCGACAGCATCGAGCTCGAGATCCGGCAGCATGCGGCTATGGGGCGGCGCGGAGTCGTGCTCACGCCCGGCAACTACGGCGGGCAGTTCATCTCGGGGCATTTCCACCTAAACGGTGCGCCGGTGGTCTTCATCTCCAACTTTGTGGGCGATGCGATTGATTGCTGCGTTCGCGAGGGATTCACCAATGTCCTTCTTGTAGGACACATCGGCAAGTTAGTGAAGGTCGCGGGCGGCATCATGGACACCCATTCGCGTACCGCCGACTGCCGCGCGGAGATTCTGGCCGCCCACGCGGCCATGGCCGGCGCGGGCGCGAAGATCGTGCGCGAGATCATGTCGTCGGTCACGACCACGGCGGCGCTCGAGGTAATCGAGGCCGCCGGCGTGGGGGACGCTGCGCGCGCCTCGCTCGCTGCGGCAATCGAGGACAGGTTGCGCCGCCGCGCGGCGGGCGCATGCGACATCGCCGCGGTCGTGTTCGACGCCGAGCGCCGCGAGCTTTTCCGCACGTCGGGCGCCGATGCAGTTATCGGGGAATTGGGGGCGACGTATGAGTAAAGGCGTTCTGTATGGGGTGGGCCGCGCAATCGGCTGGCCGGGGACGAAGGTGGTCATGAAGGCGCGCCGCTCGCTTGCGGACACGAAGCGCTTTCTTTGCGAGGAGGGCGCCTTCGACGGTGCCGAGCTTGTAGAGGACTGTGGGCTTCCGGGCGAGCGCGTGTACCGCTCGCTTGACGATGTGCCCGATCGGGGCAGCTACTTCTCGACGATGGTGGTGCGCTAGATGAGGGTTTCCTGCATAGCGTTCACTGAGAGGGGGTATGCGTTGGCGGAGCGCACCGCACGCGCGCTTTCCGATTGCGCGCAGACAGGTGAAGATGACCCTGGCTGGGACGTTTCCGTTTCGCGCGGGTTCGGCGAGGGGAAGGTTGACCTGCGCGCATGGACGGCGCTCGCGTGGGAAGCGTCGGACGCGCTTCTGTTCGTGGGCGCAGCGGGCATCGCCGTGCGGGCTATCGCGCCGCATGTCGCCTCGAAGGCAACCGATTCCGCGGTTGTGGCAATCGACGAGGCGGGGCGCTTTGCCGTCCCGCTTTTGTCGGGGCATTTGGGCGGTGCGAACGAGCTGGCGCAAACTGTGGCACGCGTGGCAGGGGCCATCCCCGTCATCACCACGGCGACCGACGTCCGCGGCGTGTGGGCGGTGGATACGTGGGCGCGCCGTGCGGGGCTCGCCGTTTCGAATCCCGAGGCCATCAAGCGAGTGTCGGCGCGGCTGCTTTCGGGCGGGCGCGTGGCGCTCTATTCCGACATGCCGATTTCGGGACAGCCGCCTGAGGGGGTTGACACTGCGCCCGACCGCGCTCGGGCCGATATCGTCGTGTCGCCGTTCGCTGGCGCGAATGCAGGTGCGTCCGTTTGCGCGGCGGAGACAACGGGCGTGGTCGTGCCCGCCGGTGAGACGGGGAAGCCGGCGGGCGTACGGGCGCAGCCGCCTGCGCCCGAGCCGCTTCGCCTTGTCGTGCCCTGCATCGTTGCGGGCATAGGGTGCCGTCGCGGTGCGTGCGCCGAAGCGATCGGGGAGGCGTTTCTTCTCGCGTGCGGGCAGGCGGGCATCTCGCCTTCGGCCGTCCGCGAGGCGGCGACGATCGACGTGAAGGCGCACGAGGAGGGTCTGCTCGCCTTCTGCCGCGCGCGCAATATCCCGCTTGCGACGTATTCCGCAAAGGAGTTGTCGCAGGTCGAAGGCAGCGTTTCGCCATCTGATTTCGTGCGCGCGACGGTGGGGGTCGACAACGTGTGCGAGCGCGCGGCGCTCGCGGACGGGGGCAAACTTATCTTCCCGAAGTTCGCTCACGGCGGCGTGAC
>DXMU01000040.1 GCA_019414025.1 Collinsella sp.
CGGGCCGTGTTCCGCTATGCGGTTGTCAATTTGCGAAAGAAATTATGCGTCACCCGATAACTCATATTTGTCAAGATAATCTAAAAGAAAGAACCCGTGTTAGACACGGGTCCCTTCACGCTGATATTTCGTTTTAGTTGTTTGCCTTAAGCTACTCGTCGCTCAAATCGACAGCGAAGACTGATGTCGGAAGTGACGCCTCGTTGCCTCCGCCATCCCGCATCTGCCTCACGACATTTTTTGCGCGTTCGACAATAAGCTCCTCAAGCTCTTTCTCGCTCACGCGCCGAATAATATCTCCCGGTTGACAATCAAGTTCATCGCAGATATCGAGAAGCGTCTTAAGGCGAATAGCTTTAATTTTTCCGTTTCTTAGCTTTGAAATATTAGCCGGAGTATGCCCCGTGGCACGAATCAGATCAGCACTGGTCTTTCCGGTCTTAAGCAGCTGCGTCTCAAGCTCGATGATGAGATAGCTCATGTTTCCTCCTACACAAGCTCGTCAGACTGCTCTTGGAGCAGCGAGGCATAACTCCAGATCGCCGAGATAAACAGACAGACAACTGCGCCGATAAACGACCCCGCATCAAAGGTAGCGCCTTGGCAAATCTCAATAACGAAGGAATGAGGCACGATGTAAAGCTCCAGTCCGCCAATGGTGAGATTGACCGATCCATAGGCACCAACAAGCGAAACCGCGGCGTTAACAGCAAAGGCAAGCGCGAGAACACGGATAAGCCGCACATGCGTCTTGGTAAAGGGCGAGACGCCTCGCGAGATGTTACGGCTGATCCCGCACAAAACGACAAGCGAAATACCCACGACGAGTGCCAGGCACAGTCCGCTTGGGATAACGATGCACCCGCCATCGAGAAGCGTCACGACACCGAAAGAATCGACAGAAGCAACGTTTGCAACCGCATACCAGATCACGTAAACAACCAACGCGGCAAAAGCAACGAGCATCCCTGCAAAAACGGCTGCCATGCAAAAACCAAGCTTCCTGATATTTTCGCCCGCCTTGGCCATACGCTGAACGCTGTTGGACATACACTCACCCTCGTCGACTCTATCGTTATTCGAACAGTTTATCGAACAACGATATGGATTGCATGCGGAAAGCCCCGACAGTGTGCATAGGCAATTCACTAATCAGAAGGGGTGAGAGTGGATTTTTGGACACGTATCGAACGAGAGTGGATAATCTCCCACTTTGAGGCCGCCACCGGGCCTAAAACGGGAGATTATCCACTCTCATAGTCATCAAGGCTCACAGCCTCTTATTCGGCCGCCTCGCGCAGGGCCGACATCGTTGCCGCATATTGCTGCTGCAGCGCATGCATTCCCTCGCGAGCGCCGTCAACGGCATCGGCGCCGCGCAGCGCTTCGGTCACCACGGCCGCCGGCTCGTACAGATTATCGAATCCCAGGTTCTGGCTCACGCCCTTGAGCGTGTGCGCTGCCATAAACGCACTCTTGGCGTCTCCTGCCGCCATGGCAGCCTCCAGCTTGTCCATGCTCTCGTCATCCAAAAACTTGAGGGCAAAGCGGGCAAGCATTTCCTCGCCCATCAGCCGAGCGCACGCATCGTCATAATTAGCGCCGATCTTCTCATACGCCTCACGCATGGAAATCATGGATTAAAAACTCCTTTGGTCAAACTAAATCGTGGGAAACGCGACGACGTCGGCGGGGCGTGCCAACGTCTCGGCAATTTGGTCTTGCACCTCGAGCAGGCAATCGAGCAGCAGCGGGTTAAAGGTGCCGCACTTACCGTCCAGGATCATCTGGATTGCCTCCTCGTGCGGGATAGCGTCCTTGTACACGCGCACACTCGTCAGTGCATCGTACACGTCGGCCACCGAAACTACCTGCGCGGCGATGGGGATATCGTCGCCCTTGAGGCCATCGGGATAACCCTTGCCGTCCCAGCGCTCGTGATGCCAACGCGCAATCTGGTACGCATATTCCATAAGCGCATTGCCGGCGTGATGGCTACCCAGCTCAAGCAGCATATCGGCGCCGATCGTGGTATGCGTCTTCATGATCTCGAACTCCTCGGGCGTAAGGCGTCCGGGCTTGTTGAGAATCGCATCGTCAATCGACATCTTGCCGATATCGCGCAGCGCCGAAGCCAGGGCGATCGTGGAGCGTTCCTCATTGTCGAGGAAGATCGTGCCGCTACGCTGGACCAGACAGCCAAGCAGCAGCTCGGTCAGCTTTTCGATGTTCGTAACGTGCCTGCCGCTCTCGCCGTTGCGAAGCTCCATGACGCCAGCCATGATGTCGATGAGCATGCGACTGTTCTTGACGCGCTCGTTGTACTGCTGGGACAGCAGGCTCGTCAGGCGGCGCTGTTTGGCGTACAGGCGGATGGTGTTGTTTACGCGGCGGCGCACTATACGGGAGTCAAACGGGCGGTTGATATAGTCTGAGGCGCCCAGCTCGTACGCGCGCAGAACCATATCATCGGAATCTTCACTCGAAATCATGATGACAGGCAGATTGTCGATGCCCGATCGGCGCGACAGATCGGCCAGTACCTCAAAGCCGCTTATGCCCGGCATGACAATATCCAGCAGCACGAGCGACAACTCATCGCCATAGCGGTCGACCATGTCGAGTGCCGTACGACCGTTGTCGGCCTCGAGGATGCAATACTCGTCCTTGAGCATCTCGTTGAGAATGACTCGGTTCATCTCGGAGTCATCGACAATAAGCACCAAAGGCTTTTCGCTTTGGAAAGCCTCGATGGAATCGGCGTCGGTCACGACCGTACCGGCTTTTGCCTTAGCGCGGCTCAATAACTGGGCAGCGCGGCCAACGCCCTCATCGACCGTCTCGCCATGAATGCGAACACCACCAACACATGCCGTCAAGCTCACGTACTCATGGCCCGGAATAATCGTGGAACGAACGGCATCGGACACCTGATGCAGGCGACGGGTGAAGTCATCGGAGGGAATATTGGGCATGACAACCACAAACTTGTCGCATCCATAGCGCACAAGCTCGTCAGTCGAACGGATTCCGCTGCGCATGGCTGTCGCCACAGCACCGAGCGCAAGGTCGCCGGCATGACGGCCACATGTATCGTTGAAGACCCTAAAATCATCAAGGTCGATCATCGCAACGCCGGCATTCATGCGGACGCTTCGGAGCTTTTCCTCGTAATATCGGCGATTGCGCACACTCGTCAGCACGTCGGTGTAGACAAGGTCCTCTTCTGCGGCCTCTTGCTCATCGATCGGACGCACCATCAGCAGGACATGAGGCTCGCCCTCGACCTTCAGAGGGCGCAGGCGAGCGCGGTACTCAGTACCATCATTGAGCAGCTGCTCCGACACCTCATCGGAGTCTGCCAAGGCCTCAAGACTCGACTGACGCAGACAAGGGCAGCGATCGCCGGCGAGCAAGCAGTTAGGCTCCCTCTTAATCTGATCGGCCGACAGCAAACGCACCACGGGGTAGGTCTTCGCGACACGGGCGACCTCAGCGGTAGCCTCCTCGTCGGTTAGATTGACCTCGTGATTATTGAGCATATGGGGCCCTTTCGATAGTTTCGCATGGTAGCGGTGGGTTCCAAATGCTACAAGGGTAACACCTTGTCGATGCAGGTAAGTACGTGAATGCTGTTACATTTTTATGAGTTGGCAGGCGGCGCGATTGAAGTCGCAGACGTGAGGTTTTGAGCACATTTGTTAACACGGCCGAAACGTTTTCGGGTGAAGCCTGCTTTGGCCATTGCGGGTGTTAGAGCCCCAGGATGCCACGGACAGCCCGGGCAGCCGCTGCCGGGCGATCGCGCAGACCGTTATGCGCGCCCGGGATCGTCACGAGAGGGCAATCGAGATATTCGGCAGCCGCTCGCGTACCAGCCTCGCGGGGCGTGCCAATCGAGAGCTCGCCCAGGAGCACGGCGGCCACCGTTTTTGACGCGCGAACGCTATTCCAATCGGGAACGCAGGTCATAGTAATCCCGTATTCGTTCGCCATAAAGCAACGACCATTGCGCAGGGCATGTTTGACTTCCGCTTCGGTCGTCCCAGGAGCCTCGGGGTCCAAGTCGCCGAGGGCTCCCAAGAAAAGCCGGAGCGCCCTTGAAACCTTTCCAGTCGCAATCATATCGAGCAAAACCGGAGCTGCGCCCATACCGACGCCTTCGGCCGACACAGCCGGCTCATGCAGAATCGTACGGGCGACGAGATGGGGTTCGGTGCGGAGAAGCTCCAGCGCCACCAACGTACCGGCGCTGTGCGCAAGCACATTTGCCGGAGCGCCAACGTGTTCGATCACGGCTTGCAGGTCGGCGGCCTGAGCGGCAAGATCATAGCTGCCGTCTGCCGCATCGCTGCTGCCACCGCAGCCGCGGCGGTCGTAGGCAATTACGCGGTAGTTGCGGCTGAGCTCACAAGCGATACCGTCGAAAAATGTGCCGTCGACACAAGCGCCGTGCACGCACACCAAGGCAGGAGTATCAGGCGACACATCCGGGCCGGCATATTCGCGACAGGCAATCGTGGTGCCCGCATTCTCGACCGTAAAATCCATGTTGTGCCCCCATCATCAACGCTCATCCGGTTGCACGTCAGTGCGGTTGGATGGACCCGTATTGCCTTACGCCTTGTTAACAGATTAACTTTACCCGACCCGAGGCTTTTCATGGCACGGCATAATGAGCGACGTGAAAAAACGAAACTTGTAAAGCAAGAGCCCGCACCTTGCTTTGGAGCCGATGCTATGCTTAGGCACAATTGTCTTGAGGAGCATATGCCTATGTCTACGTTTTTGAATGCAAGCCCCATCTTTGGGCCCGTTCGCAGCCGTCGCCTTGGTCTCTCGCTCGGCGTCAACATGATGCCGGCCAGCGGCAAAATCTGCACGTTCGACTGCATTTACTGCGAAAACGGCCTCAACGCCGAACGCCCCTGCCATGAGCCGTACAACACGGCTACCGTGGTACTCGACGCGCTCGAGGCAAAGCTGCGCGAGATGGCAGCCGAGGGCGAGCTCCCCGATGTGATCACCTTCGCAGGCAACGGCGAGCCCACCGCCGCACCGGAGTTTCCGCAGGCCATCGCCGGCGCCGTCGCGCTGCGCGACGAGCTTGCCCCAAACTCCAAGATCGCCGTGCTCTCCAACGGCACGCGCGCCGACCGTCCCGAAGTGCACGACGCGCTCATGATGGTCGACGACAACATTCTTAAGTTCGATACCGTCGACCCGGCGTTTATCCAGCTGCTCGACCAGCCCGTTGGCCCCTACGACGTCGAGCACCAGATCGAAGCGTTCGCGAGCTTTGACGGTCACGTTATTATCCAGACGATCTTTTTGACCGGTGAGTATCAGGGCAAGCCCATCGACAACACCGGCGAGGAGTACGTTGCCCCCTGGCTCGCGGCGCTTGAGCGCATTCGCCCACAAGAAGCAACCATCTACACGGTAGCGCGCGAGACACCGGTCGCCGGCCTTGCCAAGGCAGCACCCGAGGTGCTCGACGCCATTGCCGCGCGCGTGCGCGCCCTCGGCATCCCCTGCCAGGTGAGCTACTAGCGAAACCACGCAGCAGCTAGTGCCCGCCATCCCGCTCCATCAGTTGCGGTGATATAGTTCCTATTTATGCTGTTAAACCGCTTAAATCGGAACTATATCACCGCAACTTTTATGGACGCGTGGGTGGGCTATACTAGCTGCGAATGAAAGGAAGTTAGCCATGTTTGACAATGGACCCGTGCCCGGCCGCAACGACGCCTGCTGGTGCGGCAGCGGCAAAAAATATAAGAAATGCCATAGCGCCTTTGATGAGCGCCTCGAGCGCTTGTGGGAAGAGGGCTGGGAGGTTCTGCCCCGCACGCTCTACAAGACGCCCGCCGACATCGAGGGCATCAAGCGCTCGGCCGCCATCAACGTGGGTGTGCTCGATTACGTAGGCGAACACATCGCCGCGGGCATGACCACCAACCAGATCGACCAGATGATCTACGACTACACCGTCGAGCACGGTGGTACGCCGGCCGACCTCAACTATGAGGGCTACCCCAAGAGCGTTTGCACCTCGATCAACGACGTGGTCTGTCACGGTATCCCCTGCGATACGGACGTGCTGCACGAGGGCGACATCATCAACGTCGACTGCTCCACGATCTTGGACGGCTACTTTAGCGATTCGAGCCGCATGTTCTGCATCGGCGAGGTCTCGGCCGAGCGCCGGCGCCTGGTCGATGTCACCCGCGCCAGCGTGGAGGCGGGCTTGGCAGCCGTCAAGCCATGGCTGCCGCTGTCCGTTATGGCCGAGGCCGTGCAAAAGACGGTCGAGGACGCCGGCTTTAGCGTGGTGCGCGAGTACGGCGGACACGGCATCGGTAAGGAGTTCCACGAGGACCCGTTTGTGGGCTTTACCACCGAGGCACCCGATGTGGACACCATCATGGCTCCGGGCATGGTCTTTACCATCGAGCCCATGGTCAATGCCGGAGCGCCCGACATCAAGATTAGCAAGGGTGACGGCTGGTGCGTGCGCACCAAGGACGGCAGCGATTCGGCCCAGTGCGAGGTACAGCTCGTGGTGACCGAGGACGGCTACGAGCTGCTGAGCTGGTAGCCGCGGATGCGCCGGATGCTGACGGGCACGCTCGTCTTGCATCCGGCGTTTTTGTTTGAACGTTTTGCCTGATAAAACCTGCCAAAAATAAACCTGTTTCTTTTTGGCAGGTCGAGCGGAGAGGACTGCTTGTGAACATCCTGGTTTTGTTGCCCGTCAACGACCGTCATCGCGCAATTCTTGAATCGAGCGCTCCGGGCGAGGACTTTATCTACACGAGCGCCGACGCCGCCACGCGCGAACAAGTCGCCAACGCCGACGTGATTTTGGGCAACATAGACCCTGCCCTGCTTTCCGCGTGCGAGCACCTCCAGCTGCTGCAACTACAGACCGCAGGCTATGACGATTACGTCGCCGCCGGCACGGTACCGGCTGATACCAAGCTTTCCTGCTCGGTGGGCGCCTACGGCCAGGCCGTGAGCGAGCACATGTTTGCCATGGTCCTTTCCATGATGAAGCGCCTGCCTGGCTATCACGACTTGCAGCGCGAGCATCGCTGGGAGGATTTGGGGCCGGTCACCTCGCTCAAAAATGCCAACGTGCTGGTGCTGGGCGCGGGCGATATCGGCGGCCACTTTGCCACGCTCTGCCGCAGCATGGGTGCACACGTCCGCGGCATCAAGCGCCATCCACTCGTCTATCCCATTGTGTTTGAGGACATGGACGGCATGGATGCCCTGTCCGAGCGCCTAGCCGAGGCCGACATCGTCGCATCCTTTATGCCCAGCACACCCGAGACCCGCGGCCTGGCGAACGCCGAGTTCTTCGCCGCGATGAAACCGGGCGCCTTCTTTGCCAACGGCGGCCGCGGCGATCTTGTGGTCGCCGACGACTTGGTTGCCGCCCTGGAGTCGGGACATCTCGCCGGCGCCGCGGTCGACGTCACCGACCCCGAGCCGCTGCCTGAGACAAGCCCACTGTGGGATGCACCCAACATGCTCATCACGCCGCACGTCTCCGGTTGGTTCCACCTGGCAGCTACGCTCAACAACGTCGTCAACATCGCCGCGGAGAATCTGCGTCATTTGCAAGCCGGCGAAACTTTACGTTGTTGGATCGAGCACTAAGAATTACGCCGTTTTACAAACGGAGTAATGAGCCGACGCTGCGAGCCCGCCGTTTGGCCAATCTGCCGTTCAATTTCAAAGGCGCGACCAGAAGGTCAGCGCCTTTTTATTTCACGGCACCTTGGCGCAAACGGCGGGCTCTCGCTGACTTTTGTTCAACCTGCGGGGTCTTCAAATTGCTAGAGCGTTGCTAAGTAATTCTTTGCGTCTTCTACACTCATTGCTGCGACGGGCGCATGCGAACAGAGCTTGACATCGTTGGTGACCAGGAGATCTGCTTGAGCACGTATTGCTGCCGCAATGATTAAATCGTCTTCGTAATCGCTATGGAGTTCACGCTGCCTGCTCGCCATCCATATATCGCTCAGGTCACAGGGCACTGGCGTGGCAAGCTGCGACAGCACGCTAAGACAATCCCATGCAAGCGAAGTCGCCGCCGCAGCGGCATACGGGGAAAGCGAACCGTGCTCTCGCCGATACCATGCCTTATGTTCGCTTGAAATCAAATAGAACAGGTCTTTGGACGATGTCGCCGCATACAGCAAATCTACCTGCGCCGTGCACGCATCGCGTAAAAACTCAATCGCCACCGAACGACCACGTCGTGAGGGAATGAAGTAATCGAGCCATACGTTGGTGTCGACCAAGATGCGCTTTGGAGTCTCACTCATAGAGCCAGCTCATCTCCTCGCCATAGCGATCCGCATAGGCATTCCGTTTGAGCCCTTCGTCGTCCGATGGCTGAGCCTTGGCCATATCGATTCCCGACTCACGGCAAGCAGCAGCGAACAGCTCCGATCCTTGGTCGATGAGTTCGAGTTTGCGCTTGGCGGCCTTTTCGCGCTCGCGCTGTTCCGTCCGGGCACGACTGGGCAGCAGGATATCCTCGAGCACACCGGGGCGATCGGCCAGCGACGCTGCAAGCTGCCAGAGCGCTCGCACCGCTTGGCTCGGCGTCATACCGGCCCTAGAGAGAGCGGCGTCCCCACTTCTTTTAAGATCGGCATCGAGTCGTACGTTGATCTGAGCGGCTGTTGTGGTCATGACCCCTCCTTAATACTTCAAAACTATCATAAAACTCTATGGTAGATACGTAAAGCATGTATAGCATGTATAGCATTTATAAGCATTAGCCGTACTCTGTACACAAAAATCCGCCGAGGCACACTGCGCCTCGGCGGCCACGTATCACCGATCTAGTTCGGTTTCACCCCTTGCATTCGCCCAGATAAAACCTACCAAAATTAACATCCCCTTTTGGTAGGTTTTAGAGCTCCACGCTTTCGGCGCCGTTGATGGTTAGGTTGCGCTCGTAGAAAGCCGTGAGGGCGCGGATGGCGTACATCACGTCGCGCACGCCGCCGGTCTCGTAGCTCGAGTGCATGGCAAGCTGCGGCAGGCCCACGTCCACGGCATGCATGCTCGCCTGCATATTGGACAGATTGCCGAGCGTGGAGCCGCCCGCCATATCGCTCTTGTTGGCGAAGGCCTGCGTGGGCACGTCGGCGTCGTCGCAAATAGCCTGGAACACCGCGCGGCTAAAGGCATCGGTGCAGTAGTGCTGGTTGGCGGCTTCCTTGATGACGATGCCGCCGTTAAGCACCACCTGGTTGCGGGCATCGCACTTCTCGGCGTGGTTGGGGTGCACGGCATGCGCGTTGTCGCAGCTCACGAGCATCGATGCGGCAAGGGCGCGATGATACGACTCGTCATCAAAGCCCAGCGATCCGTTGATGCGGCGCAGCGCGTCGGCCAAGAACGTCGACATGGCGCCCTGCTTGGTCTCGGAGCCAACCTCCTCGTTATCGAAGCAGCAGAAGACCGAGACGTCGTGCGCGTTCTCGGCGCCCAAAAAAGCCTGTAGCGAGGTATAGGCGCAGGCCAGGTCGTCAAGCTTGGGCGTCGAGATAAACTCGTCGGCCCAGCCCCAAATGCGCGCATCCTGACGATTGACCAGGAACAGATCGCGGCCCAGGATCTGCTCGGGCTCAACGTCCAGTTCATCAGCGATCAGGGCATCAAAATCTCCCTGCTTAAGGTCACCGGCGCTGATGAGCGGGCACAGATCGACGGCTCGGTTGGGAGCAAAGCCCTCGTTGACGCCACGGTTCATATGGATGGCAAGGCTCGGGATAATAGCGACCTCGCGCTCGGTGGCGAGCAGGCGGCTCTCAATGCGGTCACCCTCGCGCACCAGCACGCGGCCCGCGAGCGCCAGCGGGCGATCGAACCAGGTGTAGTCGATCATGCCGCCGTAGGCCTCGGTGTTCAGGCGCAATGTCTCGCCTGCGCCATCGAGCTCGGGCACAGCCTTGACCTTAAACGTCGGCGAATCGCTGTGCGACGCCGTCAGCTGAAAATGGTAGTCGCCGGCAACGCCGTCCTCGCCCCACGTCGCGGCCAGGTCCTCGCCCACCTTAAAGGCGATAACGCTCGAGGTGTTGCGCTGCGTGTAATAACGCCCGCCCGGCTCGATATCCCACGCCGCGTTCTCGGGCAGGTAGGTAAAGCCCGCCTCGTCGAGCTCGGCCATAATGGTCGCCGCCGTATGGAACATGCTGGGGCATGTCTCGATAAAGTCGATAAGGTCGTTGGCGGCCTCGATATCGTCGGCCGTCACATGCGCGCGCTCGGGCGTTTCCTGATCCGTCATGCTCTCCCCTTTCGCTGGGTTGATGGTCCCCTCCAGCATACCCCGCCGCGCCAGCGCCGCACTCTTCATTCCGTGCTTAATTCCGCGCCGCTCACCAAGTTGAGTCATCATGCCCGCGCTCCTTTTGCGACAATTGCACTAACAGGACGAGAGGAGTCGTCATGAAGCCACGTAACATTGCCATCGCCTGCGGTGTCGCGGGAGCCGCCGTCGGCCTTGCCGCTGCCACCGGTATCGTTTATCACAAGCAAATCAAGTCCGTCGCGTCGCTCAAACGCTTGACCGACTATGCGGATGGCTATGACCTGTACGCAATCGACATCGCTTACGACTACGATCTTGATCGCATCATCGCCGCTGGTGTGCGCGACGACCAGGCCTACATCAATGCCGTGGTGGCGCAGGTGCTGCCCGGTGTGCCGGCACATGTCCAGGCGCCCCAGTTTGCCTGCAGCGCTTTTGTCGCCGTAGATGCCGAAGGCCGTGTTCGCACCGGTCGCAATTACGACTTTAAGGACGACACCTCGGCGCTGCTGGTGCGCAATCACCCGCGCGACGGCTATGCCTCCATCGGCTTTGCCGCCCTTAACAACCTGGGCGCCAACACTCCACTTGACTCCGTCGCCGGACGCGCCGCCGCACTCATGGGCCCGTTTGCCCAGCTCGATGGTGTTAACGAATGCGGTGTGTCCATTGCCGTACTCACCCTGGATTCCAAGCCCTGTGACCAGGACACACAGCGCCCCGTCATCAATACCTCGCTCGCCATCCGTCTGGTGCTCGACCGTGCCGCCACCACGCAGGAGGCCGTCGACCTGCTTTCTGCCTACGACATGCACGCCATGGCCGGACGCGACTACCACTTCTTTATCAACGACGCCGCCGGTGACGCGCGGGTGGTGGAGTGGGATCCGCGCGACCCCGACCGCGCATGCAAGGCGACGCCCGTGCGCCAGGTTACGAACTTCTACGCCTGCTATGGTGCCGAAGTGCTACCCAACCAAAAGAACGGCGAACTGGGCCATGGCAAGGAACGCGCCATCGCCATCGCCGATGTCCTCGACGCCCATGCCGGCGCCCAAGACGAGGCAGTCGCTTGGAAGGCCCTACGCGCTGCAGCGCAAGAGCCCAATCCGGAAGACATCACCAGCAACACGCAGTGGTCGGTCGTCTTTGACAACACCGAGCCCGCTGCCGCCATCACGCTGCGCCGCCATTGGGGCGACGTCGACGCCTTCGCGTTGTAAGGAGCCAGGCCCGTCGTCCTTACGCTCGCCTGACGCTGCTTACATTTCTATACATTTGAGCTAACACGT
>DXMU01000041.1 GCA_019414025.1 Collinsella sp.
TGGCTGCTGGCCCCGCTTCCTACGGCATGACCGACACCATGGGCCGTATGCACTCCGATGCCCAGTTCGCCGGTTCTTCCTCCGTGCCTGCGCACGTCGACATGATGGGTCTCATCGGCATGGGCAACAACCCCATGGTCGGTGCCACCGTCGCCTGCGCCGTCGCCGTCGAGGAGGCCCTCAAGGCCTAATCGCGCCCGCGCGATGCTCAAATAGTTGAGCTTTGGAGCCGCTACCTTTCGAGGTAGCGGCTCTTTTTATTTGCGCTGTCACAGGGTAGCTAATGTCGATATATCAGTTGTGGCGAAATACGAGATGTGATGAGATGGAGCGTCAGAACGCCCATGACGCCCACCTGTCATATTTGCCCTTTACCGATTTGCCGAGTCTTTGCGGCCCCATTGCCGATCACCCGTGCGACAATGCGCCGGACGAGAAAGGAATCCGATGGAATCGACTGATGTACTGGTAATTGGATCTGGCATTGCGGGCCTTTGCGCCGCCATAGAAGCGGCGCGCACGGGCGCAACCGTCACTGTGGCAAGCGCCGGCAAGACTATGAGTGGATCGAGCTTCTTCCCGGGCACCTGGGGTCTGGGCCTTATTGGCCCCGTCGACGAGGGCGACGAGCAGGACCTCATCGACACCATCCAGGCCGTCGGCGGCGGTGCTGCCGACCCTACGCTCGTCCATACGTTTGTCCACGGTATTCCTCAGGCCATCCAATGGCTCGAGCAGGATCTAGGTGTTGAGCTCCAGCGTCCGCAAAGTGCCGAAAGCGCCCAGCAGAAGCAGTTTATCCCCTGCTTTGACCATAAGACGCGTATGTGGCGCGGCCTCACCCGCAAGCCGCTTGAGGACGCGTGTACGGCCCAGATCGAGTCTCTCGGCATTCGCCTGCTCCCCCGCCACGAACTTATCGACCTTGTTGAGGACACAATCGGAAAGATTGTCGGCGCCACGCTCTACGACCGGACAAACGAGCGTCTCGTGCCTATGGCAGTCAAGGCCACGATCATCGCAACCGGTGGCACAGGCGGCCTGTTCGAGCGCAGCCTCACTTCCGCCGACGTGCTCAGCTCATCACAGGCTATCGCGCTGGCGCACGGTGCGTCCCTTACTAATATAGAGTTCATGCAGATGATGCCCGGCTTTATAGAGCCCAAGCGAAACCTTGTTTTTAACGAGAAGACCTGGCGCTACGTCAAGTTCGACCAGCCGGTCGATAACGCCGACGATAAGCTCGACGATCTGCTCGAGCAACGCTCCGGATATGGTCCCTTCACTTCGCGTCTGGATTCTCGCGCTATCGACCTAGCCATCGACCAAGCGGGAGCCGAAGGCCTGGCGCTCCACTACGATTTCCCCCGCGAGGATGTCCCAGAGTTTGTGCAGACCTTTGCCACCTGGCTGCAAGACAAGCACGGCATCGCCCCGACTGACGAGATGCGCGTTGCGATGTATGCCCACGCCGCTAACGGCGGTATCAAGATCGACATGACCGCGTACACGGGCGTTGAGGGCCTCTACGCCTGCGGTGAGGCAACAGGCGGCATGCACGGCGCCGACCGCATCGGCGGCTTGTCAAGCGCCAACGGCATCGTGTTTGGGCGCATCGCGGGCGTCTCAGCGGCTCACGCGGCACTGGACGCTCCCGAGGCGGCCGCTCCGATGGATATCGCCCTCCCCCAGTATGGCATTGCCACAACAGATGCCGAACGCCTGACACACAGCCTTAAGCACACGATGAGCACCTATTGCATGATCAACAGGACCGAAGCAGGTCTATCCAAGGCCCTGCAACAGCTTGAAAGCCTGCAAGACGAGGCAACGGCTCTAAATAAGCCGCATGCCAACGACAGCGAAGTCGCAGCCCTCGCCCGCCTGCAATCGCAGATTCAACTAGCACAGGAAATGGTCAAAGCCATGCGCAAACGAACCGAAAGCCTCGGATCGCACTATCGAGCGGACTAATTCGAACACCCATCTAAAGCAGAACACAACTAATCGATATCTATGGGCCCCGTGAGCTCGAAGTGGCACGGGGCCCATTCGTGTCCGTACGGCAGCGTATCCTTATTCTGAATACGGAGCGGGCAAAGCCCGCATAGACAATAGGCCAGCGAGGAGGAGATATGGACAGTAGAGATATCGAGAAGTGGCGTGTCGAACTTGATAGCTACGCCAATGTAGAAGACGGCGTTGAGTATTGGCTCGCACGAGATTTAATGGAACCCATGGGGTACACTCGATGGGAGAACTTCGCCGAAGTTGTTAAGAGGGCAAAAGTCTCGTGCGAAACAAACAAAACTCCAGTTGATTCCCATTTTCGTGACACCACGAAAATGGTAATTGCCGGTGTCGCCGCTCGCGCGGTTAAAGACTACAAGCTTACGCGCTATGCATGCTATTTAATCGCCCAAAACGGAGATTCAAACAAGCCAGAGATCGCGCTCGCCCAGGCATACTTTGCCGTGCAGACGCGCCGCCAAGAGCTCATAGAGCAGCGCTTCGCAGAGATTCAGCGCTTGCAGGCGCGCCACTCGCTATCCGATTCAGAGAAACAGCTCTCGGGTATTGCATTCAAACGCGGCGTGGACTCCAAAGGATTCGCGATCATCAAGTCGAAGGGCGATGAAGCGTTATTCGGCGGCAGAAGCACGGCGGAAATGAAGCAGCAGCTCGGCATACCCAAGAGCGCGGCATTGGCGGACAGGTTAGCCGATGTCCTCATCAAAGCAAAGGACCTTACGAACTCGATGACGGCCTTCAACGCCGAGGAACACGACCTGTACGGTCTGGACCAGATCAAGCAAGAGCACGTCGAAACAACACAAGCGTGCGTGGCAGCCTCATCGACCGCGGAATTGTACCCGAGAACCTACCGCCTGCCGAAGATACAAAGAAGCTCGAACGTCGCGTGAAAGCAGACGAGAAAAAGCTCAAGGAGGGTACAGACGGATTCACCGACCCCCAGGGCAGGCTCGACTTGTAAAGCGTCTGTGCCCTTACGGGTTCGGCCCCATGCGAGGTTAATAAAAAAGACGGCCAACCGAAGTTGACCGTCTTAACAATCTTTGGTGGGCCGTCAGGGGGTCAGCCTGCTTTGCAGGCGGCCGCTGCGGCGCCAAGGCGCCTTGCGCGCTGCGCTGGTAAATGCTTACGCATTTCCTCAGCTCTGCGCCCTTTCGGGTTCGACCCCATGCGAGGTCAACAAAAAAGACGGCCAACTATCGCTGACCGTCTTAACAATCTTTGGTGGGCCGTCAGGGGGTCGAACCCTGGACCTTGGGATTAAGAGTCCCCTGCTCTACCAACTGAGCTAACGACCCAAAGCTAAAGTCCGTCGTAGCGGACTTTAGAGGAGATATCGTGTGGTGGGCCGTCAGGGGGTCGAACCCTGGACCTTGGGATTAAGAGTCCCCTGCTCTACCAACTGAGCTAACGACCCGATATCAACACGAAGCAAGAACTGGGGTGGGTAAAGGGACTCGAACCCTCGACCTACGGGACCACAACCCGTCGCTCTAGCCAACTGAGCTACACCCACCGTGTCCTGTGCGCTTCGCGCTCGACTATTATTGCAAGGAACGCCACGCGATGCAAGCCCCAATTTTCAAGAATTTTGAAAAGAGTTTTTCGAGACCATTTCGAGCAATTCCCACCGGTTTCATAGGAGTAAACTTGCCCCACTGCAAATGCTCGAAAGGACAAGCATGAAAGAACTCTCCAACCGTACGGCAACGTTTACCGATTCGGTCATCCGCCGCATGACGCGCATCTCCAATAAGTATGGCGCCGTCAACCTGTCGCAGGGCTTCCCCGACTTCGATCCCCCGGCGCAGCTGCTCAACAGCCTGAGCGCCATCGCCAGCGACCCCAAGCCGCTCTATCACCAGTACTCCATCACCTGGGGCTCCCAGGCCATGCGTGAGGCGCTTGCCGCCAAGCAGGAGCACTTTATGGGCATGCCGATCAACCCCAACGAGAACATCGTGGTCACCTGCGGCTCCACCGAGGCCATGATGGCCGCCATGATGACGGTCACAAACCCCGGCGACAAGGTCGTCATCTTCTCGCCATTCTACGAGAACTACGGCGCCGACACGATCCTCTCGGGTGCCGAGCCCATCTACGTGCCGCTTAACCCACCTGCGTTCGACTTTGACCGCGAGACACTCGAGGCGGCCTTCCGCGACAACGATCCCAAGGCCATCGTCCTGTGCAACCCTTCCAACCCCTGCGGCAAGGTCTTTACGCGCGAGGAGCTCACCTTAATCGCCGACCTCTGCAAAAAGTACGACGCCTACTGCATTACCGACGAGGTATACGAGCACATCGTCTACGCGCCCCACGAGCACGTCTATATGGCCACGCTGCCCGGCATGTTCGATCGAACCATCAGCTGCAGTTCGCTGTCTAAGACGTACTCCATCACCGGCTGGCGTCTGGGCTACACCATCGCCCCGGCCCAGATCACCGAGCGCATTAAAAAGGTCCACGACTTCCTCACCGTGGGTGCTGCCGCTCCCCTGCAGGAAGCTGTCGTCACCGCCCTCAAATTCGACGACAGCTATTACCAGGAGGTCCTCGACCTCTACACCGCCAAGCGCGACCTATTCTGTCAGGGGCTCGATAGCATCGGTCTTGAGCACAACGTGCCGCAGGGCGCCTACTACGTGATGATGGATATCTCGGAGTTTGGCTATGACAGCGACCTCGACTTCTGTGAGGATTTGGCCTCCAAGGTGGGCGTGGGCGCCGTTCCGGGCTCGAGCTTCTTCCGCGAGCCCGTCAACCATCTGATTCGTTTCCACTTTGCCAAGCGAGACGAGACGCTCAACGCTGCGCTTGAGAACCTCAAGTCGCTACGTGATAAAATCAACCCGCGCGGGTAAGGACGGTCAGTAACTAAAGGCACTAAAGAAACCTCGTGAACCCGTTGGGCCATGAGGTTTCTTTTTATAGCGACCTCATTTATTTTTTAGAGCGCTATACTTTAGTCACGGAGCAACTCGTCCAGAGAGGAATACTATGGCAGAGCAGCAGCTTATCGGAGCGCTCGAGGCCGGCGGCACCAAGATGGTCTGCGCCACGGGCTATGCAGACGGCACGGTCCTGGAACGCGAGCAGATTGCGACCACGACCCCGCAGGAGACCGTTGAGGCCGTCAACGCATGGTTTGCGAACAAGGGCATCGCCGCGCTGGGCATCGGCGCCTTTGGCCCCACCGCAGTCAACCCTGCCTCGTCCCAATACGGCAAGATCCTGGAGACGCCCAAAACGGCATGGCGCTACTTTGACCTGCTGGGCACCATCCAAAACGAGCTCAATATTCCCTGCGGCTACGACACCGACGTCAACGTCGCCTGCCTGGGCGAGGTCACCTTTGGTTGCGCCCAGGGCCTCACTGACGTGGTGTATCTGACCATCGGTACCGGCGTGGGCGCCGGCGTGCTCTCGGGCGGTAAGCTCGTGCACGGCATGATGCATCCCGAGGCCGGCCACATCCTGGTCACGCGCGACCCGCGCGACACCATCGGCGAGCACAGCGGCTGCCCCTTCCACGACAACTGCCTCGAGGGCCTCATCGCCGGTCCCGGCGTCAAAAAGCGCTGGGGTGGCAAGAGCGCCGGAGAGATGGCCGATGACCCGGAGGCCATGGACCTGCTCGCCGGCTATCTGGCGCAGGCGCTCATGACCTACATCCTGTGCTACGCACCGCAAAAGATCGTCATCGGTGGCGGCGTGGCCGACCACACCCCCATCGTGCCGCTCGCGCGCAAGAAGTGCGCCGAGATGCTCAACGGCTACATCGTCACGCCCGAGATGGCCGACATTGATAGCTATATCGTCAACAACAGCCTCGAGGGCAAACAGGGCATTAAGGGCTGCTTGACCCTGGGCGCTCAGGCGCTTCAGTAGCAGACGCACCCACAGGGCGTGGCGCGCCCGGCAAATCCGACCTACGGAACGACGCCACCACGCCTCATATAAGCCCTCAAATAAAAAGGGCCGCCTAGGACCAAACAATACGTCCTAGGCGGCTATTTTGGCGCGCATCAGCGGCCGTAAGAGATATCGGAGCACAACACCCGTTGCCGCTCCACAGCAGTCGATCATCACATCGGTGATCATGCCGGCGCGTCCCGGTACAAAGAGCTGAATCGTCTCGTCGATCGAGGGAATCAGCAGCAGGAACACCGCCGTGGGCAGCAGCACGTCAAAGGTGCGCCGCCCCTCATAATCAAAGGCATGCGTTGCCAGGATGCCGAGCACCATATACTCGGTAAAATGCGCGCACTTGCGAACAACAAAGTTGGTCACCCATGCATATGGAAGTCCCACGCCGTGCAGGAAATCGCGGATAGCTTCCATGACCGTTAGGCTCAGCGAACCCGACCCCGAGCCGGGAACCAGCGAATTGCCCCAGATCAAGAGCGCCATCAGGCAGGTCACGACCGCCCATTTTCGATTGATCTTAACCATGCAGAAGTTATGCCTCCGCGCGGAGCGGCGCGAAGCTGGCGGTACCGCCCTCGATAACGCTCAGATAGGCACGGCCCGTACGCTTGGCGGTAGAGGACTGCAGGCGCTCGATCTCTTCCTCGAGGATCTGATTGACGCGCTCGTGACGACGATTTTCCATAATGCCGGCGGCAATAGCCTCGGCTCGCTCGATGCTCTCGCGCGAGATGCTGGCAGTATCCTCAGGGAACACAGCGCTGTGACGGCCGACATAGGCGGAGGCGGCAGGCTGAGGGGCAGCGACGGGAGCGGGAGCGGGAGCTGCAACAGGAGCGGGCTCGTCAATCTCATCCAGAATCGCGGTGGCGGCGGCCCACATGTCCTCGTGGCCCGAGTAATCGGCCATGGGGACATCAACCTCAAGCGAGGCATCCGGAAGGTCGCCGGTGTCGATGCGATCTTGGGCATCAATCGATGCGGTGATGGCTGCAGGCTCATCGAGGTCATCGAGATCGATGTCCGCGGCACCGGAAATGATAGGCATGCTGGCGAGGTTTGCGTTGTACGGCGCAGCCTCAGCCGCCTGCTGCTGGGCAGGAGCGCCCCAAAGCGAGCTTTCTGCGGCACGGCGGGCGGCAACGGCCTCCTCATCCGCGGTCATGGCTTCATCAACGTACGAATTATCGGCAGAAGCGTTCACGTCCGCCGAGGTGGCGCTGCAGGCGTTATTGGCTGCCGCGTTGGCAACGAGTGCCACAAAAGCCGCCGTGCTGCCCGCAGGGGCGGCCTGGGAGCCAGACACGGCGCGTGCCGCGGCGGCGATGTCGTCGCGATTGAAGGAGCCGGTCTGCCCGCCGTTGGTGAGCTCGTCGATGGCGACTTGATAGACGTCGCGCGAGCGCGCAGGGTCGCAGCTCACCGGCGAATCGTCGTCGAGCATACTGTCGATCATGGACCAAGCCTCGGCCTCGTCCATGGCATCTGCGGCTCGAGCGATGGTAGGGACACCATCATCGGCATGACGGCGCTGGAACGCACCAGTCAGGCCGGAAAGGAATGCCGAGGTAGACTGCTCCGACTGAGCCTGAGAAGCAGAAGCGGCAGCATATGGAGTCGCATCCTGCTGCTGAGCTGGAATCGAGGCGGTCTTGAACTCGCTTTGATGCTGATTGAGATTGGCGGCACCGCCCATGGCATCGGGCTGGAACAGACGCTCTTCACGCTGCGCACGGTACTCGGAGATACCCAGCGAGGCGGCATAGATGCCCACGCCCGCCACCGCACCGACGGCAAAGGGAACAGCGCCCGCGACAACCGTCTCGTTGACCGACGAGAACGGCAGCGTCGCGGCATACATCACCACGGGGGCGGCAAGGCCGATCCCGCAGGAAAGTCCGGCAAGGACTGCTCGTTGTGTTGCATCAGAAGAAGCCATGAGCTCTCCCCATCTTCCAGCACCCAAATCGCATCATTCAGTTGGCTGCGCGAGAGAAGATGAAGCGGGACATGCGTCCCAAAGCAACGGTATATGGTTCGTTTCATCTGCGTTTTCCGTCGCGAAGCTTAAAAGTTATTATGCGAAACCGCCCTGTCGATTGCAAGTGACGATGTCGGATTGAAACGGGAAACCTGCTGCTCGTCGGTCTTACGGTCAAAAATAAGCGCGGAGCGGCGCTATGGAAAAGGGCCGAGGCTCAAAGCCCCGACCCTTTATCGCATTGATGACTATCGCTGCGCGTGGATGACAACCTAGAACGTCTGCTCGTAGTCGCTGTGTTTTTTGGCCGAACGCACCAGGAACTCCTGATTGGTGTTGGTGCCCTTAAGACCCTTGATAAACGATGCGGCTGCGCGCTCGGTGTTGTTCATGCCGGCAAGAATGCGACGCAGACCAAAAACAAACGGACGCATCTGCTCGTCGACCAACAGGTCCTCGTTACGCGTACCGGAGGCAACGGGGTCGATAGCCGGGAAGATGCGGCGGTCGGCCAGGTCGCGGTCGAGCTTAAGCTCCATGTTGCCGGTGCCCTTGAACTCCTCAAAGATGACTTCGTCCATCTTGGAACCGGTGTCGATGAGGGCAGAGGCCAGGATGGTGAGCGAGCCACCATTCTCGATATTACGGGCTGCGCCCAGGAAGCGCTTGGGCGGATAGAGGGCCGCCGAATCGACGCCGCCCGAAAGGATGCGGCCTGAGGCGGGCGCCGCCAAGTTGTAGGCGCGGGCAAGACGCGTGATGGAGTCGAGCACCACCACGACGTCGCCACCCAGCTCCACGATGCGCTTGGCGCGCTCGATGACGAGCTCTGCCACGCGAGTGTGGTTGTCGGCGGGCATATCGAAGGTCGACGCCACAACCTCGCCTTTGATGGAACGCTGCATATCGGTGACCTCTTCGGGGCGCTCGTCGACGAGCAGGCAGATGAGGTGCACCTCGGGGTTGTTAATCGAGATAGACTGGCAGATCTTCTTGAGGATCGTGGTCTTGCCGGCCTTGGGCGGAGACACGATCAGGCCACGCTGACCCTTGCCGATCGGCGACACGATGTCGATGGCGCGACCGGTGATGGAATCCTTGCCGTGCTCCATGCGCAGCGGCTCATTGGGATAGACCGGGGTGAGGTCGCCGAACTTGGGGCGGTTGCGAATCTGCTCGGGGTCCAGACCGTTGACGGTCGTGATTTTGGCGAGACCGGCGCGCTTGTCGCCGCCGCGCGAAGGACGCAGCGAGCCCTCGATGACATCACCCGTGCGCAGACGCGCGGAGCGGATGAGGTAGGCGGGCACGAAGGCATCGTCGTTGGACTTCATGTAGCCATGGGCGTGGATGATGCCGGAGCTGTCCGGGCGAATCTGCAGAATGCCCTTGATGTCGCGGAAGCCCTCGGCCTTCGCGGCGGTGACGTAGATCTCCTCGACGAGCTCGGCCTTCTTCTTGCCGGTCGTCTCGATCTCGAACTCCTTGGCCTTCTCGCGAAGTTCGGCGACCTTCATGGCAGCGAGCTCCTCGCGCGAAAGCGTGGGCTCGGTGGGAGCGGCATTACGCTCCTTGTTGCGCTGTTTGCGATCGCGCTGGCGGTTGCGGCGGTCGTTGTTGCGCTCGTCCTTGCGCTCGTTGCGCTCCTCGTTGCGCTTGTGCTGGCGACGATTGGGGCGAGCGCCGTCTTCGCCCTCGGCGGGGGCGGCACCATCGGTTGCGGCGGTGTCAACATTGGCCGCAGCAGCGTCATTGGCCTCGGCGCCAGAATCAACCTGCGCTTCGACATCAGCCTGCTGCTCGGCGGCCTTGGCCTTAACGGACTTCTTGCGACCGCGCTTGGGCTTCTCGGATGCAGGCTGTTCGACGTCCTGGGGCTCGACGGCATCAGTCGATGCATCGGCGGTCGTCTCGGCGGAATCCTCGGACGCACCCTTCTTGGCAGCCTTAGCCTTGGACGTGCGCTTAGCAGCAGTGCGACGGCTGCGACCGGGACGGACGTCGGCGGGCTCGGCATCGGCAGAAACGGCCTCGGAAGTCGTAGCATCCTGGACGGGTGCGTCGGCGGCGGTTGCAGACTCGGCGGTCGCCGCAGCATCCCGAGCGGCTGCAGCTGCGGCTGCGGCCTTCTCTGCCTCGACGAAGGCCTTGGGCTTGCGACCGCGACGGTGCGGGCGCAAAGCCGGATCGACAACGGGAACTTCGCTGGCCTCGACAGGCGCAGCGGGCTCAGCAGGCGATGTGCCCTCCCCTGCCGCGGAACGGACCGAAGCCTCAGTGAGCTCGGGGGCTGCCTGTTCAGCAACCTGCTCGGCTTTAGCAGCCGTGAGACGGCGTGTGCGCGGTGCCGGCTTCTCGGTCGGCTGGTCGGCGGCAGGCGTCTCGGGCACAGACGGAGCTGCGAGCTCGGTCAGAGCCGCGGCCTCGCGCTCGGCAGCACGACGGCGGGCGCGCACCACCTGAGCCTCGCTAATCTGCGCCAACGCACGTGCCTGCGCGACCTCATCGGAAATCGGCGCCGAAGAGTCAGCTGCAACGGTGCGCTTGGCGCGCGTCGTGCGCGTGGTACGGCGCTTGGGCTTGGTGGCCTCCTCGCCGTCAGTGGCAGGTTTGGCCGTGCGGCGCGTACGCTTGGGCTTTGCCGGAGCAGCCTCCTCACCAGTTGCAGGCACGGCCTTCTCAGCCGCTGAAGGCGTAGGCGTCGAAGCAGCCTTAGGCGTCTCAGGAGCCGAGGCTTGCGCGGGCGCCGCGACCTGGTCCGACGCAACCGGTGCAGCGGGAGCGGCCTGCGTCGTCGTTATTTCGTTTTCTTGCTGTTGATCAGACACAGTGTTTGCTCAACTTTCTTTTCAAGCCCTGTGATCACATGCTCCCTGCATAAACCTTCAGGGCGGCTAAACAGTCTAGTTCCGTTCGAAACGACGGACATCATTGATCTGTATCGAGATGATTGCGTCAACTACGCAGCGTTAGTGTAACACAACCGCCACCACCTGCAACTTAGTCATTGAGGACGTTCTTAAACGACTATTCAAAAGGGACACTCTTTGGTTTAACACCCACAAATCTGACTGCCTCCGCCAAAACTATGGCGGTTTACTACGATGAATCGCTCAACCGCGACCACTCCGAAACTTGTTGAACTAAAACCGCAGGTAGATGCCTTGCACTTTTTAGCTAAAAGCCGGCGTGGTTGGAATATCTCAATTCATCGTAGTAAACCGGCATAGTTTCGTATTTCCAGCAGTTCCAAATTCGTCAATACGTCGGCGTTTGCAAAAAAGCCCGACCTCAATATGGGAGATCGGGCTTTCAAGGCTTAGTTAAACCAAACTTGCGCAGCCAAACGACCAGCGCTTACATCTGCTCAGGCGCGGAAACGCCAACGAGGGTGAGCACCAGGGCAAGCGTCACGCGGATGGCGTCGCAAGCGGCCAGACGGGCGCGCGAGAGCTCGGGGTCGACGGGACGGCCCTCGCTCGGCAGAACCTGGCAGGCGGCGTAGAAGCTGTGGAAGTCGCCGGCGAGCTCCTCGGCAAAGTGCGTCAGGCGGAACGGGGCGCGATCGCGAGCGCAGCTACCGATGAGGTCGGTAAGCTCGTTGAGCTTACGCGAAAGGGCGAGCTCGGTCGGGTCGGTCAGCAGCGAGTAATCGACGTTCTCGCCAATGGCCTTCTCGGCGACGGCCTTCATGCCCATCTCGGCGGCCTGCTCGGCGGTGACGTCGGCGGCACGACGCAGGATGGAGCACACACGCGCGTGAGCGTACTGCACGTAGTACACCGGGTTGGAGTTGTCGCGCTTCTTAACGGCCTCAATGTCGAAGTCGACCATCTGGTTGGAGCTCTTGGAGATAAGCGTGTAACGGGCAGCGTCGGAGCCGACCTCGTCGACGAGCTCCTGCAGGGTCACCATGGTGCCCTTACGCTTGGACATACGGACGGGCTTGCCGTTACGCAGCAGGTTGACGAGCTGGCCCAGTAGAACCTCGAACTTGCCGGGGTAACCCAGAGCGTCGCAGACGCAGCGGACGCGCTCGATGTAACCGTGGTGGTCGGCGCCCCAGATGTCGATGACGTGATCGACGCGCTGGAACTTATCCCAGTGATAGGCGACGTCGGAGGCGAAGTAGGTGTACTCGCCGTCGGACTTGATCAGGACGCGGTCCTTGTCGTCGCCCAGATCGGTGGAGCGGAACCACAGGGCGCCGTCCTTGGTGTAGAGGTAGCCCATCTTGTCGAGCTTCTCAAAAGCGCGGTCGACGGCGGAGGTGCCGGCGGTCTCGCCCTCGGTGTCCTTCACGTACAGCGAGCGCTCGGAGTACCAACGATCGAAGTCGCAGTTGACGGCGTGGCAGAGGTCGCGCATGTTATCGACCATCTTTACATAGCCGCGCTCGCGGAAGCTCTCCATGCGCTCCTGAGGATCGGCGTTGACCCACTTATCGCCGTCGGTGCGCCAGAACTCGGCGGCCTCGTCGATGATGTAGTCGCCGCCGTAGGAGTCCTTGCCCAGAGTCTCGGCAAAGTTGTCCTGATACGAATGGGTCTCGGGATGCTCGTCGTTCTCGTCGGCAACAAAGGCGTCACGGTCGGCGATCAGCAGCTTGTGAGCCTCGTCGATATCAACGCCCTGCTTGGCGATGATGTCGGCAAGCTGCATATAGCGCGTGCTGATGGAGTTGCCGAAGGTGTTCATCTGAGAGCCGTGGTCATTGATGTAGAACTCACGCTGGATGTCGTAACCGGCGTGGTCCATGACGCGGCAAAGGGAGTCGCCCAGAGCGGCCCAGCGGCCGTGACCAATGTGCATGGGGCCGACGGGGTTGGCGGAAACGAACTCGACCTGGGTCTTCAGGCCACCACCGACGTTGGACTTAGCGAAGTCCATGCCCTTCTCGCGAGCCTCGCCAAAGATGGCATTCTTGACGGCAACGGAGAGGTAGAAGTTGATGAAACCGGGGCCTGCGATCTCAACCTTCTCGATCGCGGGATCCTCGGGCATATGGGCAACGATGGCCTCGGCGATCTTGCGCGGGGCGCAGTGGGCCAGCTTGGCGGACTTCAGGGCCATGGTAGAGGTCCACTCGCCATGAGAAGTGTCAGCCGGTCGCTCGATAGCGCAATCGTCAAGTTCAAATGCGGAAAGGTCGCCGGCCTCCTGGGCCGCAGCAAGCGCAGCGCGTACCAGCTCTTCAATCTTCTCGGGCATAGATCCTCCTTGTGTTAAAGCCCCCGAGCTCTTGGTCACTCGTAGGGCAAAAGCCAGAGTTTGTAGCACTCTATCACAAGCGAGGGGCACTGTCGCAGGGTAAAGCCAATCGAAATTGCATATGCACAAAATTGACTACAGCTTGTATGGAGTCACTCAAAGATGCCGGTCTGCCTGCAGATTATGCACGCGTTGAAAATGCATAAAGGTGTGAATGAGCTGTGTCTTTTATCGAATACTCTTACCTATCAGAGTTGTGTGCTTTTCCTGCATAAAGCGAGGATTTGCGCACGTCAGCGTGTTATTCTAGACATACGTAAATTCGTATAAGTTGGAGGTAGCATGTTCTCAATCGGTCAACACGTCATTCATCCGGGTCAGGGAGTCTGCACCGTCGTCGGTTTTAGGGACGACACGCCGCAGCCCATGTTGTTGCTCGAGGCCAAGCAGGGGCATGCGCAGACGATCCTTATGTACCCCGTGGCGCAGGCCGACCGTCTGCATGCCGCCATCTCTCAGCAAGATGCCGAGCATCTGCTGAGCCACTATGACGAGCTGGAGTGCGACACCTTTACCGAGCGCAACAGCTCGCTTGAAGAGACACACTTTAAGCAGCAGCTCAAGCTGGGCGCGCCCGAGACGGTCCGCGTGGCAAAGACCATGATGCACCGCATTCGCCAGGCCGAGGAAGCCGATAAAAAGCCCAGCTCTTACTATATGCGTGTACTCAAGGAAGCCAAGCGCCGCTCCATCGAGGAGTTCGCCGTGGCATTGGGCGTCACCGAGGAGGCCGCCGAAGCCCGCCTAGCCCAAGCCGCCCTCAACTAACCCATCCGAGCCAAAAACCACCACAAAGGGGACAGTGAACTGCGCCCCGAAACTTGGACTGAATAAAT
>DXMU01000042.1 GCA_019414025.1 Collinsella sp.
GAGTACGGGTTCGGCGTACTTGGCATGAGGGCGCAACGACGGTGCATGCGGGGAGCCGGCGGGCGCCTGGGCTTCGCTGGCCGCGCGTGCGGGGTCGACGATGCCCGAAATCAGGCGCTCGGCCTCATCGACATCCAAGCAAGGGGTACCGCTTACCAGGCCATCGGCCTCGAGGCTATTGAAGATACGCGTGACGCGAGGGCAGTCGACGCCGATGGCACGGAGCTCGTCGGTATGCGCGAAGACCTCGTGTGGTTCGCCCTGCAGCGCGATTTCGCCATGGTTGAGCACGAGCACGCGGTTGCAGTACTCCGAGAGCAGGGCGACCTTTTGCTCAACGACGACGATGGTGATTCCAAGTGCGCGGTTTGCCTCACGCAGCGTCTCGAAGACCAGCGTGGAGCTGGCAGGGTCGAGTGCCGCGGTGGGCTCGTCGAGAACCAAGACGCGCGGACGCATAGCGAGAATGGCGGCGATGGCTACCTTTTGCTTCTGTCCGCCCGAGAGGGTGGCAATCTCGCGGTCGCGCAGGTCGCTGATGCCGACGGTCTCGAGCGTTTCGCTCACGCGCTGCTCGATCTGGTCATGGGGGACGCCAAAGTTCTCGAGGCCAAAGAGCATCTCGTCCTCGACGACCGAGGCGACCATTTGCGTGTCGATATCCTGCAGCACGCTGCCGACGATCTGCGATACATCGGTGAGCGAGACCTCGCAGGTGTCGTGGCCGTCCACGGTGACGGAGCCAAAAAAGGTGCCGGTGTAGTGGTGAGGCACGGCGCCCGAGAGGCAGGCGGCAAGTGTGGACTTGCCGGCGCCCGAAGGACCGATAATGCCGATGAAATCGCCCTGATGCACATTAAACGACACGTGGGCGAGCGCGGGCTCGGGTGCGCTGCCATATGAGAACGAGACGTCATCGACGCTGATGATCGTTTCCATGAATACCTTTCATAGTCGTTGGGGACGTTCTTACATGACTAGTCGTTAAAGAACGTCCCCAAGAGCTAGTTGTTTGGGACAGTCTTTATCGATGGGACACTGTGGGTTAGTTGAGCTTCAGGGCCTTCTGAATGGGCAGATAGAGGGCGCCGACCAGAATGGCGTTAAAGACGGCGGTCATGGCGACGACGGGCAGCATAGCGGCGGCGAGCTCGCCGACCACGCCAAGCATGGCCATCTTGATAACCATGAAGATGACGCCGGAGACAAAGGTGGTCACGAAGGTAGCGACGATGGCGACGGCAGGCTTGACCTGACCGTTCTTGCCGGCGGCGTTGACGATGCCGGCCATGAGCATGGCGGCGATGCCCTCGGCGGCAAAATCGACGAACGGCGAAGTGGTGGTGATCTGGATCACGGCAGCCGAGATGAGGCCAATGACGAGCGCCTGGCCGATGTTGGGGCGAACGACCAGGATGGTGAGGCAGAAGGCCGAGATGATGAACTCGGGGCTGATCATGCCGCCCGAGATGCCCGAGATTGCCTTGCCGACGGTGAAGTTGAGGATGAAGCCGGCGGCGAGCAGGATGGCGAGCAGGACGAGGGCGCGGACATCGAGTTTGCCGCGGTCGGCGGTCTGGACGGTGCGGGGCTGGGCGGCGGTGTTCTGAGACATGGTGAAAATCCTTTCGGAATGGGAGTGCAAGAGAAAAGCGGAGGCGCGTGATGCGAATGCGATCGGGCTCGAGATAGAAAAAGGCCCCCGGTCGAAACCGGAGGCCTTCCAATCACCTAGAGCTAAAAAACAGGCGTGAGGGACTCACTGTCGACCGATCGTATTCGCATCACGCCACCACCAGTTGTTGAGAGAGTTCATCGTGTTCTTCATGTTGGTGGCTCCTTTCGTGATGCCGTGGCGCGGTCGCACCTAGTTGCTGTTGCGCTGCACTATAGCACAGCGAAGTGTGTGCGGGGAAATCTTTTTTAAAAAGATTTCAGGCGGGTTTCCCGCCGGTCAAAAGAGCGGGCTAAGCGGGCGAGGCTGCCATTGCTGCCTTGCCCGCTCAGCTAGGACGTTACTCCTTGTTGCGACGGTAGAGGAAGTAACCACCGGCGGAGATGACGGCAACGCCAGCGATGGCGAATGCAGCCACCATGCGGCCATCAAAACGATCACCGGTGGTGGGCAGGCCGCCCTTGGTGTTCGTTTTGTTGGTGGTTACTGTGGTTGTGGTGTCCGACTTGCCAGGCTTCTCAGGCTTGGTGGTGGGCTGCTCGGGCTTAGCGGGCTGCTCGGGGGTGCCGGGCTGCTCGGGGGTGCCGGGCTGATCCGGGGTGACCGGATCGGTGGCAAGAGCATCCTTGGCGTAAGTGATGGACACCTTGAGGCCGTTGGTCTCGGTGTTCAGGTCGCTCGGGGTGAAGGGCTCGTCAAAGTTTCCGGCCTTCTGATAGGCGCGCATCTCCTGGAGCAGGGCCTTGCACTTGACGTAGGTGTTCTCGGTGGCAGCCTTGCCGGCCTTGTTGGCCAGAGCGGTGCGGCCCTCGGTGGTCGTCTCGGCCAGCATGGCGGCGTCGACTTCCTTGTTCTGTTCGATGAGCTCGTTCTGGAGTGCATCGAGGTAGGAGCGGACGCTGATACCAAGGGTATCGGGATTCTCAAAGCAGAGGGAGCTGATGTCCATGAGGACGTAGTTGATGGAGTTCTCGGGCTCCTCGTTGTTCACGATGTCCGTCTCTTTGCAGTGGTCGAAGGAGACGGTCTGGTCGCTGAAATACGGGCTAACCTCGGTAATCAGCGCGGAGTAGAAGGGGGTGGCGACGGAGTACGCGGCGCGGGAGAGCATTTCCCACTGGATTGTTGCAACCTGGGGATCAAGACCGTTGCGAACCTGGAAGACGTGAATCTCGGTGTTGCGCTCGGTGCCGATGGCATAGGCACCGTCAGTGTTGGCGTTAAGGCCCGGGGTATTCTCGCCACGGTTACCGAGAGAGCGAATCATCTCAAAGGTAGTCCAGTCTTTCTTTCCGGGCTGGAAGAACAGCGGCTGCATCTCGTGGACCAAGGCGCCGGTCGTGGCGCGAGCCTCTTCGCGCTCGTCCTTGACGATCTCGTAGTCGGTGCCCTCCTGGAGCTCGTTGCCAAAGTAGTTACGGCCCTGGACGTAGCGGGTCCACTGGTGCATACCGGAATTCTGAATGGTCTCGCCATAGGTTGCGGCGACGTCGAACTTGCCGTCGGTGTACTCGGCAAAGCCCTTCTCCTTAGGCATGGACTCGATGCCCTCGGAGTGCAGGCAGTTCTCGGGGTCGTTGAGGTCGACATCGTAGTTGAGGTTGCCGATGTTGGGGTTGATCGAGGCGACGTCGTCGGCGAGCTTCATGCCGATCCACTGGTGACCGGAAAGCGCGGCAAATAGCCAGGTCTCGTTGTTGTCGGCGATGATGATCTGGTCGTTGGAGCAGACGCCCTGCTCGTCAATCAGGCTGCCGAGGAGCTCGACGCCCTCGCGTGCCGTGGCGCTCTCGCCCAGGATGACGCTGGCGTAGTTGTACTCGCCGATGCCGGTTTTAGTCAGGGGGTCTGCTGTCTCGGCATCTGCATTCATACTGGTGCTTAGCGTGGCGGAGCAGGATACGCCCTTCTCGTTGATGCCTGCTTCAGAGTAGGCATCCCAGCGTTCATCCCACTGCGAGGGATGGTCGCGTACATAGGTGTAGCGATACGTGGTCTTGGTCGAGGTGTACATGAACGAAGACTCGTCCGAGCTGTACGTATGTCCCGGGCCGTGAGAGGGCTCAATGCCAAAGTGCTTAAGATAGCGCGGGCCATAGTCCTCGGAACGGCCGTAGTACGTGTTGCCGTCGGCCGTAAGGTTTTTGCCCATGTAGACCTGCGTGCAAGCGAGTGCAGAGGTCGGCATGGACATGATGGTTGCAGCTCCAAATGCAAGGCCTATGCCAAGCTTCTTGAGCGCGTTGACGGGGCGAGTTTTCCTCATTTTCCCTCCCAGCGTGCGAAAGCTCTCTGTCGCCAGAGGGCTTCAGCCAATAAAGACACCTCATTAGCGTAACGAACTGGAAACAATATTCATCTATGAAAGAAACTTACTCGATAAGCGTGATGAAATATGCGATGAGCGGTTAATCGTACTCAGTTTGCAACTTTACTTTAATAAAGACGCCCTGTAATTACTGTAGCCGAATAAAGTAGCTGGGAATGCCCGAAATGAAAATCCCCCGCTGTTTGACGAATGCATAAACAGCGGGAGAGGCGATAACTGGATGAATATCATACCAATGTGGATTTACTTCTTTCGGCGGTGAATCACGTTGATGGCGTAACCGACGAGCATGGCCAAGACGATGACAATAAAGCCGATCAGGGGATTGTCGTTCATAGGGTCCTCCTATTTTCCGAGCGGGGAGAATTCGTCGACGATGAGGTCGAGGCATTGCGGAAGCGCGCGGGCTCCAAAGACGCCCGAATTGCTGGAGATAATCTCGCCATCGAACTGCATGCCCAGTGACGGGGTGCAGGTGATCTTGGCTTCCTTGGTCTGGATGATCTTGAACTGTGGGCGCCCGAGTACCTTACCGGCGGGGTCAAGCGCAGCGGTGATCACAGTAGGCAGCAGCTGAACGGTGCGCACGGGTTCGATGACCGCAATATCGACCATGCCATCGTTCATGCGGCAGTCGGGGAACAGGTTGATGTCGTTTTGAATGACCGAGGTATTGCCCGCCATGCAGCAGATGCCGTCGAGCTCCTCGACAATGCCGTCGTGCTCAATGGTAAAGTGCGCCACCGTGGGGTTGGGCGTGGCGAGAGCGGAGAGGAAGTAGGCGATCTCGCCGATGTCGTTTTTGGTGGGAGCGGCCTTCATCATGATCTCGGCGTCGAAGCCCGAGCCGGCGATGATGATAAAGCCGTGGCGCTTCTCTCTGCCGTTCTCGTCGAGCCAAGAGAGCTCGCCCATGTCCACTTTGACCGTGCGACCGGCGCGGCAAGCCTTGGCAAGCGCCGCCGCCTCAGGGGCATTGCCGATGTTGTTGAAGAACAGGCAGGCCGTGCCGGAGGGGAAGACGAGCGTGGGGACGCCGCATCCGCGCATCTGGTCGAGCACGTTGGAGACGGTGCCGTCGCCGCCCGAAATCACCACGCGATCAAACTCGCGCACGTCTGCCACGGCGTCCTCGGGTTCCATGCCATCGCCGATAAAACGCATCACGACCTCGTCGCCGCCCTGCGCGAGGGCGTGCGTGAATGCGTAGATTTCATCTGAGCTGGGGCCCGATGCCGGGTTGTGGATGATAAGGCAGCGCATACTTACGTTCCCGTTCTGTGACTAACCGAGTATAGTTGTAAGACAATGCCGTTATCCTACCCGTGTTTTTCGGGCCTAACCTTATTCGATGGGTTGATATGTACATTTCCACACATCAGGCTCTACTCGACTTTTGCCAGCGCGCCCGTGAGTTTGACGCGATTGCCGTCGATACCGAGTTTTTGCGCGAGCGCACGTTCCATCCGCGCCTGTGTTTGGTTCAGATTGCCACCCCTGTCGAGAGCGTCGCGGTCGACCCTCTGGTGATCGACGACCTGTCGCCGCTGGCCGAGCTTATGGCCGACGAGAGCGTGACCAAAGTCTTCCACGCCTGCTCGCAGGATATGGAGGTTATGCTCCATACCGTGGGCGTGCTGCCGCGTCCGATTTTTGACACGCAGGTGGCCGCCGCCTTTTTGGGCGAACGCCAGCAGATTTCCTACGGCGCGCTCGTGCAGACGTTTTGCGGCGTCTCGCTGCCCAAGACCGAGTCGCTGACCGACTGGTCGCGTCGCCCGCTGACCGACAAACAGATCGAGTACGCGATCGATGACGTCAAGTACCTGATCGTCGCCTATACCGAGATGATGAGCCGCCTGCGCGAGCTGGGCCGCGTGGACTGGGTGCTCGACGAGCTGCGCCCGCTGGCTGACGAGTCGCACTATCGCGCCGATCGCCACGAGGCGTTCCGTAAGGTCAAACGCATCAATTCGTGCAGCCGTCACCAGTTGGGCATCGCGCGCGAGCTCGCCGCCTGGCGCGAGGACCGCGCCGAGCGCCGTAACATCCCGCGCAAGTGGGTCATGTCCGACGACACGCTGCTTGCGCTCGTTAAGCGCAATCCCGTGCGCGTTGAGGAGTTCCGTAGCATTCGTGGTACCGACCAGTTGGGGGAGCGCGATGTGGACGGCGCGCTCATGGCCATCAAGCGCGGCGCGAGCTGCCCGCACGATCGCCTGCCGCTCATGGTGCGCGGGCACCGTCAGATCTCGCCGGAGCTGGAGAGCGTGACGGACCTGATGTATGCGCTCATCCGCCTGGTTGCCGAACGCTCGGGAGTGGCGACCTCGGTTATTGCCTCGCGCGATGACCTGGCCGACTACATTGAGCATCCCGAGCAGAGCCCCCTGCGTGAAGGCTGGCGTTTTGAGCTTGTGGGCTCGCGTCTGGACGATCTGCTTTCCGGCAATATGGGACTCACCGTGAAGGACGGAAAGATTGAGTTGTTATAGGGAAGCCTAGTCTGCTGAGTGGGTAGAATGCCTCCAACGTATAACTCGATTCGGAGGAATTCGCATGCCCTATTACTATGGATACGGCTTTGGTATCGACCCGCTGTACCTGCTGGTTGTTCTTGTCTGCACGGTGCTTGGCCTTGCCGCGCAGAGCTATATCAATTCGACGTACAAGACGTGGTCCAAGGTTCGCTCGGACGGCGACACGGGCGCCACGGTCGCTCGCCGCATGCTCGACGCCAACGGCTGCAATGCCGTGGGTATCAAGGGCGTCGCTGGTGAGCTTACCGACCACTACAACCCGCAGGACAACAATCTGTATCTGTCGGATTCCAACCGTTCGGGCGGCTCGGTCGCAAGCGTTGCTGTCGCTTGTCACGAGGCAGGCCATGCCGCGCAGCGTCAAAGCGGCTATGCCATGATGAAGGTACGCACCGCCCTCGTGCCGGTCGTCAACTTTACCCAGAACACTTGGACCATCGTGCTGCTCATGGGCCTGTTTATGAACATCGCGGGACTCACGACCCTCGCACTGATCTTCTTCTCGTTTAGCGTGCTGTTCCAACTGGTTACGCTACCGGTCGAGATTGATGCTAGCCGGCGCGCCGTGGCGTATATTGAGCAGTCGGGTATGAGCTCCAAGCAGGTCAACGGTGCCAAGAAGGTGCTGACGGCCGCCGCGCTTACCTATGTGGCTGCGGCGCTCACCTCGATTATTCAGCTGCTCTATCTTATGGCTCGCTACAACAGAAACTCCAACCGATAACAAATTGGGTCGCTGGGCGCCGCGGGAATTTGTGTCCCCGCGGCGCTGTACTATGTGTTGGACTTGAATTTGCGCAGGGCCAGAGCCTTTGTGCACGATGACGAAAGGAGGCTGCGTGGCAGGCTGGAATCTAACCGGCAATAGCGTTTCCGCCGAGTTCGACGGTTCGGACGAGCAAGAGCGTAAAGAGCTCAGCGTGAGCCAGGCGGTAGAGATCGCCGCCGGTGCGCTCGATGCTATTCCGCAACTGACCGTCCTGGGCGAGGTCACGGGTTTCCGTGGTCCCAATGCCCGAAGCGGCCACTGCTACTTCCAGATTAAAGACGACTCGGCCGCCGTCGACTGCATCATCTGGAAGGGCGCCTATCTCAAGCGTACCTTCGATCTGCGTGACGGCATGCAGGTGAGCTTTAAGGGCAGCTTCAATCTCTATAAGGCCACGGGCCGCATGAGCTTTGTCGCTCGCTCGTTTTCGCTGGCGGGGGAGGGTCTGCTGCGTCAACAGGTGGCGCAGTTGGCCGAAAAGCTACGCCGCGAGGGACTGATGGACGAGTCCCGCAAACGCCGCATCCCGGTGTTTTGCTCACGCGTGGCGGTCGTCACCTCGCTTTCCGGTGCGGTAATCGACGACGTCAAGCGTACGCTGCGCCGTCGCAACCCGCTCGTCGAGCTTGTCTGCGTGGGCGCCAAGGTTCAAGGCGAGGGTGCGCCGGCCGAGCTCATTGATGGCTTGCGCCGCGCCGCTTCCATTACGCCGGCGCCCGACTGTATTTTGCTGGTGCGCGGCGGCGGCTCCTTTGAGGACCTCATGACCTTTAATGACGAGGAGCTTGCCCGCGCGGTGGCGGCTTGTCCTGTGCCCGTGGTGACCGGCATTGGCCATGAGCCCGATACCTCGATTTGCGACATGGTGAGCGACCGACGCGCCTCCACGCCCACGGCGGCGGCAGAATCGGTGGCGCCGGCTATGACGGAGTTGGCCGATGTGCTCGAGGCGCGCCATCAGCGTCTGGGTGCCGCGATGGCATCGATGATTGGGTCGGCCCAGGTCGACCTGGAGATGCTCGATCAGCGCGGTCGCCGTGCCTGGGATACCTATACGGCTCGCTTGGGTGATGCGCTCGATGCCGCTGCGTGTCGCCCGTGCCTCAACGACCCCACATTTATGGTCGAGCGTCGCGAATCGGAGCTTGCGCTGACTGCCGATCGCCTGTCGGGCGCCATAGTACGCTCGGTCGGGACATTCCGCTCCAACTTTGAGCGCTTGCCCGAGCGTCTGATTACAAGCACCTCGGGGCTCGATGGTAAGCGCCATGCGCTCACGCTTGCGAGTTCCCGTCTAGAGCATCAAGGGCGCACGATGCTCAGCAAGCCAGCGTCCGACCTGAGCCGTGCGGCAGCGTCGCTCGATGCCCTGTCGCCGCTCAAAGTGCTTGCTCGCGGCTATTCCATCGCGTACAGCGATGATGGTGTGGCTACGAGTGCCAAGACCTTTAAGCCTGGCGACGCCATTCGCGTGCGCATGGCAGACGGCAACGTGGCAGCAACGGTCGATACGGTCGAGTAGACCGCGTTTCGCAGTGATAGACCCTTAGGAAAGGAAACAGATATGGCAGAGAAGACCCCGGTCGAGCAGCTTACGTACAAGCAGGCCTCGCAGGAGCTGGAGCTCATCATCCGCAGCCTGGAGTCGGGCGATATGGAGCTTGAGGAGTCGCTCGAGAGCTACACCCGCGGCGTCGAGCTCCTCAAAAGCCTGCGCACCCGCCTGTCCGATGCCGAGCAGAAGGTCTCGGTGCTCCTTAAGGACGTCGACGGCAACGACGTGCTCGCCGACGGCGAGGCCGCCAACACCGATGATAACCTTTCGTTCTAAGCATCTCGACCAAATATAATTACCTTGGTCTGTAAGAAAGGAACCAGCTATGTGCGATTGCATCTTCTGTAAAATTGCCAACCACGAGATCCCCTCGACCGTTGTCTATGAGGACGACCAGGTCATCGCCTTCGACGACCTCAACCCGCAGGCGCCGGTCCACACGCTCGTGATCCCCAAGAAGCACTACAGCGACATCGCCGACAACGTGCCTGCCGAGACCATGGGCGCCATGGCTCACGCCATCCAGGAGGTCGCCAAGGCCAAGGGACTGGAGGACGGTTTCCGCGTCATTTCCAACAAGGGTGTCAACGCCGGCCAGACCGTCATGCACTTCCATATGCACGTCCTCGGCGGCAAAAACCTGGGCGAGAACCTCATCTGAGGGCGCTTCTTCCGTGCAATGAAACGGAAGCTTAGGCACCGATAACTTATATATCAACGCAATAAACCCGAGCGCGAGGGCGTTTGGGTTTATTATTGAAGCGTATGTAACCTGGCGGCGCCACACCGCCTGTTAGTAGGGAGACACATGAACGTTCTGGTCGTCAACGCAGGATCTTCGACCCTTAAGTATCAGGTCATCGATACCAAGTCCCACAAGGTGTCCGCAAAGGGCTCCTGCGAGCGCGTCTGCTTTACCGGCGGTACCTTCACCCACGCTGCCAACGGTTCCAAGAAGGTGACCGAGAACATCGAGTTCCCCGACCACAAGGTCGCCATCGAGGTCGTTCTGAAGGACCTCGAGGCCAACGGCGTCAAGATCGAGGGCATTGGTCACCGTATCGTTCAGGGTGGCTGGTACTTCGGCGATTCCTCCCTCGTCGACGAGGACGTCCTCGCCAAGATCCGCGAGGTCGCTCCGCTCGCCCCGCTGCACAACAACCCCGAGGCCAACGTTATCGAGTACTGCCTCGAGCAGTATCCCGACCTGCCCAACGTCACGGTCTACGACACTGCTTTCCACTTCAATATGCCCGAGGTCGCCAAGACCTACGCCCTGCCCAAGGACGTCTGCGACAAGCTGCACATCCGTAAGTACGGCGCCCACGGCACCAGCTACCGCTACATCTCCAAGAAGGTTGCCGAGATGACCAACGGCGAGGCTCGCAAGGTCGTCGTGTGCCACATCGGTTCCGGCGCTTCCCTGTGCGCCATCGAGGACGGCAAGTGCATGGACACCACCATGGGCTTGACGCCGCTCGACGGTGTCATGATGGGCACCCGCTGCGGCTCCATCGACCCTGCTACCGTGTGCTACCTGCAGCGCGAGGGTGGCTACACCTTCGACGAGGTCGACGAGATGATGAACAAGACGTCCGGCCTTTTGGCTGTGACCGGCGGCAAGACCAACGACTGCCGCAACGTTGAGGAGCTCGCCGCTGCCGGTGACCCCGAGGCTCAGCTCGCCTTCGATATGTTCGTCTACAAGATTGCCGCCAAGGCCGCCGAGATGGCCACTTCCATGTGCGGCATGGACACCCTGGTCTTTACCGCCGGCATCGGCGAGCACGCTCCGGCTGTCCGCGCTGGCGTGGCCGACCGTCTGGCCTTTATGGGCGTCAAGATGGACCATGCCCGCAACGCCCTGCGCGGCGACGGCGCTTGGTGCCTGTCCGCCAAGGATTCCAAGGTCAAGATCTTCGTCATCCCCACGGATGAGGAGTTCATGATCGCCTCCGACGTCGAGCGCATCGTCAGCGGCAAGTAATTGCAAGAGGGGAGGGGCTGGACGACCAAGTGCCGTTCAGCCCCTCTTTTGCGCTCGTTTGGCGATATGTCTGATAGCTATTTATCAAGATGTGATAACTTCTTATTAAAATGCGGTCGCCTTAAGAGGTCTGCGTCGACCGTATTGCACTGCAAAGGAGTCTCATGAACGTACTTGTTGTCAACGCCGGCAGCTCGAGCCTTAAATATCAGCTTTTGGATACCGATACCCGCGAGGTTTTCGCCAAGGGCAATTGCGAGCGTATCGGATCGGAGATGGGCATCTTTGGTCACTCCGAGAACGGTGGCACCAAGCAGACCGAGGAGGTTCCCTTCCCCGATCATCGCTCTGCTATCGCTCGCGTGCTCGAGGAGCTCGAGAAGACCGACTTTACGATTGACGGCATTGGCCATCGCATCGTCCAGGGCGGCTGGCACTTCGATGATTCCGCGGTCGTCGACGATGAGGTCATGGCCAAGATTCTTGAGGTGGCACCGCTTGCTCCGCTGCACAACTACGGCGAGGCCGCGGCGATTGAGTATTGCCGTGAGAAGTATCCGGAGCTGCCCAACGTGGCCGTCTTCGACACCTCGTTCCACATGACCATGCCCGAGGTCGCCTACACCTACGCGCTGCCCAAGGACGTGTGCGACAAGTACCACGTGCGAAAGTACGGCGCCCACGGCACGAGCCACCGCTACGAGTGGATGATGGCCAAGGAGATCTTGGGTAATCGCTGTCACCGCCTGCTTTCGTGCCACCTGGGCAACGGTGCCTCGCTCGCTGCCATCGAGGACGGCGTTTGCCGCGATACCACGATGGGGCTCACGCCGCTTGACGGTCTGATGATGGGTACCCGTTGCGGTTCCATCGACCCGGCCACCGTGTGCTATCTTCAGCGCGAGGGCGGCTACAGTTATCAGGAAGTCGACGACATGATGAACAAGCAGTCCGGTCTGCTTGCCATCTCGGGCATCTCCAACGACGCCCGCGACATCCGCACGCGCGCCTCCGAGGGCGACGAGCGCTGCCTGCTCGCCTTCGATATGTTCGCCTACAAGGCCATGCAGCAGGCCGGTTCCATGATCGCTTCCATGGCGGGCGTGGACACCATCACCTTTACCGCCGGCATCGGCGAGAACGACTGGTCGATCCGCAAGGCCTTCTGCGACTGCTTTGAGTGGCTGGGCGTACGCATCGACAACAACAAGAATCGCGAGGCCGTGGGCAACGGTCCGCAGGTCATCAGCGCCGCCGGCTCTTCCGTCACGGTCATGGTCATCCCCACCGACGAGGAATACATGATCGCCCGCGACGTCGAGCGCCTGACCAAGAACAACTAACGTGCCCGTTTGCATTTAAACGAAAGGCCTCCAGAGCAACAGCTCCGGAGGCCTTTCTGCTAGCAGGCAGAAATTCCAGTCCCAAAGTGACCATCGCCAGTAACGCCTGCGCTCCCAACAACGGCACCCATCCGTTCAGATTTTTCAGCCCCAATTCGTAGCCAAGCTGCCGTCCACCCCAGATTCCCTGAATGCCACGTGGCGGCAGAAGGCCGTACGGGCTAACCCCTGAAAACAATCCGCAGACCAGAAACGCCCCCGTTCGTAGCTCCGGAGGAGCAGAACGGGAGCGTTTCATTGGTCGAGGACGTTTTCAGGGGTTAGCCCGTACGGCCTTCGGGCGAGTGCGTCCGCTACTCAGCCATCTGAGCCTGGACGGCGGTGATGGCCACGACACCCACGATGTCGTCGGCAGAGCAGCCGCGCGACAGGTCGTTGACCGGCTTGGCGATGCCCTGCAGGATGGGGCCGTAGGCGTCGGCGCCGGCGAAGCGCTGGACCAGCTTGTAGCCGATGTTGCCTGCCTCGAGGTCGGGGAACACGAGCACGTTGGCCTTACCGGCGACAGAGGAGCCGGGAGCCTTGAGCTGTGCGACGGTGGGGACGATAGCAGCATCGAGCTGCAGGTCGCCGTCGATGGCGAGCTCGGGAGCCTTCTCCTTGCAGAACTTCACGGCCTCCTGGACCTTCTTGGCGACCTCGCCACCGGCGGAGCCCATGGTGGAGTAGGAGAGCATGGCCACGTGCGGCTCGACATTGCCCATGAAGGTGGACCAGGAGTGGGCCGAGGCGATGGCGATCTCGGAGAGCTCGTCGGAGGACGGGTTGATGTTGAGGCCGCAGTCGGCGAAGATCAGCGTGCCGTCGGTGCCGAACTGCGGGGTGTCGGTGCACATCACGAAGAAGGCCGAGACCAGCTTGGTGCCCGGGGCGGTCTTGAGGATCTGCAGCGCGGGGCGCAGGGTGTCGGCGGTGGAGTGGCAGGCGCCGGAGACCAGGCCGTCGGCGTCGCCCATCTTGACCATCATGGTGCCAAAGTAGGTGGCGTCCATCACCTGGGCGCGAGCCTGCTCGATGGTAACGCCCTTCTTGGCGCGGAGCTCGGCAAACTTCTGCGCGTACTCCTCGTGCTTCTCGGCATTGCGCGGGTCGATGACGGTGGCGCCGGGAACGTCGATCTCGTCGGGGTTGCCCAGGATGACGAGCTTTGCCAGGCCTTCCTCGATGATTTTGTTTGCCGCGACGATGGTACGCGGATCCTCGCCCTCGGGCAGGACGATCGTCTTAAGGTCGGCCTTAGCGGCAGACTTCATACGGTTTAGGAAATCGCTCATGTTACTCCTTACAAGCGTTTCGCTAAGCTCCAGGCGCCCGGCTGTTCACGAATAAACCCGCTGCTAGCGGGTTTACCTTTCAATAATGTACGCCGCGGTGCTTGAGCTTTCCTTGTGTGGCAAGCTCATTATAGGACGCATTAGCGCTATAATCGCTCTGATAAATATGTCTCGAAGAATGTTCGAGAAAAGCCCAGCTAACGAGCACGTGGCTTTTGACAAGGAGTATCGATGCAGATTACCTCAGGCCTGCCTGAAGGCTTTAATGCCGGTGCGTACGACATGATTGTTGTCGGCGCCGGTTATGCCGGTGCCGTTTGCGCCCGCCGTCTTGCCGAAACTATCGGCTATCGTGTTGCCGTTTTGGAGCGCCGTAGCCACATTGCGGGCAATGCCTTCGACTGCACTGACGAGGCGGGAATCCTGGTCCACGAGTATGGTCCTCATATCTATCATACCTTTAACGAGCGCGTGCATAACTTCCTGTCGCGCTTCACCAAGTGGACGGACTACCAGCACAAGGTGCTCGCCAACATCAACGGTACCCTTATGCCCGTGCCCTTTAACCATGCGAGCCTTAAGCTTGCCTTTGGCGATGAGCGCGGCGAGGCACTGTACCAAAAGCTCGTGGAGACCTTTGGCAAGGACGTCAAGGTGCCCATTATGGAGCTGCGCAAGAAGAACGACCCGGATCTTGCCGAGGTCGCCGATTATGTCTACGAGAACGTCTTTTTGCATTACACCATGAAGCAGTGGGGCCAGACGCCCGATCAGATCGATCCCTCGATCACCGGCCGCGTTCCCGTCTTTGTGGGCGATGACGATCGCTACTTCCCGCAGGCTCCTTTCCAGGGCATGCCGCAGGACGGCTATACCGCGCTGTTCGAACATATGCTCGATCACGATCTGATCGACGTATTCTGCGACGTGGACGCCCGTGACCTCTTTGAAATCGACGAGACCACCGTCAAGATCGACGGCAAGGTCTATGGTGGCGAGATCGTCTACACCGGTCCACTCGACGAGCTGTTCAACCTCGACCTGGGCGCGCTGCCGTACCGCACGCTCGATATGAAGTTCGAGACGCTCGATATGGACCAGTTCCAGCCTGTGGGCACCGTCAACTACACCACGAGCGAGGACTACACGCGTATCACCGAGTTCAAGAACATGACCGGTCAGGTCTTGCCCGGCAAGACCACCATCATGAAGGAGTACTCCAAGGCCTATACGCCCGGCTCGGGCGAGACGCCGTACTACGCTATCTTGGAGCCCGAGAACCGTGAGCTCTACGAGCGCTATCTTGAGCGCGTCCAGAACCTGACGAACTTCCACCCGGTGGGTCGTCTGGCCGAGTATCGTTACTACGATATGGACGCCGTGACCAATTCCGCCCTCGATCTTTCGGATGAGATTATCGCCTGCCATGCATAAAGTCATAACATTCGGTATTCCCTCGTATAACGCCGCCAAGGACATGGACCATTGCATCACCTCCATCTTGGAGGGGAGCAATTACGCCACCGATATCGAGATTATCGTGGTGGACGACGGCTCCAAGGACGAGACGGCCGCCAAGGCCGACGAGTGGGAGGCCCGTTATCCTGGAATCATCCGCGCGGTGCACCAGGAGAATGGCGGTCACGGTATTGCCGTCCTTTCGGGTCTGCGCGAGGCGCAGGGCACCTACTACAAGGTTGTCGACTCGGACGACTGGCTTGACGGCGCTGCCCTTTCGACCATGCTGTCGATTCTGCGTGGCTTTGAGGAGCGCGACCAGCGCGTTGACCTGTTTATCTCGAACTACGTGTACGAGAAGGTTTACGAGGGGACGCATACCGCTATTGGTTACAAATTTGCCCTGCCGCGCAAAAAGATCTTTTCTTGGGATCAGATCGGTCATTTCCGCCTGGACCAGAACCTACTCATGCACAGCCTGTGCTATCGCACGGATGTGCTGCGCGAGTCCAACCTTCCCATGCCGCCGCACACGTTCTATGTGGACAACATCTACGCCTACGTGCCGCTGCCGCGTTGCAAGACCATGTACTACGCCGACATCGACCTCTACCGCTACTTTATCGGTCGCGAAGGTCAGAGCGTCAACGAGGCAACGATGGTCAAGCGTCTGGACCAGCAGTTCCGTGTTACGCGTATCATGATGGAGTCGTACCACCTGTACAGCGATGTTGAGTCGTCGCGCCTGCGTTCGTACATGATGGGCTACTTCACCATGATGATGGCGATCTGCTCGGTTCTCACCAAGCTTTCCGAGGAAGATTGCGCCGACGAGCGCCTAAAGATGCTGTGGAATGATTTGAAGGCCTACGACGAGCGCATGTATCGTCGTGCCCGCTACGGCGTGGTCGGGTTCTTCACCAATCTGCGCGGACGGGCCGGAGACAAAACCACACTCGGCCTATACCGTCTTGCCTCAAAGATCTTCAAATTCAACTAGCTGCTGAGTAATCGCTGTTGATAGGTTGACTGGGCCCCTTGGCCTTTAGTTTGCTACTGCGAACAGTCCTGCTCGCACGGAAAGCACATTAAGTGCTTTCCGGCTCGTGCGGAACTTGTATCAAACTAAAGGCCAAGGGGCCTCTGCTATAAGAATCGATTGTCAGTTTATTTGAATTTGAAGATCTTCGACGCGCGGTACACAGGGGCCTGGGCTGAAAAGAATCTGGTTGGTAGGTTGCCCGGTGGGGCTTGGTTATGTTTGTCGCGAGTTCCGCACGAGCCGAAGAGCACTTAATGTGCTCTTCGTGCGAGCCAGGACTGTAGAGCAGCAAACATAACCAAGCCCCACCGGGCAACCGGTCAGGTTAGGCTACTTCGCGGCGCCGGGGATGCCGTGGGAGGTTTTGGCGGTTTTGGCTCCGTTTACGATGGCGGTCTGTAGGGCCCTTACGGCGAGCATGCCCAGTAGGTCTAGGGGAACGGCGGCGCTTGTCTGAGCGTCTAGTTTGCCGCTGGCGAGGGTGTAGATGGTGTCGCCGTCGTTGGTGGTGTGCGTGGGACGGATGGCGTGTGCGTAGGCGTCTGCGGCCATCTGGGAGACCTTGGTGGCTTGTGCCTTAGTGAGTTCGACGTTGGTGACGATGCAGCTGATGGTGGTGTTGGTGCGGTCGAGCGGCATCTGCATGGATCCGGCGGCAGCAAAGGCTGCGAGTTCCATGTCGACGATCTGGTCGCTATCGGCTGCGGCGCGCATACCGGCGACCCACTCGCCGGTGAAGGGGTCGACAACGTTGCCGCAGGCGTTGACTGAGACCACGGCGCCCACCTTGATGGGGCCGAGCGCCACGGCGGCAGCGCCAAGGCCGGCCTTCATGCAGGTAGCGGGGCCCATGAGCTTACCCACGGTAGCGCCCGTGCCGGCGCCCACGTTGCCCTGTTCGAGCTTGGTGGGGGTGTTGTCGAGTGCTTCGCGCACGGCGGCGATGCCGGCCTCAATGTCGGGGCGAACGGTGGGGTTACCAAAGGCGAGATCGAAGATACAGCTGGAGCACACGATAGGCACCTGCGTGGGGCCGACAGGCAGACCGATACCGCGGCTCTCGAGTTCGCGGGCCACGCCGCTTGCGGCTTCGAGGCCAAAGGCCGATCCGCCCGAAAGGCAGACGGCGTGGACCTTATCGACGGTGTTTTCGGGACGCAGCAGGTCGGTCTCGCGCGAAGCGGGAGCGCCACCGCGTACGTCAACGCCGCCGGTGGCGCCCTCGGGTACCACGATTACGGTGCAGCCGGTGCCTGCCTCATCGTCCGTATAGTTGCCAAAGCAAAAGCCATCGACATCGCAAACGTCAATGGCTTTGAGCAGTGTATCCATGTTTAACTCCTATCGGTTTTCCGCCGCGCCTTGTGCCCGGTCGGGATCCGTACGGTACGCCAAAATTGTAGGCGCCGGGGGATACCCAGCGCCAGATGCAATTACGAGAGTTTTTGAATCGCGCGCGCGACGCGGGCGATGGGTAGGCCCACCACGTTATAGAAGTCGCCCGAAATATCGTGCACGAGCATGCGTCCTCCTGTGCCCTGAATGCCGTAGGCGCCGGCCTTGTCCATGGGCTCACCCGAGGCGACGTAGTGCTCGATCTGCTCGTCGGTGAGCTCGTAGAACGTCACGTCGGTCACATCGACAAAGGACAGGCTCTCGGCGGCATGCGGGGCGGCCGTGTCGCCTGCCTTAACGATGCAGACGCCGGTTGCGACCTGGTGCGTGCGGCCCGAAAGCTCACGGAGCATGGTGCGCGCTTCGTCCTCGGTTGCCGGCTTGCCCAGAATCTTGCCGTCAAAGGTGACGATGGTGTCGGCCGCGACCGTCAGCTCATTGGGCTCGGCATGTTCGGCGGCAACGGCGGCGGCTTTGGCGCGTGCTAAGCGTTCAACGAGCGTAAGCGGGGCCTCGCCATCAAACGGCGTTTCGTCGATATCGGCAGGAATGATGCGAATGTCATAGCCCGCCTCGCGCATCAACTCGATGCGGCGCGGTGATTGCGAAGCCAAAATCATAGCTGAATGCCCTCGGCGACCTTATCGACGGCCTTGTCGCCGGCGAGCGTGCGCAGCAGCTCAAGCGCAAAGGGGAGCGACTGGGCCATGCCGCTGGCGGTGATGATGTTGCCGTCTTGCGTGACCTTCTCGCCGGTATAGGCGCCTTCGGGGAAGCTTTTCTCAAAGCCAGGGAAGCACGTGGCGTGGCGCCCCTCGAGCAGGTCGAGCTCGCCCAGGATAAACGGGGCGGCGCAGATGGCGGCGACGTGCTTGGTTGCGGCGAACTCGCGGACCACGTCGCAGACGCGCTGATCGGCGCGCAGGTTGGTAGCACCGGGTAGGCCGCCGGGCAGCACGACGCAGTCGTACTCGTCAAAGTCGATCTCATCAAAGAGCGCATCGCAGGTCACGGGGATCTGCAGCGAGCTTACGACCTCACGCGTGGGCATGATCGAGACGAGCGTGGCGCGCACGCCGCCGCGACGCATGACATCGACCATGGTCAAGCATTCAATAGTTTCAAAGCCATCGGCGGCGAGAACGGCAACGCTGGGCATGGGGGTTCCTTTCATAGGCGGCATACAATTAGCCGTCTTATACCCCGAAGACCTCCGCTTGCCACGCTCGATTTCCCAATGATTTTTCTGAGCAATGATTAAGTGGCTAGTTGCGCCTAAGGTGGACGACAGTCTCGCAGTGGAAGGTTTGCGGGAACAGGTCAACTGGCGTGATCTTTACGGGGGAGAAGGTGCCTTCCTCGACAAAGCGCTTGAGGTCGCGCGCCAGGGTGGCCGGATCGCAGCTCACGTAGGCGACATCGCGAGCGCTCGTGCTGGCGATAAGATCGATGGCTTCGGGGGCGAGGCCCGCACGCGGCGGGTCGACCACCAAGACGTCGGCATCCTGGTCGGGGAACTCGCGCACCGCGTCTCCGCCAATGACGTCGACGTTATCAAGCTTGTTGATTTCCAGGTTACGGCGTAGATCGCGCACGGCGGGGCCGTAGGCCTCGACGGCAGCGACAAAGTCGCAGCGGCGGGCGAGCGGCAGGGTAAAGGTGCCGGCACCGCAGTACAGGTCCACGGCAAGCTCGTCTTCCTGCGGGTCGAGCGCTTCCATGACAAGCTCGATCAAAATCTCGGCACCCTTGGTGTTGACCTGGAAAAAAGACGGGGCAGACAAGCGCATCTGACCCTCGGCGATATTCTCGGTCCATGAGCCCTCTCCGGCGAGCATTTCGACCTTGGAGACACGGCGGGCCTTCTTTTCGCCCTTGCTCATCACGCGCACGATGCTCGTGGGATGAGCGGCGTCCGCCAGCACGCGGGAGACCTGCGAGCGCGGAAAAGAGCCTGTGGGCGTCCAGAGAGCGACCTCGAGTGCCTTGGTGCGGCGCGATGCGCGAATGCCCACGCGTTCGAGCCCCAAGTCATGGCTGCCGCTTAGATAGTTGAGTGCGCCGACGACCGATTTGAGCGCCTTCGGGAAGCGCTTATCGAACAGCGGGCACGTATCGACGGTCACGATTTTGCTGGGGTCGACACCATGCATGCCAAGGCGCACGCGACCGTTGACGACGGTCGGTTCGAGCTCGATTTTATTGCGGTAGCCCCAGTCGTCCTTGGTGTGGCAGATGGGCTGTACCAACTCATCGACCTGCTCAGGCGCGAACTTGCCGATGCGCTCGAGCGTGGAGCGCAGGTTTTGCTCCTTGGCGGCGAGCTGTGCCGTGCGTGAGAGATTGCCCCACGAGCAGCCGCCGCAGATGCCCACGAAGGGGCAGGGAGGCTGAATGCGATCGGGGCTTGGCTCCAGAATCTCGGTGGTGCGGGCGCGCATGAACGACTTGCCGTCCTGTACGACCTCGGCCTCGACGGTGTCGCCTGCCACGGCACCCTGCACAAAGACGGCCTTGCCGTTGTCGGCGTGCGCCAGCCCGTCGGCGCCGTAGGTCATCGATTCTATAGTGAGCTTCATATTCCTGCCTGTCATTCGCGTTGTTGCTCGCACCATGGTAGCAGGGAAAAGCGCCCCGCATCCGAGGCTTTCCTCAAATGCGGGGCGCTTCTACAAACTGCTTCTACAAACGACTATTTCGTCTTGCCGGTAATGAGCGTCTTAAGACCCAGGCCGATCAGACCCAGGCCCATGCGCACGCGACCGGGGCGATGGCGCTCGATGGCCTTGGTCTTGCCGGCGGGCTTATCGCGACGGGCACTCGTCCCGGGTGCGGACTTGGTGACCTGCGGCTCGGGCTGAGGTGCAGGTGCAGGCTCGGGCTCAATGACGGTCGCCTGGACCTCTTGGACCTTGGGCGTGGTCGGCTGCGGATCAGGAGCTGGGGCGGGCTTTGCCTCGGCGGCGGGCTCCGGAGTCGCGGTAGCGGGCTCGGGCGCTTTCTCCATGGCGGGCTCTGCGGCAGCCTCGGGCTCATTCACCGGGGGAGCGGCAACCGCTTCCGGTTTGGCGGCTGCCCCATGTTCAACCTCGGCCTGAATAGCTTCTTCGGCCACACGTTCCTTCTCCTGTGCGCGCTGCTGCGCGGCGGCCTCGGCGTTGCGATAAGCGCGCTCCAACAGGAACTCCTGCGAGTTAAAGGGCTTCTCACCCTCTGCGCGCTCCACGGGGACCCAGGTGCCGTCGCTCGTGAGGCTGCGGGCCTTTACGTTGTCGCGCAGCTGCATACTCATGTATTCGTGCACCAGGGCGCGGCAGGTGGGGTCGAGCACGGGGAAGGCGATCTCCACGCGGTGCTCGGTGTTGCGCGTCATCATGTCGGCCGAGCTCAGATAGATCATGTCCGAGTCCACGCCAAAGGCGTAAACGCGCGCATGCTCCAAAAAGCGTCCGACGATAGAACGGACATGCACGTTCTCGGTCTTGCCCGGAACGCCGGGCTTGAGGCATGAGATGCCGCGGATGATCATGTCCACGCGGACTCCTGCACACGATGCCTCGGCGATCTTGTCGATGACCTCGCGGTCGGTGAGCGAGTTGAGCTTAAAGAACACACGGGCTGGCTCGCCAGCGAGGGCGCGCTGGATCTCGCGATCCAGGCCGCGCATGATGAGCGGCTTGAGGCCCACGGGCGCCACGCCCAGGAAGCGGTAATCGCCGCGCAGGTTGCCCAGCGACAGGTTGCGGAAGAACAAGTTGGCGTCCTCGCCGATGCCGGGGTGGGCGGTCATGAGCATAAAGTCGCTGTAGAGCTTGGCCGTCTTCTCGTTAAAGTTGCCGGTGCCCAACAGCGTCAGGCGTGTAAGCGCCATGCCCTCGCGATAGGTGAGCTGGCAGATCTTGGAGTGGCACTTAAAGCCTTCGGAGCCGTAGATGACGGTGCAGCCTGCCTCTTCCAGACGCTCGGCCCACTCGATGTTGTTCTGCTCGTCGAAGCGGGCGCGGAGCTCCATGAGCACCGTGACCTCTTTGCCGTTCTCGGCGGCATCGATCAGCGACTCGCACAGGCGGCTTTGCTTGGCCACGCGGTAGAGCGTGATGCGCAGTGAGATGCACTCGGGGTCGTAGGCGGCCTCGTGCACCAGATCCAGGAAGGGGTTCATAGCCTCATAGGGATAAAAGAGCAGCTTGTCGTGCTGAAGTACCTGCTCGCGGATGGAGCGGGTCATATCGATGGTGGGATTGGGCTGCGGCTTAAACGGCGTAAAGAGCAGCTCGTTGCGCAGGTGCTCGGGAATCTTGCCCTCGATGCCAAAGACATAGCCCAGGTTGAGCGGGATATCGCAGGTAAAGACCGAGCGACGCGGGAGCTCGAGCGCCTTGCGGATAGTCTTGAGCGTCGCTTTTTCGAGTGAGCCCGAGACGGCGAGCACTACCGGCTGCAGGCGCAGGCGCTTCTTGAGGATACGCTTCATGTGCTGGCGGTAATCCTCTTCCTCCTCGACGCCCTCGCCGTCCGGGTCGATATCGGCATTGCGTGTGACGCGGATGAGCGCGCGGTCGAGCGGCTTATAGGAGCCAAAGCAGCTGTCCAGGCAGGCGAGGATGACGTCCTCGAGCAGAATGTAGGAGTAGGTGCCGGTGGGCGAGGGGATCTCGACCACGCGGTTCATCGAGGCGGGAATCTCGATCAGGCCCAGCAGACTTTCCTCGTCGGTGACGCCGTCCAAGCCGCAGGCCAGGTAGAGCGCGCCGTTGCGCAGGTTGGGGAAGGGGTGGCGCGGGTCGATCACCAGCGGCGAGATGACCGGCGACACGTAGGCCTGGAAGTAGCGGGTGACAAAGGTGCGCTCCTCGGGCGTAAGCGAATCGATGCGAGCGCGGTGAACGCCTAGGGTGTCGAGCTTGCCCTCGATGCTCTTAAAGATGGACTCCCATCGGGTAAGGAGCCCGGGCATTTCGGTCATGACAGCATCGACCTGTTCGGAGGCGGTCATATTGCTCTTGTTGTCGACAGGCTGTTTTTTGAGCTCCGCCAGATCGGACAGGCCGCCCACGCGCACCATGAGAAACTCGTCGAGGTTAGACTCGAAAATCGACACGAACTTTAGACGCTCGAACAGCGGAACGGTCTCGTCGAAGGCTTCGTCAAGCACACGGTTATCAAAGCGCAGCCAGCTGAGCTCTCGGTTCTGCGTGTACGAGAAGTCGCGCGGCGGTTTGCGCAGCTTTGCGGCGGCTTGCTTTTTTTCGATTTTGCTCGGCATATGCATCTGTCCGTTCAGTCCCCGCAGGGGACGGTTGCCTAACACTATTCACTATTGTCTCAATTTAGTCGACTTGTGGCACGGACGTATTGTGCGAACGGTATCTTAACCTACTTCTTACGCTGTCAAGCCATAGAGCTGACGCCCGTCGCGTTGCGAAAAACGGTCTAGATCCTCACTCAACTGCTGAGTATGTGTGAATAAGAATGATAGATAGCTGAATATCATCGAATACAGGCAGAAACGTAAACAAGCGTCATTTATATACATAAAACCGTTGTAGATATGCAATTCTTAATCGAAAGATTGGAGTTGTAATTGCGAATGATTTTTGAGAAAAAAGAGCGTTTACCTTAGAAAAGCTACTTTAGAACGCCGAAGTGCATTATGGGGGAATCATATTCGATATACCGTTCATCGAACTTTGTTGACCGTTCGGGGGCGAGGTGGAAGTATGGACTGATTTTGGATATAAATATGTCGTCAGCAATAACGCCTCACACGGAGGGGCGCTAACGAATCGGCCCTGACAGGGGCCCGAAAGAAAGGTAGGAGGCCATGACGAAAGGTCTGCACGTGCCTTCCGAGATCGGCAAGCTCAGGAAGGTCTGCCTGCACCGTCCCGGCGACGAGCTCCTCAACCTGCCGCCCGACGAGCTCGAGCGACTCCTGTTCGACGACGTCCCGTTCCTGGAGGTCGCGCAGCAGGAGCACGACACCTTCGCCCAGATCCTGAGGGACCAGGGCGTGGAGGTGCTCTACCTCGAGAACCTCGTCGCAGAGGTGTTCGACCAGGTCCCCGGCGCCCGCGCCGAGTTCACCGACCAGTACATCGCCGAGGCAGGCATCCGCGGCCAGCACATGCCGCAGATCGTCCGCGAGAAGCTGGACTCCATCGAGGACAACCTCGAGTTCGTCAAGAAGACCATGGCCGGCATGACCAAGGCCGAGATCGACATGCCCCTCACGGCGTCTACGACCCTCGACTCCCTGGTCAACTCCGAGTCCGAGTCCGACCTGATCATCGACCCGATGCCCAACCTCTACTTCACCCGCGACCCGTTCGCGGTCGTCGGCGAGGGCGTCAACCTCAACCGCATGTACTCGGTCACCCGCAACCGCGAGACCCTGTACGGCAAGTACGTCTTCAAGTACCACCCCGACTACAAGGACGTCTCCCTGTACTTCCGCCGCGACTGCCAGTTCCACACCGAGGGCGGCGACGTGCTGAACATCAACGAGAAGACCCTCGCCGTCGGCATCTCCCAGCGCACCCAGGCCGCCGCTATCGACGTCATGGCCCAGAACATCTTCTGGAACTCCGACTCCAAGGTCGAGCGCATCCTGGCCTTCGACATCCCGGTCTCGCGCGCCTTCATGCACCTCGACACGGTCTTCACCCAGATCGACGTCGATAAGTTCACGATCCACCCCGCCATCATGGGCACCCTGCGCGTCTACGAGCTGACCGCCGGCAAGAACCCGGGCGACGTGAACATCCGCCTGATCGAGGACACCCTCGAGCACGTCCTGGAGGACGCCACCGGCGTCGACCAGGTCAAGCTGATCCCCTGCGGCGGCGGCGACCCGATCGCGGCCTCCCGCGAGCAGTGGAACGACGGCTCCAACACCCTGTGCGTCGAGCCCGGCAAGATCTGCGTCTACGCCCGCAACACCGTCACCAACGACGTGCTGTACAAGGAGGGCCTGGACCTTCTCGTCGTGCCCTCCGCCGAGCTCTCCCGCGGCCGCGGCGGCCCGCGCTGCATGAGCATGCCCTTCTGGCGCGAGGACCTCTAAGGTCTTCAAGGACCCGTACAGGTCATAATACATACATCTAGCTGCCATTAGATGTCTCTCATTGGGGCGGTGCGGGTTTTCGCACCGCCCCAATCTTGTATGAGGAACGTTAACACGATTGGATGACTGCTTTTGTAAGGAGCTTGGCCATGGACATCAAGACGATTGGCGTTGAGGAATGGCTCAACGTTTGGGAGAAGAGCGCCACGTGGGACATCGCCCAGTCGACGATCTCGTCGCTCACCATGGGCGAGCTACGTGCGCTTGACGAGCAGGACGGTGCCACGTTCTACGAGCGCCTGGACCGCGAGAAGATGAACTACGGCTGGATCGAGGGTTCGCCGGAGTTTAAGGCCGAGGTCGCCAAACTCTATCGTCGTGAGGTCAATCCCGACCATATCCTGCAGACCAACGGCTGCACGGGCGCTAACCTCAACGCCATCATGGCTGTTGTCGAGCCCGGCGACCATGTTATCGCCGAGTGGCCCACCTACGCGCCGCTCTACGAGATCCCGCGCACGCTGGGCGCCGAGGTCGAGTATTGGGAGCTTCGCGAGGAACTCGGCTGGAAGCCCGATATCGAGCAGCTCAAGCGCCTGGTGCGCCCCAACACCAAGCTCATCTGCATCAACAACGCATCGAACCCCATCGGTACGGTGCTCGATGCCGATATGCTCGGCCAGATTGCCGAGATCGCCCGTTCGGTGGGCGCCTACGTGTTGTGCGATGAGGTGTATCTGCCGCTCGAAAACACTGACTCCTTTATGTCGATGGTCGACGTGTACGAGAAGGTCATCGTCACCAACTCGGTGTCCAAGACCTATTCGACGCCTGCGGCCCGCGTGGGCTGGGTCGTGGCCGACGAAGAGGTGTCCAACAGCATCCGCACGTATCGCGACTACACCATGATCTGCGGCGGCGTGTTCAACGACGCACTGGCGACCTACGTGCTCGAGCACAAGGACAAGATTCTCGAGCGCAACCGCAAGATCGTGTTTGGCAACCGCGATATCGCGCAGGCTTGGATCGATACGCAGCATCGCGTGTCCTGGACGGCCCCGCAGGGCGTGTCCACCTCGTTTATCCAGCTGGATATTCCCGAGGACGACGAGGAGTTCTGCAAGCGCCTGTTGGCTGAGAGGGGAGTGCTGCTGGTTCCCGGCAGCCGCTTTGAGCTCCCCTGCGGCGCACGCCTGGGCTACTGCGCGAGCGAGGACGTTCTTCGCGAGGGCCTGAGGCTTTTGGGCGAGGCGCTGGCGGAGTTCGATCGCTAGGATTCCGATGATCTTCGAGGGCCTTATCCAAATAGGACGAAGATAATCGAAAACGGACCCGTTTCCCTAGGGGAAGCGGGTTCGTTTTTCTATACCGAGAAGTCAAGTTGTTACAAATGGGGCCGTAAAGCGAGCCGGTATCCGCTGGGCCTTATACTGAGCTTCCGGTGAACGGTATCAAGCGTCTGGTAAACGGTAATTTGTTTACCAGAAATGAATAGGACAAACTTTTTTCTGAATAAAAATGAAAATGGTTGAGACGCGGCATGAATCGCTAATTCTATTCATAGCTTTATTAGAAATATGCAATTTGAGGGTGGTTTAATAAAGTTAAGTTCCATTTGCTATTTGGATTGAAAACGCGTTTTAGCACGTAAATACACTTTATTAAATCAAAGTGTGCCATGCGTGAAGTATATGTGTATGCCGTTCACCCCTCATATAAAACCGTTCGGGGGCGAGGTGGAAGTATGGACTGATTTTGGATATAAATATGTCGTCAGCAATAACGCCTCACACGGAGGGGCGCTAACGAATCGGCCCTGACAGGGGCCCGAAAGAAAGGTAGGAGGCCATGACGAAAGGTCTGCACGTGCCTTCCGAGATCGGCAAGCTCAGGAAGGTCTGCCTGCACCGTCCCGGCGACGAGCTCCTCAACCTGCCGCCCGACGAGCTCGAGCGACTCCTGTTCGACGACGTCCCGTTCCTGGAGGTCGCGCAGCAGGAGCACGACACCTTCGCCCAGATCCTGAGGGACCAGGGCGTGGAGGTGCTCTACCTCGAGAACCTCGTCGCAGAGGTGTTCGACCAGGTCCCCGGCGCCCGCGCCGAGTTCACCGACCAGTACATCGCCGAGGCAGGCATCCGCGGCCAGCACATGCCGCAGATCGTCCGCGAGAAGCTGGACTCCATCGAGGACAACCTCGAGTTCGTCAAGAAGACCATGGCCGGCATGACCAAGGCCGAGATCGACATGCCCCTCACGGCGTCTACGACCCTCGACTCCCTGGTCAACTCCGAGTCCGAGTCCGACCTGATCATCGACCCGATGCCCAACCTCTACTTCACCCGCGACCCGTTCGCGGTCGTCGGCGAGGGCGTCAACCTCAACCGCATGTACTCGGTCACCCGCAACCGCGAGACCCTGTACGGCAAGTACGTCTTCAAGTACCACCCCGACTACAAGGACGTCTCCCTGTACTTCCGCCGCGACTGCCAGTTCCACACCGAGGGCGGCGACGTGCTGAACATCAACGAGAAGACCCTCGCCGTCGGCATCTCCCAGCGCACCCAGGCCGCCGCTATCGACGTCATGGCCCAGAACATCTTCTGGAACTCCGACTCCAAGGTCGAGCGCATCCTGGCCTTCGACATCCCGGTCTCGCGCGCCTTCATGCACCTCGACACGGTCTTCACCCAGATCGACGTCGATAAGTTCACGATCCACCCCGCCATCATGGGCACCCTGCGCGTCTACGAGCTGACCGCCGGCAAGAACCCGGGCGACGTGAACATCCGCCTGATCGAGGACACCCTCGAGCACGTCCTGGAGGACGCCACCGGCGTCGACCAGGTCAAGCTGATCCCCTGCGGCGGCGGCGACCCGATCGCGGCCTCCCGCGAGCAGTGGAACGACGGCTCCAACACCCTGTGCGTCGAGCCCGGCAAGATCTGCGTCTACGCCCGCAACACCGTCACCAACGACGTGCTGTACAAGGAGGGCCTGGACCTTCTCGTCGTGCCCTCCGCCGAGCTCTCCCGCGGCCGCGGCGGCCCGCGCTGCATGAGCATGCCCTTCTGGCGCGAGGACCTCTAAGTCTTTCCGTTTCCGGTGCGGTCCCCCTACACCCGCACCGGTTTCGCCCGTCAAACGGGCACCGCTACTATTTACGTAATTCATTTTTTCGAAAGGATTCGAACCATGGGTGTTAACCTCTCCGGCCGTAGCTTCCTCAAGCTCCTCGACCTCACCACCGAGGAGATCGAGTACCTGCTCAAGCTCTCCAAGAACTTCAAGGACATGAAGCGCGCTGGCGTTCCGCACCGTTATCTCGAGGGCAAGAACATCGTTCTGCTCTTCCAGAAGACCTCCACTCGTACCCGCTGCGCCTTCGAGGTCGGCGGCATGGATCTTGGCATGGGCGTCACCTACCTCGATCCCGGTTCGTCCCAGATGGGCAAGAAGGAGTCCATCGAGGACACCGCCCGCGTTCTCGGCCGCATGTATGACGGCATCGAGTTCCGTGGCTTTGCCCAGGACGACGTCGAGGAGCTCGCTGCTAAGTCTGGCGTGCCCGTATGGAATGGCCTGACCACCGAGTGGCACCCCACCCAGATGCTCGCCGACATCCTGACCGTCCAGGAGAACTTCAATTACGACATCAAGGGCAAGACCCTCGTCTTCATGGGTGACTGCAAGAACAACGTTGCTCGCTCCCTCATGGTCGTCTGCTCCAAGCTCGGCATGAACTTCGTGGCCTGCGGCCCCGAGGAGTGCATGCCCGCTGACGACGTCATCGAGGCCTGCAAGCCCATCGCCGAGGCCAACGGCTGCACCATCAAGCTAACCACCGACGTCAAGGACGGCGTCACCGGTGCCGACGTTATCTACACCGACGTGTGGGTCTCCATGGGCGAGCCCGACGAGGTCTGGGCCGAGCGCATCGCTCAGCTCACCCCGTATCGTGTTACCTCCGAGGTCATGGCTATGGCCAACCCGGGCGCCATCTTCCTGCACTGCCTGCCCAGCTTCCACGACACCAACACCACCATTGGCGCCGAGAAGTGCGAGCAGTTCGGCATCACCGAGCAGGAGGTCACCGACGAGGTCTTCGAGAGCCCCGCTTCCAAGGTCTTCGACGAGGCCGAGAACCGCATGCACACCATCAAGGCTGTCATGTACGCCACGCTCAAGTAAGAGCGTCTAGCATCTCGCTCGGGGTGTATTGCTGCACACCCCGAGCGGTTTTATCTGGTAATAATCTCGCATTAAGCGGCAGGCACGGCACGGAAGAGCCGCTTCGGGCGAGATCAGTAAATGATTTATGAAGGGGGGATGAGAACTATGACTGAGACCGCTAAGAAAAAGCGCGGTATGCCTTCATCGTTCACCATTCTTCTTGCTCTGCTGGCAATTGTCGCAGTGATTACCGTTATCGTCTCCGGCACGTCCGGCGGCGCGGTTACTGCCGCCCGTCTGAGCGATTTCTGCACCGCCCCGATCCTGGGCTTCGCTGACGCTCTGCCCGTCTGCCTCTTCGTTATGATCCTGGGCGGCTTCCTCGGCATGATGACCGAGACCGGCGCCCTGGACAACGGCATCGCCGTTCTGGTGCAGAAGCTTAAGGGCAATGAGATTATGCTCATTCCCGTGCTGATGCTCATCTTCTCCCTCGGTGGTACCACCTATGGTATGTGCGAGGAGACCGTTCCCTTCTACGCCCTGCTCGCTGCTACCATGATGGCCGCTGGCTTCGACCCTATGGTCGGCGCCGCTACCGTCCTGCTCGGCGCTGGCTGCGGCTGCCTCGGCTCCACGGTTAACCCGTTCGCCGTCGGCGCTGCCGTCGACGCTCTGACCGGCGTTGACATTGCCGTGAATCAGTCCATCATCATCGGCCTCGGTGCCGTCCTGTGGATTGTCACTACCGCCATGTCCATCGTCTTCGTGATGAACTATGCCAAGAAGGTCAAGGCTGACAAGGGTTCCACCATCCTGTCGATGCAGGAGCTCAAGGACGCCGAAGAGGCTCACGGCAAGGCTGCTTCCGAGGTTCACAAGGAGGTCAAGCTCACCGGTCGTCAGAAGGGTGTTCTGATCGCCTTTGCCTTCACCTTCGTCGTCATGATCGTCGGCTTTATTCCGCTGGCCGACCTCAACGAGGGCGTCGCCAACTTCTTTGACGCTGGCGCTGTCTACGATGCCGACGGTAACACCGTCGTCCAGGGCTGGTCTGCCCTGATCACCGGCCTGCCCATTGGCCAGTGGTACTTCGACGAGGCTTCCACCTGGTTCTTCCTCATGGCCGTCCTGATCGGTATCATCGGTGGCCTGTCCGAGAAGCAGATCGTCAACACCTTCATCACCGGCGCTGCCGACATGATGTCCGTTGTTCTCGTCATCGCCCTCGCTCGTGGTATTTCCGTTCTCATGGCTAACACCGGCCTCGACGTCTACGTCCTCGACGCTGCCGCCAATGCTCTGGCTGGCCTGTCCGGCGTGATCTTCGCTCCCATGAGCTTCCTGGTCTACTTCGGCCTGTCCTTCCTGATCCCCTCGACCTCTGGTATGGCTACCGTCTCCATGCCCATCATGGGACCGCTGGCTGTTAAGCTCGGCTTCTCTCCCGAGGTCATGGTCATGATCTTCTCCGCCGCCATCGGTGTCGTGAACCTGTTCACCCCGACCTCCGGCGCCATCATGGGCGGCCTCGCCCTGGCCAAGATCGAGTGGACGACCTGGCTCAAGTTTGCCCTTAAGCTCATCGTCGCTCTCTCCGTCGTCTGCGCCATCATCCTGACCGTCGCCTGCGTGTTGATCTAAGTACCCAACGGGTACCCCACGGAAACCTTGACGATCCTGTAAAGGATCACCTGGTCATCGTCTGTCCGGTGGGGTCAACCCACCGGTAGACTCCTACCTTTAGCCCCCTCCCGTTCCGTGCGCGGGAGGGGGCGCACTTATGTTGCGCGGTTCTACGAACCGCGCAACCAGTTGACGCTGCACGCCGCCCAGGACGACAATTTGTCATTCAAAAGGCAAGGCATGACCAAAAGGTCTATGCCTTGCCTTTTTCATGCCAACTTGTACGTCCTGGACGGCGCTCGCTGTCCGTCCTCTGCCTGCGGCGCTTTCCATTGTTGGTGCAGGGGCGCTTTGCCTACTCTGGCGGGCTTTCGCTGGCTTATGCTCAACCTGCGACGTTTTCATTGTTGGTGCTGAGTGCCTTGTTTCCCGTTCCAAATGAGCCACCCCGGGTCCCCGGCGGTTGCGGTGGGCGTGTTTGGTTGGTGCCTGTTGATGGCCTGGGCATCGGGGAGGGCAGGCTCCGTTATAATCGCGTAGGAACTTAATTTACGAAACGGGACGGGAGCCATACATGCGCCAGGGTTTCGACAACGCGAAGTATATCGAGCTGCAGGCTGCTCACATTAAGGAGCGCATCTCGCAGTTTGGCGGCAAGCTGTATTTGGAGTTTGGCGGCAAGCTGTTCGATGACTATCATGCCAGCCGCGTGCTACCGGGTTTTGAGCCGGACAGCAAGTTCCGCATGCTCAAAAGCATCGCCGACGATGTCGAGGTTATCATCGCGATCAACGCGAACCACATCGAGAAAAACAAGGCTCGTGGTGACCTTGGCATTACCTATGACGAGGACGTTTTGCGCCTGGTCGACCTGTTCCGCGGCAACGGTTTTGCTGTCGCGGCCGTGGTTATCACCCAGTACGCCGGCCAGCCCGCCGCCGATGTGTTCCGCAATCGCCTGAACGCGCTCGGCATTCCCGCCAAGCTGCACTATCCCATCGAGGGCTATCCGCACGACGTCGACCTGATCGTGTCTGACGACGGCTATGGCAAGAACGAGTTTGTCGAGACCACCCGTCCGCTCGTTGTCGTGACGGCACCCGGCCCTGGCTCGGGCAAGCTCGCCACCTGCCTGTCTCAGCTCTATCACGAGCACAAACACGGCACCGCTGCCGGCTACGCCAAGTTCGAGACGTTCCCGGTCTGGAATCTGCCCCTCACGCATCCGGTCAACATCGCCTATGAGGCCGCCACGGCCGACCTCGACGATGCCAATATCATCGACTCCTTCCACTTGGAGGCCTACAACAAGACCACGGTCAACTACAACCGCGATGTCGAGGCCTTCCCGGTGGTCCGTGCTCTGATGGAAAAGATCCTGGGCAAGAGCCCCTACCAGAGCCCCACGGACATGGGCGTCAATATGGTCGGCTTTGCCATCACCGATGACGATGCCTGCCGCGACGCTTCCAAGATGGAGATCGTTCGCCGCTACTTTACCGCGGTCGAAAATGTGCGCCGTACCGGCGTGGGCGATGAGCAAGTCGACCGTCTCAAGATTATTATGAAGAAAGCCGGCATCGATAAGAACTACTCACCGGCACGCTCGGCGGCCCTCACCAGGGAACAGCTGACGGGTGGTCCCGTGGGTGCCATGGTCATGCCCGATGGCTCCGTGGTGACCGGTAAGACCTCCACGCGCCTGGGCGCCGCAAGTTCGCTCATTATGAACGCCCTCAAGCATGTCTCGGGCGTCGACCTTGAGCTCGAGGTCATTAGCGATGAGGCGATCGAGCCCATCAGCAAGCTCAAGACGCATTTCCTGGGTAGCAAAAACCCGCGCCTCCACACCGACGAGACGCTTATGGCGCTGTCGATCACCTCGGCCACGAGTGAGACGGCCGCTCGCGTCCTTTCGGGCCTGGAGCAGTTGCGCGGTTGCGATGCCTTCTTTAGCGTGATCATCTCGCCGACGGACGAGACGGTACTGCGCAAACTGGGTATCAACGTGTGCTGCGAGCCCAAGTTTGAGCGCCGCGGTTTCTTCCATCGCTAAGTTTGAAGCACCGCGGTAATTGCATTGCAGTTTGGCCGTATCGGGTTAGCGCCCGGTACGGCTTTTTGATCAATAAAGTGCCTATTTCGGCGAAAAATAGCCGTTTACCTGCCTAGAAACAATTTGAGCGGTATACAATAACCGTAACTGTTTCATCCTTAGCGGGATGCCGCATGATGGATATTACCTGCCATCGTGAGGTGTGTCGGTCGCGCACGGCGCGTTAGATGCTCGTGCTCGGTTTGAGGAGGCTGCTATGGCGGGCAAGGGTCGTGCGAGTGTCAACGATATGAAGCGTGTCGAGGTGCTGGTGTTGATGGAGATCGACCAGCAAACCGAAGACAATGGTGGGCCGTATGGTTTCTCGCGCAAAACGCTTGCCGAGCGCGTGGGGGTTTCGCCGTATCGTGCCCGCGCCGCAATCGATCGCTTGGATTCCGAAGGCATGATTGATGTCGTCTCGCGTTATAGCGACGACGGCGGTCAGCTTGCAAATGGCATTTGCCTCACCGAACGTGGCGAGTGGTATCTTGAGGGCGTCCGTACCGGCATGCTCGTTCAAGAAATGCTTGAGGACGAGGTTGCTGATCGATAGCAGCATGTAACCCTTGCCATAGCGACGCCGCTTGGGAAACTGGGCGGCGTTTTGTTTCAAGATTGAGAAATGCAATCGCACGCGAGAAAAATTGCGAACGGTCCGCGGCGCGAGTATTACAATGAAGACCCGTAAGATGTGGATAAACAACTTCTACGGGAAGCGCAGGTAACTCAATATGACCAAGCATGTGTTCGTAACCGGTGGCGTGGTTTCGTCCCTGGGCAAGGGTATCACCGCGGCCTCGCTGGGCCGTCTGCTCAAGTCGCGTGGCTACAAAGTAACGATGCAGAAGGCCGACCCGTATCTGAACGTCGACCCCGGTACCATGAGCCCGTTCCAGCATGGTGAGGTCTTCGTTACTGAGGATGGTTACGAGTCCGACCTGGACCTGGGCCATTACGAGCGCTTTATTGATGAGAACCTGACCCGCGATTCCAACTTTACGACCGGTGCCATCTACAAAAGCCTAATCGCCCGTGAACGTCGCGGCGACTTTTTGGGCGGTACCGTGCAGGTGATTCCCCACGTCACCAATGCCATTAAGGACAAGTTTCGCCGCATCGAGGAGCAGACCGGCTCCGATGTAGTCATCACCGAGCTGGGCGGCACGATCGGCGACATCGAGTCCCAACCGTTTGTCGAGGCCATCCGTCAGTACCGCAAGGAGGCCGGCCCCGAGAACGTCTGCTACATCCACGTGTCGCTCGTTCCCTATATCGCCGCCGCCCACGAGGTCAAGACCAAGCCCACGCAGCATTCCGTCAAGGAGCTCCGCAGCTTTGGCATCCAGCCCGATATCATCGTGCTGCGCTCCGACCACCATATCGATGACGCTATCCGCGGAAAGATCGCAAGCTTCTGCGACGTCGACACCGATTGCGTCTTTACCAACGAGGACTGCGCGAGCATCTACGACGTGCCGCAGCTGCTTGCCGAGCAAGATTTTGACCTGCGCATTTGCGAGCGTTTGGGTCTGGACCCGCGTGAGCGCGACATGAGCCAGTGGAATGAGTTCCTGCGTAAGCAGAACCACGCCAACCATCACGCCGACAAGGTCAAGATCGCCGTCGTGGGCAAGTACACGCAGCTGCCCGATGCGTACCTGTCGGTTATCGAGGCCCTACACCATGCGGGCGTGTTCTACGATCGTCACGTGGACGTGCAGCTGGTCGATGGCGAGAGCCTCGACGAGCAGAACGTGTCCGAGGTGCTGGGCGATGCCTCGGGTATCTTGGTCCCCGGTGGCTTTGGCAAGCGCGCTCTGGAGGGTAAGATCCTCGCGGCCGAGTTCGCCCGCGAGCACAAGATTCCGTATCTGGGCATTTGCCTGGGTATGCAGGTCGCCGTGTGCGAGTTCGCCCGCAATGTCGTTGGCCTTGCCGGCGCCAGCTCCTCTGAGTTTGATCCGGACGGTCCGTATAGCGTCATCGACCTGATGAGCTCGCAGGAGGATGTCACCGAGAAGGGCGGCACCATGCGCCTGGGCGCCTATCCGTGCAAGCTCGCCGCCGACACCCTCGCTCGCGAGGCGTATGGGGAGGAACTCGTCTACGAGCGTCACCGTCATCGCTTTGAGTTCAACAATGCTTTCCGCGACCAGCTCGAGGACGCCGGTTTAGTTATCTCGGGTCTTTCGCCCGACGAGCGTCTGGTCGAGATGGTCGAGCTGCCGCGCGACGTGCATCCTTGGTATGTGGCAACCCAGGCTCACCCCGAGTTCAAGAGCCGTCCGACCAACCCGCAGCCGCTGTTCCGAGAGTTCGTGCGTGCCTCGATCGGTCAGCACGAGGGTGTCGATCGCCTGCAGGTGACGCCCATGAACCTCGCTACGGACTAAGGGTGCCGGCGAACAAAGAACATACCGAAGCTACTCCCTCGTCGCTCGCCGTGGCGGCGGGGGAGTATCTCGATTACCTCGCGGTCGAGCGGGGTTTGGCGCGCAACACGATTGCGGCCTATCGTCGTGACCTGACGACGTACTGCGCGTATCTGGAGCGGGCGGGCATCATGTCTTTTGATGAGGTGACTCGTCAGGTCGTGGAGGGCTTTGTCGCCGACCGTCGGGATGGGGGCTATTCCGATGCCTCGGTGGAGCGTGCGCTTGCGGCCGTGAAGGGCCTGCATGCCTTTTTGGTGCGCGATGGGATTGTGGCCCAAAATCCAACGGCGGCGTTGCGCCTGCCTAAAAAGGCTGAGCGTATGCCGGAGTATCTATCGGTGGAGGATGTCTCGGCGCTGCTCGATCAAGACTTCCCCGAGGGCGAGATGGGCTTACGCGACCATGCCATCTTGGAAGTGCTCTACGGATGCGGCTTGCGTGTGAGCGAGTTGGTGGGGCTCGATGTGGGCGATATCCATATCGACGATGGCTTTGTGCTCGTTCGCGGTAAGGGCTCAAAGGAACGCCTGTCCCCGTTGGTGGGAAGCGCGGCGCGAGCTCTGACGCGCTATATAACTAAGGGGCGTTCTCGCTTGGCGGCCCATGCCCACGGAACCGAGACCTCGGCGGTCTTTTTAAATAAGAACGGCCGCCGTCTGTCGCGCCAGGGCATCCATGCCATCTGTGAGCGCTACGGGCGCCAGGTGGGGCTGGTGGGACTCCATCCCCATACGCTGCGTCACTCCTTTGCCACCCATATGCTTGCGGGCGGTGCGGACCTCCGTGTGCTACAGGAGATCTTGGGACATGCCGATATATCGACCACGCAGGTCTACACGCATGTCGATCGTACGCAACTGACCGAGGTCTATCTGGCGGCGCACCCGCTGGCACATCGTTAACACATCGCTGGCCTGCATATCTATAGGTATTTGGGGACGGGCCCCAGATTGCCGCGGCGTGCTTTTGCGCGCGCATGGGCAATCTGGGGCCCGTCCCATTTTTTTGCCACTTGTCGTCGCGGTGGTGGGCCGCATGTGCCTTGGGTGGGGGAGTTTGGGGGCGATGTGAACGGCATGTAAAGGGACGCAAAAATCGCCTCAAGGTCAACTTGAAGGTTGAGGTTGAAAGGCGGGGTGCCACAGGTGGCATCCCGCCGTTGCTGTAAACACAACATATTGTGTTTTCGAACATATGATTGGGGGTGTTTTGCAATATATGGTGGGT
>DXMU01000043.1 GCA_019414025.1 Collinsella sp.
TATTTATTCAGTCCAAGTTTCGGGGCGCAGTTCACTGTCCCCTTTGTGGTGGTTATGGGTTAGAGCTAGAGCGTGTGGCCGTAGGCGTTGGCGGCCTTGATGGCGGCGGCGAACTTCTCGTCGGTGAAGGGCTCCGGGTTACCCTGCTTCCACTCGTTGGTGGCGTGGGCATACTCACACAGCGCCGGGATGTCCGCCTCGGTAAGGCCGACCTGTTCAAGCGTCACGGGCAGCCCCATCTGCTTGTTAAAGGCGGCGTAGTGCTCAAGGTTCTCGGTATCGCCCGTATAGGCAAACAGCACCAGTACGCCCAGGCTCACGACCTCGCCGTGTAGGTAGGAGCCCTCGCGCGGAATGCTGCACGTGGCATTGTAGAACGCATGCGCCACGCTCGAGTTGTAGTAGTAATCGTTTTGGTTGGTCAGGTTGGAGACGTAGCCCGTGTTGACCACGATGCCGAGCGCGATTTGTTTGACGGCCTCGCTTGACAGGTTCTGGCGCACGTCCTCAAGACCCTGAACGCCGTAGGTAAACAGCGGCTCGGAGCAGGTGTGGGCGAGTGCCAGGCCAAGGCCTGCCGTGTGCTCCAAGTTGCCGGCGCTCGTGGCGTACTCGACCTCGGGCTGCTTGGACAGGGCATCGCCCACGCCGGCCCAGAAGTACTCCGCCGGAGCTTCGGCGATGATCTTGGGGTTGATGAAGATGTGCGCCGGTCGGTTGGGGTACGAATAGCCCTCGAGCGAGCCGTCGTCGTTGTACACGACGGCAATGGCGGTCGCGGCGGAGCAGTTAGAACAGATCGTCGGGACGGTGAAGACGATCTTCTTGAGCTCGATGGCTGCGGTCTTGACGGTGTCGAGTGCCTTGCCGCCGCCACATGCGATGAGCACGTCGGCTTCCTGGCAGGCAGGGGAGTTCACGACCTTGGCGATATTGGCACGCGTACTGTTGGTGCCATAGACGCGCGTCTCCAGAACCTCGACATCGGTACCTTCAAGCGCCGCCTCGATGCCCGGCAGCGCTGCAGCCAGGGCTCGCTTGCCGCCAATGATGGCGACCTTGGTCGCTCCGTACTCTGCCAGTGCGGCGGGCAGCTCGGTAAAACAATCCTCGCCAACGGTGTAGTCGCTCATTCCGATCGTGCGCATGGCAACCTTCTTTCTTTCGATAAAGTGCTTTCAGGTATTTTGCTCCTAGAGAAGGTCTACAGCCGCGAGAAATTTCGAACGTATAAAACCAGTGTTGAGGGTTTTTCGCTGGCGCGGAACGTGCTAGCATACTCCGCATAAGCGTTGATGGGGACGAGTAGTCGGCCGTCCGCATGCTACAGAGAGCGGGGAGCGCTGAGAACCCGTGCATGCGACCGATGAAAATCACCCCGGAGCTGCGGTCCCAACGGACGTGCCGCGCAGGTTCGTCTTAGTAGACATCGCCGAGATGGTCGTCGATACAGGCCAGCCGAGTAACGGATGCGAGCGCGCGAATACGCGGGCGAGGGCATCTAAGCTGGGTGGTTAAGCGAAGAGCTTTTGCGGGCGTGCAGCCCGTTTTGTGGCGCTTCGTCCCAGCTTGCAGGGACGGGCGCTTTTTTGGTGCCCATCGGGCGTGCGCGCCCACGACATGAAAGGGGTACCGTGGCAAACGAGTACAAGCAGACGATGAATCTGCCCAAGACCGGTTTTCCCATGCGTGCCGGTCTTTCCAAGTCCGAGCCCAAGCGACTCAAGGACTGGCAGGACAACAAGGTCTACGAGCAGGTTCTGAAGAAGAACGAGGGTCACAAGAAGTTCGTGCTGCACGACGGTCCTCCGTACGCCAACGGCCCGATTCACATCGGCCATGCCATGAACAAGATCTCCAAGGACATGATCAACCGTTACTGGATGATGCAGGGCTATGAGGTTCCCTATGTTCCCGGTTGGGACTGCCATGGCCAGCCGATCGAGCATAAGGTCGAGGAGAAGCTCGGCACCGAGAAGTTCAACCAGACCTCCACGGCTAAGATCCGTGAGCTTTGCAATAAATTCGCTGTCGAGAACATCGAGCTGCAGAAGGCCGGCTTCCGTCGCCTGGGCGTGCTCGGCGATTGGGACAACCCCTACCTGACGCTCTATCACCAGCATGACGCCGCCGACATCGAGGTTTTCAAGGCCATGTTCGACAAGGGCATGATCTATCGCGGTCACAAGCCCGTTCACTGGTGCAAGCACTGCCATACCGCACTTGCTGAGGCCGAGATTGAGTACTCCGACGAGACGAGCCCGTCCATCTTCGTGCGCTTTGAGATGACCTCCAAGCCCGCCGGCCTCGAGAACTTCGACGGCCCGGTTGACTTTATCATCTGGACGACCACGCCGTGGACCATCCCCTCCGACCAGGCAGTTTCTCTCAAGCCCGGTGCCGCCTACGTCGCCGTTGAGCACGACGGCCGCGCCGAGGTCATGCTCGAGGACCTAGCTCCCAAGTGCTGCGAGGAGTTTGGCTGGGAGTACACCCCGGTTGTGGTCGACGGCAAGCCCTATGTGGTTCCCGCCGAGACCTTCCATCACATTCACTATAAGCAGCCGATCTTTGACGGTGTCGAGGGCGTTGCGCTGTTGGCCGATTACGTCGGTGTCGATGACGGTACCGGTATCGTCCACAACTCGCCCGGTCACGGCGTCGACGACTACTTCGCCTGCCTCAAGGAGGGCATCACCGACATTTGCATGCCGGTCGATGACGACGGCAAGTTCTACACCGGCGAGGAGTTTGGCACCGGCGGCCCCTTCAGCGGCATGGATACCGACGAGGCCAACCCGCACATCATCGAGTTCCTGCGCGAGCGCGGCACCCTGGTCCTCGAGAAGAAGATCACGCACAGCTATCCGCACTGCTGGCGCTGCAAGCACCCGGTGCTCTTCCGTGCTACCGACCAGTGGTTCGTCTCGATGGACAAGACCGGTCTGCGCGAGCAGGCTGGCAAAGAGGTCCGCGAGAACGTCAAGTGGTATCCGGCTCACGCCGCCAACCGCATCGGCGCCATGGTCGAGCAGCGTCCCGACTGGTGCATCAGCCGTCAGCGCAACTGGGGCGTGCCTATCCCCAGCTACACTTGCGCCGACTGCGGCGAGAAGGTCATGAACGACGCCACGCTCGACGCCGTCATCAAGCTCTTCCACGAGAAGGGCTCCGACGCCTGGTTCACCGACGCTCCCGAGAGCTACCTGGGCGAGGCTTGCGTTTGCCCCAAGTGTGGCGGCCATCACCTCAAGGCTGATAAGGACATTCTCGACGTGTGGTGGGACTCCGGCGTGTCTTGGAAGGCCGTCTGCGAGTACCGCCCCGAGCTGGAGTACCCGGCGGATGTGTACCTCGAGGGCTCCGACCAGCACCGCGGTTGGTTCCAGAGCTCGCTGCTCACCTCGGTGGGCGCCAACGGCCACGCTCCGTACAAGGCGGTCGTCTCGCAGGGCTTCACCCTCGACGGCCAGGGCCGTAAGATGTCCAAGTCGCTCGGCAACGTCATCGACCCCAATAAGGTCTGCGACGAGATGGGCGCCGACATCATCCGTCTGTGGGTTGCCTCTGTCGACACCAGCTCCGACGTCTCCATCGACCACGAGATCCTTGCTCGTACGTCCGATGCCTACCGTCGCTTCCGCAACACGCTGCGCTTCCTGCTCTCCGAGCTCGAGGGCCAGTTTGAGCCCGAGACCGACGGCGTCGCCTTTGTCGACCTGCTGCCGCTCGACAAGCTCATGGTTGCCCGCCTGACCCAGGTCCAGGCCGAGGTCGACGATGCCTACGCCAGCTACGAGTTCCCGCGCGCCTACCGTGCGCTCTACGACTTCGTGGTTACCGAGCTTTCCAACGTGTACCTCGACGCCCTGAAGGATCGTCTGTACTGCGATAAGCCCGGTTCGCTTGAGCGCCGCAGTGCCCAGACCGTGCTGGCCGAGCTCTTCTCGATGCTCATGCGCGATCTGCAGCCGATCCTGTCCTACACCGTCGACGAGGCCATGGCCTATGCGCCCGCCGGCTGCGTCGACCACCAGAAGTACGCCGCGCTGCTCGATTGGTACAAGTCGCCCATCACGGTCGATGAGGCCAACGAGTTTGAGGGCGTGCTCGAGGCTTCACTCGAGCTCCGTAGCGCCGTGACCAAGGCCCTTGAGGATGCCCGTTCCGCCGGCACCTTCACTAAGAGCCAGCAGGTCCGCGTCAAGGCGGTCGTTCCCGCCGAGATGTACGCGCTGCTGACCGGTGATAAGGCCGTCGACCTGGCCGAGTTCTACATCGTCTCCGATGTTGAGCTGACCCAGGGCGAGGAACTCTCCGTTGCCATTGAAGCTGCCGAGGGCGAGTGCTGCGACCGTTGCTGGAACTACCGCACCACCGTTGGCGAGTACAACGGCCACGCTCATATCTGCGAGAGGTGTGCGAATGCCCTTTAAGGCACGGTAACTCGGCATTTTAGTTATAGGTAGAATTTGGGCGCCTTCGGCCCATTTGCTCCGCTGAATAAAAGCGGCATTCTGTTTTTCGGAATGCCGCTTTCTTTTTATGCTGGTTATTTCGCTTGTGTTGGTGGATATGTCGTGCGCTCTGCGTGTGGCAATATAAGATGGTTAATTGCGTTAAACGGAATTCGATGTTCTTGAGGGTAGGGGATTGAGTTGGGTCGTACTGGGGATATGACGCCGCCTTTGCGTTGGCGGTTGTGTGTTGCTGGTGGGGTGGCGCTGGTTGTGCTGCTTGTTGACCAGTTGACCAAGCTTGCGGTTCGTGCCGTGGGCGACGCTTTGCATGTGACCGTCATCCCCGGTGTCATCGACTTTATGTTTGTCCGCAATATCGGCGCTGCGTTTAGCATGGGCGAGGGGCATGGCATCGCATTTGCCGTGCTGGCGCTGGCGGTCATTGTCGCTATTGCCGTGTACCTCGTTCGTGCACCCCAGCTCGCCCATCTTGAGGTTGTGGGCATGGCGATGGTTGCGGGCGGTGCTATCGGCAACGCTATCGATCGTTTCGCCTTTGGCTTCGTGACCGATTTTATTGCCACCACCTTCATCGACTTTCCCGTCTTCAATGTGGCCGATATCGGCATTACCGTGGGCGTTGTGCTCGCCCTCTTCGGCTACATGTTCTTGAGTCCCGCCGCTCGTGAGGTCGATGCGACTGCTGAGCTCAATGCCCGTGATGAGGCCCGCGCTAAGCGCAAAGCCAAGCAGCGTGGGGAGCGTGCCCGCAAGATTCGCGAAAGGAATGAGCGTTAATGGCCGACATCCATATTCTTGTTGCCGACGATTCCGCTGGTCAGCGTCTTGACGCCTATTTGGGCGCCAACGATGGCTGTCCCACGCGCTCTGCCTGCGCGCATCTGATCGAGGGAGGCGCCGTTGCCGTCAACGGTGAGACTTGTCTCTCTAAAAAGTACGCCGTACGCGCCGGCGATCGCATCTCGGTCGACTTGCCCGAGCCGCACGACCCGACCGACGTGATTCCCGAGGCCATTCCCCTCGATATCCGCTACGAGGACGACTACCTTATCGTGCTCTCCAAGCAGCGGGGCCTGGTGTGCCATCCCGCCCATGGCCACGAGAGCGGCACCCTTGCGAACGCTCTGGTCTACCACTGCGGCATCGATCATCTTGGTACTGTGCAGGGTGAGGACCGCCCCGGCATCGTGCATCGCCTGGATCGCGATACCTCGGGCCTTATGCTCGCGGCAAAAGACGACGACACCCAGCGCGCGCTTCAGAATCTCATCCGCACGCGCACGCTCGACCGTCGCTATATCACGCTCGTTCACGGTCACATCGCCATGGACGAGGGCACTATCAACACCGGTATTGCCCGTTCCACGCGCGACCGCGTGAAGATGGCGGTTTCGGATGACCCCTTTGCCCGTCAGGCCATTACGACCTTTAAGGTCCTCGAGCGCTTTGATTCCACGCGTTTTGACGACGGCTATACGCTCGTTGAGTGCCACCTGTTTACGGGCCGCACACATCAGATTCGCGTGCATATGCGCCATATCAACCACGCCTGCGTGGGCGATCCGCTCTACGGCAAGTGCGATGCGCGTGCCGATCAGGGCCTGACCAGGCAGTTCCTGCATTCTTGGCGCGTTGCGTTCGATCATCCCGTAACGGGGAAGCGCATTGAGTGCCGTGACGAGTTGCCGTGGGATCTCGCTGCGGTTCTCGACGATCTGGCTCCGCGCTCGCTCGGTCGCACGGCCGTTGGAGATGAAATCGTTCCGCAGCTCGGTCTTCTCGAAGCCTAGCCAGTATTAGGTGGTTTCTTGAACTCGGTAAGCCTGCGGTAAGATATACGATTGTTTACGTTACACGTTGCTGGGAGCCTGCATGCTCGCCTTTTTACAAACCAACACACCCATCGTGATCTTCAACCAGATTGTCGTCACGCTGCTCACGGTCTGCTTTCTGTACCAGGTGGTCTTCTTTGTCATTGGCGCTCTTCGTGGCGAGGTCGCGCCTCCCAAGGCCAAAAAACTCCATCGCTATGCCTTTTTTATCGCGGCGCATAACGAGGAAGCCGTAATTGCCAATCTCGTACGCTCCATCAAGGACCAGGACTATCCGTCCGAGCTTATCGAGGTCTTTGTCGTTGCCGACGCCTGCACCGACAACACCGCGCAGCTCGCACGCGAGGCCGGTGCCATTGTTTACGAGCGCAATGACCTGGCCCGAAAGGGCAAGAGCTGGGTCATGGACTTTGGTTTCGATCGCATTCTCAACGAGTATCCCGACACGTTTGAGGGCTACTTTATCTTCGATGCCGACAACGTTATCTCCCGCGATTACGTGTCCAAGATGAACGATGCCTTTGACCAGGGCTTCCATGTGGTCACGAGCTATCGCAATTCCAAGAACTTCGGCAGCTCGTGGATCTCGGCTGCTAATGCCACGTGGTATCTACGCGAGGCGCGCTTCCTCAACAACGCGCGCAATATCTGTAAGACGTCCTGCGCTGTTTCGGGTTCGGGTTACCTTATCTCGTCAAGCGTTATCGAGGGCATGCACGGCTGGCAGTTCCACACGCTGACCGAGGACATTCAGTTCACTACGTTCTGCGCTATTCACGGTATTCGCATTGGCTATGCGCCGGCGGAGTTCTTTGACGAGCAACCCGTGACGTTCAAGGCATCCTGGAAGCAGCGTATGCGCTGGACCAAGGGCTTTTACCAGGTGTTCTTTACCTACGGCAAGCATCTGGTCAAGTCGACGTTCCGCTATCATCGCTTTGCCGCCTACGACATGTTCATGACGATCGCCCCGGGTATGCTGCTATCGCTGATCTCGATGCTCGCTAATGCGACGTTCTTGATTGTGGGTGGCCTTTCGCATGGTTTCTTGGCTACCGAAGTCGAGATGCAGGCGTGCGCCGCTTCGCTCATTATGACCTTCGCCATGATGTATCAGACCTTCTTTATCCTGGCGCTGCTCACGACTATCTTCGAGTACAAGCACATCCATTGCGCGCAAAAGTGGCGTCTGGTGACTAACCTGTTTACCTTCCCGATCTTTATGTTCAGCTATATCCCCATCACGGTGGCCGCGCTGTTCCTGAAGGTCGACTGGGTGCCGACGCAGCACGCCGTCAACGTTACCCTCGACGAGGTCATGCAAGGCGCCAAATAACCACCACCAAAACCACCGCAAAGGGGACAGGCACCTTTGTGGTGGTTTTTGCTTTTGCGATGCAGCTCGAGGAGGCGTCCGATGGTCTATATCCCGTTTTGGATTTGCATCTTTGCCGGCGTGGCAATTGATGCCCGAGAGCGACGGTTTCCCAATGGGCTTGCCGGCGCATGTGCCGTGGCGGCGTTGGCGGGTGTTTGGCTCGACCTCGGTTTGAACACAGCGCTTGACCACGCGGGTCTTGCCGTCATTGTTTATCTTGCTCTCGTGCTGACTGAGTCCCTCTGGCGGCGCCTTCGTCAAGCCCCGGGGATTGGCATGGGGGACGCCAAAGCACTCTTCGCGCTTTGCACGCTCGACCCTATGGGTGGCATCGTGGCATTTGCCGTCGCACTCCTGGCCCTGGCCCTCTCCTGCCTCTTCACAAAATCGCGCTCCCTGCCATTGCTCCCGTTTTTAGTGCCGATTTTTGCCATAATCGAGGTCGTGGGCTGCACATTGTAACCGATTGCGCATCCTTCTTAAGGAGCATGCCATGGCATCTAATCAAGAAACGGTCGTCATTAAGGCGCGCATGGACCGTATTCCCTCGGCGTTGTCGCCCGAACTTGTCGAGCGCATTGCCGCCGATCGTGCTTCGGGCTATGTCAACCCGTATCGTTGCAACGACGATCAGGTCATTCGTCGTATTGATCGCGCCGCCGACAAAGGCACGCTCATGCGTCCGGCCTTTATGCGCGATACCGAAAAGATTTTGCATCTGCCCGCATACACCCGTTATGCAGGCAAAACGCAGGTCTTTAGTTTTCGCAGCAACGATGACCTGTCGCGTCGCGGTCTACACGTGCAGCTTGTCTCGCGCATCGCTCGCGATGTAGGACGTGCCCTGGGGCTCAATTGCGATCTGATCGAGGCGATTGGCCTGGGTCACGACTTGGGACACACGCCTTTCGGCCATGCCGGCGAGCGCTTCCTCAACGATATCTATCACGAGCGTACGGGGCGTTATTTTTTCCATAACGTGCAGTCGGTTCGCGTGCTCGACGCGTTGTATGGCCGCAACGTGTCGCTCCAGACGCTCGACGGCGTGCTATGCCATAACGGCGAGTACGAGCAGCGTGTGTTTGAGCTCTCGGACATGGGCTCCTTTGACCAGTTTGACCAGACGGTTGAGGATTGCATTGCCACGGGCTATAGTGAAATTGAGCATCTGCGTCCCATGACGCTCGAGGGCTGCGTCGTTCGCATCTCGGATATTCTTGCCTACGTCGGTCGTGACCGTCAGGATGCGATCGCGGCGGGCCTGCTTTCGCCCGACGCTTTTGATGATGGCCGGGGCGGTGCCTACAACAGTTGGATCCTCACGCATGCCTCCATCGATATCGTTGAGCACAGCTATGGTAAGCCGCGCATCGAGATGAGCGAGGACCTGTTTGAGGAAATTCGCCGAGCCAAGCGCGAGAACTACGAGAAGATCTATAGCAAGGGCGGTATCGAAGGCGATTCCGAGGCGGAGCTGCGCGAGGCGTTCGTAAAGCTCTACGACCGTTGCCTGCGGGATCTAAACAGTGGTGACGAGTCCTCTTACATCTTTAAGCACTATATTTCGCGCATTGAGCAGCAGCTTTCCTACTACGATCGCACCTATGCCTGGCAGGACGACAAGGATCAAGCCGTTGTGGATTATATCGCGAGCATGACGGACGGTTATTTCTGCGAACTTACGAGCAAGCTGTTCCCTGGTCTGGAGTTTCCGCACCGTACCTATATTAACGAACGGTAGTTCGTATTAATTCGGTATACTGTTAGTGGAAAACGTTTTTGAATGATGCACGGGATGGCTATGGACGACCTTTTTTCTGCCTCGACGCGCGAGCGTTCCTTTAAAAATGCGCCGCTCGCGGTGCGCATGCGACCCAATTCGCTCGACGAGTACGTGGGCCAGCAAAAGGCCGTCGGTAAGGGTTCATGGCTGCGTGCCGCGATCGAGCACGACGTGCTTTCGAGCGTGATTCTGTACGGCCCGGCTGGCACGGGCAAGACGACGCTGGCCCACATTATCGCCAACCATACCAAGAGCGAGTTTGTCGAGGTCAGCGCCGTCACGGGTACCGTGAAGGACCTGCGTCGCGTGATTGATGAGGCCAAGACGCGCCTGAATACGTACGACCGCCGCACCATTCTATTCATCGATGAGATTCACCGCTTCTCTAAATCGCAGCAGGATGCCCTGCTGCATGCAGTTGAGAACCGTACCGTCATTATGATTGGCGCTACGACGGAGAACCCGTACTTCGAGGTCAACTCGGCACTGCTCTCACGTGGTCGCGTCGTGGAGCTTGAGCATCTGAAGGATGAGGATATCGCCACGCTTATTGAACGTGCGCTTGAGGCGCCGCAGGGCTTGAACGGTAAGTTCTCGGCCGATGAGGATACGGTCAAGACCATCTGCACGCTGGCAGCGGGTGACGCTCGCTCGGCGCTCACGACGCTCGAGCTTGCGAGCGAGATTGCCGTCACGCGTCCCGATACCGAGGGAACGCCAGCGCCCGCGGCGGGGGAGCGCTATCCCATCACCGTGGATGACGTAAAGATCGCCAACCCGCGTCGCGGCTTTACGTATGACAAAAACGGCGACATGCACTACGACATCATCAGTGCGTTCATCAAGTCCATGCGCGGTAGCGACCCCGATGCCACGATCTATTGGCTCGCGCGCATGATCGATGCTGGGGAGGATCCTAAGTTTATCGCTCGCCGCATTATGATTCACGCTTCTGAGGATGTTGGCAACGCCGACCCGCAGGCGCTTTTGGTGGCGCATGCTGCCTTTAAATCTGCTGAAGTTATTGGCTATCCTGAATGTCGCATTAACCTGGCACAAGCTGCGCTCTATGTGTGCTTGGCGCCTAAGTCCAATGCGTGCGAGGCCTCGATCGATGCGGCGCTAGCCGATATTCATTCTAGTGGGCTTCGCGAGGTGCCGAGTTATCTGCGCGATCGCCATCGCCCTGGTAGCGATGAGTACGGCGTTTACAAGTATCCGCACGATTATCCTGAAGGCTGGGTCGATCAGCGCTATTTGCCCGAAGGCCTGGAACGTGGTGCCTTTTGGCAGCCTGCCGGCCGCGGTTGGGAAGAGTGGCGTGTGGAGCAAAGCGAACGCGACCGTAGCGGTAACGCGCCCAAGTAGGTCATTGGCACCTCGCACATTCCCTTTGGGTATCTTTCCCCTTCTTTGGGGTACCATGAACAGCGTCTGTATTTCGATTTTTCCGGGAGGCTTGTATGAGTCCCATTCAAATTGCCCTGCTGGTGCTTGCCATTGCCGGCGTGTGGGCTATCGTTGAGCTCGCGCTCACGCTGCGCAAGACCCGCACCGTTGTCGACTCGCTCGACAAGACGGTGAGCGACCTCAACAACACGATCGCCGAGGCGCAGCCGGTGGTGGCAAAACTCGACGGCGCTGTCGACGAGCTTACACCGGCACTTGCCCAGATGGAGCCGCTGCTTAAGTCGAGCAAGACCGCCGTTGACGCCCTGACGTCCAACCTCGTTGAGGTCGAAGCCGTGGTTCGCGACATTTCCGAGGTCACGGGCAGTATGGCCGAGGCCAGCAACGCCGTGTCGAGCGTGACCGATTCTGCCGCTGGTGCCGTGCAGAAGCTGTTCAATAAGGTGAAGGCACCTGCAGCTGACGCCGAGCGCAAGCTCGCCGCTGCCGCTGCGGAGGCCGAGCAGCCCACCGTGCGTGTCCTAATTGGCGAGGACGAGGCTACCGATGGTGCAGATGTGGCTCAGAAGTCTGCAACCAAGCCGGCTCAGTATTACACCTATACGCCCGCCGAGACCTCTGAGGAGTCTTGCGATGAGTAGCGAAGCAACCTGCCCCATCACGCTGACCGTTGCCGGCGACCCGCGTCTCGCTCGCCTTGTGCGCATGACTGCCGCCAACGTCGGTGCCCTGTGCTCTATGTCTGTTGATCGCATCGAGGACATCCGCATGGCTGCCGAGGAGGCTTTCATCTTTGGTTGTACCGCGGTCGACTGCGACGACATCACCATCATATTCGATGTCGATGAGACCCACGTTGGCATGACTATTACCTTTGGCGATCAGGCTACGGTCGATGAAGACGACCAGGCTGCGGTGTATGCCGAGCTCATCCTCGCGAGCGTGTGCGACTCCTACGAAAAGACTGCGGCGCCCCTGACGCTTTCCCTCGACCTCAAGGCGGATATCTAATATGACCGAACGTTCCCGGAGCGGTAAGACCGCTTGGGACAAGGAGAAAACCCGCGAGCTGTTTCGTCGTTACAAGGAGACCGGTGATCCGGACGCCCGCGAGCAGCTCGTCATGTCCCATATGAATCTGGTAAGGTTTCTTGCCAACAAATTTAAGAATCGCGGCGAGCCGCTCGACGACCTCATGCAGGTCGGCTATCTGGGTTTGCTCAAGGCTATCGACCGCTTTGACCCCGAGCGCGGGCTCGAGTTCACGACGTTTGCAACACCCACTATCTTGGGCGAGATTAAGCGCCACTTCCGCGACAAGGGTTGGAGCGTGCGCGTGCCGCGCCGTCTGCAGGAGCTTTCTGCCAAGGTTAACCAGGCCACCGACAAGCTCACCAACGAGCTTCAGCGTTCGCCCAAGGTTGAGGAGATCGCTGAGTATCTAGATGTGACTGTCGATGAGGTCCTCGAGGCCATGGAATCGTCTTCGGCCTATACCTCGGTGCCCATCGAGGCTCCTGGTGCGTCCGATTCCGACGATGCCCCCTCGATTCTCGACCGTTACGCCGACGACGACAACGAGCTCGACTTTACCGATGACCGCCTGGTGATCGAGGAAGCCATTCGCGATTTCTCGCCGCGCGAGCGCGAGGTGATCGAGCTGCGCTTTGTGAAGGGCATGACCCAGATCGAGATCGCCAAGAAGCTGGGTATTTCTCAGGTGCAGGTTTCGCGTCTGCTGCGCCGCACGCTTAAGAAGATTCAGGACAAGATCGACCCCGACGGAGTGATGATTCGTTCATGAGTGAGCACCCCCAACAAACCGATCGCGTGCTGCGCGACACCCGCATTCTGACGCTTCGCATTTGGGCTGTTGTCGGCTGCATTGTCATCGCCGCTGTCATCTTTAACCTTATGGGCATCCTGGCGCCGGTTATTGAGTTTCTCGCTGTTGGTTCCATCATTGCCTTTGTGATGTCCCCGATCACCAACTGGCTCGAGCACCATGGCGTGAATCGCGGCATCGGTTCGCTTATCGCGCTTATTGTTGTTGTTGCCGTACTCGTCGGTGTCGTTTGCATCTTGTCGCCGATTCTCTTTGGTCAGATCATGGAAGTCCTGAGCCGCCTGCCCGAGCAGCTTCGTGTTGCGGGTGGCGATCTCAATGAGATGATCTCGCATGCCAAGACGCTCAACAACACGCCGCTCAAGGAGTATTTGGACGATAATCTTTCGTCGCTGGTTACCGTGGCATCGAAGTATGTGTCTCAGATCGCTGCCGAGCTTGGCCGTGGTGTGTTCCCGCTCATCACCAATACGGCCTCGCAGCTGTTCGTGATCTTCCTTGGTCTGGTGCTTGCGTACTGGATGGCCTGCGACTACCCTCGCATGCACCATGAGATTTGCACCATCATCGGTCAGGAGAAGGAGACCTCGTACCGCTTTATGGTCGCCATCCTTTCTCGCTCTGTCGGCGGCTACATGCGCGGTATGGTCGTGACGTCCATCTGCGGTGGTTTCCTCGCCTTTATCGGTTTTATGATCATCGGTCATCCGTATGCGGCGCTCATGGCTATCTTTACCGGCATCATGCATTTGGTTCCGGTCGTCGGTCCTTGGGTGAGCGCAGCAATCGCCACAGTGCTCGGTTTCATGTTCAGCCCCATGTTGGCGTTATGGACGCTCATCGTGACGATGGTCGCGCAAAACGTCACCGACAACGTGATTTCGCCTAAGGTCATGCAAAGCTCGGTGCAGGTGCATCCCATCATGAGCCTCACGGCGCTCGTTATTGGCTCGGCACTTATGGGTCCCATCGGCATGATTATTGCCATCCCGCTTTGTGCGGCTCTCAAGGGTATCTTCGTGTACTACTTCGAGAATGAGACCGGCCGCCAGCTTGTGGCCTATGACGGCGCCGTGTTTAAGGGCACACCGTACCGCGATGCCGATGGCAACCCGGTCGCCGCCTACGACGCGCTCGGCGACGACACCTTCATCTACGAGTCCGAGCTCATCGGCAACGAGACTGCGCCCGAGGCCAAGGCCATGCCCAAGCCCGAGCTCGATAATCCCTGGATTAAGCTTTCGGGTCTGCAACCCGATGCCACGGGCTTCTTCAAGAACCCCTTCGCCAAGGACGATGACTCCAACTCAGACGACGACACCAAAACCGGCATCGACGGCTCCATGGACGATTCGGATTCCAAATAGGTTCTATTAACGTTTCTTGAAGTTGTAAATGACAAGAAACGCGAGTAAAGCGATTGATAAGGGGCCGGCTACATAGAAAAAGAGAATGTCAATTGCACGTAGAGTGTAATAAGCCTTATCGCCGGACATTACTGCATACAATACGTAGCCAAATGCTGGTTGGTTTGCACACCAGCAGGAGAAGGCCAAGAGCGCTAAAAGTGCTACTACCAGAAGTACATTCAGGACAAATCGTTTACTTTTCATCGATCTCTCCTTCCGGGTGAATCTTATATGGTATTTTACTAAAACCATGTTTTTAAAGGATTGCTTAGACCTAAATAACATGCACTTTCGCTGGAGGGTCGCCGTTTGGCGGCCCTCTTTTTTGCATGGGGGCGGTTGGATGGTAATATCGTTACGTTTGAACTGTTTCGATGTGAAACCGAGGAGATTCCCTCTATGAGTGCTGACTACCCGTCAATGACTACGGCCGAGATCCGCTCTAAGTTCCTCAACTTCTTTGAGGAGCGCGGTCTTAAGCTCTATCCTTCTTCGTCCCTCGTCCCCGACGATCCTTCGCTGCTGCTTGCCAACGCCGGCATGAACCAGTTTAAGGAGTACTACCAGGGCAAGAAGACCATGAAGGAGATCGGCGCGATCTCCTGCCAGAAGTGCGTCCGCACTAACGACATCGACTGCATCGGCGAGGACGGCCGTCACCTGTCCTTCTTTGAGATGCTCGGCGACTTCTCCTTTGGCGGCGTCTCCAAGCAGCAGGCCTGCGCCTGGGCCTTTGAGCTCATCACCAAGGAGTTCAAGCTGCCGCTCGACCGCCTGTACTTCACCGTTTTTACCGAGGACGACGAGACCCACGATGTGTGGCGCTCCCTGGGCGTTGCCGAGGATCACATCTCCCGTCTGGGCGAGGACGACAACTTCTGGGCCGCTGGTCCCACCGGCCCCTGCGGTCCGTGCTCCGAGATCTACTTTGACATGGGCGAGGAGGTCGGTTGCGGCAGCCCCGACTGCAAGCCCGGCTGCGACTGCGACCGCTTCCTTGAGTTCTGGAACCTCGTGTTTACCCAGTACGACCGCCAGGAGGACGGCTCCATGCCGGAGCTGCCGCACCGCAACCTCGATACGGGCATGGGTCTGGAGCGCATGGCCGCTATCATGCAGCACAAGACCGCTAACTACGACGGCGATCTGATGCAGCACCTCATCAAACTCGGTGAGGAGATCAGCGGTAAGACCTATGACGCCGACGATTACTCCGGCGCCAGCCGCTCCCTGCGCATCATCGCCGACCACTCGCGTGCCGTCGACTTTATGATCTCCGATGGCATCCTGCCCGGTAACGAGGGCCGCGAGTACGTCCTGCGCCGCCTGCTCCGTCGTGCCGTGTTTCACGGCCGCCTGCTGGGCATCGAGGGCGCCTTCCTGACCAAGTTCATCGACGAGGTCAACGCTCAGATGGGCGAGGCCTATCCCGAGCTGCTCAAGAACGTCGCGCTCGTTAAGGGCATCGTCGCCTCCGAGGAGGAGCGTTTCTCCACGACGCTCGACAACGGCCGCGTTTACCTTGACGAGGCCCTGGCTGCGCTCACCGACGGCGCTGTCCTTCCGGGCGACGTTGCCTTTAAGCTGCACGACACCTTTGGTTTCCCCATCGACCTGACTGTCGAGATCGCCGGCGCTGCTGGCCACGACGTCGACATGGACGGCTTTACCGCTTGCATGGAGGACCAGAAGGCCCGCGCCCGCGCCAACGCCAAGGGCGATGCCTGGGGCAGCTTCAACGACGTGTGGGTCGAGCTTTCGGACAAGGTCGCCGCGACCGAGTTCGACGGCTATGACAACGATGTCATCGAGGGCGCCAAGGTTGTCGCCATCGTGCGCAACGGCGAGTCCGTCGAGTCCGCTGCCGCCGGCGAGGACGTTGAGGTCGTGCTCGACCGCACCCCGTTCTACGCCGAGATGGGTGGTCAGCAGGGCGACGCCGGTGAGCTTTCCGCCGAGGGCATTGCGCTGACCGTTTCCGATACCAAGAACCACAACGGCCTGTATGCTCACGTCGCCCACGTTGCCGAGGGCACGCTGACCGTCGGTGCCACCGTGACCGCCGCGCTCGACGCCGAGCGCCGTGGTTTCCTGCGCCGCAATCACACCGCCACCCACCTGCTCGACGCTGCGCTTAAACAGGTCCTGGGCGAGCATGTCTCCCAGGCCGGCTCGCTGGTGGCGCCCGAGCACCTGCGCTTTGACTTTACGCACTTCGAGGCTCTGTCCTCCGAGCAGCTCAAGGCTGTCGAGGACCTGGTCAACCAGCAGATCTTCGCCTCCAAGCCGGTTGTGACCCGTGTTATGGGCATCGACGAGGCTAAGGCTGCCGGCGCTGTCGCTCTGTTTGGAGAGAAGTACGGCGATGTCGTCCGCGTCGTCTCCGTGGGCGCCGAGGACCAGCCGTTCTCCCGCGAGCTCTGTGGTGGCACGCACGCTGCCAACACCGCTGAGATCGGCCTGTTCAAGATTATTTCCGAGTCCTCTACGGGCTCGAACGTCCGCCGTATCGAGGCCGTGACCTCTAAGGGTGCTCTCGACTATATGGCCGACCGCCTGGCGCTCGTTGACGCCGCCGCCGCTGCGCTCAAGTGCCGCGTCGACGAGGTTCCCGCCCGCGTGGAGAACCTGCAGGCCGAGCTGCGCGAGACGTCCAACAAGCTCAAAAAGGCTCTGACCGGTGGCTCCTCCGACGCCATTTCCAGTGCCATCGAGGGTGCTGTCGACCTCGGCGGCTACAAGCTAGTCGTCGCTGAGCCCCAGGGCCTTGAGGCTGCCGACCTGCGCAACGTATGGGATACCGTGCATCAGAAGGTCGCCGGCCCTGTCGCTTGTGTCGTCGCCAGCGTGACTGAGAAGGGCACTCCGGCCCTGCTCGCTGCCGGCTCCGATGACGCCGTCAAGGCCGGTTTCCACGCCGGTAACGTGATCAAGCAGATCGCGGGTCTGGTCGACGGTCGCGGTGGCGGTCGTCCCAACATGGCCCAGGCCGGTGGCAAGAATGCTGCCGGCATCGCCGATGCCCTCGCGGCCGCTAAGACCGCGCTCGGCGCCTAAGAATCTAAGAAGTCGCTGTGGTTGCGCTCGCGCTGGACATAGGGGAGACCAGGATTGGCATCGCCGTCTCGAGCCGTGATGGCAAGATGGCGATGCCTGTCAAGGTGCTTCCGGCTGCCGAGGTCACCGGTATGGCCAAGACGTTCCGCTACCTGGTTGAGGACTATGAGCCCGACATCCTGGTAAGCGGACGTCCCCTGACCATGGCCGGTGAGCCCGGCCCTCAGGCCGAGCGCGTTGCCGCTGTGGCGCAAAAGATTGCCGACGAGCTCGATCTTCCGTTGGAGTTTGAGGACGAGCGTCTGTCCTCGCAAGAGGCCAAGCGTATCCTGCGCGAGCAGGGACTCAACGAAAAGCAGATGAGGGGCAAGATCGACATGATTGCCGCCAGCCTGTTTTTGCAGACGTGGCTCGATCGTAAAAACGAGGAGGTTTCGCATGCCTAGTGCTTCCGATCCGCGCCAGCCGAATCGTACACAGCAGCCGGCGTCGCGCCCTGCCCAGCCTGGCCAGCGTCCGGCACAGCCGACGCAGCGCGCAGCTCAGCCTGCCGCGCGCCCGGCGCAGTCCTTCTCTCGTTCGGCCCAACCTGTTCAACGGACGGGTCAGCAGCCTTCTGCTCGTTCGGTTCAGCATTCGGCTTCTCACGCGGCTCAGCAGCCCACTGCTCGTACGGCCCAGCCTGCAGGCGGCACCCGCTTTAAGCAGCAGGCACCTACCCAGCGAATGCAGGCCCCCCAATCGCATTCGCATCACGCTCGTGGTTCGCATGGCGTTGCTCCGGCGACCCGCTCGAGCTACAACACGCATGCTCGTCGCGGTGCTCAAAAGAAAAGCTCCCCGGTGCCTATGATTATCGGTGGCGTTGTTGCCGTGCTTGCGCTTGTCGCGATCGTTTTCTTTGTCGTGCCAGCCGTCAAGGGCTTCTTTGGCGGTGAGGGTGCGAAAGTCGTTGCAGGCCAGCAGGTTACTATCACGATTCCCGATGGTGCCTCGGGTGACAGCATCGCTTCGATTCTCTCCGAGAATCATATCGTCGAAAATCCCAAGGATTATTATGCGGCGGTGAAAAAGCTCAACGCCGATATGTCGCTCAAGCCTGGTGATTATTCGTTCACCACACTCATGGATGCGACCAAGGTTGTTCAGCAGCTCATGGAAGGCCCCAACGCGGGCTCCAATGCGCTGACTATCCCTGAGGGCCTAACGGTCGATCAAGTCGCCGACCGTGTGGCCCAGGCCTACGACAGCATCTCTAAGGAAGACTTCCTCAACCAGGCCAAGGCCTCCAACTACGTTGACGACTATAGCTTCCTTAAGGGCGCCGCCAACGATTCGCTCGAGGGTTTCTTGTTCCCCAAGACCTATTCGCTGGGCGATTCGCCGACGGCCGATGACGTGATTCGCGCCATGCTCGATCAGTTTAAGACCGAGTACAAGTCGCTTGACTTTGCGAGCTGCGAAGCCAAGATCAAGGAACGCTACGGCGTGGAGATGTCCGACTACGACATCGTCAACTTGGCCTCTATCGTTGAGCGCGAGGGCCTCAACGCCGATCAACGTGCGCACGTGGCCTCGGTCTTCTACAACCGCCTTGCCGGCAAGCTCGACGGTCTGCGCTATCTCAACAGCGATGCGACCATGATGTATGTCACCGGTGGCGAGGTTACCGCCGACGACCTGCTGAGCGATAGTCCGTATAACACCTATAAACACGAGGGTCTGCCGCCCACGCCCATCTGCTCTCCGTCGCTCGAGGCACTCAAGGCCACGCTTGAGCCGACCGACTCCGAGGACCTGTATTTCTACATTACGCAGGACGAGGAGTACTTCTCGCAAACCTACGAAGAGCATCAACAGTCTTGGAATTAGCATGAGGATTTTTAGCCCCAAACGATACGTTGCCTCGGTCGATCGCATCGACCTTAATACCCTGTGGGCCGACGGCAAGCGCGCCATTCTGCTCGATCGCGATAACACCTTGGTGCCGCGCGACACCGAGCAGGTTCCCGCCGCGGTTTCCGCTTGGCTCGACGCCGCCCGCGCCAAAGGCTTTAAGCTGTGCATGGTGTCCAACAACTGGCATCGCGACCAGGTCATGAGCTCTGCGCGCGAGCTGGGACTCGAGGCCATCAGCCACGCCATGAAGCCGGCGCCGTTTGCCCTCAAGGCGGGCCTTAAGCGCCTCGGCGCCTCGGCCGACGAGACGGTGCTGATCGGTGATCAACTCTACACGGACGTGTGGAGCGGCAACTTCGCCGGCGTCGATACCATCCTGGTAAAGCCGCAGGCGACGCAGGACCTGTGGTATACGCAGATTTTCCGTATCTTTGAGCGCCGGGCCCTGCGTGACCTTCCCTGCGAGGAATAGGTCTCGCTATGTCCCAGCACACCAAACACGGCTGCGACCATATCTTCTTTATCGGCTTTTTGGGCGCGGGCAAATCGACGCTCGCGCGCAACGTCGGCACTATGTTTAAGCGGCGTTTTATCGATACCGACCGTCTGGTCGTGCGTCGTTGCGGCAAGTCGGTAACCGAGATTTTTGAGACCGAGGGCGAGGATCGTTTTCGCGAGCTCGAGACCTCGGCGCTCCGTTCGCTCCAAAGTGAGCGCAGCCTGTTGGTTTCGTGCGGGGGCGGCATTGTCGAGACGCCGGTGAATATTGAGCTGATGCACGAAATGGGTACGTGCGTGTACCTCGAGGGCGACTTCGAGGATTCGATTCGCCAGATTCGTCGGTCCGACACGCGCCCCGATTTCCGCTCGCCCGAGCATGCCGCGCGCCTGTTTGAGCATCGCCGTCCGCTGTATCGCCAAGCCGCCGACCTTACCCTTGATATTCGCAACAAGTCCTTCGAGGACGTTTCCTACCTTTGTGCCGAGATGCTTTTGGAGCGTGGGCTGCTATGATTCGCCGTCAACTGATCAATTTCCAAAACCGCAGTGTCGATGTCCGCGTCGGATTGGGCGCGTTCGATGAGCTGTCGCGCATGTTTTCCTCGGCTGTGGGCAAGCCTAAGCGCGCGATGGTGGTTTGGAACGACGCCACATCCGAGCGTTTTGGTGAGGTCGTCGAGCATGCGCTGGTCGACGCCGGTTTTGCCGTGTCGCCGCTCGTCCTCGAGGTTTCGCCTGCTGGTGCCACGCTGGCCGATGCTGATGCTATCTTTGGCGCCCTGTCTGCCAACGCCGTTACCTGCGACGATCTGGTTGTCGCCGTTGGCGATGCCGCAACCTGCTCGGTTGTTAGCTGGTGCGCCAACCAGTGGTGCGGCCGAACCGAGTGCGCGCTGTTGCCGACGACCTTCGACGCCATGCTTACGGTCGCGACGACCATGAAGCCGCTCGTCGCCTCGTCTGCCAATGCGCTTCCCGCTATCGCGTTCCGTCCCGAACCGGGCTTAGTCGTGTGTGACCTCGACCTTGTTCGCGAGGCGGACCCCGAGGACCTCAAGCTCGGCTTTGTGGTGCTTGTTGGCACCATGCTTTCGAGCAGTAAATCCCGCTGGAATCAGTTTACTGAGACCGTCCCCGAGATTCTCGCGGGCGAGGAGGTCGCGCTCGTCAATGCCGTTCAATGGTCTCAGACTGCCCGTAAGGACGTACTGATGGCCACGAACCCGAGCGCTCGCCATTCGCTCGATTTTGGCAAGACGGGGGAGCGTACCCTGCGCGCCTGCTTGGGCGATGCCGCTTCGCAGGTCCCTGCCTATCAGCTGTTATCCGAGGGCATGCGCTTTGAGGCGCGCCTAGCACATGATGCCTGCGACTTTGATATCGATTACGTCTTTGAGGTCGATGACTGCCTGGAGGACTTTGGCATCGAGGAACTTGCCTTCGACCTGGAGCCCACCGCGTTTATCGAGGAGTTCCGCAGGCAGCAGTTCGCCCGCTCGAACCGCAGTATGTTGCCGCTGCCCGCGGCACTCGGCGCCATTCGTCTAACGAGCGTCGAGGACGAGGTTCTTGAGCGCCATGCTCATGCCTACTTGGCTTCTCGCAAAGAACTTCTCTAAGATTTATTGACTTCCATCGTCTTTCGTATCATGTTGAGGGGCGGGTTTTCAATCGGTTGCGGATCGCATGCGATTCCGTCGTTCGGTTGAGACCCGTTCCGTCTATATAGAGACAACAAGAAAGGAATCTGCATGTCTGAGTTTGCTGCCGGTCCTGCCGGTCGTATCGAGCGTGTCCGTGCCCTGATGGCCGAGCGTGGCTACGACGCCATCGTGGTGCGCGACGAGGCCAACCTTCGTTGGCTTACGGGCGTGAAGGGCGTCTTCGACTACACCTTCGAGTTCCCGCACGCTGCGTTTATTACGGCTGACCAGTGCCTGTTCCACACCGACTCGCGCTACCTCAACAGCTTTGAGGAGAACACGCCCGCCGGCAGCCCCTGGGTCTACGACATGGACGAGGGCACCATTCCCGGCTGGGTCGCCGGCAAGATCGCGGCCAATAGGTGCCGCGTCTGCGCTGTCGAGGATGACATGCAGATTAACTTCTACCAGGGCATCCAACGTGGCCTGGAGGATCGTTCCGTCGCCTGCATGCTGCCGCTGATGCATGACGACATCCGTAAGATGCGCGCCATCAAGGACGCCGAGGAGATTGAGCTCATGCGCCATGCGCAGTCGATCACCGACGCCGCCTTCCAGCACATGCTCGGCTTTATTAAGCCCGGCATGACCGAGAAGCAGGTTCGCAACGAGCTCGAGAACTTTATGTTCGCCAACGGCGCCGACAGCTTGGCTTTTGGCTCCATCGTGGCGAGCGGTCCCAACACCGCCAACCCGCATGCCGTGCCGAGCGATCGCGTGATCGAGAAGGGCGACTTCGTCCTGATGGACTACGGCGCGGGCTACTGTGATTACCGCTCCGACATGACACGCACTGTTGTGATGGGCGAGCCCACGCAGGAGCAGCTCGACCTGTACGCGCTCGTGCGCCGTACGCACGAGGAGTGCGTCGCCGCCATTCATCCGGGCGTCGAGGGCAACGACATCTTCAAGCTCTCCAAGAAGATCATCGGCGATGCCGGCTATGGCGATTACTACAACCATGGTTTGGGCCACGGCGTGGGCATCGAAATCCACGAGCTGCCCAACTTCAACCGTAGCAAGAACATCATTGAGGTCGGCTCGGTTATTACCATGGAGCCCGGCGTGTATCTGCCCGGTGTGGGCGGCGTGCGTCTGGAGGACTACGGCGTGGTCACCGAGAACGGCTACGAGCCCTTCACCAAGACCCCGCACGACCTGCACGTCATCGATTGCTAGCCCATTTCGATAGATTTTTGGGGCGGGGCGTCCGGATCGATTCGGACGCCCCGCGTTCTCTTTTTATGCGCTCGCTGCAGGCGCCGTCAGCAAGTGTATAATTTCGGTCGTATGTAATTTGGACGCTTGTGCGTTCTGCCCATAACAAGAAAGGTCGCTATGCCTACCATTTCTACCGCCGACTTCAAGAACGGCCTCGGTCTCCGCATCAAGGACAAGGTCTACACCATCGTCGAGTTCCAGCATGTCAAGCCGGGCAAGGGCGGCGCGTTTGTGCGCTACAAGACCCGCGACATCAAGAGCGGCCGTGTCGTCGAGAACACCTGCAACGCCGGCACCAAGTTCGAGAGCGTCATGCTCACCACCCGTGAGTTCCAGTACCTCTACAACGATGGCGCCGACTACATCTTCATGGACAACGAGACCTATGAGCAGGTTCCCGTTCCCGAGGACATGGTGGGCGAGAACTCCAAGTGGCTGCGCGAGAACGACATCTGCCAGCTGCTCTTCGCCGACGATGAGCTCATGGGCGTGACTCCGCCGATGTTCATCGAGACCACCATCGTCCAGACCGACCCGGGCTTTAAGGGCGACACCGTCCAGGGTTCCACCAAGCCGGCCACGATCGACACCGGCGCTGTCATCCAGGTCCCCATGTACCTCAACGAGGGCGAGGTCATCAAGGTTGACACCCGCGACGGCAAGTTCGTCTCCCGCGTCTAGCAACCAACTCTTCTAGGAGGACTCATGCCCCAGGAAATCAAGATTGACGGCATCGGCATTTCGCCCGATGTTCTGACCGCCATCGTCTCGCGCGCCGTGTCCGATGTCGAGGGCATCGCCTCCGTTGGCGTCAAGGACCTTGCCACCAACCTTGTCTCCATGATGCTCTCGTCCAAGGCCCCGGCTTCCGAGCCGGCGGTCGAGGCCGAGGTCGTCGGCGACAAGCTCGCACTCACCGTGCGTGTCGTGGTGTTCTTTGGCTATCCGTTCAAGAAACTCGCCGAGGCCGTTCGCGCCGCCGTGGTCGCCGCCATCGATGCCCAGGTGGGCGTTGAGGTTGAGCGTGTTGACGTTTGCATCGACGGCCTCGTTTTCCCCAAGGAGTAACCTTTGAGCCTTAAGGTTTATCGCGGGCGTACGCTTGCCCGCAGTCAGGCGCTGCAGCTGCTGTTCCAGGCCGAGGCCACGGACAGCCCGCTCGAGCGCGTCCTCGAGGGTGATTTCCTGATCTCGAAGGGTCCCCTCGACCCCTATGCGCTGGAGCTGTGCCGCGGTGCCTACGAGCATATCGACCGCATCGACTGCGCTCTGCGCTCCGTCGCCAAGAACTGGGATCTTATGCGCATGCCCGGCGCCGACCGCAACCTGCTGCGTATCGCCGTCTACGAGATGCGCTTCCTCACCGACGAGGAGGTCTCGGACGCCATCGTCATTAACGAGGCCGTCGAAATCGCTAAGGCTTATGGCACCGACCAGTCCGCCTCGTTTGTCAACGGCGTGCTGGGCAAGATCGCTCGCAGCGAGGAGCTGCCGGGCGAGGAACTGTACCAAGAGCTGCTGGCCGATGATCGCGCTCGCGAGGAGGCGCAGGCTGCCGAGGCAGCCGCCAAGGTCGCTGCCGCTCAGGCTGCCGCCGGTGTACTTGCCGAGGATACGGATGCTGCCGAGGCCGTCGAGGCCGACTCCGTCGAGGGGTAGCCATGCCAGAGGGTTCCGTCCGCAACTTCGATGAGATCTCGGATCGCCTGGACCAGATCATCGCCACCGTTCGCTCCAAGGATACGTCCCTGGAGCGTTCGCTCGATTTGTTTGACGAGGCTATTGAGCTTGGTTCCCGTGCGGTCGATATGGTCGACAAGTTTGAGCTGACGCCGCGTGAGGCCGACAAGCTCGAGCAGGAATACGATGAGGATGCGGCAAACGAGTCCCAAGATAGGCAGGCTGCATCCCCGGATACGAATGGTTGATGGCATTCATGAAACGCGTGCGTCTCGATGACGAACTGATTTCACAGGGCATCTGCGCCGATCGCGCGGATGCCCTTCGCACTCTTATGGCCGGCTTGGTCTCGAGCGGCGGTGAGCGTTTGACCTCTCCGGGGCTTAAGGTGACGCCGGGCCTGCCACTGCACGTTAAGGGGCGCATTCCGTACGTTGGGCGCGGCGGCCTTAAGCTTGAGGGTGCGCTCGATGCGTTTTGTATCGATCCCACGGGCCTTGCCTGCCTGGACGTAGGCTGCTCTACCGGCGGCTTTACCGATTGCCTGCTCAAGCGCGGTGCCGCCACGGTCGTTTCGGTCGACGTGGGCCGTGCCCAGTTTGATTGGTCGCTGCGCCAAGACGACCGCGTGACGCTCCACGAGCGCACCAACGTGACGCAGCTGCCCGAGCTCGGCTACGGCGACGCAATCGACCTGGCCGTGTGCGACGTGTCGTTTACGAGCATCGCGAACATCATCGACGCCGTGCTGGCGTGCCTGACGCCGACGGGGTCGTTCTGCACGCTCGTGAAGCCGCAGTTTGAGGCTCCGGCGGCGCTGGTGGGCGAGGGCGGTATCGTGACAGATCCCACTGTGCGTGTTGACACGCTCGTGGCGGCGATTGAGCTCTTTGCCGCCAAGGGCCTGTTCCCGCTTGACGTGTGCGTGTCGCCCATCCATGGCGCCAAGGGCAACGTGGAGTTTTTCCTGTACGGCACGAGGTTTGCCCCCAGCGAGCACTCCGATGACGAGTTGCAATCCCAGGTATCGGCTTTGAGCGAGAAAGCTGCAACGCTATGAAGGTCTTTCTGGTTCCCAATTACTACAAGCAAGAGGCGGTCGAGAGCGGCCTGATGCTCGAGCTCTGGCTGACGCGCCAGGGCTACGAGGTCGCTTGGGCTGCCGACCAGCGCTCCAAGATCCAGAGTACGCCCGACGTGGATGGTGCCGACCTTGTCATCACGCTCGGCGGCGACGGCACGCTGCTGCGCGCCGCCCGCATCCTCAACTATCGAGAGATTCCTATTCTGGGTCTTTCCTATGGTCACCTGGGCTTTTTGACGGCGGCCAGTCCCGAGGAACGCGATATTCTACAGGTTGTGAGCGATGCCCTGTCCGGTGAGCTCCACGTGAGTCGTCGCGCCACGATCGCTGCAGACATCGTTTCTGTGCGCGAGGACGGCACCAAGGATGTCGTGCGTTCTTTTGCCCTCAACGACATGGCGCTCACGCGCGGGCCGCTTTCCGATATGGTCGAGTTCGATATCACCGTTTCGGGCCACCATATCGATCGCTTGCGCGGCGATGGTGTGGTCGTGTCTACGGCAACTGGTTCCACGGGCTATGCCCTCAGTGCCGGCGGTCCTATCGTGAGCCCGGATTACACGGGCATGGTCTGCGTGCCTATCGCGCCGCATACTATTCAGGCCCGTGCCTTTTTGACCTCGCCGAGCGATGTCGTCGAGATTTTTATGTCTGACGACCGACCGAGTGTACCTGCCATCGCTATCGACGGACAGTTTATTACCTGCGATGGTACCGTCGAGAGCGTAGCCGTGCGTCGCGGTCCCGGCGATGTTCTGCTGCTCGACTATGGCCCCGAGAGCTTCTATAACTCGGTGAGCCGCGTATTCTACGGAGTTCGTCATGATCGATGAGCTGCAGGTTTCAAACATTGCGCTCATTCGCGAGGCGACGCTGGTGCCCAGCGCGGGCCTAACTGTCCTGACCGGCGAGACCGGCGCCGGCAAGACTGCGCTGCTCTCGGCGCTTAAGCTCATTTTGGGCGAGCGCGCGGATTCTTCGACCGTGCGCGAGGGCGAGGCGCTTGCGAGCGTCGAGGCGCGCTTGTTCGATGGCCCGCACGACACGGAGGGCTTCACCGTGCAGCGCAGCCTTTCTGCCGAGGGCCGCAGCCGCGTCAAGATTGATGGTCGCATTGCCAGCGTGCGCGAGCTTTCCGAGCGCGTCGGCGTGATGATGGATCTGTGCGGCCAGCACGAGCATCAGCGCCTGCTCGATCCGGCACATCATGTTGCCATGGTCGATGCCTGGGCTGGTCGCTCTGCGCTCGAGGCACTGGAAAAGTACCGTGCCTGCTTTAGGGTGTCGCGTGCGGCTGCCAAGGAGGTCCGTCGCGTAGAGGAGGCGTCGCGTGCGCAGGGGAGTCGCGTCGAGGAGGCGCGCTTCGCCCTGGAGCGCATCGGCGAGGTCGACCCCAAGCCGGGTGAGTATGAGGAGCTCGAAGAGCTGCTGCCGCGCTCGGAGCATGCCGAGGTGCTGGTGGCCACGGCTAACGAAGCCCATGCATCGATTGCCGCCGAAGGGGGAGCGCTCGATGCCGTGAACAGCGCCGTGGCCGAGCTTTCACGCATGACGACCGTTGACCGCAAGCTAGGCGACATCGCCGATGCCCTTTCGGATGCCTGCATCTCACTCGAGGATTGCGCCAACGAGTTGCGTGCCTATCGCGATGGGGTCGCCTTCGATCCGCGCGAGCTGGCTCGTATGCGCGAGCGCTATTCCGACCTCAAGGGTCTGCTGCGTCAGTGGGGTCCCACCATGGACGACGTATTTGCCATGCGCGATCGCTCGCAAGAGCTGTTGTCGCTGGTAGACGATGGTGATGAGCAGATCAAGAAGGCGCGCGAAGCGCTTGGCGCGGCGGAGCGCGAACTTTTCGCCGCTGCCAAGGCGCTTAAGCGTGCACGCAATACGGCAGCCCCGCGTTTTTGTCACGAGGTGGGTCGTCAGATGGCACGCCTGGAAATGGGCGGCGCCGAGCTCGTCTGGGAGTCGCGTGATCTTCCCCGTGCTGAGTGGACGCCCGTTGGTCCTTCGAGCTACGAGCTGCTATACCGCAGCGGTGCCGGTTTGACGCCGCGCCCCCTGCGTCGAATTGCGTCGGGCGGCGAGCTCAGCCGCGTTATGCTCGCGAGCAAGGTGGTCTTGGGTAATGCTGACGGCGTCGATACACTGGTATTTGACGAGGTCGATGCCGGTGTCGGCGGCTCTACGGCTCGTGCTCTTGCTGGTGTGCTGGCCGATCTTGCCGCCACGCATCAGGTCATCGTCGTAACGCACCTGGCGCAGGTTGCGGTCATGGCTGACAAGCATTACGTAGTCAGCAAGGAGCCGGGCGATGTTCCCCAGACGCATTTGGACGAGGTAACCGGCGAAGCGCGTACCGCCGAGATCGCCCGCATGCTCAGCGGCGATCAGTCCGAGGCAAGCTTGGCCCACGCAAAGCAGATGCTCGAAGAAGTTCGAGGCTAGGTCGTATCAGCGGTGTTGGTGGGACAAAATAGACTGAAATTTTTGTCCCACTACGCGTTTTACTCAACGACCTTGTCCGGCTGGATGAGCTCCTCGTAGTAGCTGATATGTTCGCGAGCGTCTTCAATCTCGGGCAGCAGGAAGTTGTAGATAACTTCGATGATCATCGTGGCGCTGATCTTGGAGAACGCGAAGTCACCCGTTGTCAGCAACGCTTCGTGATTGACGGTATTAAAGGTGTAGTCGGCGAGGCGCGCAAGTGGGGATTTGCTGTCACTGCTGATGACGACTACGGTTGCGCCGCAGTTGCGAGCCGCTTTTGCCATGCGATTCAGTCGGCGCGATTTGCCAGAGTTTGAGATTAGCACGATGACGTCACCCGGGCGTAACGTGAGCGCAAAGCCGATTGATGTCTCGCTAATGGTGCTCGCCATGCAGCGCAGGCCCAGCTGCGAAAACTTAAACGTCGCATCGAGCGCGACCGCGTTCGTATTGCCCACAGCTGCAAACTCAATAACCCCTGCATGCTTAAGGGCATGCACAACAGCCGCCAGCGTATCGTGGTCGATCCCGTCGATGGTCGCATTAAGCTCGCTCACCTTGGCAGCCAGGATATTCTTGAGACTCTGCTCCATATTGTCGAGCGAGACCTCGTCAGTCAGGCCCTCGTTACGCTGGCTTTCCAAATCCCTCGCCAACGAAAACTGAAAGCTGCGGAAGCTACCAAAGCCAAGCTTGCGGCAGAAGCGCGAAACGGTCGCCTCGGACGTGGCGGCGGCGCGCGAGAGCTGAGCGGCCGTGAGGCGTGGCGCCTCGGACTGGTGCTCCAATATATAGTCGACAATGCGCTGCTCGGACTCGCTGTATCCCTGATGGGTGCTAATGAGGGAAAGTGCGCTCTTGCTACTATCGGTCATGGATGGCTCCTGGTTGGCATGAAAATCTAGCTTGATTTGCAATGCCATAGTATACGGGCATTTTCAATTACAAGATACACCTTGCCGTTTCAAGTGTTGATGGTAAACTTTCACTTACCGTTTACGGTTATGAAAGAACCTTTCACCGGAGATTTGCACCTTAGCTCTTCTCACGCGGACGGTAGGTTGGTATCTTTCAGTTGTGGAAAAACGCGCATCGAAGCGCGTGTAGGGGAGCGCCCGCGGGCGCTGTACTCAAGAAGGAGGGACACATGGCTAAGTTTGACATCATCGCCGCGACCGGTTGCCCGACCGGCATTGCGCACACCTTCATGGCGAAGGAGGCGCTGGAGAAGGCAGCTGCCGAGCGCGGTCTGACCATTAAGGTCGAGACTCATGGCCAGGTCGGTGTCGAGAACGAGCTCACCAAGAGTGAGATCGCTGGTGCCAAGGCCGTCGTCGTCGCAGCCGACAAGGATGTCCAGGCTGAGCGTTTCGCCGGCAAGCCCATGGTTTCCGTTGGTGTTTCCAAGGCCCTGTCCGTTGAGGCCGCCGGTAAGCTGATTGACCGCGCGCTCGCCGCCAAGGGCGACAGCACGGTTGCAGCCGCTGCCGATGTCGAGGACGAGGTCGAGGAGAAGGAGTCCATCGGCCACATCATCTACAAGCACCTCATGAACGGCGTCAGCCACATGCTGGTCTTCGTCGTTGCCGGTGGTGTTCTGACCGCCGTTTCGTTCCTGTGGGGCATTACGTCCTTCGATTCGACGGCGTCTGACTACAACAGCTTTGCTGCGATGCTCAAGATCATCGGCGGCATCGCCATGAACCTCATGGTTCCGGTGCTTTCCGCCTATATTGCCGAGTCCATCGGCAAGCGCCCGGCGCTCGTCCCCGGTTTTGTTGCCGGTATGATCGCCATCCAGGGCCTGCCTGTTAACGCCGAGACCGGCATGATCGACGCCGGTGGCGCCGGCGTGGGCTTCGGCTTCCTGGGCGGCATCGTCGGTGGCTTCCTCGCCGGCTATGTCATCCTGCTGCTCGAGAAGGTTTTCTCTAAAATTCCCGCGAGCCTTAATGGCCTGAAGGCAATCTTCCTGTATCCGCTGTGCTCTACCGCCATCGTCGGCCTGGTCATGCTCGGTATTTCCGGCCCCATGGCTGCCATTAACCAGGGTATGATGGATTTCCTGCAGAGCCTCGGTAACTCCGGTCCGGTGATCCTTGGCCTGGCCATCGGCTGCATGTGCGCCTTTGATATGGGCGGCCCGGTCAACAAGGCTGCTTACGCTACTGGTACCTTCCTGCTCGGTACCGCTCTCGAAGCTGGCGTCGGCACCGAGACCTACAACTTCGGCACCAACTTCATGGCTGCCGTCTCCGCCGCTTGCATCGTTCCGCCGCTGATCACCACCTTCGCCGTCGTTGTCGGCAAGAAGTACTTCAGCCAGGAGGATCATGACGCCGGTATCGTCAACCTCATCCTTGGTTGCACCCACATCACCGAGGGCGCCATTCCGTTCATGACCAAGAACATCTGGCCCGTCATGCCCATCATGATGCTCGGTTCTTCCATCGCTTCCATCTTGACCATCTTCTTCAACGTTCACGATCCGGCGCCTCACGGCGGCTTCCTGGTCCTGCCCGTTGTCGAGAACGGTCCGCTGTGGGTCCTCGCGATCCTCATCGGCGCTGTGGTCGGTGGCATCCTGTTCGTGGCCTTCAAGAAGTACGACTTCGAGAAGAATCAGAAGGCCGCTCCTGTAGCCAAGTCCGTTGAGGCCCCCAAGGCCGCTGCCGTCGAGGCCCCCAAGGCCGAGGCTGCCGACTTCGTGAAGGTCGAGAATGTCTTTGTCGCCGAGGACTTCGCTTCTCGTGACGAGGCTCTGAGCTTCGTTTCCAACCAGGCTGTCAAGGCCGGTATCGCCAGCGACGCCGACGCCGTGATGAACGCCTTCCTGGCCCGCGAGGCCGAGGGCACCACGGGCATGATGGAGGGCTTCGCCATCCCGCATGCCAAGTCCGACGCCATTACCGAGGCTGCCGTCATCGTCGTCAAGGACGAGTCCGGTGTGACCGGTTGGGACACCATGGACGGCGCTCCCGTCAACGTGGCCATCGCGCTGCTCATCCCGGGTGCCCAGGCCGGCACCACGCACCTTAAGATCCTGTCCAAGGTCGCCGAGGCGCTCATGGACGAGGACTTCCGTGCCACCGTCAAGGGTTCCACCGACGCCGCCAAGATCGCCAAGACGATCAACGCCCGCCTGGTCTAATCCCGCAACACGCGAATACCATCGCCCCCTGTATATAAGGCGGAGTCCCTCTCCAGGGCCTCCGCCTTTTTTCTATCCCTCCCATAAGTTGCGGTGAAATAGGGACTGTTTAAACGATTCAACCCCAAATTCAGTCCCTATTTCACCGCAACTTACAAAAGGGCATAGAGGGGGCTACCTATCGAGTCTTTGTCGCGAACAGATCATCAGCCAGATTTCCGTTTGCACGATATTGCTCTGGACCGACCGAGTTTCCGCAGCCTGCTCGCCCACAGGGGCCCGTGCGCGGCCTGTGAGATTTATCGCGAGTTCCGCACGAGCCGAAGAGCACTTAATGTGCTCTTCGTGCGAGCAGGACTGTAGAGCAGGAAATCTCACAGGCCGCGCACGGGCCCCTGTGGGCGAGCAAGCGGACGACAAACACATCTGTCCAATAATTCGTCTGAAACATAATGAAAAACCGTTTGATGTGAGTTAATATAAAGAACGTCGTGAATCTGACTCCTGCCACATGCATGACAGGGGTTAAACACAAAAAGGAGTCAATTATGGTTTCTGAGAAGGCTACCCTCGTTAATCCTCAGGGTCTGCACATGCGTCCGGCTGGTCTGTTCGCCTCCACCATGGGCAAGTACGCCTGTGACGTGACGGTCGTCACCCCCGAGAAGGAGGTCAACGGCAAGTCCCCGATGGCCCTCATGGCTGCTGGTATCCCCTGCGGTACTGAGGTCGAGGTCAAGTGCGACGGCGCCGACGAGGCCGAGGCTCTGGCTGCTGCCATCGAGCTCATCAAGAGCGGTCTTGGCGAGTAGAACTCAAACGGGTCGCATGTTGAACAACTAAGTTCATATTTGGGGGCGCAGTGACCTGTTGTAAGGTAACTGCGCTCTTTTGTCATGGATATGGCAAAACGCTTTATCACATGACACGGAGAGAGGAATGGGAATGTATCAGGGAGTCAACGCTTCCGAGGGCATCGGTATCGGCACCGTCATGGTCGCCGTCGATCCCGACTTGACGTTTGAGCCGCACGAGGTTGCTGATTCGGCAGCAGAGAAGGAGCGCTATCAGTCCGCTCTTTCGGTCTTCTGCGAGAAGACCCAGGCTCAGGCCGACCACATGAAGGAGACGGTGGGCGAGGCCGAGGCCGAGATCATGAGCGGACACATTGTTCTGGCTCAGGATCCGGGTATGACCGACGCCATCAACGCCGCCATTGACGGCGGTACCTGCGCCGAGCAGGCGCTCATGGACACCTCGACCATGTTCGAGAACATGTTCCTGTCCATGGACGACGAGATGTTCCGTCTTCGCGCGGCTGACATCGCCGACATCCGCACCGGTATTCTGGCCGAGCTGCTGGGCAAGGAGGTCGTCGACCTCTCCGTCCTGCCCGAGAACACTGTCGTTGTCGTGCACGACCTCACGCCGTCCATGACCGCCACGATCGATAAGGCCCACGTTGCCGGTATCGTCACCGAGACCGGTGGCCGCACGTCGCACTCCGCGATCATTGCGCGCGCCCTCGAGATCCCGGCTGTCCTTTCGGTCTCCAACAGCTGCACCGCACTGCGCAACGGCATGACCGTTGTCGTCGACGGCGGCAAGGGTATCGTCGAGGCCGATCCCGACGAGGAGACGCTCGCTGCCTACACCGCCAAGGCCGAGGCCTTCGCTGCCGAGAAGGCAGCCCTCGAGGCCTTCCGTGGCAAGCCGTCCGTGACTGCTGATGGCATCAAGAAGATCATCGCCTGCAACATCGGTAACCCCGATGACGTGCCCAACGCGCTCGATCACGACGCCGAGGCTATCGGTCTGTTCCGCTCCGAGTTCCTGTTCATGGACTCTGCTGAGCTTCCTTCCGAGGAGGAGCAGTTCAACGCCTACCGTAAGGTCGCCAGCGCGCTCAAGGGTGCTCCGGTCATCATCCGCACGCTCGATGTGGGTGGCGACAAGGAGATTCCGTATCTGCATATGGTCAAGGAAGACAACCCCTTCATGGGCTTCCGCGCCGTGCGTTACTGCTTGGCCAATCCCGACCAGTACAAGGTCCAGCTCCGCGCTCTGCTGCGCGCTAGCGCCTTCGGTGACGTCAAGATCATGATCCCGCTCGTCACCTGCGTCGAGGAGGTCTTGGCTGTCAAGGAGCTTGTCGAGCAGTGCAAGGCCGAGCTGACTGAAGAGGGTCGCAAGTTCAACGAGAACATCGAGGTCGGCATCATGGTTGAGACGCCTGCCGCTTCGCTGCTCGCAGACCGTCTTGCCGAGGTCGCCGACTTCTTCTCCATCGGCACCAACGACCTGATCGGCTACACCATGTGCGCCGACCGTGGCAACGACACCATCTCCAACCTGTACCAGGTTTACTATCCCGCCGTGCTCCGCTCGCTCAAGAACATCATCGAGAGCGGCGTGAAGGCCGGCATCATGGTCGGTATGTGCGGCGAGGCCGCTGCCGATCCGCTGCTCGAGCCGCTGCTGATCAGCTGGGGCCTGGAGGAGTTCTCGATGAGTGCTCCGTCGATCCTGCGCGCCCGTAAGACCATCAGCCAGTGGACCAAGGCCGAGTGCGACGAGCTCGCCGAGAAGGCGCTCGCCTGCAACACCGCCGCCGAGGTCAAGGCACTGCTCGAGTCCGCAGCTCGCTAATTTGGTATCAGAGGTAACCGCGTGGTTGGAATGGGCCGGCCACGCGGCCCTCACATATACAGGGGGTACTGTAAATGTTCTACACGCTAACCGCTAACCCGGCTGTCGACATGACGGTTTCGAGCTCTCCGCTCGAGCCCGACGAGAACGTCCGCACCGGTTCGGCCAGCTACACGGCTAACGGCAAGGGCCTCGACGTGTCCTTCGCCTTTAAGAAGATGGGCGTCGACACCGTCGCGCTCGGCTTCTTCGCCGGCTTCACGGGCAAGTTCATCGTCGAGGAGGTCATGAACCTGGGTTGCCTCTGCCGCCCGGTCTGGACCGACGGTATCACGCGCATTAACACCTACGTCAACGATGGCCAGCACGAGTACGGCATCCTGAACCCTGGTGCTCCGATCACGCCGCAGCACCAGGAGGAGCTCTATAACATCCTGGACACCGCGGGCGATCTCGAGTGCCTGATCGTTTCCGGCTCCGTGCCTCCCAAAGCTACGCCCGACTTCCTGGCTCAGGTCATGGAGCACGCTCAGGCTCGTGGCGCCGACGTCGTCCTGGACCTGTCCTCCGACAAGCTCAAGGAGCTCGCTCACAAGAAGCCGCTGCTCATCAAGCCGAACCATCACGAGATGAAGGCCATCTTCGGCGTGCCGGTCGACACCGACGACGAGGTTCGCGTTGCTATGAAGATGGCTCACGACGCTGGCGTTCAGAACGTGCTGCTCACCCGTGGTAGCCGCGGCGACGCTTACTTCTCCAACGGCGAGGACATCTGGTACGCCAAGCGTGAGTTCAACATCAAGCTGGTTTCTTCCGTCTGCGCTGGCGACTGCACCCTCGCTGCGTTCCTGCACAAGTGGTACAGGGATCGCGACAACGTCGAGGAGGCCATGAAGCTCGCTATGGCCACCGGCGCCAACGTTGCCGAGTCCGTCGGCATCGGCGACTTCGGTCACGTCGACGAGTACAGCAAGCGCGTTGCTGTCCGCAAGCTCGATCGTCAGTAATCGAAACGCGACTTATTCGTGCGCATGCGGCGCCCCGGTTTCGGCTGGGGCGCCTTTTTTGTTCCGTCATTGGAGAGAGATGTTCTGCCGTACTTCATCGCTTCCACACCGTTCACCGAGTTGTCCTAGCCTTTTACCGATGCGTGGAATATACTTTCATTAACACGTTGCTTCGTGAAAGGAACATTCATGATTTACACGCTCACTGCAAATCCCGCCATTGACTACAACATCGCCTGCGACGGCCTTACTGCCAATACCGTCACGCGTACCCGCAATGCCGTCTACACGCCCAACGGCAAGGGCCTCAACGTCTCGTTTGCGCTTGACCACTATGGTGTCGACACCACGATCCTGGGTTTCTTCGCCGGCTTCTCGGGTGAGTTTATCGTTAAGGGCGCCGAGGCCCTGGGCGTGCCCGTCAAGCCCGTGTGGACCGACGGTATTACGCGCGTCAATGTGTTCCTCAACGCCGGTCCCGACACCGAGTACAACATGGTCAATGCCGGTGCCGCCATCAATGAGGCCAACGAGCAGGAGATGTTTGAACTTATCGATTCGCTCGATGACATGACCTGCCTGGTCATCAGCGGCTCGCTGCCTCCCAACACTTCCGAGGGCTTCTTGGCCGAGGTCCTGCGCCGTGTCAAGGCCAAGGGGGCCGAGTTCGTCCTCGACATCTCGAGCCATCAGCTGGCAGACCTCATTGCTCTGGAGCCACTGCTGATCAAGCCCAATGACGACGAGCTGCTTGACATCTTTGGCATCAAGGTGAGCGGTGGCGACGACGAGTCCGTCAAGGGCGCTATGGCCGAGCTGCACGCCAAGGGCGCCAAGAACGTGCTGCTGACCCTTGGTGGCGCCGGTGCGTACTTCTCCAACGGCGAGCATATCTGGTTTGCCAACCGCACCTTCGACGTCAAGCTGCTGTCGACGGTGTGCGCCGGCGATTCCTCGCTCGCTGCCTTCCTGTCCGTGTGGCACGACGCCCCCGAGCGCGTCGAGGACGCCCTGCGCCTTTCGATGGCCACTGGCGCCAACGTGGTCGAGTGCCCCGGTCTGGGTGATTTTGCCAAGGTGGACGAATATAAGAAGCACATCGAGGTTCGCCAGGTCTGCTAGTTCCGGCACCTTGTCTGAATAGTTTGATTATTTCGCATCCGTCTTAGACTAGGACGGATGCGTTTTTGTTTACGGGACTTGCGTGTGCAGTGGAGGCTGTTTCTTGCTAGACTTCTTGCAGACGCAATCGATAGCCAATTTGATAGTCGCAGGAGGCCATAGGCATGTGCAATGTTTCGCTCAACGGTACTCAACCGTCCGATGCGTCCCTGCGCGTCCTGCGCGCGCTTGAGGCGGCTGGTCTTGAGGCTTGGTACGTGGGCGGTTGGGTGCGCGACGCCCTGATGGGGTACCCCAGCCACGATGTTGATATGTGCTGTAGCGGCCTGTGGCAGGAGTCCAAAGCGGCGCTCGAGGCCGCCGGCATCGCGGTTGTGGAGTCGGGCATTAAATTTGGCGGAATCACGGCTATTTCCGATGGCGAGCGTATCGAGGTCACCACGTACCGTCTGGATGGCTTTTACACCGATGGTCGCCATCCCCAGAGTGTGGAGCGTGCTGCCTCGCTCGAGGACGATTTGGCGCGCCGCGACTTTACCGTCAACGCCATGGCCTGGCATCCCGAGCGCGGGCTTGTCGACCGCTACGACGGCCAGGGTGACTTGGAGCGCAAGCTGATTCGCGCTGTCGGCGATCCCAGGCGTCGCTTTAACGAGGACGCCCTGCGCATGCTGCGTGCGGTGCGCTTTGCCTGCCGTCTGGACTTTATGATTGAGCCCGAGACCAAGCGTGCGCTTGCCGAGTGCGCGCCGCTGCTCGATGCCGTGGCGCGTGAGCGTGTGGGTATTGAGCTCGAGGGCATTCTTTCGACCGGTCATGGGGGAGACGCGATGCTCCGCTATCCCGAGCTCATCTGCGCCGCCGTGCCCGAGTTGGCAGCGGGTCGCGGGTTTGATCAGCGCAGTGTCTATCATGCGTTTAACGTCTACGTGCATATCGCCCGTGTGCTGACGGTGGCGGGGGAGCTCGCGCTGTGTGACGGCGTCGCGCCCTCGTCGAGCCTTATGTGGGCGGCGTTTTTGCACGATGTGTCCAAGCCCGAGTGCTTCACGGTCGACCATGCCGGTAGCGGACACTTCTACGGTCATCCCGAGCTCGGCGCCAAGAAGGCGCGCGTCATTATGGATCGCCTGGCGCTCTCGCACGACTTGGTGCGCGACGTGTGTCTGCTCATCAAATACCATGACAAGCCGCTGCGCCCCGAGCGCTCCTGTCTGCTCAATATGATGCGCGCGCTTTCGGGTGAGGGCGTCGACACTGCCCGCCTGATTGACGAGCTCATGGACCTTAAGCGTGCCGACACACTTGGCAAGGCCCCGTCGTGCTTCTATTACGTTGAGACGATTGAGGAGATGCGCGCGATGGCGCACGAGCTGCTGAGGGCGGGGGAGCCCTATACGCTCAAGATGCTCGCCATCAACGGCGGCGACCTGATCCGTGCCGGAGTCAAGCCCGGGCCTGAACTGGGTCAGCTTCTCAACTCCGCCCTCGACGCCGTGATCGAAGACGATATTCCCAACGAGCGCGAAGCTCTTTTGGTTCATCTCAACTTGAATTAGCTACCAAGTTTACCTGGGTATTCCATAACCTGCCGACAATTTTTCGGCAATTTGGAATTTCTTCTTGCGCTGACGTTTTTTGTCCCGTAATATATTTCCTCGCAGCACGGCAGTGCAGATGTCATGTGGCCCGTTCGTCTAGCGGTTTAGGACGCCGCCCTCTCAAGGCGGAGATCACCAG
>DXMU01000044.1 GCA_019414025.1 Collinsella sp.
GGCGTAGTCGCTATTTATTCAGTCCAAGTTTCGGGGCGCAGTTCACAGGCACCTTCGTGGTGGTTTTTATTGGGGCGACGTTTTTTGAAGGCAGTCGACGCTAAAACCACCACGAAGGTGCCTGTCCCCTTTGTGGTGGTCCATGCTACAATCGCGGGCACGCCTCACAACTAGATCTGCCTTCGAAGGGAGCCTACGTGGCGAACGCCATCGATCAGCTCACGGACCGAGTGCTCGTGCTCGGCCGCCTCACCATCGTCCGCCGCGCCATTACTGCCGTGGCGGTCACCATTTCCGCCGTTCTTCAGACATTTCTGATCCAGGCGTTCATTCAGCCCGCCGACCTGCTTCCGAGCGGTCTTACCGGCGTCGCGGTCCTACTCGATCGCGTTACCTCGCTGGGCGGCGTTCACATCGACATCTCGCTCGGTATGCTCGCGCTCAACATCCCTGTGGCGCTCCTATGCTGGAGCGGCATTAGCAAGCGCTTCGTCATCTTCTCGATGATGCAGGTCGTGCTCTCGTCGCTGTTCCTCAACATCTTTCACTTTTCCCCGTTTTTGGGCGACAAGATCATGCTCATCATTTTTGGCGGCGTGGTCTCGGGTCTGGGCGCTGCCATCGCGCTAAAGTCCGGCGCATCCACCGGCGGCACCGACTTTATCGCGCTGTGGGTCTCCAACCACACGGGCAAGACCATATGGGGCGTCATCTTTGGTTTTAACTGTTTTATCCTGGCGATCTTTGGCTTTATGTTTGGCTGGGACAAGGCGGCGTACTCCATCGTGTTCCAGTTTATTTCGACCAAGACCATCGACAGTTTCTATCGTCGCTACGACCGCGTGACGCTGCAGATCACGACGCGCAAGGCAAACGAGGTCATGGCCGCCTATGTTGACCATTTTCAGCACGGCATTAGCTGCGCCGAGGTCATCGGCGGATACAGCCGCGAAAAGATGTACCTGCTGCATGCCGTTGTCTCGACCTACGAGAGTCAGGACATTATCAAGCTGGTGTGCGACATTGATCCCGGCGCCGTGATCAACGTGTTCCACACGCTCAACTTTGTGGGCGGCTGGTGGGGTGGTCATGTCGACGAGCCCATGCCCACGGCCGTACCCGATCCCGACAAGCCCGCACGTATGGCCAGCAGGCGGGCGCACCTCTGCGAGCAGGACAGCCTGCAGCAGGATGACGGGAAGTAGGGTTTTGGCATTTTGCCGGCCAAGCGTAGTCCATCCGAATGAGCCCCTCGAAAGCCTCGTTGCTTTCGAGGGGCTCTCGTTTGCCCAGGTAAAACCTACCAAAATGAAGCTGTCGCTTTTTGGTAGGGAGGGTGTATCGTTTTATCAATATGAGGTAACATGAAACTAGACGTTATATACGTATTAGTTATTTTGATATTTCGATAAGAGTGATCAGATATGCCCGCGCCCAAAAATGCACCGCTTTACCAGCAGATTTACGACGAAATCAAGGATGCGATCGAGAAAGGTGTTTATGCACCCAAGGAGCGTATTCCGTCCGAGCTTGAGCTAGCCGAGCAGTACGACGTGAGCCGCATTACGGTGCGCCGCGCCGTCGAGGAGCTGTGCTCCGATGGCTACCTGGTTAAGCAGCAGGGCCGTGGCACCTTTGTCTCCACGCCGCACATCAATCGCCAGTTTCACGCCTCGACGTTGCAGACGTTTACCGCGCTGTGTGCCGGCAATGGCATGAAGGCCGGTGCGCACGTGATCGATCGCCAGATTGTGCCGGCGCGCCAAAACGAGATGGAGTTCTTTGGCCTGCAGAAGGATGCGCTGCTGCTGCATATCAAGCGCGTGCGTACGGCCGACGGCGAGCCCATCTTTGAGGAGAACATCTTTGTGCCGTTTGACGCCTACCGTGAGCTGTTGACGGCCGATCTTGAGGACAAGTCGATTTTTGCCGAGGTCGAGCGTGTTGGCGGAACGCCGATTGTCTCGGTTGGCTACCGCACGGTCGAGGCCGTTCGAGCTAACGCCGAGCAGGCGGCCGAGCTGGGCATTGCTCCGCACGATCCGCTGCTCAACCTGCGTGCCGGCTTTATCGGTCCCAATGGCGAGCCGGTCCTGATGGGTAAGCAGTACTACGTGGGCAGCCGCTACGTCATGGTCATGTAAGTTACGCGGTTTTACCAAACCGCGTAACGGCTCGACGCTGCAAACGCCCCTAAGCGGCAATCTGACGTTCAATCGTCGGTCGCGTACCGAAGTACGCTTCCCTCCTCTTTCACGTCACCTTGCTCGCTTAGGGGCGTTTTCGCTGACTTATGCTCAACCTGCGGGGTTTCCGCGCTTGTCAAGAGATTGCTTATTGGGGACGCTCTTAAACGACTGGTCATTCAGGTGCGTCCCCAGCGACTACCCGCAGAATGAGCGTGGATAATCTCCCGTTTTTGGCTTGGTGACGGGCTCAAAGTGGGAGATTATCCACGCCCATCCGGAAAGTGTCCAAAAATCCCACGCTCGTTCCATTCGGATTGCATCGCCCGTGGCCGACAGCCGCGCGACGCCGGTCCGCGTGGCGGCGTATAATCGGCGGCAGATGACTTGGACGTTAGGAAACCATGACCGATAGCATGCAGCAGATGGCGCTCGACACGCTCGGCGCCTATTTTGGCTACACCTCGTTTCGCCCGGGACAGGACCGCATGGTCGATGCGATCCTTGCCGGTCGCGATGCGCTGGGCGTTATGCCCACGGGTGCCGGCAAGTCCATTTGCTACCAGGTGCCCGCGCTCATGCTGCCTGGCATCACCTTTGTGGTGAGTCCGCTGCTGTCGCTTATGGAGGACCAGACCCGTGCGTTGCTCGCGGCGGGTGCGCGGCCCAGCTATCTCAACTCCAGCCTTACTCCGGCCCAGCAAAACACCGTGCTCAAGCGGGCGCGCGAGGGGCGCTACCAACTTATGTACGTGGCGCCCGAGCGCCTGCTCGAGCCGCGTTTTTTGGCCTTTGCGCAGGAGGCCGCGGCGGACGGCGGCATCGGCGTACCGCTCGTGGCCATTGACGAGGCCCACTGCGTGAGTCAGTGGGGCCAGGATTTCCGCCCCGCCTACCTGCAAATTCGCGAGTTCATCGATTCCCTGCCGCACCGCCCCATCGTGGCGGCCTTTACCGCCACGGCGACCGAGCGGGTGCGCGCGGACATTCAGCAGATGCTCGGCCTGCGCGACCCGGCTACCGTCGTGACGGGTTTCGACCGCAAGAACCTCTACTTTGGCTGCGAGGAGATGGGCGACAAGGCCAAGGCCGCGTGGGTGCGCGACTATGTGATCGCGCATTCGAGTGAGAGCGGCATCGTATATTGCTCGACCCGCAAGACAGTCGATGCACTCGCCGGCGAGCTTGCCGAGGCGCTGGGCCCCAGCGGCATTCGCGTTGGCCGCTACCATGCCGGCATGGGTAACGACGCCCGCCGCCAAAGCCAGCGCGCCTTTATCGACGACGATATCCAGGTGATGGTTGCCACCAACGCCTTTGGCATGGGCATCGACAAGCCCAACGTGCGCTACGTGATTCACAACAACGTGCCCGAGAGCATCGAGGCATACTACCAAGAGGCGGGTCGAGCCGGTCGCGATGGCGACCCGGCCAGCTGCCATCTGCTGTGGAACGGTAACGATTTTCGCATGCGTCGCTTTTTGATCGACCGCGGCGATGCTGCCGATGAGGCGCTCGACGACGAGCAGCGCGCGTGGGCGCTCCAGAATCGATATCGCCTGCTCAGCCAGATGGAGGGCTACTGCAATACCACCGGCTGCCTGCGCGAATACATGCTGCGCTACTTTGGCGACGAGGCCGCGGCCGAGCATGCGGCTGTGGGCGGCGCCGCCGCGGACGACGCCGAGGGCTGCGGCAACTGCAGCAACTGCCTCACGCAGTTCGAGGTCGAGGACGTCACCGACATGGCCCGCGCCGCCGTGCGCTATGTGGTCACGCGCCCTATGCGCTTTGGCAAGTCGCTCATCGCCGACGTGCTCCACGGCGGCAACACCGAGCGCATCCGCCAGATGCATCTGGACGAGGATCGCGGCTATGGCGAGCTGTCGAGCGAATCGGTCGGGCGCATCAAGGACATCATCGGCCAGCTGTGCGGCCGCGGCTATTTGGCCACCTCGCAGGGGCAGTACCCGGTCGTGGGCCTGGGTCCGCGTGCCGGCGAGGTCGAGGACGAGGCGTTTGCCTTTACCGTTAAGCGTCGCGCATCCAAGCGCAAGGCCTCGGCCCGTGCTCGCCGTGCGGTGGATCTGCTGCGCGAGGAGGCCGAGCTGGATCAGCGCCCGCGCGATGGCGACGATGCCGAGCTGTTCGAGCGCCTGCGCGCCCTGCGCAAGGAGATCGCGGCCGAGCTGGAGATGGCGCCGTACATGGTCTTCTCCGACAAGGCCCTGCGCGGCCTGTGCCGCCTGCGCCCGCAGACGCGCGACGAGCTTATCCAGGTCAACGGCATTGGCGAGAAAAAGGCCGACGCCTTTGGCGAGCAGTTTATGGCGGCGATTGAAGAGTTTGAATCCGAGCATGTGCGGGATGGAGCGTAACGATGGCAACCGACGATAAAACCGACCGCGCTGGCGTATCCGCCGTACCGCTGTACCAGCAGGTCATGGACGACCTGAAGGGCGAGATCGCGCGCGGCGTGTATGCGGCCGGCTCGCGCATTCCTTCCGAGATGGAGCTCGCGAAGTCTTACGGCGTGGGACGCATCACCGTGCGCCGCGCCATCGAGGAGCTGTCGCGCGCGGGATATCTCAACCGACAGCAGGGGAGGGGCACTTTTGTGTGCGCCCCCAAGCTCAAGCGCAAGATTCGGCAGAAGGGCGACGTCCAGAGCTTTACCGAGGGCTGCGCTGCCAACGACATGGTGGCCGGAGCGCGCCTTGTGTCGCGCACGGTGGTCGCGGCGACGCGTGAGGACGCGGCGTTTTTTGGCGTGGAGCCCGGTTGCGAGCTCATCGTGGTCGAGCGCGTGCGCACGGCCGACGGCATCCCCGTCATGCTCGAGAACAACGCCTTTGTGCTCGCCGACCATCCCTATCTGCAGACGCTGGCCGATAAGGACCTCACCGATAACTCAATCTTTGCGCTCGTTGCCGAGCATTCGGGTCGCGCGCCGCTCAAGTCCGACCCCTGCACCGTGGAGATTGCGCTGGCGGATGCCCAGGCGGCCCCGCTGTTGGAGGTGCCGGCCGGCGAGCCGCTCTTCTATATGGAGGCGTACTTTACCGATGCGGACGGGCGGCCCCTGCTGCTCGGGCGCCAAAAGATCGTGGGCTCGCGCTACGTGTTCGACATCTAACGTCCATAGATAGAACAACATAGAACAAATTTGCTGAAATGACTTCACAGGCACCTGCTTGCGTGCTATAAATAGGACAACATAGAACGACCGCAGGTACGAGCTGCCGTCGTTCAAAGTCGCGACACAAGGAGGAACGCCACCGTGAACGCACACGATCTGATTCAGGATATTATCGAGCGCAAGGGCAAGATTGAGAACGTGTTTTGGATCGCCTGCGGCGGTTCGATGATCGACTTGATGCCGGCCAACGAGCTGCTCAAGCGCGAGGCCACCACGTTTGCCTCGACGGTCTACACCGCGCGCGAGTTTTGCCTGATGGCCCCCAAGAGCCTGGGGCCGAAGTCGCTCGTCGTCGCCTGCAGCCACAGCGGTAACACGCAGGAGGTCGTCGACGGTTGCGAGATGGCGCTGGCTGCCGGTGCCGAGGTCGTGACTATGACCGACTATGCGGGTTCCAAGATCGACAACGGCAAGTGGACAACCTGGGTCTATCCGTGGGGCAAGGGCGAGTCGCAGGCCGAGGTTCCGCAGGGCATCGGCGTTCTGATGGCTGCCGAGCTGCTCGACCAGCAGGAAGGCTACGAGGCACTCGCCGACATGTACGAGGGCCTCAAGCAGATGGATGCGCTGCTGCCCGCCGCCCGCGAGAAGGTCAACACCGAGCTGGGCGATCGCTTTGCCGAGCTCTGTCAGCAGCACAAGTTCTTCTATATCCTGGGCTCCGGCCCCAACTTTAGCCAGACCTACGCCATGGCCATCTGCTCGCTCATGGAGATGCAGTGGCAGCACTGCTGCTATATTCACTCCGGCGAGTACTTCCACGGCCCGTTCGAGGCCACCGAGCCCGGCGTGTTCTACTTTGTGCAGCTTGGCGCCGGCGAGTGCCGCCCAATGGAGGAGCGCGCGCTGGCGTTTCTCAACACGCACACCGATACGGTCATGGTGCTCGACGCACTCGAGTACGGCGTGGGCGACGTGCCTGCCAGCGTGCGTTCGTACCTGGAGCCGATCTTCTTCTACAACATGAGCTGCGAGCTGCGCGCCGCCCGCGGCAAGGTGTTCGACCACAGCCCCGAGGTTCGTCGCTACATGGGCATCGAGCAGTACTAGGTACCGGGGAAACCATTCGCCTTCGATTCACAAGGGCACTGCGTGAGCCAAAAAAGCGGGCCGCGTCGGGGATTTCCGGCACGGCCCGCTTAGTATCGCGCATAGATTCGCGAGGTGTTGTGGCAACCGACGCTTACTTTGCGTCGAAGGCCTCGGTGTCCCACCAGTCGAGCTGGGCGATGTTGTCGCGGATGTGCTGGCAGCTCTTGTGGAAGCCCTCGAGCTCGTGTTCGGACAGGTCCAGCGTGTAGACCTCCTCGACGCCCTCGGCGCCGATCACGCACGGCAGGGACGTGAAGATGCCCTCCTCGCCATACTGGCCGGTCATGAGCGTGGAGGCGGAAAGCACGGCGTGCTCGTTGTGCAGAACGGCAGCGCAGACGCGCGCGGCGGAGTTGGCGACGGCGTACTCGGTGCACTGTTTGCCCTGGTAGGTTACGTAGCCGCCCTTGCGCGCGAGCTCCTCGACCTCCATGTGGTCAAAGGCGTACTTGTCGGGGTTCTCGGCCTGAAGCTCGTTGAGGCTCTTGCCGGCGATGGTCGCGGCCTTAAAGGCGGCTAGTTGGCTAAAGCCATGCTCGCCAATCATGTAGGCGTCGATGGACTTGGGGCTCACGCCGACCTTCTTGGAGATCTCGGTGCGCAGGCGGGCGGAGTCCAGGCCGCAGCCCGAGCCGATGATCTTCTTGGGATCGTAGCCGGTCAGGTGCCACAGCTCGGTGCACACGACGTCGCAGGGGTTGGAGATGCTCACGAAGATGCCGCCAAAGCCGGCGTCGACGATGCGCTTGGCAAAGGTGCGGGCGGCGTCGGTGGTAAAGAACAGCTCGCCGTCGCGGTTGCTGGCGGCCAGCGCGACCTTGCCGGCGGCGTTGACGATGACGTCGCAGCAGGCCAGCTCCTCGTAGTGGTCGTAGCAGTTGACGATCTTGGTGTTGTACGGGACAAACGAAAGGGAGTCGCGCAGGTCCTGGACCTCGGACGTCACCTTGGCCTCGTTGATATCGCACAGGTACAGCTCATCGGCAATGCCCTGCATGAGCAGGCTGTTGGCGACATGTGCTCCTACGTGGCCCTGGCCGACCACCCCGATCTTACGCGTCTGGTACATATATGTATCCTTTCGGCCGAGTTTTTCGCGTCGAACCATTGTAGCGTCCTGTTGCCACTTTGCTAGGCTAAAGCGCCACAGATTTTGGGACATGCCGTAATCTCTACTTTTGGAGTGATTTGGGCCGCTGACGGCATCGCTGGGCGATGTGCTCGCGCGGATGGGGCCGGTCGTTGTACCATAGCTGCAACTGACTCGTAAGGAGCATCCATGCCCATTCGCATCCCCGACGCCCTCCCTGCCGCCGCGCAGCTCGAGAGCGAGAACATCTTTGTCATGACCGAGTACCGCGCGCTGCACCAGGACATCCGTCCGCTGCGCGTGCTCATCCTCAACCTCATGCCCACCAAGATCGCCACCGAGACGCAGATCATGCGCAAGCTCTCCAACACGCCGCTGCAGGTGGAGGTGGACCTGCTGCGCACCAAAACGCACGAGGCCACGCACGTGAGCGCCGGCCACCTGGAGACGTTCTACCGCACGTTCGACGACATCCGCGACATCCACTACGACGGCCTGATTATCACGGGCGCGCCCGTGGAGCAGATGCCGTTCGAGGAGGTCGACTACTGGCCCGAGCTCTGCCAGATCATGGATTGGTCCACCACGCACGTGCACTCTACGCTGCACATTTGTTGGGGCGCGCAGGCGGGGCTCTACCATCATTACGGTATCCAGAAGTACGATCTGCCGGCAAAGGCGAGCGGCGTGTTCGAGCATTATCTGGTGAAGCCGCAAAGCCCGCTGGTCCGCGGCTTTGACGACCGTTTCTATGCCGTGCATTCGCGCAACACCGATGTGCGCCGCGAGGACGTGGAGGCCGAGCCGCAGCTTGAGGTCGTGGCCGTGTCCGACGAGGTGGGCCTGTACATCGTCAAGTCGACCGACAGCCGTCGCTTCTTTGTCTTTGGCCATCCCGAGTACGATACCGACACGCTGCGTCTGGAGTACGAGCGCGACGTGAAGCGCGGGCTCAACCCTCAGGTGCCGGCGCATTACTTCCCGGGCGACGATCCCGCTGCCGAGCCGCGCAACGTCTGGCGCAGCCAGGCTCAGCTGCTCTACACCAACTGGCTCAACTACTACGTCTACCAAACCACGCCCTACGACCTGGCCCGCGCCGGCGAAGAGCACTAGACCGCGGCCGTGGCCGTGACTGCTGCCGTAGCCGCCGCGTGACGAGCGTGGATAATTGGACACACGAGCGTGGATAATCGGACGCTTTTTGAATGAGTGTGGATAATCTCCCACTTTTGGTCGAGGAACAGGCCCAAAGTGGGAGATTTTCCACGCTCGATTTTTCTGCAGCCGTCGTAGGCGGCAGCACCACGCGTCGAGTGCATACGGATTACATCGCAAACTAGGTAGTTTCGAGCCACAGCATATTTTCTTTTAATGAAATCGACGGCTTTTGAGGCATAAAAATGTGGAGACAGGGACCTCTGGACAATCGCTCTACCTGCAGATATAGAGCATTGGCCTAAAACGTCCAAAACCGTCAAGCATTTGGTCAGCTGCTGGACAGCATTTGGTCAGACTTCGCATGAAACCGTCTGGTACGTTGGCGTCGTTCCAAGAGTTGGGAGGCGACATGGCAAACGCGACGGCGAATCAAAGACTTACAGGCCACATTAAAGCGTGCGAGCAGCAGATGAGCTGCGTGTACGCGCGCACGATGGCGGAGGCAAAGCAGATTGAGCGGCGGGTGGCGGCGGGAAGTCTCGAAGTGGTCATGCCGGGACTGTACGCGCGTCCGGAATACTGGTCCGAGCTCAAGTTTCGGCAGCGTTATCTGCATCGGGTGCGGGCGCTTGCGCAAAAGCACCCCGACTGGACGTTTTGCTCCTATACGGCGGCCGTCGTCTATGGTCTTTCGGTTTCGCATGCCAATTTGACGCACATCCATATCGCCGCGATGCCGGCGCAATCGACGACGCCGGGCTCTCAGGTCATTCGCCATCGCTATGCTCATCGAACACGGGCCAGCCAGATGGATATTGCCGTGACCGATATCGATCAAACGATTGCGGATTGCCTGGTCGATGCATCGTTTGTCGAGGGGCTGATCATTGCGGACTCGGCGCTCCATGAGCAGCTTTTGTCGAAGGAGCATCTTGTTGAGACGGTCGACAGGCTTGGCTTGAATCGTCGCGGTGTTGTGACGGCGCGCAGGGTCGCGCGGTGTGCCGACGGCTTGTCGGAAAGCGGCGGCGAGTCCAAGGCGCGTGCGCTGATGATCGAGCGCGGCTGGCAGGTTCCGGAGCTGCAAGTTGAGCTGTTCGACCCGGTTGAGCCGGGAAGGCCGTATCGCGTTGACTACCTGTGGCGCGTGGGCGACCGGTTGATCATTGGGGAGTTCGATGGATTCGTTAAAAGCGAGAAAGCGGCGGAGGAGGGCAAGCTTGCAAAGGCGCAATTTGACGAGCGCCAGCGCGAGTCGAGGCTTTCGATGCTCGATAACTGCAAGATTGTGCGCTTGTGCTGGGATGACCTAAGGGATCCGACAAAGCTCGATCGCAAGCTCAAGGTTGCCGGCGTGCCGTGTGCCTGCTGAGACGGTTACAGGGCGTTAGGCTGCACGAGCGTGGATAATCGGACACATGAGAGTGGAAATCTGGACGCGCATTGATTGAGCGTGGATTTTCAGACACGCGAGCGTGGATTTTCGGACGTTTGAATAATGAGCGTGGAAATCCGGACGGATGAGCGTGGAAAAACGGACGTTTGCAACATGAGCGTGGATAATCTCCCGTTTTTGGCTCATAAAGGGACTCAAAGGGGGAGATTTTCCACGCTCATTTTTGTGGGGTGCAGCGTGCCAGCCGTTAGGCGCTGATGATGTGGGGTAGCGGCAGGTCGTGGGCGTCGGTGGGAACGTGGTCGACACGCTGCTCGTCAAAGGCGATGCCGATGACGTGGCATGTGGGCGAAACTGCAAGCAAGTAGCGGTCATAGCAGCCGCCGCCGTAGCCCAGGCGCGCGCCGGCGCGGTCGAAGGCTACGAGTGGCACGATGGCCATGTCGAGGGCCTCTGCAGACACGATAGGGAAGCGGTCGCTGTCGATGTCCATGGCCGCGAAGGCCCGCGTGGGGTGGGCGATAAACGGGGCCGCGGACGCATCGCCGACGGCAACTGCCCGCATGCACATGCGCTGGCCACAAGCTGCGGCGTCTGTTGCCGAGAGCATGCACGGATAGGCCACGCGCCAGCCGCGTTTGGCGGCAGCTGCGGCAAACGCGGCTGAGTCGACTTCGGAACCCATCGCGGCATAGACGGCAACGGTGTGCGGTGCCGCGGCACCCGAGCTGCCCAGCAACTCAACAAGCCGCGCGCAAATGACAGCAGACTTCGCCGCCCGAACATCCAAATCAAGAGCATCGCGCCGAGCAATCATCGCCCGCCGCACTTCAGCCTTGCCCATCCCAACCTCCTCTAGCAAACCTGCCAAAAAGGGACAGGTTTATTTTGGCAGGTTTTATCTGGGCAAATGTCGAAACCACCACAAAGGTGCCTGTCCCCTTTGTGGTGGTTTTGGCCCATGCGTTAACGCTATAGCGCCGCAGCGATCGCTTCAGTCACAAACTTATTGAGTGACTCGCCCTTCTTTGCCGCTGCCAGCGCCGCCTGTTTGTGGAGCTCAGAGCCCGTTCTTACGTTGAACGAGCCCTTAAAAGCCCGCTCGGGCTCTTTGCCCTTCTCGGCGCAAAACTCAAGGTAATCGTCGACGGCGTCGTGGAAGCATTGCTCCACTTCTTCAGCCGTGGAGCCTTCAAATACGATTGCGTCCCTAATGCCGGCGACCATACCTGTTAGCACATGCTGTTCGGCATCGAACTCGACCGGGGCGAAATAACCCTTGTATGCCAAAACGTTACTCATGACTACCTCCGACATCTTGCAGAAAGCGAACGATGTTTCGAATGGTCCCCGCTGTCAATTCGTCAGATGGATGAGGCGCGTGCATTACGAACATCCTGCCATCTGATGGCCTGTAGAAGCGAACGCGCGATCCGGATGTCTTGCCTTTGCTGTCCATTTCAAAGCCATATGAGGCCATGACTTTAAGAAAGTCAGCAAATCTATACGTTGAAGGACAGCTAAGCAGCTGGGCGATGAGTTTATCGGATCGAGTCATCCCGCCTCACATTCTGCAACTATATTCTAGTTGCAATTTCAGTTCGATGCAAGCACCTCTACTATAGAACATGTGTGCGTATAGAACAAGTGTTCGAATCGCCACTGAGAAAGGGGACAGGCACCTTTGTGGTGGTCTGTGCTGTGATGGGCGTCTGCGGCGGTTTGTCTCGATCTATAACAGTAACTCGGCAAAATTGGACTTAGATGTTACAGATTGAGACAAAGAGCTGGTGCCGTTCGGGAACGTCTCGATCTGTAACATCTGGAGCCGATATTGCCGTCTAGATGTTACAGATTAAGACAAACCGCCGCGGTGGGCTGCGCCGCCTCGCCCAAGCCGCAAAAAAAGGTAGATTTCCGGGCATGTCCCAAAAATCTACCTTTGTGCGTTAGCCCAGCAGGTCGATGACGTTAAAGCCGGCGTTGCTCTTGGCGATGACTTCGCGGCTGCCAAAGACGCAGGTGGGCGACTCGGCTGCGATGCGCGTCACGTCGGCGCCGAGCGAGCGCAGCTCAACGGGCGTGGCGGCGAGCATCTGGGCGCGACGCTCCTCGCGCGCATGCGGATCGAGCCCGGCCAGGTAGGTCGTGTTGCGGCGCTTGGTGAGCGCGTACGGCTTCACTGGCGCGTCCATACCGCTCACACAGCTCACGATAAAGCCCTCAAAGGCGGCCTCGTCAGGCTCAAAGCTGCCGAGCCATTCGCCTGCGCGCGCCACGCGCTCAATCGAGGGGTCGATTGCCGGGTCGCGGTAGGTGTAGAACGCCGTCTGACGCTCACCGGCCGCGCGGAATCCGCAGCCGTACGCACCGCCCTTAACGCGGATCTCGTTCCACAGGTAGTCGTAGGAGAGCGCGTTGGCGGCAACCGCCCAGGCGCCCGTCACGTCAATGCCCAGGCGACGCGGGTCGCACGCGCTTGCCGCAAAGCAGATGTCACTGGGGATGACAAAGGCCTCGTGGCGGTCGCACGGCGCCGGCACCGCGAGCGCGTCGCGGCCGGCAACAGCACCGTCGCCCGCACCCAGCCCCAGGTCGCCCGCGGCATCCCAGTACGCGTTAAAGTCCTCGTCGCTGCCGGTAAAGCTCGCCATGCAGCCATCGGCCACAAAGATACGCTCCGCCAGCTCGGCAAGCTTGGCGCGCAGGTCGTCCAGGCGCTCGTCAAAGTACTCGAGCAGATCGCGCAGGAACAGATAGAAATCCACGCCCGAAAGTTGCTCGCGCACCACGGCCGAAGGCGAGCTGTAGCTCATCGCGCGACCCAGCGCCGCCGAGTGTCCGTTGTTGATAAAGCCCTGCTCAAGCCCAATGCGAATCTGCGTGAGTACGTCGCGAACGCGGTCGGCGTCGGCGTCCGTCAGCAGCGTGCTCGACCACACCTCGCGCGGCAGGCTCGCCAGCGCATCGATCTTCTCGGACAGGGCGCCGGCGCTCACCAGCAGGTAGGGGCACACGCCGTCCACTTCGGGCTGCGTCATGACTTCGGTCGTAAAGCTCAAAAAGCCGAGCTTGCCGGCGAGCAAGTTGTCGAGTTCCTCGGCAGAATGCTCGCGTGTGGGCAGCTGCTTGAGCAGGCGGCAGAGCAGCGTCACATAGGGCAGGTCCTCAAATGCGACGCAGCTCAGGTCGAAATACTGCATGGCGTAGGCCAGACGGTTGGTGGGGATGCCGTGGCGCAGGCAGGGGATGGGCGCGGTCGTGTCCACGACCAGCGGCGGCTCGGGGCGCGCCTCGCCAATGTCGGACACGCGCAGGCGCGGCAGCGTGGCCTTGGCCTCGGGTGTGTCTTCCGCCTCCTGTGCGGCACGCAGCGCAGCCGTGCGCTCGACCACGTCGGCCAGCTCGGCATCGGTCATGGCATCGCGCTTGGCTGCCAGCTCGGCGGCCTCGGCACCCTCCGAACCCTCGGCGGCGTCCACCGGCACCAGCTCGACCAGTGCCATGTGATCGTTCTGCAGCACGAGCTCGCGCAGCAGGTCCTCAAAGTAGCTGCCGTCCAGCTCGTCGCGTAGCTCCTCGTATACCGGGCCGTACTTGAGCGCCAGCGTCGCGGCGTCGTCATCGTAGAGCCAGGTGCTCAGCGCGTCACACGCAATGGCCACGCCGTCGGCGATACCGTAGTCGCGCTGGCGCAGGTCGTACTCGTTGCTGCTGATGATGGCTTCCAGGCGCTCGCGCGGAACGCCACGCTCGCATAGGTCGCGGCAGGCGTCCTGGAACACGCGACGCAGCTCGCGCGCCACGCCGGGCTGCGCGTTTTGCAGCATGATGAGCTCGTAGGGCTGCAGGCTCTCGGCCGCGGTGTAGCTCACCACGTTGCCGCCCAGGCCGGCGGCTAGAATGGCCTTCTTAACCGGCGCTTCGTTGGAGCCCAGCAGCGCCTCGAAAAGGATATCCGCCGCGATCGTGCGCTTGCGGTCGAGTGCGCTGCCCAGCACCAGGCCCAGGCCCACCAGGGCGTTCTCGGGCGTGGTAGCCATCTCGACGCGCTTGTACTCGCAGGTCACGGGCGCCTGCACGCCCAGCGGATTGGGCGCCAGCGTGGACGGGTCCTCGCCGGCGGCGACGGCAGCGTCCATGCGGCGGCTCGCGGCACTCGGCTGCGACAGATAGCGCTCGTCCAAAAAGGCCAGGGCGCGGCCCACGTCCAGGTCGCCGTAAAGCGTGATGTAGGAGTTGGAAGGATTGTAGTGGCGCGCGTGCGTGTCCAGGAACTGCTCGTAGGTGAGCGCGGGAATCGCGCGCGGGTCGCCGCCGCTCTCGTGCGCATAAGCGGTGTCGGGATAGAGCGCGGCGTTGACGGCATCGTCCAGCACGCTCATGGGATCGGACAGCGCACCCTTCATCTCGTTGAACACCACGCCGTTATAGCGCAGCGTGCCCTCGCGCAGGCTCGCGGAGCTGTCGCCGCCCTCGCTCTCGGCGCCCTCCGGCAGGTCCAGCTCGTAGTGCCAGCCCTCCTGCTCAAAAATGGTCGGCTTGGTATAGATGGCCGGGTTGAACACCGCGTCCAGGTACACGTCCATCAGGTTGTACAGATCCTGCTCGTTGGTGGTGGCAACGGGGTAGATGGTCTTGTCGGGGTAGGTCATGGCGTTGAGGAACGTCTGCATGGAGCTCTTGATCAGGTCGACAAACGGCTCCTTGACGGGGAACTTGGCCGATCCGCACAGCACCGAGTGCTCAAGAATATGGAACACGCCAGTGGAATCGGCCGGCGGCGTCTTAAAGCCAATGGCAAAGGCCTTGTTTTCGTCGTTGCACGCCAGGTGCAGCAGGCGGGCGCCCGAGGTGGTATGGCGCAGCACGTAAGCGTCCGAGTCGAGCTCGGGCACGGTCTCGCAGCGCTCGACGGCAAAACCATGGCAGGTGGTACCGGGCACCAGCAGTGCGGCAGCAGCGGCGCGCGGGTCGGTTGAGGTGGTGGACATATGCAGTCTCCTTTGACGCCCCAGCGGGGGCGAATCGAGTCGAATCCCCGAGAGTATACCCATATGGGGCCGCGACCCTGCGGCGAACTGGAGACGATGCCAGCGGATTGGGCGAAGGGCTCGCGTGCCCGCCGCACGAGCGTGGAAAATTGGACACTCGCCAAACGAGAGTGGATATTCGGACGGACGAGCGAGGATTTCCGGATACCTATCGAACGAGAGTGGATATTTGGACGGAATTTGCCGCAAAAGCCCCAAAAACCGTCCAAATATCCACTCTCGATATCCGACCGTCCGAAAATCCTCGCTCGTCCATCACTCGCGTATCTCTCGTCCCTCATTCGTCTCTAATATGAGAGATGACAGGAAGATGAGAGAAAAATATGAGAGATAACTGAGCAGCAAAGAGACAGGCAATCATGGTATTGTCTCAATACCGATTGTTCTACCAGCAAAAATATGTATAAATGAAGCAAATGGTAGACATTCCATCTCTATCTATCTCTTATCTCTAAGCCGAGAGATAGAGAGATAGATGAGAGATAATTACGAGAGATAACTGAGAGACGAAGGAAATCTATTCGCGGCATCCTTCGCAGAACCGAGCGAAAGGACGTGCAGATGAACGAAAACGAACTGACCGGTCTGCTCGAGTCTTTAAGGCGCATGGGCTCGGACGATCTTAACGTTGAGGTCAAGGAGAGCGCCACGACGCTTTCCCGCGACGTATGGGAAACGGTCAGCGCTTTCGCAAACACCGCCGGCGGCATCATCGTACTCGGAGTGAGCGAGCGCGCGGGTTTTGTCCCAGTTGCAAACTTTGAGACCGAGAAAGTGCTCAACCAATTCGTGGCGGGCATGGGCGATGCTGGCGGTCGCGGAAAGCTGGCCAATCCGCCCAAATACACCATTGAGCGCGTGGAGCTCCAGGGCACCGTGGTTCTAGTCATCGCGATTGAGGAGCTTGACCCGTCGAGCAAGCCTTGCTATGTCATGGAGCGGGGCGCTCAAGGTGGCAGCTACAAACGCATCGATGACAAAGATGTCCCGCTTTCGTCGACCGAGGTTTTGGCACTGTCGTCATATGAACGGACGAGTCCTAGCGATCGCGATGCGGTGCCCGGCACGAGTGTGGGCGATCTCGACGAGTCGCTGGTCGACCGCACGATAGAGCGTGCCTATTCGTTGACGCCTCGAGCGATGCGCGGTGCGGCGGACAAGAAGACAAAGATGGAGCGTCTGAATTTCCTCGACTTCCAGGGCAATGTTACCAAGGCCGGCCTCCTTGCCGCGGGCGTTTACCCTCAGCAGTTCTATCCCAAGCTCTTCATTGATGTGGCTGTCCACGTGGGAACTCAAAAGGGAGCTGCGGGGCCACTAAGGTTTATGGACCGCACAATCTGTGAGGGAACGTTGGGCGAGATGATCTCGGATGCTGTCGCGGCCGTCGCCAAGAATTTGCGGCGAACCTCGACCGTCCAAGGCGTCTCGCGTGTCGACTCGCTGGAGATTCCCGAGGAGGTTCTGCGCGAGGCAATCGCCAACGCCGTAATCCATCGAGAATACGGGGATCGGTTCTGTGGACAATCGATTGCCGTCGACGTCTTTGACGATCGTGTCGAGGTGACGAATCCTGGCGGCCTTTACGGGGGAAAGACTCGCGAGAACTTGTTTGACGGCAGCTCCCGATGCCGTAACGCGACGCTCGTGAAACTCATGTCGATTGTCCCGCTGCCGGATGGCGCAGGTTCGCCGGCTGAGGGCAATGGCTCGGGCATCCCGATGATGATCGATGCCATGCGCGCGCATGGTCTGGCCGAGCCCCTGTTCTGCCCGGGGTTCGATCGGTTCAAGGTCGTACTTTACCGTCCAAAGATCGAGCCGGTCGATCATGGCGGGGACTTGATTATGACGGCACTCAAGCGCTACGGCGAATTGGGGACGCGCGAACTGGCGGAGCGCACGGGACTCACGGTTTCCCAGGTTAGGGCACGCGTCAATGCGCTCATTGAGCAGGGTGAGCTTGAGCCGACGGCGCCGTCGACAAGCCGCAACCGCAAATATAGACTGTCAGAGCGCGTGGAATAAATGCGTTAGTGGACGAGGCGACCCAATAATCGACCCTCGATTGGCGCCCACTAAGGTAAAGCGGTTGTTGCCCAGTCGACGGTGATGCTAAAGACTCGGCTTACGCCGGCATGGCCCCGAACCCGTCCATCAAGAACAGCCTAAGAACCAGCTTGATGACATATCCCGGTTTGATTTCTGCCGTGCCAAAGACGCTGCGCTCGGCGAGCTCGCTGCAGTATGCGTAGATGTCGCGGATAAGGTCCGCGCCCGAAAGCGTAAACATGTAGCCTGCGTCCGAAAGCGCATTGGGCGCGGCGGGCAACTTGGCCATGTGGCAGAACGTTTGCAGGTCGGGCGCCATGGCGTTCTGGTAGTCAAGGTGGCTGCCGTCTTCTTGCGCGGCGAATTCCAGCTGGCGTACTCGATCAAGCGCCGCTGCCAGCACAAAGCTCGGTGTGGGAGCATTGACGTCCTCCGTGCTCGCCACAAGCCTGCCCGCCGCCTGCGTGACAAGCCAAGCGACCTCGCGCTGGCAACGCACGGCCTTGCGCGTAACCGGCTTGATGGACGAAGAAGAAACGCTCCCCTTAGGCGGATTCGAAGCAGCCATAAGACCCTCCCATGAACGACCCGGTCCAACAAGCCCGGATGAAACACGTGCTACATCAGTATACAGGGGAGTGGGGTAGCGGGGTACAAGCGCGCCAGCGGCAAACCGAGAGCATCAACAATGTGCCTCCGCTCTATTTGGACGATGGTACGTGGGTCATTAAGTACTCGGTTCAAGCGTCGGGTACCGTTGGTTTTCGAGACCAGAATTACAACCGTAAAATGCTCAACTGCATGGAATGTGACGTCCCAGTCGGAGTCATATTTGCAACCGAGGTGGGCTATAAGGTGCTCGGCCTTGCGTTTGTTGAGCGGTTCGAGCCCGAAAACGGATGGTTTGTTCTGCACGGTCCTGTTCATAAAGGCGGACCGGACCCTCGTTTTGCGCCCGACATGAGTTATCTGAAGCACATACCCGTCGATATTGAGTTTGCCGGACAGGGTGCGACCGACGATGAAATTTGGCTTTGGCGGTCTTTTACGATCGTGCTGTTTGATCGGATCGCGTGGCGATGCAATCTCGCACACGCCTGCCGGTGCATGCTCTTCCTGATTTGTATAGCGAGAGGGGAGCGAACGTGAGCTGGCGAGGCGATATTGCGATGGGGAAGTACGGAAAACTGCCGTGCGCCCTTATAGACAACAAAATGTTTCCGAGCGTAGAAGTTGATTGCGGGTCGTTTGTCGTCGCCTGTCCTTGCTGCGGCTCGCAAATACCGTGCCTCGACATTCGGTTCATCGATGCGTGCGACAGACTTAGCGACGAAGTGAGAAAACGGACAGGCGTTCATATGCCGGTGTATCAGGAGAAATGCCCTGTTTGTGGCCTCGATATCGTGTACGACGCCGGCGACGAGGGATAGGTGATGCGGAGGAGCTGGCTGTGAAGGCATCTCTGTCCCTATAAATAAATCCCCTCACCGAGCTGCTTGTGGAACTTGGCGTGATGGTCGCGTGCCCAGGTAAAGAGCGCCTGGTCAAAGTCGGTGCGTGTGGCCGGGACGCCGAAGACGCCGGCAACTTCGACGCGCACAAACTCCAGTGCCGGCAGTTTGTTGATGGCAGTGAGGGCAAACGGGGACGAGGGCTCCTCGAACAGATAGCGGCTGCCTTGCAGCGCGTCGCAACTGGTGCACGTGTTGCCGAGCGACGGGGCTTTGGAGGCTCGCGCGCCTACGGGCTTGTAGCCGCAGCGCTTAGAAAGATAGTCGCGGATCTCGCCCGGCACGCAGCCAAGAGCGGGAACAATGGCGAGCGCGTTGGCATTGGCCGTGTCGATGGTAATGTGCCCGGCTTCGTTGGGCGCGTGCGCGATGGCGATGCCCTTGTCGTCATCGATTCGATAGGGAATGCCGAAGGCCGCGACCGAGGTCTCTTTGTGACACTTCCAGCACTCGCGCTTGCCCAGTACTAGATATATATACGGCGCTGAGGGGTCGGATCGGTCAACACCGGGCAGCCACTCGGCAAAGGGCTCGGGGTTGACGCCGCTGGGTACATACCAGATCTTCTTGGTCCGGTCCCATTTGGCGCCCAGCGCCTTGGCTTCTTCTTTGTGCGAAAAGGGGACATCGAGCTCGGTGCGCATGGCGGCTCCTTGGTGCTGCAGGTGCGAGTGACTCAAGGATACCGCAGGGCGCAGACATCGCGGCGTTTTGTTGAGAAGTTGCGGCGCGGACTGCTTGGTTACGCCGTTAGATAAATTGGCAAGTAGATGGTCGGCTTTTGACCAGTTGGGCGGTTGGAGCAGCTTGCGGCGCAGTTTTGTGCCTGGCTATTGTTGATGTTGGGGTATTGAATATATTTGGCTGCCATTCGTCAGGTGAATTGTTGTTACGTTGCGATGACGGTTGGAACTGCCAGCGGATTTAGCGACAAAAAACAAAACAGCCCAGAGGACATAGCCTCTGAGCTGCGAACATTTGGTGGGCGTTAGAAGATTTGAACTTCTGACCTCTTCCGTGTCAGGGAAGCGCTCTCCCCCTGAGCTAAACGCCCGATCAAGGGTGCGCAAGCGCGCAAGGGATAATATAACGGAGCCTGAACTCGGTGGCAAGAACATTTTTAAAAATCGCTTACATTGTGGAATTCGGGGGCTTTGTCATATCCATTTCAAAAGAGCCTGCTGCCGCGATTTGACTGTCGCATAATGCAAGGCCATTGCGGTATCGAGCTATGGAAAGACGTCTGCGGAATTGTCCTACCGATAAGCGGACAAGCCTCCAGCTGGTGCCTTCGCCGTGGTAAGGTAAGCCGAATTGTTTCCAGGCTGCTTCGAGGGAATGGAATGAGCAAAGAGCGTGTCGAGCAGGTCGAAGGCGCAGGGGCTTCGGTGCCGATGACCGATATATCGAACATTGATGTGCCCGAGGGCACCGATGAGCTCAGCCGTAGCACCCGCCGCGCTTGGCGCGAGCGCCTGAACAGCGCTTCGACGCGCAAGATGATCACGGGCGTCTTGGCTACGCTGGTGGGCGGTTCGTTTTGGGGCTTCTCGGGCACCAGCGCGAGCTTTCTGTTCGATACCTACCACGTCGACACCTTGTGGCTTATGAGCGTGCGTCAGATTCTCGCCGGTCTACTCTTTATGGCCGTGGTTGTTACGCGCGACCGCGAGCGCCTGATTAAGCTCTGGACCACACCCGCCGATCGCAAGCAGCTGCTGCTCTTTACCGCCTTTGGTCTGCTGTTCAACCAGTTTTGTTATCTTTCGGCCGTGCGCCTGACCAATGCCGGAACCGCGACGGTGCTCCAATGCCTGCAACTGGTCATCATTATGGGCTACACCTGCGTGATCGACCATCGCATGCCTCGCGTGCGTGAGGCCGTTGGCATTGGGTTGGCCCTGGGCGGCACCTTTTTAATCGCTACCGGCGGCGACCCTACCAGTCTGAGCATATCGCCGCTTGGCCTGGTCGCAGGCCTTATGTGTGCGGTCAGCGCCACGTGTATGGCGGTGATTCCCGCCAAGATCCTGCCCGAATACGGCAGCCCCATCGTCACGGGCTCGGCAATGCTCACGGCGGGCGTGGTCTCGTGCGTCTTCGTGCAGCCTTGGGCGCATATGCCGGCACTCGACGCTGCCGGCGTCGAGGCGCTCGCGGTATTCGTGGTTATCGGCTCGTTTTTTGCTTACATGCTCTATATGCAGGGCGTTAAGGACATCGGCTCGGTGCGTGCGAGCCTCATCGGAACTGTGGAGCCGGTTTCGGCGACCATCACCAGCGCCGTTATGCTGGGCACGGTGTTTTTGCCGACCGACCTTATCGGCTTTGCCATGATCATCGTGATGATGTTCCTCACGGTGTAGCTGGCGCCGCCGCCAAGACGGAAAAGGCGTTGTGCCACATTTTCGCCAATTGATGTCCGTGTCTGGAGTTTAGCTGTCGATGCTCAAAATGCCATAAACTAGTAACGTTATGGACTTTTTCATTGCGACTCAATTGCGAGGATTTCTTTATGGCTGGTAATCACTTTAAGGGCAGCGATAGCGGCCGTCCTGCAGTTCCGCCGCGTCCGAACGGGGCTGGTAAGGCCGGCACGCCGGGCGGCGCTGGGCAGGGCGGTTCCGGTAAGCGCGTGTCCCCGGGCGAGACGGCGATGTTTACCGCTCTGTACGAGCAGTCTCAAAAGGCAAAAAAGACCGGCCGTGCAAGAGGGAATGTCTTTGCGGGCGGTGCAACCTCCACGTCGCAGCCGAGCGGGGCCCCTTCGATACCTGCGAACAACGCAGGTGCTGCCAACGCCGCGAATACCGCCGGCAACGTTAATGCCGGCAAGGCCGCCAACAATACTCCCTCTGCCGGTGGCGCGGGGCTTACGGGTAACCTTGGCACGATTTACACCGGCGCCTCCGAGACTGGCACGTTCGCCCGCCTGGATGATAGCGGTGCCGAGTTTGCGGGCTCGGGTTCCAAGGAAGATTATTACGATTTTGGCTTGAACTACGGTAGCGACGCTTCGTCGAGTTCGACCTCTGACGGTCTGGTCCGTCATCGCCATCGCAAGGGCGAGCGCAAAAAGCGTCACACTGGCGCCATTATTGCCGCTGTAGTCGCGGTGCTTCTCGTTGCGCTTGGCGCAAGCGGCTTTATGCTGCTTAACTCGGCAAAGACCGTAAAGAGCGAAGCGAAGGAGGCTGTCGAGATCGTCGGTGGCCTTAAGGACAAGGTCACGTCGGGCGATTTTTCGACGCTGCCTGACGACGCGAAGAAGATTGATGAGCTCTGCGACAGCATGAAGGCGGAGACCTCGAGCCCGCTGTGGACGGCGGCTTCGTTTATCCCGGTGTATGGCAGCGACATCAATGCTGCCCGCACCATGATCGACGCCCTGTCCGATGTCTCTAGCGGCGCGCTGATTCCCATGGCCGACAACCTCTCGCGGGCAACGCCCGGCAAGCTGTTCCAGGATGGCATGATTAACGTGTCCGCGCTGCAGGCGGTCGCCGATTCGCTTTCCAACAGCTCGAAGGTGTTCAAGAGCGCCAACGAAAAGATCCAGGGCATTGGCGATACTCATATTTCCCAGGTGACCGAGCTGGTCGATAAGGCCAAGGACGGCTTTGCCACCCTCAACGGTGCGGTTGACGCGGCGGAGAAGGTCGCCCCCGTCCTTCCCCAGATGCTCGGCGCCAACGGCCAGACGCGTCACTATCTTGTGCTCGCGATGAGCAACGTCGAGATTCGCGCCTGCGGTGGTTTCCCCGGTTCTCGTGGCGTGATGTCGGTAACCGATGGCAAGCTCGAGCTCGGCGATTTTGTCAAGGTCGACATGATGAAAGAGCCTTTGAGCCCGCTTCCCATTACCGACGAAGAGGCAAACCTGTTCACGACCGGATGGGGCCTGACGGGATTCAACACGCTCGGATACACGATGGGCGACGTTACGATGACGCCCGATTTTCCGCGCGCGGCTCAGCTTGCCAGCGATATGCAAAAGGCCATTGTCGGAGATGACATCGACGGCGTATTTGCAGTCGATCCGGTATTTCTGCAGTATATGCTCGGCATTGTAGGCGGCACGCAGCTTCCTGACGGTACCGTCGTCGACGGAAGCAACGCTGCAAAGGTGCTGCTGCACGATATTTATTGGAATTACCCGGTAGAGGAGCAGGACGCCATCTTTGCGGCGGTCGCCGGCTCGGCTTTCAACAAGATCGTGGACCAACTGGGCTCCAGCGATGTCACCAAGATTGCCGCTGCTATCGAAAAGGGTGCTTCCGAGGGCCGTATCCTGATGTATTCGAGAAACGATGACGAGGAAAAGGCCGCAAAGGCCCTTGGTATCTCCGGCGCTCTCCAAAACGATCCTTCGGAGGCTCCGATTCTGGGCGTCTACGTCAACAACTACAGCTACTCCAAGATGGATTGGTTCCTCGATAAGCGAACCAGCATCGATTCTGCTGTTGAAAATGCCGACGGTTCGACGACGTATCACGTGACCACCACGCTTAAGAACACCATGACCTCTCAGGAGAAGGCCGAGATGCCGGGCTATTTCCAGGGTCATAACGGCATAAGCCAGGATATCGACGACGAGGTTCTGAGGCTCTACCTCTATGCTCCCGCGGGAGGCAGCATTTCGGACATTAAGACTTCTGGCTCCGGTTCAATCGAGATGAATGAAGCGACGCATGATGGCCTGAAGGTTGCATGGGGCGGTGTCCACATGCTTCTGGGGCAAGATATAAAGGTCGAGTACACGGTTACGACTTCTAAGGACTCTGGGCACAAGGAGCTCCAGGTTCGTACCACGCCAACCGCTCAAACGTTCGAACAGGATAAGTAAGATATGAAGTACTTTGGCACCGACGGCTTTCGCGGCGAGGCCAACGTTGGGCTGACGGTAGAGCACGCTTATAAGATTGGCCGTTTTGTGGGCTGGTATTACGGCGCCAACCGCAGTGCTAAGGCGCGCGTTATCGTGGGCAAGGACACACGTCGCTCGAGTTATATGTTCGAGGCGGCGCTGGTGAGCGGTCTGGTCGCGAGCGGTGCGGACGCCTATATGCTGCACGTGATCCCGACGCCGGGCGTGGCGCATCAGACCGTGGAGGGCTGCTTCGATTGCGGCATCATGATCAGCGCGAGCCACAACCCGTTTTGCGATAACGGCATTAAGCTCGTCAACAGCGACGGTTTTAAGATGGACGAGGACGTACTGGAGCTTATCGAGGACTACATCGATGGCAAGAGCGAGGTGCCGCTGGCCACGGGCAACCACATCGGCGCCACGGTGGACTACATGCAGGGCCGCAACCGCTACATCGCCTCGCTCATCGCGAGTGCGAATTTTTCGCTGCAGGGCGTCAAGATTGGCCTGGACTGTGCCAACGGCTCGGCGTCCTCGGTTGCCAAACCGGTGTTTGACGCATTGGGCGCCGACGTGCGCGTGATCAATGCCGCGCCCGACGGCTTTAACATTAACGTTGACTGCGGTTCCACGCATATGGAGCGCCTGCAGCGTCACGTGGTTGAGCAGGGCCTGGACGTGGGCTTTGCCTATGATGGCGATGCCGATCGCTGCCTGGCAGTGGACGAGCGCGGCCGCGTGGTCGACGGCGACCAGATTCTGTATGTGTGCGGCGTGTATCTAAACAAGCACGGTCGCCTTTCGGGCGGTACCGTGGTGCCGACGATCGCCAGCAACTTTGGCCTGATCAAGTCGCTGGAACTTGCCGGCCTGAGTGCCGTGACCAGCGGCGTGGGCGACCGTCATGTGTATGCCAAGATGCGCGAGGGCGGTTACAGCCTGGGCGGCGAGCAGACGGGCCACACGATTTTTGGCGATATCGAGCGCACGGGCGACGGCATCATGACGTCGCTGCGCGTGATGGAAGTGATTCGCGCCGAGCGCGAGACGCTCTCGCAGCTCACGGCGCCGTGCAAGCTGCTGCCGCAGGCGCAGGTGGCCGTGCGTGTGGCGGACAAGGATGCCGCGCTCGATAGCATGGGCGTGCAGAATGCGATCGCCGAGGCCGAGGCATCGCTGGCGGGCGAGGGCCGCGTGCTCGTGCGCAAGAGCGGAACCGAGTCGGTTATCCGCGTGCTGGCCGAGGCGCCCGACCAAGCATCCGCCGATGCCGCCATGAAGCGCATCGCCAACGCGCTCGAGGCTTTATAGTTACGCGGTTTTACCAAACCGCGTAACTGCTCGACGCTGCAAACGGCCCCAAGCGGCAATCTGACGTTCAATTTCAAGGGCGCGACCAGAAGGTCAGCGCCCTTTCATTTCACGTCACCTTGCTCGCTTGGGGCCGTTTTCGCTGACGTTGCCAAGACATTAGCGTCAACGAACTAGTCATTGGGTACCTAGTTATTGGGTGAAAAAAGGGGACGCCGCGGATTGGTTCCGCGGCGTCCCCTTTGCGTTGGCGTGTCGGTTATGCCTTACAGCTCGTAGAGCGTGGTGAACTTGTCCTGCAGGTAGCTGCAGTAGTAGCGGGCATCGAACGCCATGCCGCACGCGCCCTTGATGAGTTCCGGCGCGTCCTTGGCGCGGCCCCACTGCCAAATGTGCTCGCCCAGCCAGGCGCGGACGGGCGCCAGATCGCCGCTTGCGCAGGCGCCGGTAAGGTCGACACCGTCGCGGCACATGGCCGGCACAAACATGGCATCGTAGGCGCTGCCCAGAGCATAGGTGGGGAAGTAACCAAACGAGCCGCCGCTCCAGTGCGTATCCTGCAGGCAGCCATGCGTGTCGTCGGGAACCGGAATGCCAAGGTACTCGTCCATAAAGCGGTTCCAAAGCGCGGGGATATCCTTGGCCGTGGCCTCGCTGGCAAACAGCATGCGCTCAATCTCGTAGCGCACCATAACGTGCAGAGGGTAGGTGAGCTCGTCGGCCTCGGTGCGGATCAGCGACGGCTGCGCGATGTTCACCGCGTGGTAGAGCGCGTCCTCGTCCACGTTGCCGTAGACCTCGGGCGCGTGACGGCGCAGCACCTCGAGCAGCGGGCCCATAAAGGCGAGGCTGCGGCCCACGGTGTTCTCAAAGAATCGGCTCTGGCTCTCGTGGATGCCCATGGAGGTACCGCCCTCAAGACACGTGCGCGCGTAAGCGGGGTTCACGCCCAGCTCATACATGGCGTGGCCGGCCTCGTGGATGATGCTGTAGACGTTGGAGATGCAATCGTCCTCGTGGATATGCGTGGCGATACGCGCGTCGCCCACCGAGAAGCCTTCGCTAAACGGATGCTCGGTAAAGGCGAGCGTGGTGTCGTCCAGGTCCAGGCCCACAAGCTTCATCAGGTCAAAGCTCATGGCACGCTGGGCAGCCTCGGGCACATGCGCGTGCAAAAAGTCGGCTGCGGGTTGCTGGCCGCGCTCACCGATGGCATGCACGAGCGGCACGACGGTGGCCTTGACCTCATCGCAAAACGCGTCGAAGCTCTCGGTGGAAAGGCCACGCTCGTACTGGTCGAGCCATACATCGTACGGGTCACGCTTGGGGTCCATGAGCTCAGCTTGATGCTTAAGCTGACCGACGATCTTGTCGACATAGGGCTCAAAGCTCGCCCAGTCGTTGGCTGCCTTGGCTTTGTGCCATACGGCATCGGCCTCGCAGGTGAGCCTGGTCCAGGCCTCGGCCTCCTCGGTGGGGATGGCGCCGGCCTCGCGCTGGTCGCGGCCGAGCACGCGGATCTCGTCGAGCAGCTGCGGGTCGTCGATCTTTCCGCCCACAACCGTCTCGTGCGCCAGCGAACGCACGAGCTCAACGGACTTCTCGCTGGTCAGGAGCTTATGATGCTCGCCGGCAAGCGTACCCATGGCATCGGCGCGGGCCACGGCACCGTTGGCGGGGGCGATGGTTGCGCCGTCAAACTCAGCGATCTTGAGCAGGTACTCGCGGGTCCACAGCTTTCCCTCGAGCTTACGGAACTTCTTGACGGCCTTTTCGGCCTTGATGCCCTTGGCGGCTTTTGCCACGGCGGCTTTGGCCTTCTTATCGAGCTTCTTTCCCATACCATATCCTTGATCTCGCAGGCCGCCCGTCGCACGCGGCGGCACGGCCAGTTTGCACAGCTACCTGCCTTGTACCCAGCGCGAACAAAACGGAACGCGGCGATGCGCGCGCAGAATGTGTTATCCTATAGCCCAATGCGTTGACGGAGAGGGTTTTGCCCGCCGCGTCGCCGGCAAGAGAGGGAAGGTCATGGGCTGCAAGCCTTCCTGCGGTGGCAAGGGCCAAGCGTTCACTCCCGAGCAGCGACCTCAACGGGCGCGCGGCCAGTGGCGGCGAAGCCCCAGTAGGGAAGCCGTGAGCCTCGCGACAAGGGGCGCAGAGTGGGCACGGCGGGCCAGACATCCGCCGGGTCAAACAAGGTGGTACCGCGGAATTCAACCGTCCTTGGGCAATGCACATGCCCGAGGCGGTTTTTTGTTACCGAACCGGGCCGCGTTTTCGCAACGTCAGACGGTGGCAGCCGCCTCGGCAAGCGGGGAGCGCGAGAGACGAAAGGGAAGACATGAGTCTGATTGATGATCTGGTCAAACTCGAGGAAGGGGCCAAGGAGCTCGTCGCAGGCGCCGACGACGCCGCAAAGCTCGAGGCCGCGCGCGTTGAGCTGCTCGGCCGCAAGGGCCGCATCACCGGCCTGATGCGCATGATGGGCAAGCTCGCCCCCGAGGATCGTCCCGTGATGGGCAAGCGCGCCAACGAGATGCGCCAGCTGATCGAGGGAATGCTCGACGAGCGCACCACCGAGATGAAGGCCGCCGCACTTAAGCACGCGCTCGAGCACGAGGCCGTCGATATCACGCTGCCGGGCATTCGCCCGCAGATCGGTCACCAGCACCTGATTAAGCAGATCATCGAGGAGGCCGAGGACATCTTCTGCGGCATCGGCTACACCGTCGAGTCCGGCCCCATGGTCGACACCTCCTACTACAACTTCACCGCGCTCAACGCCCCCATGGATCACCCGAGCCGCTCGGCCCGCGACACGTTCTACGTGGTCGACAACAATCCCGGCAGCGTCGCGCACCCCGAGGCTCACGCCCACGGCGAGTCCGACGTGCTGCTGCGCACCCAGACCTCGGGCGTGCAGATCCACACCATGGAGTCGCAAAAGCCGCCCATCTACATGATCTGCCCGGGCACCGTCTACCGCCCCGACACGGCCGACGCCTGCCACCTGCCGCAGTTCAACCAGATCGAGGGCCTGGTCGTCGACGAGGGCATCACCTTTGGCGATCTTAAGGGCACGCTCGACTACTTTGTTAAGTGCATGTTTGGCGAGGACCGCAAGACGCGCTACCGCCCGCACTTCTTCCCCTTCACCGAGCCCAGCTGCGAGGTGGACGTGAGCTGCCACGTGTGCGGCGGCAAGGGCTGCAACTTCTGCAAGCACAGCGGCTGGATCGAAATCCTGGGCTGCGGCATGGTCGACCCCAACGTCCTCATCAACTGCGGCATCGACCCCGAGAAGTACACCGGCTTCGCCTTTGGCATTGGCGCCGAGCGCGTCGCGGCCCTGCGCTACGACTTGCCCGACCTGCGAACGCTCATGACGGGCGATATGCGCTTCTTAAATCAGTTCTAGGCCCGGCGGCTTTCCCAAGCACCGCACCTTGCCTTTCAATCGTCGGTTGCGTACCTAAGTACGCGGCCCTCCTCTTTCAAGGCAATCTGCGGCACTTGGAAAACCCGTCTCCGTTGCAGTTTTTTGGCTCAAAGCCGCATTTATGAAAGGAGACCAGTTAGATGCGCGTTTCTTACGACTGGCTCAAGACCATGATCGATATTCTGGAGGATCCCAAGACTCTTTCGGACGAATATATCCGTACCGGCACCGAGGTCGAGGCGATTGACACCGTGGGAGAATCCTTCGACCACGTGGTGACCTCCAAGGTGCTCACCAAGACCCCTCACCCCGATAGCGACCATATGTATGTGTGCTCGGTCGACGTGGGTGACAAGAACCTCGACGCTGACGGCAATCCCGCTCCGCTGCAGATCGTCTGCGGCGCGCAGAACTTCGAGGCCGGCGACCACATCGTCACGGCCATGATCGGCGCAGTTCTGCCCGGCGACGTCAAGATCAAGAAGAGCAAGCTTCGCGGCGTCGTGTCCATGGGCATGAACTGCTCCGCACGCGAGCTCGGCCTGGGCGGCGACCACTCTGGCATTATGATCCTGCCCGAGGATACGCCCTGCGGCATGCCGTTTGCCGAGTATGTGGGCTCGAGTGATACTGTGCTCGACTGCGAGATCACGCCCAACCGCCCCGACTGCCTGTCCATGATCGGCATGGCCCGCGAGACCGGCGCCATTTTCGATCGCGATTTCCACGTTGAGCTGCCCGCCATCAAGGCGGAGACTGGCCGCGCGACCGACGACGAGCTTTCCGTCGAGATTGCCGACGAGGGCCTGTGCGACCGCTATGTCGCCCGCATCGTGCGCAACGTGAAGGTCGGCCCGTCGCCCGACTGGATGGTCAAGCGCCTTAACGCCCTGGGCGTGCGTCCGCACAACAACATCGTCGACATCACCAACTACGTGATGATGCTCACCGGTCAGCCGCTGCACGCCTTTGACCTGGACACCTTTGCCGAGCGCGATGGCCACCGTCGCGTGGTGGTTCGCGCCGCCCAGCAGGATGAGAAATTCACGACGCTCGATGGCGAAGAGCGCGTGCTCGACGCCGGCATGGGCCTTATCACCGACGGCGAGCGCCCCGTGGCGTTGGCCGGCGTTATGGGCGGCATGGATTCCGAGATCGAGGACGACACCGTCGACGTGATGGTCGAGAGCGCTTGCTTCAACGCCGGTCGCACCTCGCACACCAGCCGCGATCTGTCGCTGATCTCCGACGCCTCCATTCGCTTTGAGCGCCAGGTTGACGAGACTGGCTGCGTGGATGTCGCCAATGTTACCTGCGCGCTCATCGAGGAGATCGCCGGCGGTGAGGTTGCTCCCGGCTATGTCGATGTTTTCCCCGCGCCCAAGACCATCGACAGCATTAAGCTGCGCCTGGCCCGCGTGCATGCCATCTGCGGTGCCGACATCGAGCCCGACTTTATCGAGCGTTCGCTTACCCGTCTGGGCTGCACCGTCGAGCGCGACGGCGAGGACTTTATGGTTACCCCGCCGAGCTTCCGTCCCGACCTGCCGCGCGAGATTGACCTGATCGAGGAGGTCCTGCGCCTATGGGGCATGGGCCGTGTGACGGCGACCATCCCGGCTGCCAAGAACCACATCGGCGGCCTGACCCGCGAGCAGAAGCTCACCCGCAAGGTCGGCGAGATCCTGCGCGCCTGCGGCCTCAACGAGACCACGACCTTTGGCTTTGCCGCCCCGGGCGACCTGGAGAAGATCGGCATGTCCACCGAAGGCCGCGGTTGCCCCGTGGTGCTCATGAACCCGCTGGTAGCCGAGCAGACCGAGATGCGCCGCTCGCTGTTGCCAGGCCTGCTGCAGTCCGTTGCCTATAACGAGGCCCACGGCACGCCCAACGTGCACCTGTACGAGGTCGGCAGCCTGTTCCACGGTCGCGAGAACGCCAGCCTGCCCAAGGAGACCAAGTCCGTGGCGGGTGTGCTCTCGGGCCAGTGGAGCGAGCAGTCCTGGAACATGAAGTACCGTAAGCTGCGCTTCTTCTTTGGCAAGGGCATTGTCGAGGAGCTGCTCGCCCAGCTGCGCATCGAGAAGGTTCGCTTCCGTCCCGTCGAGGGCGAGGGCTACGCTTTCTTGCAGCCGGGTCGTGCGGCCGAGGTTCTGTCCGGCGGAACCGTGCTGGGCTGGGTCGGCGAGATTCACCCCGAGGCGCGCGAGGCGATGGGCATCGATGAGGTCGTCGTTGCCTTTGAGCTCGACTTGGACAAGCTGATCAAGGGCGCCCGCAACCAGGAGAACTACCGTGAGTTCTCGCAGTACCCGGCCGTTGAGCACGACCTTGCCATTGTGGTTGACAACTCCGTGACCTGTGAGGATCTTGAGCGCCGCATTACGAGCGCCGGCGGTAAGTTGCTCGAGGGCGTGCGCCTGTTCGACGTCTACCGCGATCCCATCCGCATCGGAGCGGGCAAAAAGTCCATGGCCTTTGCGCTTACGTATCGCTCCGACGACCACACGCTTACCAGCGAAGAGGTCGAGAAAGCGCACCAGAAGATTGTCACCAAGGTGTGCAAGGGCGTAAACGGCGAGGTCCGCTCGTAATCTTTGCTGTTCGGAACCCGCCCCCCGCGGGGTTTTCACGGCAACGTCCTCGCCGCTTCGCGGCTGCGGGATGTTGCCTTAGAAAACCCCTCTCGGGGGCGGGTTCCTGCGCTAACCTTGTTGCGAGCGGACCGCACCTTCTTCCGGGTGACCGGATAGTTGGGAGTGCAAGGGCCCTTTTTTGGGCGGTGCGTGGGCCTGGGTTAATAACGTACGTATTGCAAGGGCGTGCTGCGTTGTGGGCGGGGCGCCTTTTTGTTAGTATGCAGAGTCGGTGTTACGGATTGTTAGAAACGTAATACGCAACGTTCTGATTGAGAGGGCTCATGCATATTCCCGATAATTATCTGTCCCCGCAGACCGATGCCGTTATGGCGGTGGCGATGGTGCCCGTATGGGTTCACTGCATCAAGAAAGTGCGCGCCACGCTCGATCGCGAGCATATGGCCTTTCTGGGTATTTGCGCTGCGTTCTCCTTTTTGCTCATGATGTTCAACGTGCCGCTGCCCGGCGGCACCACTGGTCACGCCGTCGGCGGCGCGCTCATCGCGCTGCTGCTAGGCCCGGAGGCCGCGGCCATCGCGGTTTCGGTCGCGCTGGCGTTGCAGGCGCTGCTGTTTGGCGACGGCGGTATCCTGTCCTTTGGCGCCAACTGCTTTAACATGGCCTTCGTGCTGCCGTTTGCCGCTGCTATCGTGTTCCGTGCGCTCAACAGCCGTTTGCACGACAAGAGCTGGGGCACCTCGGTTTCGGCCATCGTAAGCGGCTGGGTCGGCCTGTGCCTGGCGGCCCTGTGCGCGGCGGTCGAGTTTGGTATTCAGCCCATGCTCTTTACTAACGCTTCGGGCGCGCCGCTGTACTGCCCCTTCCCGCTGTCCATTGCCATTCCGGCCATGATGATTCCGCATATGTTGGTTGCCGGCGTGGTCGAGGGCGTGGCGACTGCCGCGATCTACGGCTTTATCAAGAAGACGGCGCCGAGCGTTATCGTCGGGCCCGAGGCCGTCGATGGCCAGCTTGCTGCCGAGGGCACAACCGCCAAGAAGACCTCGCTGGTCCCCACGCTCATCCTGGTCGCCGTGCTTGTCGTGGCTACGCCGCTCGGCTTGCTTGCCACCGGTGACGCTTGGGGTGAGTGGGACGCCGAGGGCGCCGCGATCGCCGTTCAGGAGGCTGGTGACGACAGTCTGCAGGCTTCGGTCGGTCTCGACACTCCGACCTTTGCCGATGCCCTGCCCACGGGCGATTATCTGCAGGCCTATTCCGAGGAGCAGGGCCTTGGCTTTGCCGGCCAGGCCGCGATGTATATTCTTTCGGGCGTGATTGGCGTGGCGGTGCTCACCATCGCATTCCGCCTGGTCTCGCTGACGGTCAAGGAAAGCGGTGCTCATGGCAATAGCCGAGCTGCCTAGTTGGCTTGCGGCCGAGGAGCGATACGAGCCCGCGGGGGCTCGGCATCGTGTAATGCAAAAGAACGTCCTGCACCTGGCGAGCCTGCTTGAGCGGGTTCGCCTGGGTGGAGGCGCGAACAAGGGCGGGTCGATGGTCGACCGCGCCCTTTCTTGCGTTTCGGCTCCGGTGCGCCTGTTAGGGATGTTCGTTTGCGTCCTGTGCGTGTGTCTGACGCAAAGCCCGCTGTACCTGATGTTGATGGCGGCGATCGCGTTGGTGCTGGTCGCGGTGCGCCCCGTACGCGGGCTGCGCGCTACCTTTGTGCCGGCGTTGGCTGCCGCGGGGTTTGCCGTGGTTCTGGCGCTGCCTGCCCTGCTGCTGGGTGCTTCTGCCTCGGGCGCCATGCTCAAGATTGCACTCAAGACGTTCATTAACGTGTCGCTGGTGCTGGGTGTTTCGTGGACGCTCACCTGGAGCCGCATGTCGGCGGCGCTTAAGATGCTGCACCTGCCCGACGAGGTCATCTTTTCTTTCGATATGGCGCTCAAGCATATCGAGGTGCTGGGACGCACAGCGCACGATCTGTGCGAATCGGTCATGCTGCGCAGCGTCGGTTCCGCGCCTGCGGGTTTTTCGCGTACCGATTCGATCGCGGGTATCATGGGCATGACCTTTATCAAGGCGATGGAATGCAGCCGCGCGATGGACGAGGCTATGCTTTGCCGTGGCTTTGCCGGTGCGTATCCGACTCCCGCGCGGAGCGGCTTTGGCTGGCGCGATGCGGTCTATGCGGTCGTCGTGGTGCTGCTCGCCGTGTTGTGCGCAGTGCTGTAGCGCGGGCGGCCGAGCCGTCGATGTGGATAGGGAAGGGCGACGTTTTGGCAAACGATACGAATGGCGTGATGGGCGCGAGCGGTGCTACTGGCGCCAAGAGCGTGCCGCTCATCGAGTTTCGCGACGTGCTGTTCTCCTATGCGGGGCATACGGTTGTCGATGGTGTGTCGCTGCAGGTCGATCGTGGTGAACTCGTTGCCCTACTCGGTCCCAACGGCTGCGGTAAGACGACGATTATGCGCCTTATCAACGGTCTTGAACTAGCGGACGCGGGTGCGTACCTGTTTGACGGGCACGTGATCGATGCGGCATATCTCAAGGATTCCGCAGCCGCTCAGCGTTTTCATCAGCGCGTGGGCTTTGTGTTCCAGAATGCCGACGCCCAGCTGTTCTGCGCTACGGTGGGCGAGGAAGTTGCTTTTGGCCCCGCGCAGATGGGGCTGCCGACAGACGAGCTCGAGCGCCGCGTCTGCGATGCCATGGAGCTGTTCCAGGTTGCCGATCTGGTCGATGCCTCGCCCTATCAGCTTTCGGGCGGGCAAAAGAAGCGCGTTGCGCTGGCTGCGGTGGTGTCGATGAACCCCGATATCCTAGTGCTCGATGAGCCCACCAACGGGCTCGATGAGGACTCGTGCGACATCGTAGTCAACTTTTTGCTGGCCTACGTTGCTGCCGGTAAGACGGTTTTGATGAGTACGCACCATCAAGATTTGGTGCGCCGCCTGGAGGCCCGTGCCATCTATATCGATCGATATCACCATGTGGTCGAGGCGCCCGTGCCGTCGTATGGAACCGAAAGCGGTGCTGCGGAATAGTTGCTGCGTAGGGTATGTATGGCCGCCTGTGCGACTCTGCCGTGATGGTATAGTTAACCAGGTTTTATGGGGGTGGCTATGCCAAGTTGGAACATTCATATCGCTCAAACGGAGCGCTTGCTGGCACGTGCTAGCGTGCTTGCCGATAGCGTGCGCGACCGCAATGCCTTTTTGTTTGGCTGCGTGGTTCCGGATATCTTCGTGGGCTATATGGTCCCTGGCATCGCCGATCCCATTCCGTATCGCATTACGCACTTTGCAAAGCCCGAGCCTATCCCTAAGCCGCGCGAGCACGAGTTCTGGGATACCTATGTGGCGCCGCTGCTTAAAGGCGCACCCGCGGGCGAACCTGCTGAGGCTACCTCGATTGTCGAGGAGCGCGAGCGACTGAACCGCGTGCACTATCCTCAGCGCTACAGGGATGCCGAGCCGGTTGTCGGTCCCGGCGCCTGTGAGTTCTCGCTTGCGTCCGAAGATGTGGCGCAGTCGCTGCTCGATTTAACGCTGGGCGTCTGGTCGCATCTGGTGGCCGACACGGTATGGAACACGCGTGTGAACCAGTATCTGGAAGCACACGGCGGCAAGCCGTGCGAGGAATTCCGCATTAAAAAGCAGGGCGATTTTGACTGGTTTGGCAAGACGCTGGGCATCGTTTCCATTCCGCGTGCGACCGATCGCCTCTATACCGCTGCGACGCGTTTTGGGCAGTATCCCATCCATAAAGAATATGTGCTCAAGACTATCGGCGTCATGCACGAGATTGTACGCGAAAACCCCGGCGAGCCCGATCATCCGCCGTATCGCCTGCTAACCGAGGAGTTTTTCGATGCAACGTTTACCGAGGTCATCGAGCTGACCGAGGCGGGATTTGCGGCTCGCGTTGCTGCTTCTGACGTTCCCGCAGTCCCCCTGATCGCTAGCTGCTAGCCGGCCGGCTTGACGGCGAACAGCTCATCCCAATCGACCAATAGCTCCCGCCGCAGGGTTTCTGCGGCGGTGCGTTCCTGATCGGTCTTTGGGATGTAGGGGAGCCCCGCCTTTTTATGAATGAGCTCGGCGATGTTGTTAAAGCTCTTCGTGTCCTTGATTTGCTCATAGGTTATCTGGATAACGTCATAGCCCATGCTTGTGAGGGCGGTGGTGCGCTCGGCATCGGAGAGACTTGCGGCTTCGCTGTCATGGGCGGAGCGGCCTTGGCATTCCAAAATGACGCCCATGCTGTCGATGTTGCTCTCTATGAGGATATCGGCGTAGCAGCAGGTTTTGTCATACAGTGAGCGTGCGGCGTCGCTGAGTGGGATGCGCACGTTGTTTGCGATGTTGATGCCCATGCCGCCCTCGTCGCGGGGGAGCGAGACAAGCATGGAGGTCTGTACTTCGAAGGGTGAGGCGGTCTGCCCCGTCATGTGCTCGGCTGCCCAGCGCAGTTGTTTAACGCCGCGCAGGCCTGCGGCCTGCTTGGCGAACGCGGCGATATCCGCTGCGCTGAGGAGCGGTGGGCGCTTCCACAGGTTGGTGTCATTGCCCTTGGTGTCGACAACGCGTTTCCAACCACAGTCGGGCGGAATGAGCTTAAGCGAAATTGCTTCATCGAGCTGCTGCTGCGCCCGTTTACAAGGCGTGAACACTGCAAAGGAGCCGCACATCTCGTAGCAAGCCATGAGTAACTGGTTGCGCGAGACCTGCGTAGCAAGGTTGAGCAGTGTGAACTCCGGGGACGTGACATTAAACCCATGCTCAGTCTGCCTAAACGACCCAGGAGGCGGCTCTTGGGTTAGCAGACGGCTATGAAATAGCTTTCCGTTCGCGCGCTGTTTTCTTTCGCCCACGAATCTCCAAACTGGTGTGCCGAGCAAGTCTTTAAATACTGGTTGTTTTGAGTAATGCACCAAGCGATGGTCATGGTCGGGCGGCAGGATTGCCGGATAGAGTCCTAGTATCTGGGGCGGGATGCGATAGTACTGAAAAGCTGTGGGTCCGCAAGCGAGAAATGACATGGCAATCCGATCGTTCGAGCGTTGTTTGGGCTAGAAAGGCTATCGGTTTCGGAAGTGCGGGGAAAAAGACAAACAGGCAAAGCACAAGCGGTATTTGAGCCAACTTTATCAGGGGTTTTGTTGAAATAAAAGGGCTTGTGCTCGGGAGTAAGCAATTTTTCCCCGCACTTCCGAAAACCAGGTCGATCTGACTCTTGCTAAAACGATTTAGCAGCGTCGGTCAAGGTGCGGGTTTGCCACCGGGCGAACACTTTTAGCGCTTGGGACTATATTTATTGGGCCTCGAAGGGTGGATTTCGCGCTTTTGGTAAAGAAATGAGTGTGTGTTTTGCCGTGTGCCGGCATTGGCATAGAAAAAGGGCCCGGAAGGCTTTGCCTTCCGGGCCCTTTGCAATGCAAACATGCTTGCAAGTACGACTTAACGCACCTGAGCGACGTAAGCGACGTTGGTCGAGGAGACCTTGTCCTCGAGCTGGACGCTCATGCGGGGATCGCCGGCGGTGGCGACGGTCAAATCGCCGGCCTCGACGTAGCCGAGCTCCTTAGCGGTCTCGATCGCCTTGACGATCGTGCCGTTGACGGTGCCCTGGGTAATCTCGGCCTGATGCGGGATAACGCCCCAGTACATAATCATCTGCTGGACGGCCCACTCGTGGCGGGAGAACGCGCAGATCGGCATGTTGGGACGGAAGTGCGAGATCAGGCGAGCGGTACGACCGGTGGTCGTCGGCACGGTGATGCACTTGGCGCCAACGGTGGTAGCCATGTTCACAGCGGACATACCCACAACGTTGTTGACAACGCGGGTGCCGTGAGCGTCAGCCGGAACCTCGAGCGGAGCGTGAGCCGGGAGGTACTTTTCGGTCTCGAGAGCAATGCTGGCCTGCATCTTAACGGCCTCGACCGGGTACTTACCGGCAGCGGACTCGCCAGAGAGCATAACGGCGTCGGTGCCGTCGTAGATGGCGTTAGCAACGTCGGCAACCTCGGCGCGCGTCGGGCGCGGGTTCTGCTGCATGGAGTCGAGCATCTGCGTAGCGGTGATAACGGGCTTGTAGGCCGCGTTGCACTTGGCGATAATCTCCTTCTGGATGTGGGGAACGAGCTCGGGCTTGATCTCGATGCCCAGGTCGCCACGGGCGACCATAATGCCGTCGGAAGCCTCGAGGATCTCGTCGAAGTTCTCGACGCCCAGGGCGCACTCGATCTTCGGGAAGATCGTCACGTGCTCGCCACCGTTCTCGCGGCAAAGCTTGCGGATGCCGCGGACGGACTCGCCGTCACGGATGAAGGAAGCGGCGATGTAGTCGATGTTCTCGGTCAGGCCAAAGAGGATGTCCTGACGATCGCGCTCGGTGATGGCGGGCAGCGAGATGTTGACGTTGGGCATGTTGACGCCCTTGCGCTCGCCGATCAGGCCGTCGTTCTTGACGACGCAGGTCATGTCCTGGCCGTCGACGGACTCGACCTCGAGGGCAACCAGGCCGTCATCGATCAGGATGAGGGAGCCCTTCTCGACCTCGGAGGGCAGAGCCAGGTAGTCGAGGGAGATGTGCTCAGCGGTGCCGTGGAAATCCTCGGTCGTGGGCTGAGCGGTGACGACGATCTTGTCGCCGGTCTTGACGGCAACCTTCTTGCCATCGACCAGAAGGCCGGTGCGGACCTCGGGGCCCTTGGTGTCGAGCAGGATGCCGACGGGCATACCGAGCTCCTTGGAAATACGACGGACGCGCTCGATGCGACCGTGGTGCTCGTCGTAGGAGCCGTGCGAGAAGTTAAAACGGGCGACGTTCATGCCCGCCTTGATCATCTCGCGGATGGTCTCGTCGCTATCGCAGGCGGGACCCATGGTGCATACAATCTTAGTGCGCTTGTACATTCAGACCTCCATCTGACATCGTCTTGCGCTGATAGATAAACCATAAGAAATAAAACTGAGTTGATTATAACGAAATGGCGACCGAATACCCCAAAAAATCGACCGTATGCCGAATTAGAAGTTCATTTTTTGCGGAAAAACGGTATATGCAAAAACTTTACCAACCGTTCTAACCGCTGCTATCTGGGCGATATTTCAGTTTGATGATGCGCCGAAGAAAAAACGTTTTATCAATGTTGAGCATCACACGGCCTGCACCGTTGCTTATGGACCATATTTCCAAATGGATTGTTTTGGCTAGACGCGTTGCTTTGGGGTACCATAGCTCCACTATCAACTGCCGCTCAGCACGGCAGCCTTGATGAGCCCTTGCCCTTCTCCTGGGAATTATGATCGGGCATCAATCTGCTGAGTGGCCCGAATCCCAGGAGGGGACTCTATATGCAAAAGGAATACCTGTCCGCCGCGGCGGAGGTGCTCAGCGACCAGGGTGTCGATGAGAACCTCGGCCTGAGCGACGACGAGGCGTCGTCGCGCCTCGCTAAGACAGGCCCTAACAAGCTCGAGGAAGCCGAGAAGACGCCGCTGTGGAAGCGTTTCTTTGAGCAGATGGCCGACCCCATGGTCATCATGCTGATCGTTGCCGCCGTCATCAGCGCGCTCACGGGCATGGTCAAGGGCGAGCCCGACTTTGCCGATGTCGTCATCATCATGTTCGTCGTTATCGTCAACTCGGTACTGGGCGTGGTCCAGGAAGCCAAGAGCGAGGAGGCCCTCGAGGCCCTGCAGGAGATGAGCGCGGCGCAGTCCAAGGTGCTGCGCGACGGCAAGCTCGTGCATCTGCCGAGCGCCGAGCTCGTGCCCGGTGACGTGATCATGCTCGAGGCGGGCGACTCCGTCCCGGCCGACTGCCGCGTGCTCGAGAGCGCCACGATGAAGATCGAAGAGGCCGCGCTCACCGGCGAGTCCGTGCCCGTCGAGAAGCATGCCAACGTGATCGAGCTCGCCGCCGGCACCGACGACGTGCCGCTCGGCGACCGTAAGAACATGTGCTATATGGGCTCCACCGTCGTGTACGGCCGTGGTCGCGCCGTCGTGGTCGGCACCGGCATGAACACCGAGATGGGCAAGATCGCCGGCGCCCTGGCCGAGGCCAAGGAAGAGCTCACGCCGCTGCAGGTGAAGCTCGCCGAGCTCAGCCGCATCCTCACCATCATGGTGATCGTCATCTGCGTCGTCATCTTTGGCGTTGACATCCTCCGCCACGGCGTGGGCAACGTCCTTACCGATCCGACTGCCCTGCTCGACACCTTTATGGTTGCCGTCTCGCTCGCCGTCGCCGCCATCCCCGAGGGCCTTGTTGCCGTCGTGACCATCGTCCTTTCGCTTGGCGTGACCAAGATGGCCAAGCGCCAGGCGATTATCCGCAAGCTCTCTGCTGTCGAGACCCTTGGCTGCACACAGACCATCTGCTCCGACAAGACCGGTACCCTTACCCAGAACAAGATGACCGTCGTCAAGCACGAGCTCGCTGCGCCCAAGGAGAAGTTCCTGGCCGGCATGGCGCTGTGCTCCGATGCTCAGTGGGACGAGGAGCTGGGCGAGGCCGTGGGTGAGCCGACCGAGTGCGCGCTCGTCAACGACGCCGGCAAGGCGGGCCTCACTGGCTTGACTGCCGAGCACCCGCGCGTGGGCGAGGCCCCGTTCGACTCGGGTCGCAAGATGATGTCCGTGGTCGTCGAGACCCTGGACGGCGAGTACGAGCAATACACCAAGGGCGCGCCCGACGTGGTGATCGGCCTGTGCACCCATATCTATGAGGGCGATAAGGTTGTCCCCCTGACCGAGGAGCGCCGTGCCGAGCTCGTGGCCGCCAACAAGGCCATGGCCGACGAGGCTCTGCGCGTGCTGGCGCTGGCAAGCCGCACCTACACCGAGGTCCCGAGCGACTGCAGCCCCGCTGCGCTCGAGCACGACCTGGTCTTCTGCGGCCTGTCCGGCATGATTGACCCTGTCCGCCCCGAGGTCGCCGACGCCATCCGCGAAGCGCACGATGCCGGTATTCGCACCGTCATGATTACGGGCGACCACATCGACACCGCCGTGGCCATCGCCAAGCAGCTGGGTATCGTCGCCGATCGCGGCCAAGCCATCACCGGCGCCGACCTCGATCGCATGAGCGACGAGGAGCTCGACGCGCACATCGAGGACTACGGCGTGTACGCCCGTGTCCAGCCCGAGCACAAGACCCGCATCGTTGAGGCTTGGAAGTCGCGCGACCAGATTGTGGCCATGACGGGCGACGGCGTCAACGACGCCCCGTCCATCAAGCGCGCCGACATCGGCGTTGGCATGGGCATCACCGGTACCGACGTTACCAAGAACGTTGCCGACATGGTGCTTGCCGACGACAACTTCGCCACCATCATCGGTGCTTGCGAAGAGGGCCGTCGCATCTACGACAATATCCGCAAGGTCATCCAGTTCCTGCTTTCGGCTAACCTTGCCGAGGTGTTCTCGGTGTTTATCGCCACGCTCATCGGCTTTACCATCTTCCAGCCGGTGCAACTGCTGTGGGTGAACCTGGTCACCGACTGCTTCCCCGCGCTCGCGCTGGGCATGGAGGATGCCGAGGGCGACATCATGAAGCGCAAGCCGCGCAACGCCAAGGACGGCGTCTTTGCCGGTAATATGGGCCTGGACTGTGTGGTCCAGGGCCTGATCATCACCGTGCTGGTGCTGGCGAGCTTCTTTGTGGGCGTGTACTTTGACATGGGCTACATCCACATCGCCGATATGATCGCCGGCAATGCCGACGAGGAAGGCGTGATGATGGCGTTCATCACGCTCAACATGGTCGAGATCTTCCACTGCTTTAACATGCGCAGCCGTCGCACGTCGCTGTTTAAGATGAAGAAGCAGAACAAGTGGCTGTGGGCCTCTGCTGCGCTGGCGCTGGTGCTGACGGTGATCGTAACCGTGCAGCCGACGCTTGCCGAGATGTTCTTTGGCCCCGTGACGCTCGAGCTCAAGGGCGTTATCGCCGCGCTGGGCCTTGCCTTCCTGATTATCCCGCTGATGGAGATCTACAAGGCGATCATGCGCGCGGTCGAGAAGGAGTAACGCTCTCGTTCGGACCCGCCCCACGCCCTTTCTCCCTCACTGGTCCTCGCGCTTCGCGCTGCGGGATCGTTCGGGAGAAAGGGCTTCCGGGGCGGGCCCTGCGGTATCCTTGCTGGCTTTTCTCCTGTGCGGATGAAAAGGGCTGAAGGAAAGTATGTGAGCTGGTCGGGCTTTGCCCGGCCAGCTCTTTTTTAGAGCATTTGCTCGACCGACTCTTTTTGTGAACTGGATTGTATGGGGTTGAATCGGCGACGCGTTAGGAGAAGCCGGGAACGTCGCTGAAGGGGATTTGAGGCATAAAGAGAACGATGACGGCCATAATTCCCCAGTAGATTTGCAGAGGTAGCGGAGCCGATATCAGGGCATTAAAGAAGGACAAACCCTTTTTGCTTCCATATAGCTGGACCGAGCTGAGAAGAGCAATTCCAAAAGAGATGGCGCTCGGCCAGCATGCTTTGACAATGAGGCTAAGGAAATAGCATATTAATGTTATCGCTATGCACCCAATGCCCCAGAGCCACTTCTTGTTGAGGAAATACTGGATGCCCCATACACCAATTACGGGGGCAATGATGACTGGCAACATAGCCGTATCCTAACTATTTATACAACGAATGTATTCTCCGGAGTTGGGGGGATAGACGCTGCAAGGTAGACGGTACGCGTTGCCTGCGGGTACGGGGTGTCCAAGGAGTTGCTTTGCTGCATACTCAGGCCAAGTACCTCCGGTTTTGCTTATGATCTTCTTAATCAGTCCGTCGATTACAAGCCCCGTTACATAGCCGATGAGTTCTTTTCCAATAAAAATGGCAATTTTGACGATCCATTCTTTAGCGCCGCGTGTGGCAGTTGCTAAATCATCCAAAGACAGGGTCTGGAATCGATCGATAATTTGGACATCTCCGTTTTCATCTAGTGCGTATGTCGTCCATCCTGTGCCGGACTCATTGACAGCTTCAATGTACTCTTCGGCAGAAGGGAACTCTACTTCAAGAGGTTGCGCCTTAGATTGCTTTGGTGAAATGGCAATTGAGCAAAGCGCAACTGCGCTTGCGATGAATGACTTACGGCTTACGGGAACGTTGCGTAGCATGTGTATCCTCCTGACATTTAGCTTGACATTGCTGTGTTGTTCAGATTCAGCCTCCAATCCGTTAAACGCATTTCAAACGAATCAAGCGTGGAAAGGTCGAACTCGGACGCTATCTTTCCTTCAGAGATGGCAAAAATTGAAGGATAAAACTCGAATGACGGCAGAAGCGCCTTAAGTGTTTCCCTATCAACTTCCTTTTGGCTCTTAGGGACAACGAGGATCTCGATGTCGTTCTTGAGACTCGGCGAAAGCGAGCGCTCTGCCGCACGGAGTTCTTCACAGGCCGGGCAGCCCTCCAGCTCAATTTGCACGATAAAAGATTCGCCTTTGCTTAATTTCGATCGAAATTCGGGCAATGAGATATTGATTGGATCGGAATTGGTTCGTACTGACGAGAAGAGGGCGAAAAGGGACAGCGATAAGATAAGGATAAGGACGGTTTGCTTTCTCATGGGTCCTCCAAACTCTATAAAGTTAAATTAATTTATATAAAACATTAAATAAAGATTCTTTAAAATGAACGGTATCGATTTGCCGGTAAATGGTTTTGAGCGAGAGCGGTTGGATTGAAAAGTACAATGAACGCAGGGAAATAAGGAAAAAAGGAGGAGAAATGAAAGATCGCGATATACATCTGCGGTTGACGACGAGTTTTCTGACAATCTTCTGTATCGCCCTGGCGGTTCAAGCGCTATGTTGCGTGGTGTTGTTCGTTCATCTTGCGAACCTGTTGCTCATCGAGGGTATCTCTGCGGTGAGCGGCGGATTTCTGCTCTTGTTTATGGTTAGCACGCTTTGCGACGCTGCAACGTTTCTTCTGTTTACGATTCTGACGGCGAAAGTCAGGCATGAGGGTCGTCCTTTTGGTAAGTGGCAGACCAGGATTTTGGTCGCGGCTGGCCTCCTGATGTCGGTAAAAGCCGTCATCAGCATCATATGGCCGACGATTCAATTGCCATACAGCAATGTTCTTGGAACGGCTGAGCCCGTGTTTCCCGAGTTTGATTTTCAATCGCTTTCTTACGGACTCGTTTTCTTTGCGTTGGCGGGGGTCTTTGAATACGGTAGGGTATTGCAGGAAGATGCAGACGAGATTCTCTAGGGGGTGGCACGGTGCCGATTGTTATGCGTCTTGACCGCGTGATGGCGGACCGTAAAATCTCGTCGCAGGAACTTGCCGAAATCATTGGAATATCGCCTGTTAATCTGTCTCGAATTAAAACGGGAAGACTCAAGGGGATCCGCTTTTCTACACTTCAAGCAATGTGCGAGGCGCTTCATTGCAAGCCCGGCGACATCATCGATTGGATGGATGATGACGAGTACGCCGCAGCATTTGGTAAGTCGGACGGAACAATGCGTTAAAATACCTGCTCAGTTGTGTGGTTTTGTGCTGGGAGGCGTTTGTGGGCAAGGCTAAGGCTAAGGCGAAGAAAAAGACGACGGGGGCGCGGGCTAAGCGCGATCGTCGTCGGAAGCTCGCGACCGAGGCTCCCGCATCTGCTGAGGAGTTGCTGGCGAGTGTGCCGGGGCTCGACGCGCTACAGGACGTTCCGGCGTTTGATGACCTGCCGGTCGATGAGGCTCAGCAGACTGCATTTGATGATTTCTGTGCACATGCCGAGGAGCCCGAGCAGATGCAGCTTGGTGCCGTGGTGCGCCTGGACCGCGGCTTTCCGTTGGTGGCGACTGCCGATGACACGTTTCGTGCCGAGCATGCCGTAGGGTTTGCCAAGTCGCGTGGCGAGGACGAGGTCTTGCTGCCCGCCGTGGGCGACCGCGTGGCGGTTCGCCGTGCTCCCGGGCACGACATGGGCGTGATCGAGTGCGTACTGCCGCGCCGTACGAGCTTTGAGCGTTGGCGTGGCCGTGCCCGCGGTGAGCGCCAGGTGCTCTGTTCCAACGTTGACAGCGTGCTGATCGTGCAGGCGCTCGGCGCCGGCGAGGTGCTGCTCGATCGCGTGGCGCGCTCACTGGTGTTGGCACTCGATTGCGATGCCGAGCCGGTGGTGGTGCTCACCAAGGCCGACCGCTGCGAGGCCGATGAGCTCGAGCGCGATCTGGACCGCGTACGCCGCTTGGTGGGTCCGGACGTGCGCGTAATCGTGACATCTTCTGCCGAGGGCCTCGGCCTGGACGAGGTACACGCCTGCGTGCCGGCTGGGAGCTGTGCCATGATCTTGGGCGAGTCGGGTGCCGGCAAGTCGACGCTGCTCAATGCGCTGCTGGGCCACGATGCACTGGCCACTGGCGGCGTGCGCGAGCGTGATGACCGAGGCCGCCACACCACGGTTGCGCGCGTGATGGTGGCGCTGCCGGGCGACGCCGGCGTGATCGCCGATGCCCCGGGCCTGCGCAGCCTGCCGCTCGTGGGACATGAGCGGGGTCTGGCGCGTGCCTTCCCCGAGATCGTCGAGGCGTCGCGTGCGTGCCGGTTTGGCGATTGCACGCACACTCACGAGCCGGGTTGCGCCGTTCGCGAGGCCGAAGATGCCGGACGGATCGACAGTCTGCGTTTGGAGACGTTCCAAAACCTGGCGTCATCCATGCGCGTGAGTGCCCAAATGCTCGACCCCGATGTCCATCTGTAATTGAATTTTCCTATGACAGCCGTCTTCCAACTGTTTGGGAGGCGGCTTTTTTGCTGCCAAAGCGCCTCGAACTATGCGTTTTGCCGACGTTCTGGCCAAAACCTTGCCACGAGCTTGACGGGCTGGTCAGCTTTTGGTCAGCAATTGGTTTGACACGTAAAACCAAGATTGCGATTGCGCCGCTTTGCGCCCTGGTCGCCCAGACAATGGTGGTACGGGCATTTGCCCGGTGCTACCTTGAGAGGAGCGGCCGTGAACAAGAGCAAGCGCATCGCCATCAGTCTGGTCGCGGGCGTGCTTGCCGCGGCGCTCTGCATGGTCTACGGCTCGTCGATCCGCTCGCAAGCCGAGCAGGCCCAGGCCGAGACTTTGGCAAAATACGGCGGCGACCGCGTTGAGGTGTGCGTCGCGGCGCGCGATATCGACGCAGGCGAGACCCTCGACGAGACTAATGTCATAACTCAGGAATGGCTGGCGAGTCTGCTGCCGCGTGATGCGGCGACCGAGCTGCGTCAGGTGCGCGGCGACGTGACGACCTCGCGCATTCCCAAAAACGCCGTGATCTGCAATATCTACACCAAGGCCGAGAGCCACAAGCTCGAGGTGCCTAAAGGCAAGGTTGCCGTTTCGGTGGCGGTCGATGCCGAGCACTCGGTCGGCGGCGCCGCGGGCGTGGGCAGCTATGTAGACGTGTACGTGCAAAAAGATGGCGTGACCGATCGTTTGTGCGGCGCGTACGTGATCGATACCAGCGAAGATGCCGGCACCACGCGTGAAGGCGAGATCGAGTGGGTGACGCTGGCGGCAGACCCCGAAGATGTCAAGGAATTGCTGGGAGCCTCGGGAAAGGGAACGGTCAGCTTGACGATTCCCGCCACGGCACGCGGCAAAAAGAGCGGAGGCGACGAGTGATGAAGGCGATCTGGCTTGCGTGCTGCGCGTGCGGCGATTACGGGCTGCTACAGCAGGAAGTCGAGGGTCGCGATGTGGGCGCGCAGGTGCTTCGCGTGGGCGACCTGGACGGGTTGGTATCCATGGCGCGGGCGTTTCCGTCGCGCCGCGGTGCCGCCATCATCGCGGCGTCTCTGTTCGATGCCGAAGATGTGCGCAAGACTGTTGCGCGCCTGACGGCCGAAGGCCGCGTGAGTCGCGTGGTCGTGTTGATAGAAGCGCTCGATCCGTCGGATATCGAGGGGTTGTTTCGCGCGGGGGCGACCGAGGTCATCGCTGCGCACAGTATATGCGGCAACGGGCGCGCGGGCGAGGGAGCGGTTGATTCCGATCGGCGCATGACGATTGAGCCCGATGCTTTTGTTGATAGGGAGCCCGGGGCGCCTCGCGCTACAAGAGGCCCGCGTGTTGATGATTATGGAAAAGCGGAAGCCGAGCATGGTCGGCGCCCCCGGAACCCCCTTGTATGCGATGACGCTGGAGGGCCGGCGCAGCATGCTGGCGACTCCCCGGCTGTAGATATGGGATACGTGCACGGCGTGCATCTGGTGGATGAGCTCGACGAAGTTGAGGGCTTTGCCGGGTGCGGCGAGTTGTCGCTGATGCAGCATGAGCAGATTGCGCAGAACGAGCTTGCTTCGCAGACCGAACAAGCTGCCATGCCGGCTTGGACGCAGCGTGTGGTTGCGGCGGAGGAGACGGGGACGCTGGCACCGACGCCCGCACCGCCGCCTCCGATGCCGCCGGCAGACGCTGCCGCTCCGCAGCGTCGAGCTCCGGTCATCTGCGCCATTTCGGGTTCGGGCGGTTGCGGCAAGTCGACGATCGTTGCCACCATGGCACACACATCGTCGCTGTTGGGCTTGCGTGCCGCCGTGCTCGACCTGGACCTGATGTTTGGAAACCTTTACGACTTGTTAGGTGTCGATGCTCCGCGCGATATGGCGGCGCTTATCGAGCCATCGGCGGCGGGCGCGCTCACCGAGCCGGATATCGTAGCCACATCGATGCGCGTGGCGCCGGGCGTTACGCTCTGGGGTCCCGTCGCGGCGCCCGAGCAAGCCGAGCTCATGGCACGTCCGGTGGAGCTACTGCTTGATGTCCTGCGTCGCGAATCCGACGTGGTCTTTATCGATACCTCGGTCTTTTGGGGCGACGCCGTGGCGGCTGCGGTGGCGGCGAGCGACCGTTGCCTGGTCGTTGGCGATGCTGCGGTGTCGTCCGCGACATCGGCGTCGCGCGTCATTGAACTGGCAAGTCGAGTAGGTGTGCCGCGCACGCGTATGAGCGCCGTGTTCAACCGGTTCGGTGCGCGCGGGGCAGACGAGGACGTCGCTATGCGCTTTGAGATTGCCTGTGCGTTGAGCTCCAAGATTCGTATCGCCGATGGCGGGCAGGATCTCGCCGCGCTCATGGCGTTTGGGCGTGCTGACGAGGCAGTGGGGCAGACCAGCGCTTTTGCGACCAGCGTGCGCGAGGCCACGCGCGAGATGCTCGTGGAACTGGGGTGCGCCGTCGGCCCTTGGAGCGATATGGTCGCCGACCGTGCAATGCGCACCGAACGCCCGCGTATTCGCCTTCCCTGGTCGCACGAGGGTGATCAGCGATGAGCCTGCAAACGAGGATTAAGGCTGCCGGCGCTGCAGCGGCGGTAGCGCCTGTGGATGCGGGGCGTCGCCGCGCGGTGAAACGACGCACCAAGCGCGCCGTGATGGACCGTATGGGCTACGACGAAGTGGCGCGTATCAGCGCCTATATCGACCCGACACTTGCCCGCTCGGAATTGCGTCCTGCGGTGGAGGCGGCGCTCAATGTTGAGGAGCCGACCGATCTCGCGACGCCCGAGCGCGAGACTATCATCGACGAGATTTTGGATGACGTGGTGGGCTTGGGGCCGTTGCAGCCGCTCATCGAGGACGACACCGTTACCGAGATCATGATCAACGGCTGCCGCTCGGCTTTCTTTGAACGCGGCGGCGTCTTGTACCCCATCGAGCATGCGTTTGAGGATGATGAACAGATCCGTGTGCTTATCGACCGCATCATCTCGCCACTTGGCCGCCGTATCGACGAGCGCAGCCCCATCGTCAACGCCCGCCTCAAAACGGGTTATCGCGTCAACGCGGTGATTCCGCCTGTGGCGATTGACGGACCGATTCTCACCATCCGAAAGTTTTCGGACCGCATCTGCTCGCTGGACGAGCTCGTGGGGTTGGGATCGTTGCCGCTTTGGTATGCGCAGCTGCTGTCGTGCGCGGTGTCGCTGCGACAGGACCTGGCGGTTGCGGGAGGCACGGGATCTGGTAAGACCACCCTGCTCAACGCGTTGTCATGCGAGATTTCCACCGGCGAGCGCATCGTGACGATCGAGGACTCTGCCGAGCTCAAGTTTGCGCATCATCCGCACGTGGTGCGCCTAGAGGCGCGCGAGGCTTCAATTGAGGGTGAGGGCGCGGTGACGATCCGCGACCTGGTAACTAATGCCCTGCGCATGCGCCCCGACCGCATCGTGGTGGGCGAGGTGCGCGGTGCCGAGTGCTGCGACATGTTGCAGGCCATGAACACGGGCCACGACGGATCGCTCACCACACTTCATGCGGGTTCAGAACAGGAGACCGTGGTGCGTTTGACGTTGCTTGCACGTTATGGGATCGATCTGCCGAGTGAGCTTATCGAGGAGCAGATTGCCATGGCACTCGACGGTATCGTGATGTCCGAGCGCCACGCCGATGGCAGACGCTTCGTCTCCTCGTATTCGGGGGTGCGACGCGCCGCATCGGGCGGCGTAGAGCTCGAGCGCTATGTGACGTTCGATGCCGCCGAGCGCACCTGGACGCTTGACCGCGAGCCGCCGTTTATCGCAGAAGGCCTGCGGTCGGGGACGCTCACACAAGAGGAGGTGGACGAATGGAGATCACTGTGCCCCTCGTCGTAGGGGGCTTGGCAGGGCTTTCTGTCGCGACGGCGTGCGGGGCGGAACCTCGTGTGCCGCAGGTACCGCCGGCGGAGCTGGCACGTCAGGCGCTCGAGACGGTGGCAGAGAAGCTGCCGCGTGAGCTGGTGGAAAACGATCTGCTGAAAAAGATCGCCCGTTCGTGGGCATCGCTGGCTCCGGCGCATCGCCTTGGCCTCGTGATCGAAGATGCTTCGGGGCGTTTGGCGTTTCTGCTGCTATCGAGCGGTGTCTGCTGCGTTTTACTAACGATGGTGTCGTTATCACCCCTCGGATTTGCCTTGGGACTTGTTGTTCCGTTTGCCGTTGGCGCCGCTCGGGATGGCTTTGAGAGCCGGCGCGAGCAACGCGATGCAGAAGAGGCAATGCCCGAGGCGTTTACCGCACTTTCCATGTCGCTTGCCTCGGGACATTCGCTGGCCCAGGGCATGCGCTTTGTGGGCGCTCATGCGCAAGAGCCAGTGCATACCGAGTTTTTGCGGGTGGCGGCGGCGATCGATTGCGGCATCTCGGCGACCGACGCGCTCGATGACTTGCTCGTGCGCATCGACGCCCCCGGTCTTTCGCTTGTGACCTTGGCGCTTAAGGTGTCTCAGCGCACCGGAGCTCCGCTTGCCGACTTACTGTCCGAGGCGTCGAGCATGGTAGGGGGGCGCATTGAGCTCAAACGCCGCCTGGATGTTAAGACGTCACAGGCGCGTATGTCGGCACACATGGTCGCGGCGATGCCGGCGGGCATGTGCGCGGTGTTGGCGCTGCTTTCGGCAGATTTTCGTCGCGGTCTTGCGACGCCTGCCGGCGCGGGCGCTGTGGTGCTGGGTCTTGCCCTCAACGCCGTTGCCCTGGTGGTTATCCGGCGCATTATGCGGGTGGAGCTATGAGCGCCCCGGTTGCAGTTGCGGCTTGCCTGTGCGCCCTGAGCGTATTTGTCGCGACGGGTTTGGATCGGGCGGATGCACGCAAGATCACAGGGGCCTGCAAGCGCGAGGCGGTGCTGGTCGCTGCCGCAGGTCGCTCGGTGGTCGATGCTCTGATCGCGCGAGCGAAGGGCGCGGTTGGAGCGGGTGGCCCGGCGCGAGTGTCGCTCGGCGAAGTGTCCGAGATGATCGATGTTGTTCGCTTGGGTCTTTCGGCCGGTCTTTCGTTTGATGCGGCGCTTGAGATTTTCTGCGCCAACCGCCGGTCAGTGCTGGCTCTTCGCCTTGAGCGAGCCTGCATGGCGTGGCAGGTGGGCGTGGGCACGCGTGAGGACGAGTTGTTGGCCGCCGCGCGCGACTTGGACGTGCGAGCGCTCGAGACCTTTGCCATCACGGTGGGGCAGGCGCTCGCCCTGGGTGCCCCACTTGCCGAGACGCTGGCCGCTCAAAGTCGCGAGATCCGTGCGGCTCATCGCGCCGCGGTCGAGCGCGAGATCGAGCGTGCGCCCGTCAAGCTGCTGATTCCCACCGGCACGCTCATCTTGCCGGCGTTGCTTCTGTCCATATTGGGCCCGCTGCTGGGAGCAGGCGGGATGATGTAGGGAGGAATACATGAACACGATGACTGACGCTGCTGGCAAGGTCCAGGGCTGGGCGTTTTGCCGGGCGGCACATGTTCGTCAGTGCGCCAAGGAGCTATTGCAGGAGGAGAGCGCACAGGGTACCACCGAGTATGCCATCTTGGTCGGCGTGCTCGTGGTGATCGCGATTATCGCCATCGTCGCATTTAAGGGCAAGGTCCAAGATCTATGGAACGCTATCAGCGAGGGCATCAACAGCCTGTAGAGGGCGAGCGCCCCATCGGGGTACTGCTGGTGTTTGCTTGCCTGGTCGTGGCGATAGCGGCGGTGCTTTGGGGGCTTAACGCCGCGCGGCAGCAGCGTCCTGGGGCCGCCTCCGATTCGGGCTCAGATTCGGCGGTGGCGTCTCAAAAAGATGAGACGCGAGATGCGGACGATTCGGATGTCGCTGTCACGGCGCAAACCTTTCTGCGGACGCTCGACAAGCGGTCTGCCACTGCGACGGATTCGCCTGAGGGCAACGCGATTGCGGTCCGGCTTGCATGGTCCGAGGACCGACCGATGACCGAGGCAGCGGCGGATATGTTACGCGCCTACCGCGAGGTGCCAACGGCCCAGCTCGCCCTGAGCGGCTATCTCGATATTAAGGGCAACGTATGGGGCGCCATCGTGCGCGATGGACGTGGCTGGGTCGATATGGTGACGGTTGCTGCGGATGCCGGCGATGCCTCGTGCCGCCTGCGCGTGATCCGCCTGAGCCCGCAGGCATCGAACTCAAAGGAGGGGTCGTGAAATGCATGACGTCCTGCGCGAGGAGTCTGCCCAGGCAACGGTCGAATACGCCATCGTCACGGTGGCGCTGTTATCGATCGTGCTGGCGATCGCGGGGCTTTGGCGTGCTGGCACCGATGGGCGCTTGGCGGCGCTGGTTGAGCGGGCGGCATCCCATGGCGTTGCCTCGATGCCGGTTATCGACGCCGCTGCGGGCGCTAAGGACATCGCGTTGTATTGATATCGCGCGTGAGGACCGGGCGCAGTCTACGGTCGAGTCCGCTTTTTTGCTGCCGACGTTTCTGACGCTCATCCTTCTCGCACTGCAACCGGTGTGCCTGCTCTATACGCGCGCGGTCATGGAGTCTGCCGCCGCCGAGACCGCGCGGCTCATGACCACGACGACGGCGGAGGACGATGATCTTAAGGAGTTCACCCGCCGCCGGCTTACCGCAGTGCCCAACGTTTCGATCTTTCATGCCGGCGGGCCGTTGTCGTGGGATATCGAGCTTGGCCGGGCCGGTGCGGGTGGCGTCTCGTCCGTGTCCGTTTCCGGCGAGGTCAAGCCGTTGCCTGTGATCGGTGCGTTTGCACAGGCTATGGGTGGTACCGCCGAGGGCGGCTACGTTGAGCTCAAAGTCGATGTCTCGTATCAATCGCGTCCCGAATGGCTGGAGGGAGATTATGATTCGTGGATTGCTGCATGGGATTAGGCGTTTCTGGTCTAGACGCGTTTTGACGCGCCGTCCGAGCTGCCATCGCAAGCGAGGCGGCTTTATGGGTCGAGCCGGTATCGACCTGTTTATCGAAGACGGTGCCTACACCACGCTTTCCTCTGCGGTGGTCATCTTGGTGGTGCTCACACTGCTGTTTTCGTCGACGGCGGCGATATGGAGCATGTCGCGCGCGGGGGACACCCAGGTGGCTGCCGATAGCGGCGCGCTGGCAGGCGCCAATGTGGTGTCGTCCTATCACACGGCTGCCACGGTGGTGGATGCGAGCATCTTGAGTTTGGGCCTGGCGGGGTTTGCCACGATCGGGACGGGCCTGGTCGCCATCCTCATCCCGGGTGCCGAACCAGTTGCCGGCAATATGGTCGACACCGGGATTGAGATCATTAAAACGCGCAACAAGTTTGCCAAAAGCGCATCGGAAGGCTTACAGAAAATCGAGACGGCTCTGCCGTATCTGATCGCCGCGCGTGCCACGCAGGCGGTGTCGGCGCAGGATACCGATAGTGTGACCTATACCGGTACGGCGCTTGCCGTGCCCAGGACATCCGAGTCGGACTTCGCTGCGCTCGAGAGGTCCGAGATCTCGACCGATGCCATCGAGAGCACCTCAAAAGATCTTGACTATGCTGCCAAGGAACTGAAGAAAGCGTCCGAGAAAACGTCAAAGGCCAAGGAACGCGCCTGGCTTGCCGACTGCGGTGGATCGGACAGAGGCGCAGTCGGAAGCTGTTCGTGCATGTGGGAACGCGCGAAGAGCTTGGCGAAGCTTTCGGATATTGAGAATCCGCACTATGCCTCGAGTGTCACATGGGAGCCGCAAGTGGCGCTCGATCGCGCGAAGGCCTATTACCGCTTGCGCCTTGCAAACGAGGCACCTCAGGGCTCAAGCGTCGAGACGAAGGCGGAGTCGGCGGCGCGCAAGGCGTTTTACACCTATGCGAGTACAGAGGTCAATCGTGCATATGTAACCGAGGACGGAGATGCAGTCACTTTCCATATCCCGCTGTTGCCGCGCAACGCTGACGAGGTGCGAGCGACGGAACTCTATACCGATGCGGCGTGGCCAACCAGTGTCATCGATGACAAGACGTATCTGCATTACGGAACGAGTTGCCCCAACTATAAGAAGGGGTCGCCAGGCGGGTTAGCCTCGGTTGCTGATTATGACGGGCAGGACAGATGCAACAGATGCCATTTTGGCGTTTCGTCGCTCGGTGCCGTTGCAGCGCCTTCGACTTCTATCGAAAACGGCTTCGAGTACCACTTTGACAAGTTCAAAGAGGCTCTGGAAGACTACGTCGACTGCCGCAACAAAGAACTCGAACTTGAGCGTCAGGCCGAGGATGAGGCCGACCGTGCGGGCAATGCGTTTGACCAGGCCATTAAAGCGCTTTCGGGCAAGCGTCCGCGTATCGCTCCGCCCGGTCGCAACGGCGTGGTTGCCTTTGCGGCTTCGGGTGCCATCTCGAGCCCCGATGAGCTCAACTCTTCGTTTAACACGGCAGTCAGGCTTGGCGATCGCGGTGCTATCTCTGCCGCGGTGCTGGCGCCCGATGAGGCGACGGCACAAAACAACGTGCTTTCGCGATTTTTCTCGACATTGAAGGAACGCTCGGGCGGCGTTGCCGGCGTCCTCGATGGCGTCATGGATGTTTGGGGACGGCTGCTCGTAGGATACGGTGATATCCAAGGTTCGGCCGACGAACTTATGGACGAGATGATTAAGGGCCTAGGAGGGGGCAGCGGCGCGTTGGGCTCCATCGCATCGTGGCTCGGCGATACCGTTTCGGCGTCCGTGGCGGCGTTGGGTCTGGAACCGTGCGACTTGCGCCTGCGAAAGCCGGTGCTGACCGATTCCGCCAACGTCATTAAGAGTCCGGGGTCTGACGTTGCTGGTCTCTCTCAAGCGCAAGACAAGCTGCGAAGTATTCCGTTGGGCGTGACCGATCCCAAGGCACTTTGCGAGGCGTTGGAATATCAAGTCGAACGCACCATTAGCGGTACGGTGTTCACGCTTGCGGAGATTCCTCTGCCCGGCGGCGGCTCCATCCCACTTACCGTCGATGTCGCGACGCTGGTTGGCGCTCTGGGCGGTGGGTCGTAATGAGTATCCGCATGCGTCTGCGCGAGGAGCGTGCCCAAGCGACGGTTGAGATGGCAGTGGTTACGCCCGTTTTGCTGGTGCTGGCGCTCATCGTGTACAACGTCATGGTCTTTGCCAGCGCTGTCGCGCGCTTCGACCGCGTGGTGCCCGACATCGTGTTGACGCACGCCGTGGCGTCGGAGGGGGAGGGCGACGAAAGCTCTGCCGATGCCTCGGCGACGGTTCAGACTCAAATTCTGAATGCCATGGAAGGCTATGACTTGCAGATCGAAGTGTCGAGCGAGCAAGGCGCGAAGGCATTGGATGGTGGCCTGCTCTCCCTATCCGGTACGTTTAGGACCTACACCTGCACCATGCACTATGAGCCGTGGCCGACTTCTCTCAGCATCGCTGGCGTTCCGCTGGGGGTGCCGACAACGTTGTCGCACGAGCGCGCGGTGATGGTCGATCCATGGCGTCCGGGGGTGGTCATGTGACCGCGGTCTCGTCCTATATCGCCTACGCACGGGCGCTCAACAGGTTGGGCTGGACGCCGGCCGAGTTTGTGGTGGCGGAGTCGTTTACCGTGCGTCTGCGCGGCATGCTGGGACGGCGGCCGGTTGCCGCCAACGGCCTGCCGCTCGTCATGGCGTTTCCACGCTGCTCTTCGGTCCATACGTGTTTTATGGCCTATCCCATCGACATCGCCTTCATCGATCGCGACGGCAATATCCTCGCGCGCTACGAAAACGTCCGCCCTTGGCGCATGTGCTCCTGCCCCGGCGCCTGGGCGGTATTGGAACGCCCTTCAATCCTCGCTACACCTCCCGCCCTCCAACAAGTGCCGGCGTAAGAGATTGGCGACGGCGGACTTTCGTCATACGAAATTTAGTAAGATGGAGGAGAAGATGCATGGATGTTGAGATCCATCCGAACGCCAAAAAACACTTGACGGAAAAGCAGGTGCTTGGTGCCTGGTTCGCGGTTACTGAGTGCATTCGCCGCGAGTCGGAGGACGAGCCGCCGAGATGGCTTGCCATTGGATGGCTTCCAGATGGTCGAAGTGTGGAACTTGTTGCGGTCGAACTAATTCGTGGATGGCTCATTATTCATGCCCTGTCTCCGGTTCAGAAGAAATTCTGGCAAGAGATCGAGCGAGCTCGGCAGAGGGGTCGATGATGGGCAAGACGTATACGGCCGCTAATGGTCAGGTTGTAACGGATGAAATGATTGACGCGTGGTGCGAGTCGTACGAGCGCGGAGAGTTTCCGGGTGGCGAACACACCGTTGGTGGGATCGTGCGTGGACGGCCCCCGCTCTCAGGTGAGGGGACGGCAACGCTGTCGGTCAAGATTCCTCTGGGAATGAAGGAGGCCATTCGTCGACGGGCGGCTGCCGAGGGGATGACGCCAAGTGAGTTTGCCCGTGCGGCTCTAAGTGAAAAACTTCTTGCTGCCGGCTGATGCCTCTGACGTGCCGATTTATAGAACCGAGGCTGTGCTCAAAAACTTTTTTAAAATTCTCGGTTGACCGGAACGCGTCCTTGGTTATACTAATCAAGCCTTGAAACAAGGCACACCTCAAATGGCTGGGTAGCTCAGTTGGTAGAGCAGAGGACTGAAAATCCTCGTGTCAGGGGTTCGATTCCCTTCCCCGCCACCTTGAATTGACTAGGACCTCTGCAAAGGGGTCCTTTTCTTTTATCGAGGACTCTGCGGAAATTGCGTCCCGGAATTTGGCTTCAGAGTGGGATGCGTTTTCCGCTTTGAGGCCGCTTGGGAAAGCACGACTCGGAATCCGGCGTCAGAATGGGACGTGCTTTCCTTTTTCGGCCTTTGGCGGAAACTGCGTCCCAGATCCCGCGCTCAGAACGGGATGCATTTTCCGGTTGAGGCCTCGAACGGAAAATGCATCCCAGTCTTTTGCGAAAAACGGGATGCGCTTTCCGGCCGCCTACTTCCGGCGCATATGTACATCTCGGCGCGCCATCTCGGGCCCGCCCAGACATTCCTCCCACTTTCGCGTCACTTTGCAGACCGTTCGGTCGCCTGTCCGCACACGCGGGTATACTCAAAACGATACTTATCCTACGCAATACGATGCGGGTTCGACCTGCATGATCCGAAGGGGGCAGTGATGGAGAGGATACTCGGCGTTAATCTCTCTGGCTGGTTTATTCCCGAGCCTTGGGTGACCCCGTCGCTGTACGCGGCGACCGGTGCATCCAACGCGGCTGAGCTACAGGAGGCCATGGGTACCGCCGCCTATAACGAGCGCATGCGCCGCCATTACGAGACGTTTGTGAGCGAGGACGATTTTCGCCGCATGGCGCAGATCGGTCTCAATGCCGTGCGTCTGCCGGTGCCCTGGTATGCCTTTGGCTCACAGGAGTCCGATGCCTCCTACATATCGGTTGTCGATTACATCGACCGCGCAATTGAGTGGGCTGCCAAGTACGACATCCGCGTGCTGCTCGATCTGGCAACCGTGCCCGGTGGCCAGGGCGATTCCAACGATTCGCCCACCACGCCGGAGGCTGTTGCCGAGTGGCATTCGTCCACCAACGGCCGTCATGTCGCACTCGACGTGCTCGAGCGCTTGGCCGATCGCTATGGCGAGGCCGAGAGCCTGCTGGGCATTGAGCTGCTGGACACGCCGCAGATGAGCGTTCGCAAGAGCCTCTTCACCATGACGGATGGCATTCCTGCTCACTACCTGCGCAATTTCTATCGCGATGCCTACGAGCTCGTCCGTTCGTATATGCCCGAGGATAAGATCGTCGTCTTCTCGTCGTCGGGGCATCCCAGCGAGTGGAAGCATTTTATGCGCGGCGCCAAGTACAAGAACGTCTACATGGACCTTCACCTGTACCATTACCGCGACGAGTATGCGCTCGACATCACGAGCCCTCGCGGGCTGACGACGGCGATTTCGCGTAACAAGCGCGAGCTTAAAGAAGCGATTTCGACTGGGTTCCCCGTGCTGGTGGGCGAATGGTCGGGCGCGGCGATCTTTGCCAACTCGTCGGTTACGCCCGAGGGCCGCAATGCCTACGAGCGCGTGTTTATCGCCAACCAGCTGGCTTCGTTTGCGCCGGCTGCCGGTTGGTTCTTCCAAACGTGGAAGACCGAGAAGCGCATTGCAGCATGGGACGCCCGCGCGGCGCTCGGTACGCTCGAGCGCGGCATGATTGAATAGGTTGATATGACGCAAAACAGCGCCCATACGGGCAAACTCTATGTGGTCGGCACGCCCATCGGCAACCTGGGCGACCTGTCCCCGCGCGTTGGTGAGGCCTTTGCCGCTGCTGATGCCATCTGCTGCGAAGACACGCGTGTGACGTCAAAGCTACTGATGCACCTGGGCATTTCCAAGCCGCTTGTCCGTTGCGACGAGAATGTGATCGCCAGCCGCGCCGCCGGCCTGGTCGACCGTCTGCTGGCGGGGGAGACCCTCGCTTTTGCCTCGGACGCCGGCATGCCGAGCGTGTCCGATCCCGGCCAGGCGCTGGTCGAGGCGGCGCGTGAGGCCGATGTGCCCGTCGAAGTTATTCCCGGGCCCTCTGCTTGCGTCACGGCGCTTGTTTCGTCCGGCATTCCCTGCGAGCATTTTTTCTTCGAGGGCTTTTTGGGCCGAAAGCACGGCGACCGTGTGCGCCGTTTGCAGCGCCTTGCCGTGGTGCCCGGCGCACTCATCTTCTACGAGTCTCCACATCGCATCGTGGCGACGCTCGAGGCCGTGGCGGAGGTCTTTCCCCAGCGTGAGGTTGCCGTCTGCCGCGAACTCACCAAGCTGCACGAGGAGGTCTTGCGCGGGCCCGCTGACCAGCTTGCCGAGGAGCTGCGTGCTCGCGGCGAGGTAAAGGGCGAGATTGCGCTGGTCATCGCGCCACCGAGCGAGGATGAGGAGGCCGGTATCGTGCCGGTCGGCGCCACGGCAGCGGATCCCGACGAGGCCCTGCGCGAGGATATCCGCGCCGCGCTCGAGGAGGGGGAGCCCGCGTCTGCGGTGGCCAAGCGCCTGTCTCAGAAGTATTCGCGCCGCAAGCGCGATGTCTATGCCATGGTGCTCGATATGCAATAGATGGAGGATATCCAGCCCTTGCGCTAGAATCATCCCCTGTATGCAACGTTTTTCTGGAGGACAAACCCCATGGATCAAAGCAAGCCTTCGTTCTTTATCACGACGCCCATCTACTACGTCAACGCCGATCCGCACCTGGGCACGGCTTATTCCACCATCATCGCCGACGTTCAGGCTCGCTATCGCCGCTCCGCCGGCTATAACGTCAAGTTCCTGACTGGCATGGACGAGCACGGCGAGAAGGTCGCCGAGGCCGCTGCCAAGCACAACATGACGCCGCAGGAGTGGACCGACAGCCAGGCTCCGCACTTCAAGGAGCTTTGGAGCAAGCTCGAGATCTCCAACGACGACTTCATTCGCACCACCGAGCCGCGCCAGCATCACGCCGTGCAGTATCTGTGGGAGCGCATGAAGGAGTCCGGCTACCTGTATAAGGGCAGCTATGACGGCTGGTACTGCGTGCCCGACGAGACCTACTTTACCGATACGCAGGTCCAGAAGGGTGACGAAGAGTACGGTAGCGTCGGCCAGCACCTGTGCCCCGATTGCCACCGTCCGCTCGAGCGCGTGCAGGAGGAGTCCTACTTCTTTAAGCTCTCCGCCTTCCAGGACAAGCTGCTCAAGCTCTATGACGAGCACCCCGACTTTGTTGAGCCTGCGTTCCGTATGAACGAGGTGCGCAGCTTTGTCGAGGGCGGCCTCAACGACCTTTCCGTGAGCCGTACGAGCTTTGACTGGGGCATTCAGGTCCCGTTTGACGAGGGTCACGTGACCTACGTGTGGTTCGATGCGCTGCTCAACTATATGACTGCCGTCGGCTACGGTGTCGACACCGACGAGGCCCGTGCCGAGCTGGCCTATCGCTGGCCCGCGCAGTTCCATATTGTGGGTAAGGACATCATTCGCTTCCACTGCGTCATTTGGCCCGCCATGCTCATGGCCATCGGCGAGGCCCTGCCCGAGCACGTCTTTGCCCACGGCTTCCTGACCGTGCGCAATGCCGAGACCGGCAAGGCCGAGAAGATGTCCAAGAGCCGCGGTAACGCCATCGCTCCGCAGGATGTTATCGACATGCTGGGTGTCGAGGGCTATCGCTACTACTTCATGACCGACGTCGTCCCCGGCACCGACGGCGCCATCAGCTTCGAACGCATGGAGCAGGTTTACAACGCCGACCTGGCCAACAGCTGGGGCAATCTTATCTCGCGCTCGCTCAACATGAGCGGCAAGTACTTTGACGGTTGCGCGCCCGCCAAGCCTACATCGTTCGATGCGTTCGACAACCCGCTGGCAAAGATCGCCGACGGCCTGGTCGAGCGCTACATGGCCAAGATGGACGTGCTCGATTACGGCGGAGCCAAGGACGAGGTCATGGAACTCATCCATGCCGCTAATCACTACATCGAGGACTCCGAGCCCTGGGCGCTTGCCAAGGACGAGGCCAAGGCTGACGAGCTGGCATTTGTGATCTACAACCTGCTCGAGGCCATCCGCATCGCCGCCCACCTGCTGATGCCGCTCATGCCCCAGACTTCTGCCGAGGCTCTGCGTCGCCTGTCTTGCGAGGACGAGGCCGCGAGCGACGACCTCAAGGGCATTTGCACTTGGGGCCTGCTTGCTGGCGGTCAGCCCGTCGAGAAGGGCGATCCGCTGTTCCCGCGTCTGGCGTAGAGACCGCGCGAGCGCCATATCGGCAATTTGCTGTTTAGCTGTAAGGGCATGGCCGCCACGGTCCATGCCCTTTTGTTTCAAGACGCCGCCATCATGCTAAGGAGGCAACCATGACAACTTCGCCTTTGGCAAACCCCACGGCCACCAGGGAGCTGCTGGAGGAGTTTGGCCTTGCGACCAAGCATCGCCTGGGCCAGAACTTTCTAATCGACAATCATGTGATCGAACGTATCTGTGAGCTCGCTGAGCTTGCGGGCGATGAGCGCGTACTCGAGGTGGGTCCGGGTTGCGGCACGTTGACACTTGCGCTGCTGCAGGAGGCGGCGTGCGTTACGTCGATTGAGGCCGATCCCGAGCTTGAGCCGGTGCTTGACGCCCATGCCGCCGACTATGCCAACTTCCGCTTTATCATGGGCGATGCGCTCAAGGTGGGCCTGGAACAGATTGAGCAGGCCGCCGGTGGTGAACCCACGGTGTTTGTCGCGAATCTGCCCTATAACGTGGCGGCGACGATCATCCTTCAGTTCTTCCAGACGATGCCCGCGCTCAAGCGCGCCGTCGTCATGGTGCAAAAGGAGGTTGCCGATCGCATTGCCGCAACGCCGGGCAACAAGACCTATGGCGGCTATACGGCAAAGCTCGGCCTGTATGCGCGGGTGACGGGACGCTTTGAGGTGCCGCCGCGTTGCTTTATGCCGGCGCCACACGTGGACTCGGCCGTCGTGCGTATCGACCGTGTTGACGGTGTGGTGCCCGAAGGACTCGATCGCGAATTTGTGGCCCGCGTGATTGACGCTGCATTTGCTCAGCGTCGCAAGACCATCCGCAATTCCATGAGCGCCAACGGCTTTGCCAAGGACGTGCTCGATGCCGCCTTTGAGGCTTGCGGTATCGCACCCACCACGCGCGCCGAGACGCTCGGCGTCGCCGACTTTGTGTGCCTGGCTCGGGAGCTTTCCCATGACGCTTAATGCCGAACGCGTGACTTTTACCAAGAAAAAGAAGACGGTTGCTTGTCCCGTGCCCTTGGCACCGCTTGCCGACACACATGCGCATCTGCTTTCGTTCTGGGGCAAGGATGTGCCCGAGACACTCGTGCGTGCCAAGGCGGCAGGCATCGACCTGTTGGTGACGGTCTTCGACCCCATCGCCGACAAGCGCAGCGTGACGGACTATAGCGACTGGCTCGTGCGCGAAATTCTGCCGATGCAGGATATCCCGCAGATCAAGTATCTTGCCGGCGTGCATCCGTATGGCGCGCCGGACTATACCGACGACATTCACGCGCAGGTTGTTGCTGCGCTTGATGACCCTTTGTGTGCCGGTATTGGCGAAATAGGTCTGGACTACCACATGGATTACGACGACGACATCACGCCGGCGCCCCACAGCGTGCAGATTGATTGCATGGCGCGCCAGCTCGAGCTTGCCGTGTGTCGTAACGTGCCGGTGGAACTGCATCTGCGTCACGAGGACATGGACCAGGAGCGTACCTCGCACGTGGACGCCTACAACGTGCTTCGTGAGGTGGGCGTGCCCCAGGCCGGTTGTGTGCTGCACTGTTTTGGCGAGGACCGCGCCACGATGGAGCGCTTTGTGGAGCTGGGCTGCTATATCGCCTATGGTGGTGCGGCCACCTTTAAGCGCAACGACGACGTGCGCGAGGCATTTGTGGCAACCCCACTCGATCGAATTTTGTTCGAGACGGATTGCCCGTATATGGCTCCGGAGCCCATCCGCGGTCTTGAATGCGAGCCCGCAATGATCTCCATTACGGCAAACGCGCTGGTTAACGACCGTGTCGATCGTACTGGTGAGGACGCCGAAACAATCGCGCAAGCCGCTTGGGAAAATGCCTGCAAACTTTTTCAAAAATAGTTCTTGCGTTCGCGATGGCGCTCCGTTATTCTAATTCCTGCACGCGGGCGTGGCGGAATTGGCAGACGCGTACGGTTCAGGTCCGTATGGGGGCAACCCCATGAAGGTTCAAGTCCTTTCGCCCGCACCATTAAATGAAAGAGCTCCCAGCAATGGGAGCTTTTTTGTTATGTGCCCATCGCAGGGACTTGAACCTGCGAAGGAGCGAGCGTCAAGAAAACGCGGAGCGTTTTTAGCGAGCTGGCGAGTCCGCCGGCAGGCGGGCGAAGCCGGTGCGGATCCGCGAAGCGGATACGCGGACGTCCTTTCGCCCGCACCATGGATTGAAAGAGCTCCCAGCAATGGGAGCTTTTTTGTTATGCACGATCTCCTTGGACGGGTATCCTAATGCCAACGTGTGCCTATCAGAGGAGAGACCATGCTGTTTTCCGGTATCATCGCCGCCCTTACCAGCCTTTTGATTCCCATCATCATCCTGTTGTTGCTGCTCCCCAACGCCTGCTACGTCGTTGAGCAGCAGCACGCTGTGATCATCGAGCGCTTGGGTAAGTTCAATCGTATCGTCAACGCGGGCTTCCACGTGAAGGTGCCCGTGATTGACCGCAAGGCCGCCACGGTGAGTCTGCGCACCATGAAAAATGGTTTTGGCATCGACGTTAAGACCCAGGACAACGTGACCATTGGCCTTGAGGTCTCCGCTCAGTACCACGTGAGCTATGACATGGGCGCCGGCCCGGCAGATTCGGGCATCTACAAGAGCTACTATATGCTGCAGGAGCCCGTCGACCAGATGCGCGACTTCATCACCGACGCCCTGCGCTCCTCCATCCCCGTCTACACACTCGATGAGGTCTTTGCCAAGAAGGATGACATCGCCAAGGATGTCAACGCTACCGTTTCCGAGCAGATGGCCGCCTACGGCTTCACCCTCGTGTCGACGCTCATCACTAAAATCGCACTGCCGACCGAGGTCGAGAACTCCATGAACGACATCAACGCCGCCCAGCGCAAGCGCGCTGCGGCACAGGAGCTCGCCGAGGCCGACCGCATCAAGCGCGTCACCGAGGCAACCGCCGAGGCCGAGGCTATGGAAAAGGCGGGCGAGGGCATCGCCAACCAGCGCAAGGCCATCGCGCTGGGTATCAAAGATTCGCTCGAGATCATCCAGGAGACGGGTGTCGGCAATGACGAGGCCAACCAACTGTTCATGTTTACGCAGTGGTCCGAGATGATGACGGAGTTCGCTCGCACGGGTAAAACCTCGACGGTCGTGCTGCCGAGCGACTTTTCGCAGTCGGCCTCGATGTTCGAGCAGATGCTGGCCGCCGGCAAAGTTCAAAACGATTCGAAGGAGTAGACGCGCGTGAAATACACCGTCGTTTGCGTCGGTAAGCTCAAGGAGCGCTTTTGGAAGGACGCGTGCGCTGAGTACACCAAGCGCCTAGGTGCCTATGCCAAGGTGGATATCCGCGAGGTGGCCGATATCGACCCGGCTAAGGCGGGCGGCGTGGATGCCGCGCGCGACAAGGAGGGGGCGGCGATTCTTGCCGCCTTGCCATCTCGAGCGCATGTGATCCTGCTGGCTATCGAGGGCAAGGAGCGCTCGAGCGAGGAGTTTTCGGCGAGGCTCGACGATCTTATGCTGCGAGGCAGCAGCGACATTGCCTTTGTAATCGGCGGTTCGGACGGCGTGAGTGACGACGTGCGCGCACGAGCCGACGAGATGCTCAGCTTTGGACGCATTACCTTGCCGCATAACCTGGCGCGTGTGGTGCTGCTGGAGCAGATTTACCGTGCCTGCAAGATCAGTCGTGGCGAGCCGTATCACAAATAGGTCGGCAATACGAAACAATGGCGTGGGACAATACCTTTCGTTTTGAGGAATGTGTCTGAAAGGACTATGCGATATGAAGATTGGATTTGTCGGTTTTGGCAATATGGCGAGCGCTATGGCCGATGGCTGGATCGCTGCCGGTGTAGCTGCGAGCGACATGTGCGCCTGCGCGGGTCGCTACGACGCACTGGTTGAGCGCTGCGAGGCGCGCGGCATGGTCGCCTGCCACGATGCCGCCGAGGTTGTCGCCGCATCCGATATCGTGGTCGCTGCGGTCAAACCGTACATGATCGAGAAGGTATTCGCCCCGCTCAAGGATGCTCTTGCCAAAAAGGTCGTTCTGTCGGTTGCCTGGACCTGGGACAGTGCCAAGTGGGAGCAGGTCCTGCCGGGCGTCGCGCATATCTCGACGGTGCCCAACACGCCGGTTTCGGTGGGCGAGGGCGTCATCGCCTGCGAGAAGGCTTCGACGCTTAACGACGAGCAGCGTGCTGTGGTGCTCGACCTGCTCGGTAAGCTTGGCGCTGTCGTCGAGCTCGACACAAGCCTGCTGTTTGTGGGCGGCACGGTGGGTGGTTGCGCTCCGGCGTTTGTCGCCATGGCAATCGAGGCCCTGGGCGATGCGGCGGTCAAGCACGGTATCCCGCGTGCGGATGCTTATCGCATTGTGAGCCAGATGGTGCTGGGTACGGCAAAGCTGCAGCTTGCAACTGGCCAGCATCCTGCGGCGATGAAGGATGCCGTATGCTCGCCCGGCGGTGCCACCATCAAGGGCGTCGTTGCACTCGAGGACGCCGGCATGCGCAGCGCCCTGGTCAAGGCAATCGACGCAACCCTCCAGTAAAACCTGCCATTTAGGGACAGGTTTATTTTGGCAGGTTTTTCCTGCGGTTTTGTCCTTTTAGCGAAAAGTGCCCCGCAACTGGCTCAATTCCAGTTGCGGGGCACTTGCGTTTGCCCAGATAAAACCGACCAAAATAAACCTGTCCCTTTTTGGCAGGTTAGTCCCAGAAGCTGTCTTCTTCGTCCTCGGACTTGGGTCCGCGGTCGACGTACATCTTATGGGTACGCTTCTCCATTACAAAGGCAATAATCGCAAACAGCAGGATGCCGCCGGCGAAAAGGATGGCAAAACCGGTGCGGGTGCCAAACAAAAAGGAAAAAACTGCGTCCATTGGGTGCCTTCTTGCGTAGTTGAGTTGGGTCGTAAACGCTCATAAGTATATACTTGCCCATACATGTACAAGGTTGCAACCTAAATGGAATGTATATCGCCGGAGGATCTAATGCTTGATATCAAGTTTGTTCGCGAGAACCCCGATGCCATCGATGTCGCCATGGCTAACCGCCAGACGTCTTGGGATCGCGAGAAGTTCTTTGAGCTCGACGACGAGCGTCGTGCCGTCATCACTGAGGTTGAGGAACTTCAAGCCACGCGCAATGCCGAGTCCAAGAAGATCGGCGCCCTGATGAAGGAGGGCAAGAAGGACGAGGCCGAGGCCGCCAAAGAGGCCGTGCGCGCCGTCAACGAGAAGATTGACGGTCTGGCCGAGCGCCGCACCGCCCTCGAGCAGGAGCAGTACGACTTCATGGCTCACCTGCCCAACATTCCTTGCGAGGCCACGCCGTACGGCAAGGACGAGGACGAGAACATCGAGCGCCGTCGTTGGGGCACCCCGCGCGAGTTCGACTTCGACTTTAAGCCGCACTGGGATCTGGGCACCGATCTGGACATCCTCGACTTCGAGCGTGGCAACAAGCTCTCCGGCAGCCGCTTCACCGTTCTCGGTGGCGCCGGCGCCCGCCTGGAGCGCGCCCTTATCAACTTCTTCCTGGACACGCACACGAGTCGTGGCTTTAAGGAGTGGTGGCCGCCCATCGTCGTCAAGCGTCAGACCATGTTCGGTACGGGTCAGCTGCCCAAGTTCGAGGACGACGCCTATCACGTCTCGGGCGACAACTTCCTGATCCCCACCGCCGAGGTCGTGCTCACCAACCTGCACGCCGGTGAGGTCCTCGACGCCGATACCCTGCCGCGCCGCTACACCGCCTTCACCCCCTGCTTCCGCGAGGAGGCCGGCTCCGCTGGTCGCGATACCCGCGGCATCATTCGCCAGCACGAGTTCGACAAGGTCGAGATGGTCAAGTTTGCCAAGCCGGAGGAGTCCGACGAGGAGCTCGAGAGCATGACCGCCGAGGCCGAGTTCCTGCTGCAGCAGCTGGGTCTTCCGTATCGCGTGATTAGCCTGTGCACCGGCGACCTGGGCTTCTCCGCCCGTCAGACCTATGACGTCGAGGTCTGGCTGCCGAGCTACAACGCCTACAAGGAGATCAGCTCCTGCTCCAACTGCGGTGACTTCCAGGCCCGTCGCGCCAACATCAAGTATCGCGACCCCGAGAACTTCAAGGGTTCGCGCTATCTGCACACCCTCAACGGTTCCGGTCTGCCGGCTGGCCGTACCATGGCAGCCATTCTGGAGAACTACCAGAACGCTGACGGCACCATCACGATCCCCGAGGTTCTGCGTCCCTACATGGGCGGCCTCGAGAAGATCGAGCCGGTCGCGTAGATTGGCTGCATAAGCGATTTGCTAGGGCACTCCTTTTTGGGGTGCCCTTTTTGTGTGCGGCCATACCATGCTGTGCGGACAGCTCAATAGAAAACACACGAACAACTGTTCTGTATACAGCCATCTACCTGCTATGCTTTTGCTAAATAAGAGCGAGAGAAAGGGGACGCGATGGAGCTGTTTGATGATCGGGTGGTTTTGTTTGAGAGCGACGAGGGCGGGGAGTACCTGCTTGTGACGTGTGAGCCGTCTGGCATGGGTGGCCTGGTGGTTCGACAGACGAGCGAGGGGCCGTTGACGCAATGGTGCTACGAGGAGTCGCCTCATGTGGTTGAGGCGTTTGTGGCGCACGAGGGGCTTGTGGCCCTAGAGCATTTCTATGGGGTCCAGACATCTAATCAGGTTGCTCGCATGTTGAGCATCTCGTTTGCCGATTATGATTGTGCCCAGCGGGTGAGATCGCTCCTGAGGGAACTTGATGCTAAGTTTGACGTGATCGAAAAGCCAATCGATCGTACGGGGAATGGCGGTATATGCGGAGCAGCATGACAAGACTGCGTTCCACAAAAAAGTTTGAAATTGTGCTTGACTCCAATAAGCTAAAGTGGTTTTATATGTCTTGCGCTGCGGCGTTACCTCAGCTGGATAGAGGGTCTGACTACGAATCAGAACGTCATAGGTTCGAATCCTATACGCCGCACCAATTGAAATCGAAAGCCTCCGGCAACGGGGGCTTTTCTTTTACGTCGGCACTGCATGGATTCGAACCTCGGTCGAGGCGCGGGCGTAAAGAAAACGCGGAGCGTTTTTAGCCCGCGGGCGAGCACGCCGGAAGGCGGGCGGAGCCGGTGCGGATCCGCGCAGCGGATGCGCGGAATCCTATACGCCGCACCAATCGAACTTAAAGCCTCCGGCAACGGGGGCTTTTCTTTTATGGCAACACCGCATGGATTCGAACCTCGGTCGAGGCGCGTGCGTCTTAATCATCACTTCGTAAAATTTTTCCAAATTGTCGCTTGACCCATCGAGGGGTCACGTGCATAATAATCCGTGCGTTGCGGCGTTACCTCAGCTGGATAGAGGGTCTGACTACGAATCAGAACGTCATAGGTTCGAATCCTATACGCCGCACCAATTGATTTTAAAGCTCCCGGCAACGGGAGCTTTTCTTATATCGCGATGCGTCGAAGATCGCATCAAGTGGTCTAAATGAGTAAAAATCAAATTCAATAACTTTTTTTGAAAAACGCTTGACCTTTATTCAGTCCATGTGCATAATAATCAACAAGTCGCGGCGTTACCTCAGCTGGATAGAGGGTCTGACTACGAATCAGAACGTCATAGGTTCGAATCCTATACGCCGCACCATTTGAGATTAAAGCTCCCGGCAACGGGGGCTTTTCTTTTACGTAAGCACTGCATGGATTCGAACCTCGGTCGAGGCGCGGGCGTAAAGCGGACTATTTCCTGTCGACTCGTGTAAGATTCCGAGTAGGTGTCGCGGCCCATCCGCGATCACTCCTTCTCTCAACGACCGATCAGGGTGATACTTCGTGGCAGAGCGTCCGACATACAAGCTCAGGTTTCTCGATCCCAAGAAGCGCTTTCCGGTGATGCCCGAGCAGCCTGCGGGACGCTCATATGGCGTGGTCTGGAAACTCTTTGGCGAGGACCCGCATGAATCATGCTATGCCGTCGAATTCGTCGGCAAAAGCCATGTGTCGCTTTTGGGCTACGTGAGCGTTTCGGGTGAGGTCTATAAGGTGGACCGCCCCGTTAGCGAGGCTCCGCTGCCCAACGATCCCGACATGGAGCTGGTCCTTGACGAGTCGGATTCCAGTATTGGTGAGATTATGGTAAGGGAAGCCAACGGTGCAATGCGTACGTGTGCGCAAACTGCCGGCTCTCCCGAAGGCCCCATGCGCGAGCAGTCCGACCACGAGACATGGAATTCGACCCGCGCCCTTCCTTACGGCGAGTTCATGGCCTCGATGTTCTTGCGCTACGTGATATTTGCCAACTCCGAAAGCGCTATTGCGAACACGGCGGGCGTCGACGGTCTCGATGCGGACATGCAAAACGTTGTCGACAAAATAAAGCTCGTAAAGTTGCCCGAGCCGGTCGAGGTGTTTTTGGGCTTTAACACGGCACCGCTACCTGACGCTATCGAGACGCTGCTCTACCGTGTCGACCATGCCGAGAATCCGAGCGGTATCGAGCGTTATGCCGCCGCCCTTATGAGCGAGGTCGACTTGCCCCGTCTGCGCACCATTGCCGCCAAGTCCGAAATGAGCCTGGCTCGCATTGATCGCTCAAAGCTTTTCTATCTCAATTTTGATCGTAGCCTGCTGGATCAGGACGAGATTGACATGCTGCTCGCCATCGAGTGCCGTCTCAACCGCCTCTCCGGCATCCTTGAGCGCATCGGGGCCGGATTGGCCCCTGCGGCATCCTCGCCGAGCCTTGAGGGCTGCGCGCTCTTTGATGCGTGGCATATCGCCAAGACGACCAACGATGTTCCCCGACTGCTCGATACGGCCTCGAGCGATAACCCGTGGGGCAAACCGGGTACGGTGGCTTGCCAGCCGGGCGGTGAGTGGGATGTGCGTACCCGCTTCGCGCGTATCGTCGAGGCACTTAACGTGGTCACACGGCTCGACTATACCTATCGGGCAAACGTTGCCGAGGGGATTATGCTCGTTCGGTTTGGGCAGTCTGTCGTGGATGCCATGCCGCAACGTGAATACGACGCTCAAGATGACGCCTGGCGCGAGCTGGACGAGGACACGCGCGCGGTCTGGGCTGCGGAACACGATGCGCGCGTGGCACTCACGCTTGCGGCAGCGTGTTTTGCCGCGGGCACCTGCATCACGCGCTGCTATGTGCAGATTGCTGCTCCCGACAGTGAGCAGGGCGAGCACGTTGTCGTAACGTATTTCTTTGGGCGCGCGGCCTATCTGGCCGATTGCGTGCCTGTTGCCAAGAATCTTGAGAGCATGGACATGGACGATATGCCGTGCAAGCGTGTGCTTGAGGCGTATGAGTCAACCGCTCCGGAGACGATTGAGCCTGCGGAGGTTCATGCTCGTCCGCGTGATGACCATCGCACGCTTCCGCCGGCGCTGCGCGATTTGCTGCTTGCCGATACGGCTGACGAGTTGGAGGTCATGGAAGAGGACGACGACCCATACGTGGCCCGTGTTGTTGAATTGCGCGAGCAGGCAAAAGTCGACCGTACAGGTGCTTTTGAAGGCTTTTCCCGTCTTGTTGAGGAGTTGGAGGCTAAGTGCGCCGTTGCCGAGCTTTTGGCGACAGGTCCGGTTCAAACGCAGTTTTGCGATAACCAGCTGGTGCGCATGGTGCTACCGGTGTTGGAAGAAGATCGCTCTGTGCGAATCCTCCGTGCGCCCGATGCGCTGTACTTTGCCCAGCACGAGATCTGTAGCTTTTACGCCGAGCAAGAGGACTTTGAACGAGCGCTGCCCGAGGTGCGCCATCTTTACGATCTGGCGCGCTCGTCCATGCAATCGCACTTTGCGCTCATCAACGTGCTTGCGCGTCTGGAGCGCTTTGACGAGATTATCGAGGTGGCACGCCACGGCCTACGTATTGCCAGCGATCGTTCTGCAATCGGCTATCTGTTCTATCGCTTGGCGTTTGCCTATTGGAACTGCGATCAGCTCGACCTGGCGCTGGCTTGTTACCGTCTGGTGCCGCGCGGTGAGGAATCGGGCAGCAGCGCGCTGGAAGAAATGCAGGGCCTTATGAACGAGATGGGCGTCAGCGAGCCTCCGACGTTCGAGGAAGCGGTCGAGACCATCCGCAAGGCTGGACTCGAGCTGCCGCCAGTGTCCGCCGTGACGAATCAGCTTGCAGATGCCGCTGTTCAACTGGTCGACAACGGCTTCTTTTTCCTGGCACGCGGTTGCATCTTCCAAATGTGGCGCACCATGGGCAACGACGAGCTCGGCTCCCTCAACCGCTCGCTGGGGTAGGGGCGGTATAGAGGGGCCGCACCGCGCTATTTGTATCGGTGCGGGCGGGAGGACCCGACAGAATCGGTAAGGCATAAAGCCGCCGAGCCTGCTAAAACTGTTAAACTCTGCTAAAGTTGCTAAACTTTGTTAAAGTTGTTAAAACTGGCAGAGGAGGTCGAATGTCAAAAGCTATTAATCCCTTTAAGCCAACAGCGGGCATGAATCCACCTGAGCTTATCGGACGCGACGCTGTTTTGGATGACTTTGCCGAAGCTCTTGAGAATGGCCCTGGTGCCCCCGATCGACTCATGCGCATCTCGGGTGTCCGAGGCACGGGTAAAACGGTGCTCCTCAACGCATTGGGCGATCTTGCGCGCAAAAAAGGATTCGAGGTTGTCGACGTCGCCTCAAATGCCGGTTTTTGCGACAGAATTCTCGAGGCTCTGCAGCGAAATGTTCGTCTTGCATCAATGTCGATTTCCCCATCGATTTTAGGAGTCAGCCTTGGCTCCGTAGAGCTGTCGAAGTCGGCCTCTCATCTGGGTGAGGCGATGTACGATGCCGCGAAGCGAGGTGGTTTGCTCATCACACTCGATGAGATTCAGGACGCCTCAACTGAGGAAATGCGCGAGCTGGGTAATGAAATGCAGCTCTTGATTCGCCAAGGGGCGAATGTCGCCTTTGCATTCGCTGGTTTGCCAACCTCGGTGGATGGCGTGGTGGTGGATGATACGTTGACGTTCCTTCAGAGGGCGAAGCATATCGAGCTCACGCGGCTTTCAGATTTTGAAGTCGGCGGATCGTTTGAGGATACGATGAGGCGTGCGGGCAAGGAACTCGACGAAGGCGTTGCTGAGCTTTTAACAAAGGCTTCGGCAGGCTATCCCTTTATGGTCCAGTTGGTCGGATATTACGCTTGGCAGGTTGCTGCGCGCAGCGGGTCGGAGAGCGTGAGTGAAGAGGCGGCTCGCAAGGGTGTCCAGGCGGCTCTTGATAGTTTCAATGCCATGGTGATTGCCCCCGCGCTGCGCAGGGTGTCGGAGCGGCAGTTTCAATATCTCGCGGCGATGGCGCAATGCGAAGGCGGCGAGATTACGAACGGTGATATTGCCAAAAAGATGGGATTGCCGGCGAATAAAGTCGGGTCGTATCGCAAACGTCTGATCGATACGGGACTGATTGAGCCTGCCGGCTACGGCTGTGTTTCGTTTGCAATTCCGTACATGCGCGATTATCTGTTGGAGACCATTCGAGCGGACTAATAAAGACTGGAGGCATCGACGCCGCCGCTGTGGTTGCCCCCGCATCTTTGTCTCAATCTGTAACATCTAGAGGGGATTACGGCATGCAGGTGTTTCAGATTGAGACATTTGCGGATGGCGCTGACTGTTTGTCTAAATCTGTAACATCTGGACGAAGATTCGGCCTGTAACTGTTACGGATTGAGATGATTGACTGAGACGTCTACTGGCAAATCGGAATCGCTCCAAAATTCCCCCTTGCCCATCCTTGGCTGTTTGGTTACTATAGAACGGCTGTTACGGAGAGCTGACCGAGAGGCCGAAGGTGCTCGCCTGCTAAGCGAGTATGCCCCAAAAGGGCATCTGGGGTTCGAATCCCCAGCTCTCCGCCAGTATGACTTGAAAGAAGGGTCCCATTTGGGGCCCTTTTTTGTGCGGAGAAAGGAGGCTGGGGATTCGAACCCGAGAGGGCACGGGCGTTAAGCAAACGCGAAAGCGTTTGTAGCCCGTGGGCGAAAAGCCGCCAGGCTTTGAAGCCGGAGGGCATGCGCAGCATGCCCGGACATCCCCAGCTCTCCGCCAGTATGAACTTGAAGAAGGGTCCCATTTGGGGCCCTTTTTATTATCAAGAATGGCGGCTGGGGATTCGAACCCTCAAAAAAGGAGGCATCCTTTCGGACGCCTCCTTTCAGTGGACTTATTATTCTTGCGCCCTACACCTCGGGCGCCTTGGCGACGGTCTCGCTTTCTGCCGTGAGTGGGCGGTTGTCGATGCGACGGCCCAAGCGATCGAGCTTCACGAGCAGCCATTCAATGGGATTCGGCCCTGCGCCTTCCTCGTCGGCAACCAGGTCCATGACGGCGATCTTGGTGCCATCCTGCTTGAGCGTAACGCTGCCCACCTTGTCGCCCACATGCACCGTGCCCGAAAGATCGTCGTAGCTAACCTTTTCGGTCACCTCGCCGGCAAGGGAAAACACGGTCGCTTGCGCCGTAGGATCGGCGAGCGTGGCGTCGATCGTCTTATCCGTCCAGTCGGTTTGGCCAATGCGCGCCATAAGCGGGTTGCCGTTGGCGGTCTTTTCCTGCGTGTTGGCGATTGCGACCGTCACCTTGTGACCGTAGTACCAATTGGCAAGGGTTGCGGTATCGGTAAAGCGCTGGTCGGTGGTGGTGGAGTTCAAAACGACGGTGTAGATCTCGTCGCCATCGCGGTTGTAGGCACCCGTAAAGCAATAGCCTGCATCATCGGTGGTGCCGGTCTTGCCACCGATGTTGCCATCTTGGCCTAGCAAATAGTTATGCGTGTCCATGGAATGCGAATGGTCGGTGCCGTCGGCGCCCGTGACCTCGATCCAGGAATCCTCGCTCGCTACGACCTCGCGGATCGTGTCGTTTTTCATGGCCTCTTGCATCATCAGCGCTACGTCGTGTGCGGTTGAGTGCATATCGCCAGCCCACTCATCAAAGTCCAGACCATGCGGGTTTTCAAAAAGCGTGCCGGTGCAACCGAGCTTCTTAGCGCGCTCGTTCATGGCTTTCACAAATGTTGCCTCGGCGTCTTTGGTCTTAGGGTCGATCTTCTTGCCCACATATTCGGCGAGCACGATGGCGGCGTCGTTGCCCGAGGGAATCATCAGGCCGCGCAGTGCCTGCTCCACGGTGAGCTCGTCGCCTTCGAGTAGGCCGGCTGTTGAATTGCCCACGGTGGCTGCGGCGTTGCTCACCGTGACCTTCTCGTCCATCTTGCAATTCTCGACGGTTAGGATTGCGGTCATGACCTTGGTGATCGAGGCAATCTTGACCTGCTCATCGGCGCCGCGGGCATAGTAGACGGTGCCGTCTTTGCCCATGACGAGGGCATTGGTCGCATCGATATCGGGCAGGTTTTCGGCCGTGATGCCGCGCGCATCGGCGGTTTTGCCGCAAACATTGTCGGTCGTGAGCACTTGGGCGCCGGCGACGGTGGGCGCGCCAGCGGCAAGGGCGATAGCGCAGACAAAGCCGGCGGCAAGCTGGGCTGAGCGCTTTGCAAAAGAGGTGAGGGACTTCACGGATTTCGCTTTCGACGGGATGGTCTCTTCTGGAACTAGAGTATATCGTTTGCCGGCGTCGGCGATCATCGCGTGCGTGCGTGGCCCACATCCGCGCCCGAACGGGCACAAGGGTGCTTAAGGCCGACTTAATCACCCACGCTTGTTGTGTGTGGCGTGCGTCGCCTCGGGCATAATGGAGTGCGAGAGGAGCACGCATGAACGAGCGCATTTTGGTAGTTGATGACGAGAAGGCCATCGCCGACTTGGTTGGTATCTACCTTACAAAAGAGGGCTTTGATGTCCAGATTGCCTATAGCGGGGCCGATGCTGCCAAGGCAATCCTGGAGCAGGAGTTCGATCTGGCACTGTTGGATGTCATGCTGCCCGATATCGATGGCTTTGAGCTACTGCGTACGATCCGTTCCAGCCATACCTATCCCGTGATCATGCTGACGGCGCGCGATGCCCAGCAAGACAAGATCGAGGGCCTTTCGCTTGGCGCGGACGATTACGTGGTTAAGCCGTTCCGTCCGCTGGAGCTCATCGCGCGTGTGCACGCTCAGCTTCGCCGCTACACCAGCTACGGTAGCCGCTCGCAGGCGGCCGAGTCGCCGACCATCCAGCTCGACGGCCTGGAGATCAACCGCGATGCTCGTTCCGTAACGGTGGACGGTGCACCGGTGCGCCTCACGCCCATCGAGTATTCCATCTTGCTGTATCTGGTTGAGCATCGCGGCAGCGTGGTAGCCGTGGAGGATCTGTTCCGCGCGGTGTGGAACGAGGATTTTATGCCCGGCTCCAACAATACGGTGATGGTGCACATTCGCCACCTGCGCGAAAAGATTGGCGACGACGCTCAAAAGCCGCGCTTTATCAAAAACGTCTGGGGCGTCGGCTACATAATCGAATAGCGCCTTTGATGGTGGGGAAGTGGACATGACAAAAGACGATAGGCAGGCATTCGAGGTGCCCGATCGACTCTTTGAATACGTGAGGTCGGTCGTCGACAACCGCGCACTTGCAACGGTGCTGCTCTTTTTGCTGAGCCTGCTGCTGATTGGCATCGATAACATCGCTGGAATCTTGGCGGTGCTGCTTGTCGGCTTTTTGCTGATCGATCGATTTGAAATCGTACGCCGCTGCGTGGTGATTGGCGGTGCCGCGTGGGCCATGACGTTGGCGATTGGCGCCATGGCACTCGGCGGCATCGAAGGGCCGGTGCTGTTCGATGCCGGCTTTGTATTCAACATGCTTGGCTTTGTGCTGGCGCTTGCCGTGTGCGTGCTGTTCTTTTGCGGCCGCGCCCTGTACTACCAGGGCTATGAGCAGGGCGAGCAGCATGCCGATTGTGTGCTGGCCGCTCGTATTCAAGATCGCCTGATCGATCACCCCGACACCTGGGACAACATCGACGGCGACTTCCTGGAGGTCGAGGGCGCACTCAACCGTGTGCGCGATCGCGAGCGCAAGGTGCAACAGGCCTTGCGTGACGAGTCTCATCGCAAGGACGATCTGGTCACGTACTTGGCACATGACCTACGCACCCCGCTTGCCAGTGTGGTGGGCTATCTTTCGCTGCTTCAAGAGGCTCCTGAGCTGCCGGTTGAGCAACGTGCGCACTTTACGGGCGTGGCGCTCGACAAGGCGCACCGGCTCGATGCGCTCATCGAAGAGTTCTTCGATATCACGCGCTTTGACTTCCACGATATCGTGCTCACGCGCGGCTATGTTGATCTGGGGTTGCTGCTGGCTCAGGTGGCTGACGAGTTCTATCCCATCCTCAACGAGCAGCATAAGGAAGCCCAGGTTGATATTCGCGAGGACCTGACGGTGCTCGTGGATGGCGATAAGATGGCCCGCGTGTTTAACAACATCATGAAAAACGCCGTCGCCTATAGCTATGAGGGCTCGACTATCACGATTGAGGCCAGGCGCCAAGACGATGGCGGCGTGCGCGTGCGCTTTATCAATCAGGGCGATCCTATCCCTGCGGCTAAGCTCAAGGTGATCTTTGAGAAGTTCTATCGCCTGGATGCGGCGCGTGCGACCAATCGCGGTGGTGCCGGTTTGGGCCTTGCTATTGCCAAGGAGATCATCGCGGCACACGGCGGTACCGTTGCAAGTGAATCGACGCCCGAACACACGATATTCACCATCGAGCTGCCCGCCGCATAGCTAGCGTGCCCTTACAAACACTTGACAATGTGCTCACGTGCGTATGAGCCGCGATTCCTACTATTGATACTGCTGAATTGATATCGATATGGAGGTGTGCGGTATGACGGCTGCTGCGGCTGCGGAGCCCACGGAGCTTGAAGAACTCATGGAAGCGCAGGCCGAGGCCGCGCATGAGCGCGAGGTTGGGGATGCGACTCGCCCCACGGCAGAGGATCTTGCCGCCTCGCCGACGCGCATCGATGTCGAGGGCATCGACCTGTTCTATGGCGACCACCATGCGCTCAAGGACGTGAATATCAAGATCCGCGACAAGCAGATCACCTCGTTCATCGGGCCTTCGGGCTGCGGAAAGTCCACGTTGCTGCGCTGCTTTAACCGCATGAACGACGGCATCAAGGATTGCCGCATCGAGGGCAAGATTGCGTTCGATGGTCAAGATATCCTGGGCGATTGCGACATCTGCCGTTTGCGCCAGCGCGTGGGCATGGTGTTCCAACGCCCCAACCCATTTCCCATGAGCATCTACGACAATGTCGCCTACGGTCCTCGCGGTATGGGTGTGCGCGACCGCGCCGTGCTCGATGAGCTGGTCGAGGACTCCCTTCGTCGCGCTGCGCTATGGGATGAGGTCAAGGACAAGCTCAAGGAGCCGGGCCTGGGTCTTTCGGGTGGACAGCAGCAGCGCCTGTGCATCGCCCGCGCACTTGCCGTGCAGCCCGACATTCTGCTGATGGACGAGCCGACCTCGGCGCTCGACCCCGTGTCGACGCTCGTGGTGGAGCAGCTTGCCTGCGAGCTCAAGGAAACCTGCACGCTGGTGGTCGTGACGCACAACATGCAGCAGGCCGCGCGTATTTCCGATTCGGTTGCGTTCTTTTTGCTGGGTGAGCTGGTGGAGCACGCGCCTACCGCGCAACTCTTCAAAAATCCGTCCGATCCGCGCACGGCGGATTATTTGACGGGGCGTTTTGGCTGACGCTGTCTTTTACAGGTGCTTTTAGGGTTAAGATGCGGTCATATCGGCCGCAAAGGGGTTCAACATGATCTATTACGTCGAGGACGATGACAACATCAGGGATTTGACGGTCTACGCGCTGCGCAAGCAGGGAATCGAGGCCGAGGGCTTTTCGTGCGATGGCGAGTTTAAAGCTGCCGTGGCGCGACGGGTGCCCGATGCTGTGCTGCTCGATATCATGCTGCCCGACACCGATGGCTTGGCGATTATGCGCCGCCTGCGTGCCGATCGCCTGACGGCGACGGTGCCCATCATGATGCTTACCGCCAAGGACACCGAGCTCGACAAGGTGATGGCGCTCGATGGCGGTGCCGACGATTACCTGACTAAGCCGTTTTCGCTCATGGAGCTTGCGAGCCGCTGCCGCGCACTGCTGCGTCGCGGCGGCATGGTCAAGCAGGCGAGCGATGTGCTCAGCGTGGGGGACATCGTGCTCTCGCCCAGCCATCGCGAGGTGACCGTTGCCGGCGAGCCGCTTAAGCTCACCCTGCGCGAGTTCGACCTGCTCGAGTACCTCATGCGCAAGCCCGGCGTGGTCTTTACCCGCGAGTCGTTGCTGCAGAGCGTGTGGGGCTGGGACTTCGACGGCGGTTCGCGCACCGTTGACGTGCACGTGCAGACGCTTCGCCAAAAACTGGGCGAGCATGCCAGCGCCATCGAGACCGTGCGCGGCGTGGGTTATCGCCTGGCCGAGCCTTCTGCCGGTGATGGTGCCGAAGGTGACGACACCGCGTCCACCGCATCGGGGGAGTAACCCGTGGTCTTCGCCCCCCAGGGAAAACATACGCTGTCGCACCGCGTTTTTGTGACGATCTTTGTCTGCGCCATGGCGGTTATCGTGGCGTTTACGGTGCTGGGTGCGTTCTTTGTGCAAAACACTTTGGCGGATGCCACGAGTGCCAATCTGGCGCAGGAAACTGAGCTCATTGCTGCCGCCCTCGACGAGCAGCAGGAGCCCATTCCGTTCTTGCGAAGCCTCGATCGCGAGGATCTTCGTATCACGCTGATCAATAAGGACGGATCTGTTGCCTACGACAACGAGGCGTCGCCTTCCACACTGCCCAACCATGGCGATCGCCCCGAGGTCATCGAGGCCTTTGAGAGTGGTTCGGGTTCCGCGGAGCGCGCAAGCTCTACACTCGACGAGATTATGCTGTATCGCGCCGTCACCCTTGATAACGGCCAGGTCGTTCGCTTGGCGCAGGCCCAGCCTGGCGTTGCGGCGATTTTGCTGTCGATGCTGGCGCCGATGCTGCTTATCGCAGCAGCGGGTGCAGTACTCTCGTTTTTTATGGCGCGCCGTGAGTCCCGTGCCATCATCGCGCCGTTACAAGAGGTGGATTTGGACCACCCGCGCCGTAGCTATGAGCACGCCTATGCCGAGATGGTCCCCATGCTTGAGCGTATCGAGTCGCAGCGCCAGGAACTCAAGCGCCAAATGGCGGTGCTAGCGGACAACGACCGTATGCGCCGCGAGTTCACGGCGAATATCACTCATGAGCTCAAGACGCCGCTTACGGCGATTTCGGGCTATGCCGAGCTCATCGCAAACGGCATGGTTGAGGGCGAGGATGACCTGCGCAACTTTGGCGGTCGCATCTATCGTGAGGCGGGCCGCTTGGCAGCGCTTGTCAACGATATCCTTACGCTGTCTAACTTGGACGAGGCCGAGCGTGCAACTGAGGGCGAGGCGGTGCCCATTGGGTCCACGGAGCCTATTGAGCTCTCGCGTGCCATCTACACGGTTGAGCAGCGTCTTGAACAGGTCGCCCGTCAGGCGAATGTGACGATAAGTCATGAGACCAAGCCTGTGGTCATCGAAGGCGTGTCGCGCTTGATTGACGAGCTCATCTACAATCTGGCAAGCAACGCCATCCGCTACAATCGACCCGGCGGTACGGTTACGCTGCAGTGCGGCACCAACGACGAAGGCCATCCGTTCCTCGCGGTCGCCGACACGGGAATCGGTATCGCGCCTGAAGAACAGGGCAAGGTATTTGAGCGGTTCTATCGCGTGGATAAGAGTAGATCCAAGGCACGCGGCGGAACCGGCCTGGGGCTTGCCATTGTCAAGCATGCGGCCCTGTATCATCACGCCACGCTCGATCTATCGAGCGAGTTGGGCGTGGGAACCACCATTACGGTGGCGTTTCCCATACAGCAGGACGAGCCATTCGCATAGCGACACAACATAGATATTGATGCAGACGCCGCATTTGACTTTCGGGTGCGGCGTTGTTGTGCAATTTTACGATTGCTTCCGTCATTTTTACAGGAGAGCCTGTTTCTTATGTATAGAGTTTGGTCTCGGTAAAAAGATGCGATAACATACGGACAGTTTTGTCAATCCGAACTGGGGAAATGAAAGGCAAGCTGCATGACCCTTCTCGAACTGTTCCAGCTGCTCAAAAAGCACCTCAAGCTGGTCATCACCCTTCCGGTGGTCTGCGCGATCGCCATGGGCATCGTGTCCTTCGTTGCGATGGACAACACCTATACCGCGACGACGAGCATGTACATTCTCGCCAAGACCGACGATAGCGGTCAGATGAGCTACAACGATCTCTCGGCGAGCCAGATGCTTTCCAACGATATCGCCACGCTGCTGGATAGCGATAGCGTTAAGAGCGGCGCCGCCAATGAACTGGGCCTCACCGATCTGGATGACTACAAAGTGTCTGTTTCCTCCGAGACCACCACGCGTGTCATTACGCTTTCGGTTACCGGCACCGATGCCAAGGAGACGGCTAAGGTCGCAAAGGCCATAGCTAGCTCGGTGAGTACGGTCGCTCAGAACGTCGGCGCTGCCCAGAGCATCAACGTTATCGACGAGGCTAAGACCCCCGAAGCCCCCAGCGGTCCCAAGCGTATGCTGTACGTTGCTGTCGCGTTCCTCGCGGGCATCTTTATCGCAGTTGCCTATGTCGTTTTGGCAGACATGCTCAATACCCGCATCCGCGGTGCCGAAGAGGCAGAAGAGCTCCTGGGCATTCCCGTTGTTGGCCGAATTCCGGCTATGAAAGGTGGTAAATAGGCATGGCTAAGGCAAAGAACACCGATAAGCTCGTTGTACAGAATGCCGCCAAGACCCTTCTGGCCAACATCCGCTTTGCGAGCGTGGACGACCCCATTCGCACCATTACCGTCACGTCCTCGATTCCCAACGAGGGCAAGTCTACGGTTTCCATTAACCTTGCTCAGGCAATCGCCACGAGCGGCAAGTCCGTGCTCCTGGTCGAGTGCGATATGCGCCGCAGGTCCCTTGCCGATATGCTTGGCGTCCGCTCCCGCGGTGGACTCTATGCGGTCCTTTCCGAGCAGATCTCCATTGACCAGGCAATTGTCGAGACGGGTCAGAAGAACTTCTACTTCCTCGATGCCGAGCCGCATATTCCCAATCCTGCCGACATCATCGTCTCTCACCGCTTTTCCAAGTTGGTCAAGGCACTGTCTGCTAAGTTCCAGTACGTCATCTTCGATGCTCCCCCGGTTGGCACCTTCATCGATGCTGCCGAGATTGCCAGCCTGACCGACGGCGCGCTGTTCGTGGTGCGCGAGAACTTTACCAAGCGCGAAGAGGCGCTCAACGCCATCGGTCAGCTTAAGAAGTCCGAGAAGGTCAAGCTCATCGGTACCGTCATGAATTACTGTGAGACCGAGACCAGCGAGTACTACTATTCTTACTACACCAAGGACGGTAAGAAGGTTAAGAAGGGCTCCGACGGTCAGGGCACTTCCAAAAAGGGCATCTTCACCAACCGAGCAAACGTTTAGTTGATTAGGGCCGACCTATGCGTGACATTCATTGCCATATCTTGCCGGGTGTAGACGACGGCGCCGCCGATCTCGATGAGAGCTTGGCGATGCTCGAGGCTGCCAAGCGGGCCGGTGTAACCAGAATCGTTTGCACTCCTCACTGCCGTGATCCCTATTTTGATTACGACAAGATGTGGGATGCCTTTGAGCTGCTGCGCGATAACGCTGACGGTTTTCCGCTCCAGATGGGCTTCGAGGTCAACCATCGAAAGCTCGTTGAACTTGGTATCGATGCCGCGGAGCACTTGCATTTCGATGGGACCAACGAGTTTCTGCTCGAGCTTTCGACGCATGCCGATGCGTATGCGTTTAGAGAATACGAGAACACGATTTACGATTTGCAGTGCCGTGGCTACCAGGTGATCATCGCTCATCCTGAGCGCTATCGTGCGGTTCAAAAGGATGTAAGCGTGGCGGAACGCCTGGTCGATATGGGCTGCAAGCTGCAGGCTTCGGCGGACTTTATTGCCGGTGGTCGCTTTGGTCGCGAGAAAAAGCCGGCCCAGCGCCTGTTCGATCAGAACCTGTACAGCTTCATCGCGAGCGATGCCCATAATGTGGGTCATTACGACTGCCTGGCGAAGGCTCGCGCGAAGTTTAGCGTGCGCGGAGCTCATTTTCGCTAAAATCTGTCCCTAACGTTCGCGTTGAATGAAAGGGCAGCCATGGATATCCAACTTAAGACGGGATGCTTTGATGATGCGGCGTTGGTGCGCCGCGTCGTTTTTATGGACGAGCAGGGCTACGAGAATGAGTTCGACGCTATCGACGAGGACCCGAACTGCATTCATGTGACGCTCTATGTAGACGGCGAGCTTGCCGGTTGCTCGCGCGTGTTTCCCGAAGAGCTTGAGCGCGCGGCTGACGCAGAGGCTCCGGTGTCGCCGGCGTGCGACTTGGACGAAGGCGTCGCAGCGGGGGAGACCTACATTATGGGGCGCGTCGCCGTGCTGCCGGCTATGCGTCGTCGTGGTCTGGCGAGCAAGATTGTCGAGGCCAGTGATACGTGCGCGCGTGATGCCGGCGCCAAGCTCATTAAGCTGCACGCGCAGGAATACGTGCTGCCGCTCTATGCCAAGGCGGGTTACACGCAGATTGCCCCGGTGGACTACGAAGACGAGGGCCAGCCCCATGTTTGGATGGCCAAGCGCGTAGATGGCAGATAGGGACGTTCCTTTCCTGCCGGCAGTCGGGGACACTCCTTGGCAATTGGCGCATCAGAGCGTTTGGACATACAGTTTTTCGATTCCGTATGTATATATGCGCGCTAATGGGTTATAAAATCTAAGTCTGGACATAGCAGGTCTGCGATGCGGCTCGGGCAACTGGGCCGTTTTTGCGGACGGGGGTAGCGCGAAAGGACTGCACATGCGTCAATTTAAGACCGAGAGCAAAAAACTGCTCGACCTCATGATCAACTCCATCTACACCAATAAGGAAATCTTCCTGCGCGAGCTTATCTCCAACGCGAGCGACGCCGTCGACAAGCTCAACTTTAAGAGCCTGCAGGACCCGAGTGTCAAGCTCGACCAGGGCGACCTGGCTATTCGCGTCTCTTTTGATAAAGACGCCCGCACCATTACCATCTCGGATAACGGCATTGGCATGACCGCCGAGGAGCTCGAGCGCAATCTGGGCACCATCGCCCATTCCGGCTCCGAGGAGTTTAAGACCGAGAACGCCGAGCAACAGGGCTCCGATGTCGACATCATCGGCCAGTTTGGCGTGGGCTTCTACTCTGCCTTTATGGTTGCCAGCCACGTAAAGGTTGTCAGCCGCGCCTATGGCGAGGACACCGCTCACGTGTGGGAGTCTGATGGTCTTGAGGGTTACACCATCGAAGACGGCGAGCGCGCCGAGCACGGCACCGATGTCATCCTGACGCTGCGCGAGAACGAGAAGCTCGACGCCGACGGCGAGGCCGAGACCTACGATCGCTTCCTGACCGAGTGGGGCCTCAAGAGCCTGATTCAGCAGTACAGCAACTATGTGCGCTACCCGATTCAGATGATGGTGAGCAAGAGCCGCCAGAAACCCAAGCCCGAGGACGCCGGCGACGACTACAAGCCCGAGTACGAGGACTACCAGGAGCTCGAGACCATCAACTCCATGACGCCGATCTGGAAAAAGCGCAGCTCCGACGTTGAGCAGAAGGATTACAACGAGTTCTACAAGTCCACGTTCCACGACTTTGACGATCCCGCGCGCACTATCAGCTTCCATGCCGAGGGTACGCTTGAGTACGATGCGCTGCTGTTTGTGCCGGGTCGCGCCCCGTTCGATCTGTACAGCAAGGACTACGAGAAGGGCCTGGCGCTCTACAGTTCCAACGTGCTGATTATGGAGAAGTGCGACGACCTGCTGCCCGACTACTACAACTTTGTGCGCGGTGTCGTGGACTCTGCCGACGTGACGCTCAACATCTCGCGTGAGACGCTGCAACAGAACCGTCAGCTCAAGGCCATTGCCAAGCGTGTCGAGAAGAAGATCACTGCCGATCTTGAGGACATGCGCGACAACGACCGCGAGGCATACGAGAAATTCTTTGAGAACTTTGGTCGCGGTCTGAAGTACGGCATCTACTCGAGCTACGGCATGAAGGCCGACGAGCTCGCCGACCTGCTGCTGTTCTGGTCTGCCAAGGAGCAGAAGATGATCACCCTGGCCGAGTATGCCAAGGGCATGCCCGAGGATCAGAAGGCCATCTACTACGCCGCCGGCGACTCGCGTGAGCGCTTGGCCAAGATGCCCGTGGTAAAGGGCGTGCTCGAGCGCGGCTATGACGTGCTGTTGCTGACGCAGGATGTGGATGAGTTCACGTTCCAGGCTATGCGTGAGTACGTTGCCGCCGATATGCCCAAGATCTACGAAGACGACGCCGCCCGCGAGGCTGCCGAGAAGGCCGTTGCCGACGGTGCCGAGCCCGAGGTCGAGGATCGTCACCTGGAGCTCAAGAACGTCGCGACTGGCGATCTTGATCTGGCGACCGAGGACGAGAAGAAGGAGGCCGAGGACGCCACCAAGGAAAACGAGGACCTCTTTAGCGCTATGAAGGAGGCGCTCGGTGACAAGGTCGAGAAAGTTGCCGTCTCCGCGCGCCTGACCGATGCCCCCGCCTGCATTACCACCGAGGGTCCGCTTTCGCTCGAGATGGAGAAGGTGCTCCAGAAGGGACCCGAGGGCGCGCCCGACGGCATGCCCAAGAGCCAGCGCGTGCTCGAGCTCAACGCCAAGCACCCGGTCTTTGACAAGCTTGTCGCTGCCCAGAAGGCAGGCGACGCCGACAAGATCAAGCAGTACTCCGGTCTGCTCTATGACCAGGCTCTGCTGGTCGAGGGCATTCTCCCCGAGGACCCCGTTGCCTTCGCGGCGGCTGTCTGCGAGCTGATGTAACTTAGTTACGCCGTTCTACCGAACGGCGTAACGGCTCGACGCTGCCCTTCGTTCCGCCGTTCTAACGAACGGCGGACCAGCCGACGCTGCGCGGGCACCAGAGCGACAACTTGTCATTCAAAGAGGACGGCATGAC